>NZ_JAOTBE010000054.1 GCF_026162645.1 Paracoccus rhizosphaerae
GCCTGGATCGCAGCCGGGATCTTCGGCGGCGTCGTCGCCTGCTTGTGAAGAGAGATCAGCATCCTTGCCTCCCGTTCCGAACCTCGCGCAGGACCGATCTTGCTATGAAGAACGAGGTCCGACGAGGGTCAATGTGATCATCCGGGGAAGAACAGCTAAGGCAGAGGTTACCGCGTAATCCACTATCTCACAAAGGAAAGACGATACTGGTGGAGCCGAGGGGAATCGAACCCCTGACCTCGTCATTGCGAACGACGCGCTCTACCAACTGAGCTACGACCCCATCGCGCGATGGTTTGGACCGGCTGGCGCGGAATGTCAAGGGTCGGTCCCGCACACGGCGCGCGGGACCGCAGGTGTCAGTCCTCGGGGAGGGCGAAGGCGATCAGCTGGTCGCCGACCTGCGGCTTGATGATCGAGTTTCCGCCGACCGCGAAGACGACGTACTGCCGGCCCTTATAGTCGTAGACCGCCGGGATCGAGACCGCCGGCGCCTCGACCTGTGCCTTCCACAGGACCTCGCCGTTCGAGGCGTCGAGCGCGCGGACCCGCGCGTCCATCGACGCGCCGATGAAGATCAGGCCCGACGCGGTGACGACCGGGCCGCCGATGGTGGGCGAACCCCAGCCTTCAGGCATGTAGAAGCCCCATTTCTGCACCTGGCCGAACGGCACTTCCCAGAGGGTTTCGCCCGTCTTGAGGTCGATGGCCGTCATCTGGCCGTAAGGCGGCTTCCAGCAGGGCATGCCGAAGCCGTTCAGGAAGGTGGTCAGCCGGAAGCCGTAGGGCGCGCCGTCCATCGGGAACAGGCCGCCCTCGGCCTCGGACCCGCCGGTGGTCAGTTCGGCGTACTCCTCGCGCTCGATCAGTTCGAAGATCTGCGCGATACGCGAGCTGTTGATGTAGAAGATGCCCGTCTCGGGGTCGACCGCGCCGCCGCCCCACTGCATGCCGCCGGCCGTGCCGGGAAAGGCCAGGGTGCCTTCCAGCGATGGCGGGGTATAGCGGCCGTCATAGCGCAGCTCGTCCAGCTTGCGCGAGCAATAGCCGAGGGATGCGATGTTGGCCAACGAGAAGATGCCGTCCCAGTCGTCGCCCATGACGGGCGCGGGCAGGGTGGGATAGGGCTGTGTGGGCGAGGCCTCTTCGCCCTCGATGTCGGATGCCGGGACGTCGCGCTCCTCGATGGGGAAGATCGGCTCGCCCGTCAGGCGGTTCAGCACGAAGGCAAAGCCCATCTTGGTCGGCTGGACCAGCGCAGGCGTGCTGCCGCCTTCGCCGGGAATGTCGACAAGTGTCGGCGCCGAAACGGTGTCATAGTCCCAGATGTCGTGGTGGACCAGCTGGCGGGACCATTCGACCTCTCCGGTGTCGCCGTTCAGCGCGGTAACCGAGGTCGCCAGCGGGATCTCCTCCAGCCGGGTGCCGCCGTAATAGTCGGCGCTGGGGCTGGACACGGGCAGATAGACGAGGCCGTTTTCCTCGTCCACCGACATGGCCGTCCAGACGTTCGCGGTGCCGGTCGTGCCTTCGTATCCTTCGGGGATCGAATAGAACGACCATTCAAGCTCGCCCGTGCGGGCGTCGATGGCGAAGACGGACCCTAGGGGGTTTTCGACGCTGTACCAGTCCTTGCCGGCCCAGCCCAGCAGCAGCTTATCGCGGAAGACCGTGGGTGGCTGAAGCTGCGACAGCGGGAAGTTCGCGTCGGGCTTGTTCCATTGGTTCACGTTCAGGATGCCGTTGTCCCCGAAATCCTGGCAGAGCTGGCCGGTATCGGCGTCGAGCGCATGCAGGTGGGCGTCCATGGTGCCGATATAGACGCGCTTCGAACATGGCCCGGACGCCTCGGGGTCTTCCCAGTAGGTCACGCCGCGGTTCTTCAGCTCGGGCTGGGTCATCGATTCAAGGAGCGTTTCGGGATCATAGGTCCAGACGACTTCTCCGGTATCAGGCTGCACGGCGAAGACGCGATAGAAGGGCGTTCCGACGTAGAGAAGATCGTTCGCCAGGATGGGCGTGGCCGACCAGACGGTGCCCGGAATATCTCCGGACCCGTCCGAAACGTCGCCGGTGTGGATCTCCCAAACCTTTTCAAGTTCATGGACATTTTCCGGGGTGATCTGGTCCGAGGCGGAATACTTCTGCGCCATCGCGTTGCCGTGGAAATGCGTCCATTCGTCCTGCTGGGCCAGCGCCCCGGTGGCCGGGACCAGCGCCAGCAGCGCGGCAGTCAGGGTGTGCTTGGGAAACATGGGCCTACCTCGCCACGAAAATGAAGATCAGCCACAGGGCCAGCGTCAGGACGATCGTCAGCATCAGCCAGCCCTGCATCAGGAACCAGGCGCAGAGCAGCGTCAGCAGCCCGCCGATCAGGATCATCACCGTGATGAACGTGCGCAGGCGTCCGGGATGAATCCGCCCCACCAGCAGCGCCGCCACCGTCAGCGCCAGCATCCCCAGAATCGCCAGGGCGGCGCCCGGCGTCCCCTCGATCCCAGACGCCGGGCTGAAGAACGCGACGACTGCGATGATCAGCCCGATAGCGGCCGGGACTGCCATCAGGTTGGCGACCAGCTCCTCTCGGGCGCGTTCGGGGGGGGACAGGTAGGCGGGCATCGGCACCTCATGCATTCCAAGGGTCCGGACTGCCGCCACGCGGCGGCCTGCCCGGAGCTGACATGAAAGTGAAATGCCCTGCGCGGAGATAGGGTTCCCCGAAAAGACGATTGCGGGGAACCCTGTCGCAGCCGTGCCTTATTCGGCCGCCTCGGCATAGCTTGCCAGCGGCGGGCAGGTGCAGATCAGGTTGCGGTCGCCATAGGCGTTGTCCACCCGTCCGACCGGCGGCCAGTACTTGTCCACCCTGAACGATCCGGCGGGAAAGCAGCCCTGTTCGCGGCCGTAGGGGCGGTCCCAGTCGCGGACCAGATCCTCGACCGTATGGGGCGCATGGCGCAGGGGGCTGTCCTCGACGGCGATGCGGCCTTCAGCCACGTCGGTGATCTCGTCCCGGATGGCCAGAAGGGCGGTGACGAAGCGGTCGATCTCGGCCTTGGTCTCGCTCTCGGTGGGCTCCACCATCAGCGTGCCGCTGACCGGCCAGCTCATGGTCGGCGCGTGGAAGCCGTTGTCGATCAGCCGCTTGGCGATGTCGTCCACGGTGACGCCATGTTCCGCGAAGGGACGCGTGTCGATGATGCATTCATGCGCCACCCGCCCCCGGTTCCCCATGAACAGGATCGGATAGGCCCCCGACAGCCGCGCCGCGATATAGTTCGCGTTCAGGATCGCCACGCGGGTGGCCTGCGTCAGCCCCTCTCCGCCCATCATCAGGCAATAGGCCCAGCTGATCAGCAGGATCGAGGCCGACCCGTAGGGCGCCGCCGAAACCGCGCCTTCGCCCATCTGCGGATCGCCCGGCAGGAAGGGCGCCAGGTGCGACTTTACCCCGATCGGACCCACGCCCGGACCGCCGCCGCCATGCGGAATGGCAAAGGTCTTGTGCAGGTTCAGGTGGCTGACATCGCCGCCGATCTCTCCGGGCTTCACTAGGCCGACCAGCGCGTTCATGTTCGCACCGTCAATATAGACCTGCCCGCCGTGGCGGTGCGTGATCTCGCAGACCTGCCGAACGGTGTCCTCGAAGACGCCATGCGTGCTGGGATAGGTGATCATCACCGCCGCCAGCTTCGCCCCGGCCTGTTCGGCCTTGGCGGCGAAGTCCTCGACGTCGATGTCGCCGTTCGGGGCGGACTTCACCACCACGACCTTCATGCCGCACATCTGCGCGCTGGCGGGGTTGGTGCCGTGGGCCGAGACCGGGATCAGGCAGATGTCGCGATCATCGCCCCGCGACTTGTGATAGGCCTGGATCGTCAAGAGCCCGGCATATTCGCCCTGCGCGCCGCTGTTCGGCTGCATGGAAAACGCGTCATAGCCGGTGATGCGGCACAGCTTCTCGGTCAGGTCGGCGATCGCCTCGTGGTACCCGGCCGCCTGGTCCACAGGCGCGAACGGGTGCAGCGCGCTGAAGCCCGGCCAGGTGATCGGCATCATTTCAGCCGCCGCGTTCAGCTTCATGGTACAGGACCCCAGCGGGATCATCGCCCGGTCCAGCGCCAGGTCGCGGTCCGACAGCCGGCGCATATAGCGCATCATCTCGGACTCGGCGCGGTTCATGTGAAAGACCGGATGGGTCAGATATTCGCTGTCGCGCAGCAGTGCCTCGGGAATCGAGGGGCCGGTGGCGCGCTCGGCGGGATCAGAGATGCCGAACGCGTCCAGCAGCCGGGCGATGACGCCGGCATCTGTCGTCTCGTCCACGCTGATGCCGACGCGGTCGCGTCCCACGCGGCGCAGGTTGATGCCGCGGTGGCGGGCAGCGGCCATGATGCCCTGCTGGCCCACGCCCACGCGCACCGTGATCGTATCGAAGAACGCACCCGGCGCCACGTCCGCGCCTGCCGCGCGCAGTGCCGCTGCCACCGTGGCCGCATGCAGATGCACTCGCTGCGCGATGGCGCGTAGACCTTCGGGGCCGTGGAACACCGCATAGAATGATGCCATCACCGCCAGAAGGGCCTGCGCGGTGCAGACATTGCTGGTCGCTTTCTCGCGGCGGATATGCTGCTCTCGTGTCTGAAGCGACAGGCGATAGGCCTGGTTCCCCTGCGCATCGACCGAGACGCCGACGATCCGGCCCGGCATGGCGCGCTTCAGTTCGTCACGGCAGGACATGAAGGCCGCGTGTGGACCGCCATAGCCCATCGGGACCCCGAACCGCTGTGCGCTGCCGACTGCGACGTCGGCACCCATCGCCCCCGGTTCCCGCAGCAGGCACAGCGCCAGAAGATCAGTCGCCACCACCGCCAGCGCACCCGCCGCGTGCAGCGCCTCGATTTGCGGCGACAGGTCCCGCACATGGCCATGCGTGCCGGGATACTGGAAGATCGCCCCGAAGACCTGGTTCGCCGCCAACTCCTCGACCGGTCCGGTGACGATGCGGATGCCCAACGGTTCCGCCCGCGTGCGGATCACCGCGATCGTCTGCGGGTGCAGGTCCTCAGCCACGAAAAAGGCGTCGGCCTTGGACTTCGACTGCCGCCGCACCATAGCCATTGCTTCGGCCGCCGCCGTCGCCTCGTCCAGAAGCGAGGCGTTGGCGACCGGCAGCCCGGTCAGGTCCGCCACCATGGTCTGAAAATTCAGCAGCGCCTCAAGCCGGCCCTGCGCGATCTCGGGCTGATAGGGGGTATAGGCCGTGTACCAGGCCGGGTTCTCCAGGATGTTGCGCTGGATCGCCGGCGGCGTCACCGTGCCATAGTAACCCTGCCCGATCAGGCTGGTCATCACCCGGTTCTTCGCCGCGACCTCCTGCATGCGCGCCAGCAGCGCCGCCTCGGACAACGCCGGCCAGTCCAGGCGGTCGGTCTGGCGGATCGCCGCAGGCACCGTCTCGTCGATCAGACGGTCCAGGCTCTCGGCGCCGACGGCCTTCAGCATCTCGGCCATTTCCGCCGGCGAGGGGCCGATATGGCGCCGGTTGGCAAAATCGTCGGGGTCATAGTCGGTCGGTGTCCAGCGGCTCATCCGTCACTCCATCCCGCATGGCCGAAGCTGCGGCCTGCTTTGGTCGTCAAATATCCTGAGGGCCCGGGGGTGAAACCTCCGGCTCATCCACCGGGCCGTGACGCCCGGCAACGTCTTACCCGACCAGCGCCTTGTAGGCATCCTCGTCCATGAAGCCGTCCAGCGCCGAGGCGTCCGAGGGCTTCAGCCGGAAGAACCACGCCGCCATCGGGTCGCCGTTCACGTCGCCCGGTGCATCGGCCAGCGCGGCGTTGACGGCGGTGATCGTCCCTGCGACCGGAGCGGTGATGTCGGACGCCGCCTTGACGCTTTCGATCACGACGATCTCCTCGCCGGCCTCGACCTCGCGGCCCTCGTCAGGCAGTTCGATAAATACCACGTCGCCCAGCTGCTCGCTGGCGTGCTTCGTGATGCCCACAACGATCTCGTCGCCCTCGGCGCGCAGCCATTCGTGGTCTTCGGTATATTTCAGCATGTTCGCTCCTCAGCGTTTGTAAGAGGGGGTGACGAAGGGCAGGGGGCAGACGGTGACGGGGATCCGCTTGCCGCGAAGCTCGGCGAAGACCGTGGTGCCATCCAGGATGGCGACAGGCAGCCGGGCCATCGCGACGGGGCCGCCCACGGTCGGGCCGAACCCGCCCGAACTGACGGTGCCGATGGGCTGGCCGCCCTCGGCGGAGTCGAAGATGGTCACGCCTTCCCGGATCGGGGCCCGCCCCTCGGGGCGCAGGCCGCGCCGCGTGGCGCCGGGAGTTCCCAGTTCCGGCAGGATCACGTCCGCGCCCGGAAATCCTCCGGTGCGCGCACCGCCGGTGCGGCGCAGCTTCGGGATCGACCAGCCCAAGGCGGCGGCAGCCGGGGTCACCGTGCCATCCATGTCGTGGCCATAGAGCGGCATTCCCGCCTCCAGCCGCAGGCTGTCGCGGGCGCCGAGGCCGATGGGCGCGACCTCGGGCTCCGCCAGCAGTGCCCGCGCGAATGCCTCCAGCCGCGCTTCGGGAACCGAGATCTCGAACCCGTCCTCGCCGGTATAGCCCGAGCGCGAGATCCACAGATCGACACCGTCCCACCCGTGCGCCTGGCTGTCCATAAAGCGCATGTCGGCTGCCGCCGGCACCAGCCGCGCCAGCACCTCGGCCGCGCGGGGACCCTGCAGCGCCAGCAGGCCCCGATCCGTCACCGGCGTCACCTGCACGCCGGAAAGGCTCCTCAGGTGGGCAATGTCCTGCTCGGCGCAGGCGGCGTTGACGACCAGCAGGAAATGATCGCCCCGGTTGGCGAACATCAGGTCATCAATGATCCCGCCGACCTCGTTTGTGAACAGGCCATACCGCTGCCGCCCCTCGGGCAGGCCCGCGACATCGGCCGGGATCCGCGATTCCAGCGCGGCGGCGGCGCTTGCCATCTGCCCGTCCTGGGCCCGGACCAGAACCTGGCCCATGTGGCTGACGTCGAAGAGGCCCGCCTGTGACCGCGTGTGAAGATGTTCCGCCATGACGCCCATCGGATACTGGACGGGCATCTGCCACCCGGCAAAGGGCACCATGCGGGCGCCCAATTCGACATGCAGATCGTGCAAAGCAGTCCGGCGGATCGTCTCGGCCATGGGGCCTCCTGAATGTCAGCCGGAGCCCGGCATCGGTTGGGCGGGAGGATCCCGCGCGTCGATGCCCCCTCTGTCCTTGCCCGTGCCGTCCTGCGGTCGGGGCGCCTGAGATCGTTATCCCTTCGGCGGGCGCGTGGCGCCACTCTCCAGAGTCCTCGCGGAAAGCGGTCCTTTTGCCTGAGAGCTTGCCGGGGCGGCTTCTCCTTCGGCCCCGGCCTGCGCCAGCGTCTCCCGAATTCCTCACTTGGTGCTACCCCTGGGGCGGCCGCAAGGCAAGACTTTTGTCGCAGCTGCCCGTGAACTGGGCAGTGTCAGCCGGGGAACACGAAGACACGGTCGCGGCGCAGCATCAGCCACATGGCCGTTCCCGCAGGCGGCAGGAACACGCCGGGCACCGTCGCGTTCAGTGCAATCCCGCCGTGATCGGTCACGAACTCGACGAGCGACTCGCGGCCCAGATAGCGGGCGCGGCTGACCTTGGCGCGGGCGGCCGTGCCATTTTCGGACGTCGGCGAGGGACCTTGCCCCGCCCGGTCGAAGTCGATCTTCAGGTGCTGCGGCCGGATCACGATCTCGACCGGCGCGCCGTCGGGCAGGCCGGGGGTCAGGAACTCGCCGAAGGGGGTTTCGGTCAGCGCACCCCGGACACGCCCGGTCAGCACGTTGATGTCGCTGAAGAAGGCGGCCGCCTGCCGGTCCACGGGGGCGTTGTAGAGGTTGTAGGGCGCCCCCTGCTGCACGATCCGGCCATCGCGCATCAGCAGGATCTGGTCGGCCATGCGCATCGCCTCGTGCGGTTCGTGCGTGACCAGCAGGACGGCGGTGCCCTCCTCCTTCAGCAGCGCCAGCGTCTCATCGCGGATCCCGTCGCGCAGACGCTCGTCCAGGCCGCTGAAGGGCTCATCCATCAGCAGCACGCGGGGACGCGGCGCAAGCGCCCGCGCCAGTGCGACCCGCTGCTGTTCGCCGCCCGACAGCTCGTGCGGATAGCTGTCGATATGGGCCGTCATGCGGACGCGGTCCAGAAGTTCTGCCACCCGCTCGCGGTTCGCCCTGAAGCCGCCGGCCAGGCCAAAGGCCACGTTCTCCCGCACCGGCAGGTGCGGGAACAGCGCGAAGTCCTGGAACATCAACCCGATCGCCCGCTGCTCTGGCGGGACGTGGGTCCGGGCGTCGCAGATCAGCTGCCCGTCGACCAGGATGCGGCCGCTGTCCTGCACGTCGACGCCCGCGATGATGCGCAACGTCGTGGACTTGCCGCAGCCCGATGGACCCAGAAGGCAGGCCACCTGGCCCGCCTCGATCCGGAAGCTGACGTTGTCCACGACGGGCGCGCCGTCGAAGGCACGGGTCAGGCGGTCCACGTCCAGTCGCGGAGAAATCGTCACGATCAGGCCAAGCCTTTCGGTCAGGTACCCGCTGCCCCTAGCAAGAGGCGGCGGCGCCCGCAACCGCGCCTCAAATCGTGACGTTCAGCGCACCGCCGTCCAGAAGCAGGTTCTGCCCGACGATGAACCGGGCCTGCTGACTGCACAGGAAGGCGCAGGCCGCGCCGAAATCCTCGGGCGTGCCATAGGTGCCGGTGGGAATCGTCGCCTGGCGCTGTTCGCGCGCCTCGGTCATGGTGATGCCCTTCGCCGAGGCGACGCCCTGGTCCAGGCTGTCGGCCCGGTCGGTAGAGTGGATGCCGGGCAGCAGGTTGTTCACGCAGACGCCCTTGCCCGCAACCTGCCGCGACATGCCGGCGACGAAGCCCGTCAGCCCGGTGCGCGCCGTGTTCGACAGCCCCAGCACCGAAATCGGCGACCGCACCGACCCCGAGGTGATGTTGACGACCCGGCCCCAGCCGCGGTCCATCATCCCCGGCACCAGCGCCTGCATCAACGCGACGGCTGACAGCATGTTCGCGTCGATCGCCCGGATGAAGTCGTCGCGGCTCCAGTCCTGCCAGTCGCCCGGCGGCGGTCCTCCGGCATTCGTCACCAGGATATCCGCATGTCCGATCGCCTCCAGCACCCTGGCGCGGCCCTCACCGGTGGTGATGTCGGCGGCGACGGGGATCACCTCGACCCCGTGACGCTCGGCGATTTCGCGAGCTGTGCGGGTGATCTCGCTCTCGGTGCGGCTGTTGATCACCAGGTTCACGCCGGCCTCGGCCAGCGCCTCGGCGCAGCCCCGGCCCAGCCCCTTCGACGCTGCGCAGACAAGCCCCCGTTTGCCCCTGATGCCCAGATCCATCGCGTCCTCCTGTCCTTTTGTCCCGGCACAGAACGCGGCCCGCCACGGTTTGTCAACGCCGCTGGCGGTCGGGGCGGCGGGGCCATGGCCCTGCGGCGAGGCAGGGGCTTCGATGGCCCCTGCCTCGCCTGCTGCCCGGGCGCGGTTCGCGGGATAGCGCACCTCTCACGGGGCGGTCGGCGGCGTCAGCGCACCCTGCAGACCGTCCAGCACGAAGGCGCCCGCCTGGCCGATCTGCGCCAGCGGCGACGGCGCCCTCGGGCGGTCCGACATCAAGTCATCATAGATCGCGGCCAGCTCGATATAACGGTCGTGCCGCGCCAGGCCCTGCGCGGGAAGGTCCGAAATGTCGATCACCATGATCCCGGCCTCGGCCACCGCCTCCCGGACGCGAGGGTCACGGACATCCAGCGCCCCGACCCGCCAGCGATGCGCGGACAGCCGCCCGGCCAGGCGCAGGGCGCGGTCGTCCGGCGACACGAGGATCGTCATCGGCTGCCGCATCTGCCCGATCACCGCAACCTGGGCGCGGAACAGGTCCGGGTCGATATCCGGCGCCGCAAGGATCACCGACAACCTGTCAAGCACATCGCCGCGACCCTCCAGCCGCAGCTGCCGCAGGCTCTCCATCGTCAGAAGCGCGCCCATCGAATGGGCGGTGACGGTAACGGTCCCGCCCTTTGCGCTGGCCGCCAGCCCGATGAGCGTTCGCGTCAGCGCATCGCGCGAAAACGCTACCGCGTCGCGGTCCGCCAGATATCCGAATGGCGTGCCGGCAGATGGCCATGAAAACAGGACCGGCACACCGCCCGTTCCCGCATCGACCGACAGCTGCACCAGGCGATAGAGCGCCTCGGGGAAGCTGTGGTTATAACCGTGGACAAACAAACCGATCCCCGCGCCACGGCGCGGATCGCGCGCCAGGACCGTGTGGTATTCCTCGGGCGTCAGGTTGGTGCTGCCGATGACCGCGAAGCTGGATCGCGGGTCGACCAGGCCATCGGGCCACTCGATCCGCCCCGGTCGGTGTCCGGCGGGAACCGACACCGTAAAGGCGGCATGGCTGACCCCCAGCGACCAGGCGCTTCCGAACCGGGTGCTGCCTCTGCCTTGCGGCGCGCGCGTGGTGGCCACGAAGACCGTGGTCGTCTGCGCGTCGCCGGCGCTGGCCCGAACCTCCTGCAGGATCCAGTTTCCAGGCCTCGGGGCGCAGGCGGCCAAAGCGGCCGCCACTATCAGGAACATGAGCCTGCTGAAGCTGGGCCTTGAGGATGCGGCAAGGGCTGGCGTCATAACTCTCCCAAGTGGCGGGCGGCTCGGGTCCCACCATCTGCATAGCCCGGCCGCAGCCATTCCGACAGCCTGCCATTGCGTTCCGGTCAGCAGTGGTGGCCAGCGGCAGGGGCCGGCCGCGCCAGGATCAGCGCATGGCGTCGCGGATCGCCCTCATGTTGGCGCCATAGACCTGCGGCGCATCCACCGAGCCGCCCTTGAAGACCGCCGATCCGGCGACCAGAACGTCGGCCCCGGCCTGAACGACCAGAGGAGCCGTCGTCGGATCGACCCCGCCATCGACCTGGATATGGATGGGACGGTCGCCGATCATCTCGCGCAGGCGGGCGATCTTTTCCAGCTGCCCATGGATGAACTTCTGCCCGCCGAAGCCCGGATTCACGGTCATCACCAGCACCATGTCGCACAGGTCCAGCAGATATCCGACCGCCTCGACCGGCGTACCGGGGTTGAGCGCGATTCCGGCCTTCTTGCCGGTGGCGCGGATCGCCTGCAGCGTCCGGTGGGGATGCGGCCCGGCCTCGACGTGGGCGGTGATCATGTCGGCCCCGGCCTCGGCATAGGCGTCGACATAGGCATCGACCGGGGCGATCATCAGGTGGACGTCCATGAAAGTCGTCACATGCGGGCGGAACGCCTTCACCGCGGGCGGGCCAAAGGTCAGGTTCGGCACGAAATGGCCGTCCATCACGTCCACATGCACCCAGTCGGCGCCCTCGGCCTCGATCGCGCGGATCTCGGCGCCGAAATTGGCGAAGTCTGCCGAGAGGATCGAGGGGGCGATCTTCAGGCGGCGGTCGAAGCTCATCATGTCCTCCATGGGCTGCTGCGCGGCGGCCTGCCCTCTTGTGCGAGCTGCGTCAAGCCTTTAGGCGCGGCCGGGTCCGATCGGTCAGGTCCAGGATCAGCTGCATCGGCAGATCGATCCTCTGACCTGTCAAGGCAATCGGCTTGGCGCGGCCAATCCACGGCCCGGGAATCGTCCGCGTCAGTCAGGGATGGTCGACGCTGCTTGGACCGCGAAAGCAGATCACGCCGGGCTTCCAGTTTTGCGCGGTCGCTGGCGTCGTGGCCGAAACGGCTGGACGTCGCCTAGCCGGTCGCCAGCTGGCCAGCCTGTTTGGCCTCCATGTCAGCACGGTCATTGTGATGCAGCGCGTCACCCGCGGTGCTTCCGGAGCAGATGGCCTCGTATCGGAAGATCAAGTCGAAGATCGCATTCACTGTCGTTGTCCCCGTGCCCGAGCGGCCGCTGGCCGAGGTCAGGGGTATCTTCGGTTTGGTGAGACACCTGCGCTGGAGCGGGCTTTATAAAGGCTGAAGGCTATGGAACGCTTGGGTCGCCAGCGCATCTTAGTCGACAACGCCACACCGCTTGTAGCGGGGGATGCTGGAACGCTCCGGTGGTGAAGGACGGCAGTTCACCCCGCCAGCGCGTATGTCCCGCTGCCGGCCAGCAGTTGCGGCAGGTCGCCGCTCGTGCAATCGTGCACCCCTCCGCGGCAGACTTTCCGGCAACCAAAAGTTGCTCCAACGTCTGGGCACACCCGCTTGTGCGTCCCGCGTCCAATCCGTTTGCCAAGGTTGGCGAGGCAGCAGCGCAGGCCGAGGAAAAGGCATGTGGCGACGTCGTTGAGCCAGCGGCGTGATGCAGAACCTTCTGCCCACGATTGCGGGGAAGATCGCAGTCCCGGAGGGCGGGTTTAGATCCTGATCCTTCGCACGGCGTAGAGATGCCGCAATGAACTTCCTCTTGTCCATCGGGACAGGCTGCATATCGTCTGCCCCAAGCTGCCGTCTTATACTGCCGGAGCCGTCGTCCGACAAGATGCTCTCCCTCTGAAGGAGCAGCAGGTTGCCTGCTGCTCATCCTGCGGTAGGCTCGTTTTTTCAAAGCCAGATGAAAATCGCGTTTGGTCGAGAGCCGCGACCACTTGGCGGTATCTTCCCTCGCAAATAGTGTTTGGCTGACGGCGGCTGCCGTTCAGATCGGACTGGCGCCGCATATGATTCACCGTCAGTTGACGTCGCAGAAAGAGCTGGCGGTGACAGCGCTGATGTCGCGGCAGGATCAGGATACTCACTGTTCCACGGCCTGGTGGTCCAGCCCTTTTTGGCGGTGAATGCCTAGACTGGAGCGCCCCTCGCTCGTGCTGCAAGTGAGGTCACCGACCTGCGACAAAGGGGCAAGTCAGTGCGATGATGCTGAGGCTCCAGGCCCATCCATTTCGCATCCTTCGCGTGTTTCAGCCTTCGCAAGGAAACCTGATCGATGAGCAACTTGTTCTGGCTGACCAGGCAGTCGGCGCGCTTTCCCCCCTACTTTCCTACCAACTATCGCCGCCTGCCCAGAGATTCTGCGGTCGATGGCTGTTTGGGGGTTTCCGTCCGCAGTTCCTCATCTCGACAAAGACCATCCGCCTGCCTGTCAAGCTCTAAGCGGCGTTGATGCCCCGCTGTCGCAAGCCTCTCTTTCGCACGGAGAGGATCCAGCCGCATAGATCCTGATGATACGCTTTCTGCGGTGAACTGCGACGGTGCATCATGAGGCGCTGTCGAGATGGGCACCCCAGAGATGACAAAGGAGGCGGCAACGCAGGCGGTCGTTAAGAGCCCGAGCTGCCGATTTTTCAGCACACCTACACGAAGAATCCCAAGTTGAGCTGCCTTCAATTGTTCGACAACGGGGTCGCCCCATCCTGCAAACTTGCAGCTACTGCTTTCGCTGACCCGCGGCCAAAATCCGGATCTCAGCCTTCGAGTGCGGCTCCCTACCCCGGTTCAAGGCACTCAGGTGGGCTCGCGCAGGGCGGTAACTTCGGAGGCCAAGGCCGACCCGCCACCCTGGAAGACCAACCTGCCGCCGTCTGCGCCGAACTGTGCCTCGACGATCCGAGCATAGGCGCCCGCCTGCGTCTTCTGGATCATCTCGCCGCCGCGCCAGCTTTCGACCGTAAAGCTGTAGAGGCCGTCGGGAAGCTTTGTGCCCTCTTCCGTCCGACCCAGCCAGTCGATCTGTCCTTGACCGGGACCTATCTCCTCGCGCGCGACCTCTTGCCCCTTGGCGTCATAGGTCACCAGTTGCACGCTTTCGGCGAGGTTATGGGGTGCAACATCCAGGGTCAGCGCCGTGTCTCCGAACCAGACGGGTGCGGTGGTGCGAGCGTCTTTGCCAATCCAGTTGGCGATGCCGCCGCTGCCGGACTGGCCGGCCATCTGTTCAAGGTACTTGTTGCCCAATGCCTGCTGCTCGACCCCGGCGAAGGTTGCCAGCTGAATCGCGAAATCGGTGCTTTCCATCGGGCTCAGCGGGTCCTGGTTTTTCAGCTGCGCCGTCAGCATGGTCAGGAACGTCTGGAAGTCCGCCCCTGCGCCCCCGTTGGAAAACCCGCCGCCCGGGGCAGCTGGCGATGTGGTGGCTGTGGCAGCCGGGGTGGTGATCGCGTCGACCATGCGGGTCTCCTAAAGTCTGATGTCGAGGCGCCGATCGCTCAGCGTCGTGGGGCTCATCCGAACCACCGCGGCCGGCGTGGCGAAGGGCTCGTCGTCGTCACGGCCACGCCTGTCCGCGGCCTCTTGCCAGTTGCGGCCGGTGTCCTGTCGGAAGTTGAGGCTGCCGCTATCGACCCCCGCCTCGGCCAGGTGCTGGGTCAGCAGATCGGCGTTGCGGCGTACCAGATCCAGTGTCTCGGGCCTTTCCGCCCAAACGGTGATATGCGCGCGGTCGGGGCCGGACATGATCAGGCGGACGCGCCCCAATTCTTCGGGGGACAGAGCAATTTCGGTCCGATCACCATTGGTGCTGACGATGGCCTCGGCCACCTGTTGCATCACCGGCCGCGGGTCGTGCAGTGCGGCCGATGGAGATAGGGCGGCCCCGGCGGCGCTGCTCCGCTGCGTTGCCACTGACGCGCCAGGATCGAGCGGCGCCTGATCAAGCGGCCCGGCCTCGAACGCCAGCACTGGGTCCCGCATCTGAACCGAGGGGGACGCAATCTGGCGCAGGTCGCCATCCTTCGTGACTGGCGCAGCCCGGGGCGCGGTGTCAGTGTCCCTGCCTGACGATTCGCGCAGATTCGCGGCTGGGGCCGACGCATCCTCGTCGGCAGCTTTCGCTTCAGCGGGCCGAATGGCCTGCCGTGACAGATGCGATTCGGCCACCAGCCGGTTGTCTGATACGATGCCCTGCCGCGCCGGCATTGCCGCGATAGTGACCGTCGCCTGCGGGTCCCCGGCAGTCTCACCGATCGCAGCGGCAGTGTCGCCAGCAGTCCGCCCTGCCTGCGCAAGGTTGCCCGGCGTTATGCGGTCTGGCGGGACGTCATCACCAGGCACACCGGCATCCGGCAGAGCACCCTCTGCAGCCGGCAGCAGCTCGTCGTTGGCGGTCGGCAGCGAGGCCAGGTCCTCTGTGGTCGCTGTCGAGACGGGGAGCTCGACCGGCAACTCCGGCAACGCAGGATCTGGGGCTGCAGCGGTGGGGCTGAAATGGGCGCTCAGCCCCAAGCTGCCTTCCAGCCAGGCAGCCAGGGGATCGGGATCGTCCTCGGGCAGGGCAGGGGCGGTGATCGGCGGCTCTGTCGGCTTTGCGGTGCCAAGCTGCGGCAGGGCGTCCGGCAGCGATTTATTCCGCGGCAGCATGCCCTCAACCAGGAGGTCCAGAAGCTGAAAGCCGGAATCGCCTTCTGGCACGGGCAGCGCCTGCGCCGTTCGCGCATCGGCGACGGGAAGCGGAGACAGGCTGACCTGAACGTCGGACATTCGACACCTCTGAGGGTTTTTTCATCCAATAGCCGGAACTCCTTACCGATTATTTACCGCCGGCCGATAATTCTTCGGGAATGACATGATCGGAGATTGAACATGCGACTGGATGCCATCGCGCCGCTTTCCGCCACGCCCCCCAAGACCGAGGCGATGGCGGATCAGCTTGAACGCGCTTTCCTGGAGGAGATGCTGAAATACTGTGGCCCCGGCGCCATGGAGGGGGAGTTTTCGGGCGGGGCCGGCGAAGACCAGTTCGCCAGCTTCCTGACGCAGCAGCATGCGGCGCAGTTGTCGCGCCGGCTGGACCTCGGGTTCGGGCGCATGCTTGCCGGGGCCGCGGCATGAGCCGGGCCCTGATTCGCCAGGCGGAGCAGATCAAGGCCGCCCTGCTGGGCGGCAATGCGGCGGGCGCACTGATCCAGATCGATGACTGGATGCGGATGGCCGCGCGCAAGGGTCTGGATCCCGTAACGAAGGAGCAGCTGGAACCTGCCGTGGCGGAGCTTCGCGCCCTCGCGCAGGCGTCGCTGGACGGTGCGCGCCAGGCGGCCGAGCAGGTCCGCGCGATTGTCGAGGCCGCGCGCAGCCTGCAGACCTATGATTCGTTCGGGCGTCGTCTGGTCACGGCGACGCGCGCCAACGCCCCGCAGAGGTTTTAAGTAAAATCCGTTGGAAGGTTCGTTTGAGGCAATGGTGTCGGTTCACTAGTTGTAAATCACCGCTGGTTAGAACGGTCACATGCCGGGAACGGCGGCGGGCGCAGGCTCGCAAAGGGTCAGAAGGCCAGGTCCGCAACCCGGTGCAAAGCACCGAACGAGGAGAACATATGCCGGGGGCGACGGACAAAGGTGTCCGGGTCACGCCGCAGACCTCAAAACTTCTTAACGCCTGACCGGGTGAAACCCGCCGGAATGACGGCGCCTAGGGCCGCGGGCCTGGGGCATTGACCGGCCTTGCTCAGACTGCCGGCCGTAGCTGCTGCACCAGGTGATGGGAGAAGGCACCGACGGCCATTGCCGCCGGAGCAAGTTGCCGGCCCGGCTCCGGGCGCGGGGTTGGGCGAGACGCGGTTAAACCGCCACGCTCGCCGAGACGCTGCGGGCCGGCAACAACAGATGGCAGGCGGCAGGAGCAAGGATCGCGCCGCGCCGCCGATGAGACGGGCGAACGCCCCCTGGCGTCCGCTACACCCATATCCACTCCAGAACGGGAATGACGATCTTGAATGCGGTAACGCCACTTTACGAACAAGGCTACAGGTCCAGCTCGATGCGCTCTCCGCGCGATGCCGAGTATGACATCTTTTCGCGCGTCACGCGTATGCTGCGCCAGGCGCCGCGCAAGGCCGACAACCGGGATACGATCCTGGCGGTCCATAAGAATTCCGAGCTTTGGACCCTGCTTGCGTCCGACCTTGCCGCACCGGGGAACGCGCTGCCCGATGAGACAAAGGCAGGACTGATCTCACTGGCCGCCTTCGCGATCCGGCACGGTCGCGCCGTCATGGCGGGCGATGCGCAGACCGATCCGCTGATCGACATCAACATGACCGTCATGCGCGGCCTTCGCGGGGATTCGGGCGCATGAGCGGACTTGTCCTGAAGCTTGCCCCGAACGAGCGCGTGCTGATCAATGGGGCCGTGATCGAGAACGGCGACCGGCGCGCCAAGATCGCGATCAAGACGCCGAACGTGAACGTGCTGCGCCTGCGGGACGCGATCCATCCCGAAAGCGCCCGCACTCCGGTGTCCCGCGCCTGCTACATCGCCCAGCTGATCCTGTCAGGCGATGCCGAGCCCGCCGAGGGCCGGCGCCAGCTTCTGCTGGCGATCGAGCAACTGAGTCAGGTCTTCGACGACCGCGACAGCCGCATCCTGATTGCTGACGCGACGCAGGCTGCGATCGATTCGAACCCCTATCAGGCGATGCGCAAGCTGCGTGACCTTCTGCCCCGAGAGGCGCGCCTATTCGCTGCGGCAAGGCAGTGACGGCATGAGCATGCCGATCGTCATAGGCGTGGGCGGCATCGCCGGCTGGAAGATCATCCAGCGCAGCGAGGCACGGCAGATCGAGGCGGTCGCGAAGGATCCGGTCGTCCAGCGATCCACGACCTACTTCCGCGAGAACATTGCCCGGGCCAACGAGGCTGACGAGCTGGTGCGGGACTACCGGCTGCTCAGCACCGCCCTGTCGGCTTTCGGCCTCGAGGCGGACCTTCCGAACAAGGCATTCATCCGCAAGGTTCTTGAATCCGACCTGTCAGACGACAAGTCGCTGGTGAACCGTCTGGCCGACAAGCGATACCGCAAGCTGGCGGAAGCCTTCGGCTATGGTTCGGGCAAGCCGAAGGCAAACCTTGCTTCCACCGTTTCACAGGCTTTTGTGCAGCGCGAATTTGAACGCCGCGTGGGCGAGGGCGACGAAACGATGCGCCTGGCCCTGAATGCCCGTCGTGAGCTGAGCGAACTTTCGACGCGGTCCTCGTCCCAGAAGACGCTCTGGTACGAGGTCATGGCGAACCCGCCGATGCGCAAGGTCTTCGAAGGCGCGTTCGGCTTTCCAACCTCTTATGGTCGGCTTCCCGTCGACCGGCAGCTGGAGGAGTTCATGAAGGCCTCGGAAAAGACGTTAGGCACCACAAGCTTCAAGGAGATTAACACCCCGGCCGTTCTCGACAAGCTGATCAACACCTATGTCGCACGTTCGCAGATCGCCCTGGCGCCGGTGCAGAACCGGTATTCGAACGCCCTGACCCTGCTGACAGGGGGCATGGCGTAGCCGGGGTCGGCGGCGGCCCGGCTTCGACCGCGCCCTGTGGAATGACCTTGGGGCGGCGCGAGCCGGCTGGCCAACTCTCCCATGTTTTCGCCTCTGCCGAATGCCGGCGCACCTTGCGTCCAAGACTTGCTTGGCTATAACCCCGGACGATTTGCGCCCAACCCCGCCAGCCCCGGAGGCCACGATGCCCAAAAGAACCGATATCAAATCGATCCTGATCATCGGGGCAGGGCCCATCGTCATCGGGCAGGCCTGCGAGTTCGACTATTCCGGCGCGCAGGCCTGCAAGGCGCTGCGCGAGGAAGGTTATCGGGTCATCCTGGTCAACTCAAACCCCGCCACGATCATGACCGATCCGGAAATGGCGGATGCGACCTATATCGAGCCGATCACCCCCGAGGTGGTCGAAAAGATCATCGCGAAGGAACGTCCCGACGCACTGCTTCCGACCATGGGGGGACAGACCGGCCTGAACACCGCGCTGGCGCTGGCCGACAGCGGCGCCCTGAACCGCTATGGGGTGGAACTGATCGGTGCGCAGCGCAGCGCCATCGAGATGGCGGAGGACCGCAAGCTGTTCCGCGAGGCGATGGAGCGGATCGGGCTTGAGAACCCGAAGGCCACCATCATCGCCGCCCCGAAGGGCGCGAACGGCAAGTTCGACATCAAGACCGGCGTTGCCCAGGCTATGGAGGCACTGGAAGAGATCGGCCTACCGGCGATCATCCGCCCGGCCTTCACGCTCGGCGGCACCGGCGGCGGCGTCGCTTATAACCGCGACGATTACGAACGCATCGTCCGCTCGGGGCTGGACGCCAGCCCGGTCGCGCAGGTCCTGATCGACGAGAGCCTGCTGGGCTGGAAGGAATACGAGATGGAGGTCGTGCGGGATCGCAACGACAACGCCATCATCGTCTGCGCGATCGAGAACGTCGATCCGATGGGTGTCCACACCGGCGACAGCATCACCGTCGCGCCCGCCCTGACGTTGACCGACCGGGAATACCAGATCATGCGCACGGCCAGCATCGCCGTCCTGCGTGAGATCGGGGTCGAGACCGGCGGTTCGAACGTGCAATGGGCCGTGAACCCGGCCGATGGGCGCATGGTCGTGATCGAGATGAATCCGCGGGTGTCGCGTTCCTCGGCGCTGGCGTCCAAGGCCACCGGCTTCCCGATCGCCAAGATCGCCGCGAAACTGGCCGTTGGCTATACGCTGGACGAGTTGGACAACGACATCACCAAGGTCACGCCGGCTTCGTTCGAACCCAGCATCGACTATGTCGTCACCAAGATCCCGCGCTTCGCGTTCGAGAAGTTTCCCGGATCGAAGCCCGAACTGACCACCGCGATGAAGTCGGTAGGCGAGGTGATGGCCATCGGCCGCAGCTTCCACGAATCGCTGCAGAAGGCGCTGGCCTCAATGGAGAACGGCCTGACCGGCCTGGACGAGATCGCGATCGAGGGCGCGTCGGATCAGGGCAAGCCCGCTGTCATCGCCGCCCTGTCCCGCGCCACGCCCGACCGCATCCGCGTCATCGCCGAGGCGATGCGCTTCGGCCTGTCCAACGACGAGATCCAGCGCGTCACCAGCTTTGATCCCTGGTTCCTGGCCCGCATCCGCGAGATCGTGGATGCCGAACACGTCATCCGCGAAAATGGCCTGCCGACCGAGGCGGAGGATCTGCGGCGCGTCAAGATGATGGGCTTTACCGACGCCCGGCTGGCGCACCTGACCGGCCGCGACGAGGCTGACATCCGCCGCGCCCGTCGCAACCTGGACATTCGTCCGGTCTTCAAGCGCATCGACACCTGCGCGGCCGAGTTCGAGGCGCAGACCCCCTACATGTATTCCACCTACGAATCCCCCGCGATGGGCGATGTGGAATGCGAATCCCGTCCCACCGACGCCAGGAAGGTCGTCATCCTGGGCGGCGGGCCGAACCGGATCGGCCAGGGGATCGAGTTCGACTATTGCTGCTGCCATGCCTGCTTCGCGCTGACCGATGCTGGCTACGAGACGATCATGATCAATTGCAACCCGGAAACGGTCAGCACCGACTACGATACCTCGGACCGGCTCTATTTCGAACCGCTGACCTTCGAGCATGTGCTCGAGATCCTGCACAAGGAACAGCAGAACGGCACCCTTCACGGCGTCATCGTCCAGTTCGGCGGCCAGACTCCGCTGAAACTCGCCAACGCGCTGGAAGCCGAGGGCATCCCCATCCTCGGCACTACCCCCGACGCCATCGATCTGGCCGAGGACCGCGAGCGCTTCCAGAAGCTGCTCAACGACCTGAACCTCAAGCAGCCGATCAACGGCATCGCCAGCAGCGACGACCAGGCCATCGCCATCGCCGAGCGCATCGGCTTCCCCCTCGTGATCCGCCCCTCCTACGTCCTCGGCGGCCGCGCGATGGAGATCGTGCGCGACATGGACCACCTGCGCCGCTACATCACCGAGGCCGTCACCGTCTCGGGAAAGAACCCGGTCCTCCTCGACAGCTACCTCTCGGGCGCGATCGAGGTCGATGTCGATGCCCTTTCTGACGGCGAGACTGTCCACGTCGCCGGGATCATGGAACATATCGAGGAAGCTGGCGTCCATTCCGGCGACAGCGCCTGCTCTCTGCCCCCGCACACGCTGGACGCCGCCACTATCGCGGAACTCAAGACCCAGACCGAGGCGATGGCCCGTGCGCTCAAGGTCAAGGGCCTGATGAACGTGCAGTTTGCCCTCAAGGACGGCGCGATCTACGTGCTGGAGGTGAACCCCCGCGCCTCGCGCACCGTGCCCTTCGTCGCCAAGGCTACCGACAGCGCCATCGCCTCGATCGCCGCTCGGCTCATGGCCGGGGAGCCGATGTCGAACTTCCCCCTCCGCGCGCCCTATCCCGAGGGCGTGGGCCCCGAGACCGACCTGCCCTTCGCCGACCCGCTGACGCTGGCCGACCCGATCACGCCCTGGTTCTCGGTCAAGGAGGCCGTGCTGCCCTTCGCCCGCTTCCCCGGCGTCGACACGCTGCTCGGCCCGGAAATGCGCTCCACCGGCGAGGTGATGGGCTGGGACCGCAACTTCGCCCGCGCCTTCCTCAAGGCGCAGATGGGCGCCGGTACCCACCTGCCGGAAAGCGGCCGCGTCTTCCTGTCCGTCAAGGACGCCGACAAGACCCCCGCCCTGGCGCAGGCCGCCCGCGATCTGGTGGGCATGGGCTTCTCGCTCGTCGCCACCTCCGGCACCGCCGATTTCCTTGACGACGAAGGGGTTGCCTCGACCCGCGTGAACAAGGTCTACGAGGGCCGCCCGAACATCGTCGACCGCCTGAAAAACAACGAGATCGCGATGGTCCTCAACACGACCGAGGGCACCCAGGCCATCGCCGACAGCCGCGAAATCCGCGCCGTCGCCCTCTACGACAAGATCCCCTATTTCACCACGGCCGCGGGCAGCATCGCGGCGGTGGCGGCGATCAAGTCGCGCGAGGAGGGGGAAGTCGGCGTCAGGTCGCTGCAGGCCTGACCGAGGGATGGATATGGGGAGCAACCCAGTGGCGACGCTGAAAGACTTTTACCTAAACGATTTCATGAGAACGCTATTTCCGATGGATACCTGCCGTATCCTAGGGTCAGGATGCATTGATTTTCGATGTGCTGCGTGATTCACGGCTCGGAAAACGGAGCGGTGACATGAGCGACCTTTTCTGGCTGACCGACGCGCAGATGGCCAAGCTTTCCCCTT
>NZ_JAOTBE010000055.1 GCF_026162645.1 Paracoccus rhizosphaerae
GGCCTGACGCTGCGCAACCCACAAAGCTCCGCGCCAGCCCCCGTTGCCCAACCCGCCCAAACAGGCAAAAACCAAACCCGGAGTCTCGCTCACGCTGGATAAAAGTTGGGGGCAACGTCAGACGTCACGCGCGTGACGAGCGGCAGGAAGGTCCCGCGTTGCAGACCCGGGGCGATTTTTTGGGCACTGTGCCAACCTGAGCAGTCCGCGCGACCAATCCGGTCGCTCCCGATGGTTAAGAACCTTTCGCCGGTGGCGGTGGCGCTAAGCTACGACTCGCAGCCCATGTTCCTTCGCCCGCGCGTTTACGACGGCAGAATGCGTGTCGAAAGGCTTCCTGATCATCGAAATGTCGACCACGACGGACTTCATCCGCTCGGCGAGTGTCTCGATTCCCAGACTCTGACCATAGGAACGGTCGCCCTCGTCGGTATAGGTGTGTCCCATGAGGCGGCAGCGAATGGCATCCGATTTGTCGTCCCCCAGGAGATCGTGGTGGAACGTGGTGCGGAGGGCGTGGAAGTCCAGACCTGGCCAGTAGCATGCGTTGGTCCGCCGGTAGTAGCCGAAACACTTGCTGAAATTCGCGGAAAAAGTGCCTTTCTGCTTGCTACGGTTCAGGGACGGGAACATCCGGATGTGACCCTGCGTCTTGCGCATCTCGACCAGTTTCAGCAGGCCGAGCTCGATCAGCTGTGGGTGGATTGGAAGTTTACGGGCACTGCTGAGGGTCTTCACGCCATTGATGATGTTGTGGCGGATGCGGAGATACGGGATTCCTTTGTCCGATGCGAAGTCGTCGGGGCCCAGCTGGAGGATCTCCTCCATGCGCATGCCCTGATGCCGCGCAATCAGCGGCGCCCAGAACAGCGGATCGCCCACGTCGTCGAGGGGCTCCTGGTAGATCCGAGAGCCGAACAGGTCGTCGATCCGGTCGTCCCAGGCTTCCCGCTTACGTTCACCTTCGGTGCTCTTGAGCTTTTTCTCCTCATCATTGCTCCAGGAGCAGATGCTGAACGGGTTCTGGTCGATGAGCTGCATGTCCATCAGCATCTCGCCGACGGCGCGCATCACACGCCCGTGCTTGATGTAGGTCGTCACCGAGATCCGTGCCACTTTCCCCTCAAGGCGCATCTTATCGATCTCTTCGGACCCTGCACCGCGGGCTTCCGCAGCCTTGATGTCTTTGTCGATCTGGGCCTGCCTGGCGTCTGCCATCTCGATCAGTTCGATCAGATTGTATTTGCCGCGATCCTTTTCGGACTTGCTGTGGTTCGCCGGGACCGCCCAAAAGCGCTCGAGGGCATCATTCACATCGTCCACATGAATCTCATCCACCGGTTCGTCGCCAAGAGCAGCCGGCCAAAAACTGCGCGCGAGCCGATATTTGCCTTGGTGATCTTGGCAAAGGCGCCTCTCGACAGGCCATTTTTTCTGTTCTTCCGAGATCTTCTTGCGTTTCTGGTGCATGTTGAAAGGCCCCACGTAGCCCCAGCTCAGAAGTTCGAAGTAGAGCTCGATTGCTTCGACGAGCGTGATGCCACGCTGTTTCTCGAGAGCCGCACGGGACTGTTCGGAGAGCAATTTCAGGTCGACCAGGATACGGGGCGGGCGGGCCGCGATACGCACCTTCTGCCAGTATACCACGTCATAGCCTTCAGGACTGTCAAGGCCGGCTGGCACGATGATCCGCGTGAGGGACGTCGAGGCGTCGGGGGCCGCAGAGACTTGGCCGGAAGCCACGGCGGGCTGAACGGACGCCTTCGCTTCCGATGCAGTGGGGTCGGCGGGGGCGGCGGGGGCGGCGGGCGGGCTTTCCGCGACGGTTTTCGTCGGTGCAAAGGAGGCAGCGGCGGGCACGGGCGTTGGTGTGTGGCCCGCGGAAGCGAAGGAGGCCGGCACGACATCCAGCCCGACTGACGTAGCCGCCGGGTTCGCGGGATTTGGTCCGGATGTGGCGATGGCGCGGCGGAAGAAGATTGTCGGCTGATCGTAGAGGCCCTGCCGGCGGCGCGCACGCTCCTGGCTTACATCGAGCAGGACCTTCGTCGCCTCATAGGCCAGCGCCGTCCAGTCCTCGTCGGCCTCGTCGAGTTCGACCCCGAGTTGTGCCGCGACATGACGGAGCGGCTGTCGCGCGACCTCCCGATCGCCGAGATAGAGCGCTTGGCGCAAGGTCGCCTGGAGTGCCTCCTCCCGCCGGAGATCCATGGCGGCTGCATCGGAGCTGCGCCATCCAGCGGTCGCGCGCGCACGCTCGAAAGCCTCGATCTCGAAGCGAGCGAGGCTTTCCAGCATCCGGACCTGTGTTTCGGGCGCAATCGCCATCATCATCTCCGCGTCTGCGGCGAAGACCAGATCGCTCATCTCGGTGAGGCGGCGGGCCAGGATCTTCGCGTCGCGGAGGACGTGGGTGCGAAGCGAAAGGCACAGGAACGTTTTTCTCGATGGGGTCCAGTTTTTCTCGTCCCCAGGCTGGCCATCACTGCCACCCCGGTCCCGTAGGGACCGAAGCAGGCGTCTGCGCCAGTAGTAGCCGGTCCGGCGGATTTCGAGATGGGGCGGCAGGCTCCGATTCCGGGGCATGGGAATGCCCTCCTGTGCACACGATGTGCACCGCCGGGTGCACGTGAATGTGCACCTCGTCGTCGAGCCCCGACTCGGAATCTCGGAAAATCAGTGATTTCGGTAGCTTGCTTTAATTTTGGCTCCGGCGGTAGGGATCGAACCTACGACCAATTGATTAACAGTCAACTGCTCTACCGCTGAGCTACGCCGGAACACGAGGGGGATATAGCAACGTCGTATGGGGGCGTCCAGTGGGTAGGAGCGACTTTTTGTCAGCCGGGTGAAAAAATCGTGGCGGCGTTGATTTCTTCTTCGGAAACAATGGCTCCGAGATGCCAGAGGGCGATGAGGTGGGCGAGGACGTTGCGTTCGGCCGCCGGCAGAAGCGCATCGCGGACCTTGTAGATGCGGCGTGCCACGCCCGCTGCGGAATCGGGCTGGTCCTTCAGGGCGGTCAGGACCTGTGCGGTCCGCAGCCTGCGGTGGCGGGCCAGTTCGGCAAGGCGGGGGAGGGGGGAGGCGATAGGGCTTCCGTGCGTGGGAAGAAGTCGGGCGGGGGCCGCGGCTTCAAGCCTGGCGAGGGAGCGGAGGTAGTCGCTGAGGTCGCCGTCGGGTGGCGAAATCAGCGTTGACGACCAGCCCATCACCAGATCGCCGCAGAAGATGGTGTCGTGCCACTGAAAACACAGATGGCCGCCTGCATGACCGGGCGTATGCATCGCACGCAGCGACCAGTCGGCGGTGGCGACGACCTGATCGTCCGCCAACAGGCGGTCTGGGGCGAAGTCGAGGTCCACACCCTCGCCGCCGCCCACAAGTCCTTGCGCGGCCAAACGTGTCATTACCGGAGAGCGGCCAGCCGTCGCGCCTCCGAAAGCCAGGACCGGCGCGCCGGTCAGGCGCGACAGCCGCGCCGCGCCGCCGCTGTGGTCGCGATGAGCATGCGTGACAAAGATGTGACTGATCCGGTCCCGCCCGGCGCGGGACACGGCGTCCAGATGGGCTGGGTCGTCCGGACCGGGATCGATGACGGCGACGTCGTCTTCGCCGATCAGGAACGTGGTCGTGCCAGGCCCCGTCAGGGGCGAAGGGTTGTCAGCCAGGATGCGCAGCGGCTCTTTCACAGAAGCGGTCATGGGATTAGCCTAGCCTGCAAGGAGAATGCTTTCCATGCCGAACCACATCGAGGGGCCGATTGCGCGGACGTTGGTGCCGCGGGGGCTCTATGCCCGCGCCGCGCTGATCCTGTTCCTGCCGGTCGTCGTGGTGACGCTGGTGGTCAGCGTCATGTTCCTGCAGCGGCATTTCGACGGCGTCACCCGGCAGATGACTTCCAGCATGGCGCATGAGCTCGAGTTCGTGGCGCGGCAGGTGGCGTTGTCCGAGAGTCCTGACGAGGCGCGTCTGGCCGGTAAGGTCGTGGCGGCGCCGCTGGAACTGGAACTGCAGCTGCCGGCCAAACCCGAGGGTGGCGACCGTCGGCTGTTCTACGACTTCTCGGGGCGCATCGTGACCGAGGTGCTGCGCGATGCCCTGCCGCAGGTGCTGTCTGTTGACTTGGCCAGCAACGACAAGCGCGTCGACGTGGTTCTGGAGGGGCCGTGGGGGCCCTATCTGCTCAGCTTCGACAGGCGGCGCGTCAGTGCCTCGAACCCGCACCAGCTGCTGGTGCTGATGGTCTTCACGTCGCTCCTGATGTCGGGGATCGCCACGATCTTCCTGCGCAACCAGTTGCGCCCGATCCGCCGGCTGGCCTATGCGGCCGAGGAATATGGCAAGGGGCGGATGGTGCCGTATCGACCCTCGGGCGCGGTCGAGGTGCGCAGCGCAGGCACGGCCTTTCTGGACATGCGCAACCGGCTGGAGCGCCAGAACGAACAGCGCAAGCTGATGATGTCGGGCATCAGCCACGACCTGCGCACGCCGCTGACGCGGTTGCGTCTGGGCCTGTCGATGATGTCGTCCGACATGCCGCCCGACGATGAGGATATCGCCTCGCTCGAGGCCGACATCGCCGAGATGAACCGCATGGTCGACGGCTTCCTGGACTATGCCCGCGACGACGCGCAGGACAGCCAGCCCGAGCCGACGGCTGCGGCGGCCTTTGTCGAGGCCGTCGTCGCGGATGCGCAGCGGGCGGGCCAGCGGGCCGACCTGGTGCTGTTCGAGGGAGACCGCGACGGGCTGGCGACGTTCCGCCCTGACATGCTGCGCCGGGCCTTGGAAAACCTGATCGGCAACGCCGTCCGCTATGGCAGCCGGGCCGAACTGGACGCGGCGCTTGGGCCGCGCAGCCTGCGCATCGGCGTCGAGGACGACGGCCCCGGCATCCCCGAAGACAGCCTCGAGACCGCGATGCGGCCGTTCACGCGGCTGGACCCCTCGCGCCGCAGGAACAGTGCCCAGGGTGCCGGGCTGGGACTGGCCATCGCCGCAGATGTCGTGCGCGCCCATGGCGGGCAGCTGCGGCTGGGGCGCGGCGACAAGCTTGGCGGCCTGCGGGCCGAGATCGTCATTCCCCGGTGAAATAGGTGGTATTGTCCCGGTCGTATTGAACGCGGCCGCCGCGAGCCCTAGATTGGCGCCATGCAGGGGCCGTGCGTCGCCATGACGGGGCCACGGCTTCGGGCGGAAAGGACAAGACATGACGGAATTCACCACTCAGACCTACCCGGTGCTGCCCTTGCGGGACATTGTCGTCTTCCCGCACATGATCGTGCCGCTGTTCGTCGGTCGCGAAAAGTCGGTGCGCGCACTGGAAGCGGTCATGGAATCGGACAGCCCGATCCTTTTGGCGGCCCAGAAGGACGCGTCTGTCGACGAACCCGACGAAAACGGCATCTACCGGACTGGCGTCGTGGCCAACGTGCTGCAGTTGTTGAAGCTGCCGGACGGCACCGTCAAGGTGCTGGTCGAGGGGCGCGAGCGTGTCGAGATCACCGGCTTCGTCCCGAATGACGACCACTTCATGGCGACCGCCCGCCCGCTTGAGGAAGCCGAGGGCGACGAGGCGACGGTCACCGCGCTGGTGCGCACGGTGGCCGAGGAATTCGAACGCTACGTCAAGGTGCGCAAGAACATTCCCGAGGAGGTCGTCGCGGCCGTCGCCGAGGCGACAGAGGCCGGCAAGCTGGCCGACCTGGTCGCGGGCCACATGGGCATCGACCTGGAGCGCAAGCAGGATCTGCTGGACACGCTGGTCGTGGCCGAGCGTCTCGAGAAGGTCTATGGCCACATGCAGGGCGAGATGTCGGTCCTGCAGGTCGAGAAGAAGATCAAGTCGCGCGTCAAGACCCAGATGGAGAAGACGCAGCGCGAGTACTATCTGAACGAGCAGATGCGCGCGATCCAGAAGGAGCTGGGCGACGGCGAGGACGGGCAGAACGAACTGGCCGAACTGGAAGAAAAGATCCAGAAGACCAAGTTCAGCAAGGAAGCCCGTGAAAAGGCCGAGGGCGAGCTGAAGAAGCTGAAGTCGATGTCGCCGATGTCGGCCGAGGCGACGGTCAGCCGCAACTACCTCGACTGGCTGCTGTCGCTGCCTTGGGGCGTCAAGTCGCGCACCCGCAAGGACCTGCCGCGTGCCGAGGCGATCCTGGACGCCGACCACTATGGCCTAGAAAAGGTCAAGGAACGCATCGTCGAATACCTGGCTGTGCAGGCCCGCAGCCAGAAGCTGAAGGGCCCCATCCTGACGCTGGTCGGTCCTCCGGGCGTGGGCAAGACCTCTCTGGGGCGGTCGGTCGCGAAGGCGACCGGGCGTGAGTTCATCCGCATCTCTCTTGGCGGCGTGCGCGATGAGAGCGAGATCCGGGGACACCGGCGGACCTATATCGGGTCGATGCCCGGCAAAATTATCCAGGCGCTGAAGAAGGCCAAGACCACGAACCCGCTGATCCTGCTGGACGAGATCGACAAGATGGGCCAGGACTTCCGCGGCGATCCGGCCAGCGCGATGCTGGAGGTGCTGGATCCCGAACAGAACTCGACCTTCGTCGACCACTATCTCGAGGTGGAGTACGACCTGTCGAACGTCATGTTCGTGACCACGGCCAACAGCTACAACATGCCGGGGCCGCTGCTGGACCGGATGGAGATCATCAGCCTGTCGGGTTATACCGAGGATGAAAAGCGCGAGATCGCGAAGGGCCACCTGCTGGACAAGCAGATCGAGGCCAACGGCCTGCGCAAGGGTGAATTCAGCGTGACGGATGAGGCGCTGACCCACATCATCCGCTATTATACTCGAGAGGCTGGCGTTCGTTCGCTGGAGCGTGAGATCGCCAAGCTGGCCCGCAAGGCTGTGACCGAGATCCTCAAGGGTAAGGTCAAGTCCGTCGAGGTGACGCCCGAGAAGGCCGAGGAATACCTGGGTGTCCGCCGTCACCGCTATGGCTTGGCCGAGAAGGAGGATCAGGTCGGCGTGGTGACGGGGCTGGCATGGACTTCGGTCGGCGGCGACCTGCTGCAGATCGAGGCGCTGCGCCTGCCCGGTAAGGGCCGGATGAAGACGACCGGCAAGCTGGGCGACGTGATGAAGGAATCGATCGACGCGGCCTCTAGCTTCGTGCGGTCGGTGGCGCCGGAAATCGGCGTCAAGCCGCCGGAGTTCGACAAGCGTGACATCCACGTCCACGTTCCCGAAGGTGCCACGCCCAAGGACGGACCGTCAGCGGGTATCGCAATGGTGACCTCGGTCGTGTCGGTGATGACCGGAATCCCGGTCCGCAAGGACGTCGCCATGACCGGAGAGGTGACGCTGCGCGGCAACGTGCTGGCGATCGGCGGGCTGAAGGAGAAACTGCTGGCGGCCCTGCGCGGCGGCATCAAGACGGTGCTGATCCCGCAAGACAATGAAAAGGATCTTGTCGAGATCCCGGACAACGTCAAGCAGGGTCTGACGATCATCCCCGTTGCCAATGTCCGCGAGGTGCTGCGCCACGCCTTGGTGCGTCAGCCGGTGCCAGTCGAATGGGACGAGGCTGCCGAAGAGGCGGCCGAGGCGGCGCGGCTGGACCGCCAGCGGTCGAACGAAGGCCCCGGAAGCACCGTCGCACACTAAGCCGGCGGACCGAATGACCTAACCGGGGGCGCGCGACGCCCCCGGTTTTTTCATGCATGGGCAAGGTTGACGTAAAGTCAGATCGCGCTAGGCTGTAGGGACATTTCCGGGAGGGGGAACCAGGAATGACCCATGAAACAGGCCAGCCTGCTGCCGTGCAGGACCCGCACCCTGCTGTCGTGGTGCAGAAGCGTGACTTCATCGACCGCGTCATTGCCGCCACGGGCGCCCGCCGGACCGATGCACGCCCGATCATCGAGGCGACGCTGGCCCAGCTGGGGTCGGTGCTTTCGGCGGGGCAGACCCTTGCCATTCCGCCACTGGGCCGGGCGCGCATCAACCTGGAAAAGGATGCCCGCGGCGGCGATGTGATCACGCTGCGCCTGCGCCGCAGACCCGCGCCGAACGAAACCGACGCGTGATAGAAAGCCGCGAAAGCCCTCTTGCAACCGCCTGTCGCTGACGCTAGAAGCCAGCGCGACGGGTGATTAGCTCAGTGGTAGAGCGCTTCGTTCACATCGAAGATGTCGGGGGTTCAAATCCCTCATCACCCACCATCCTACCTCAGCGCTCCAGGATCAGCAGGTCGCCTTCGAAGCTGACGCGTGCGAAGCGCCGCAGGTAGGACATTCCCAGAAGCGAATCCCGCAGCTCGGAATCGATGACCACAGCCGCGACGTTGCGGTCGACGGCGTGGCCGATGGCGAACCGGTCGATCCTGACCGAGGCGGTGGGGATGCGGCCGTTCGCGGTGACCGCAATGCCGTCGAAGCGCAGCCGCGCCGGGTCGAGGCCGATGCGGACAGCGTCGCCGCGGCTGAGGGCGATGCTGCTGGCGCCGGTGTCTATGATGAACTTGACCGGCGTATCGTTCAGTTGCGCGGTCAGGTGGAAATGGCCGTCGCGGGACACAGGGATCTCGATGCGGCTGCCGTCGGCAGAGATTTGTTGGGCTAGGGGGCGCATCCACCAGTCGGCGGCGAGGGCCAGACCCACGAAGATTACCGCCCACAGCATCAGCTGGCGCAGTGCCTGGCCGCTGCGTCCCGACAGCTCGAATATCATGGCGCCGCCGATGACCACCAAAAGAAGACCGTACCAGATCAGCCGGGGGATGTCGGCCTCGGTCATCCGAAAAGACCCAAGCCGCGGATCCCGTCGATCACGAACTGCACCGACAGCGCGGCCAGCAGCATCCCCAGAAGCCGCGTGACGACCATGACGCCCGTCCGCCCCAACGCCCGCGCCAGGGGCGTCGCCAGAACGAACAGCACCATGGCGATGGCCAGCACCGCCAGCATAGTCAGGTTCACCATCAGCAGATGCCCGATCCCCTGACCCTCGCCCACCAGGAGGATCATGCTGGCCAGCGCCCCCGGTCCGGCCAGCAGCGGCATGGCCAGCGGGAAGACCGACGGATCGTGGCCGGGGTCGTCGCCGTCGGCCTGGCCCTCGCGTCGCTCAGTGCGCCGTTCGAACAGCATGTCCAGCGCTGTCAGGAACAGCAGAAGCCCGCCCGCGATCCGAAAGGCCGAGATCGAGATGCCGATGGCCGACAGGATCGTCTCGCCCGCCAGGCCGAACAGCGTCAGCAGGATGGCCGCGATCACCAGCGCACGCAGGCCGATGCGGCGGCGGTGCAGCCCCGACATGCCGGGCGTCAGCGCGATGAAGACCGGTGTCAGGCCGATCGGGTCGATGACCACGAACAGTGTGACGAAGGCGGTGATATAGGTGGACATGTCCATGCGCCCTTATCGCCCGCCTTTCAGGCGGTGCCAAGCGCAGCGATCCGACGCTCACGGGAAAGGGCTTTGCAATTGCCGCCGCGAATCCGTAAATATCGGCAGCGGGCGGCCTTCTGGCCCCGCTATGGAGTCTTTCATGCTGAACAACATCGGCCTTCCCGGCCTTCTTCTGATCGCGGTCGTCGTCCTGGTCCTGTTCGGGCGCGGCAAGATCTCGTCGCTGATGGGCGAGGTCGGCAAGGGCATCACCTCCTTCAAGAAGGGCCTCAAGGACGGCAGCGAGGAACATGACGCTGCCGCAGAAGATCAGGTCCGTCCCCTTCCCGGTGAACGGGCGCGCGACGTGACGCCGCACACCACGCCCGCCTCGGCCCCGCAGTCGACCGACCGCAGCTGAGCCACGGAAGGCACGTCCCATGCTGGATGTCGGCTGGACCGAACTGCTGTTGATCGGCGTGGTGGCGCTGATCGTGGTCGGTCCCAAGGACCTGCCGCACCTGTTCCACGCGCTTGGCCGGATCACGGCCCGCGCCCGCAGCATGGCGAGGGAATTCACCTCGGCCATGGAGGACGCAGCCAAGGGCAGCGGCCTTGATGAAGCGGCGGGATCGCTGCGCGACATGAAGAACCTGACTTCGAAAAAGGCGCTTGGTCTGGACGCGCTGGACCGCGCGACCGAGCGGTTCGAGAAGTGGGACCCCAAGCTGCCGACCCCCCGCAAGAGCGTGCAGCGCGACCCGTCCACACCACGGGCCCAGACGCCCGCGCCGCAGTCCGCGGCGACGCCCGCGGCCGCCTCGCCGGCCGCCACCGATGCGGCGCCGGCACAGGCTTCGCCGCGCCGCTTGCGGGCGGTGCGCCGCAGCGACATGAAAGACGACTGACGTGGCCAGCAAGACCCAGAACGACAACGAGCTGGATGACAGCTCGGCCCCGCTGATCGAACATCTGGCCGAGCTGCGGACCCGGATCATCTGGTCGATGATCGCCTTCATCACGGCGATGGTGCTGTGCTACACGGTCTGGAATCCGATCTACAACTTCCTGACGCAGCCGATCTGCCACGCACTGGAAACGCGCGGGCAGGAATGCGGGCTGATCCTGCTGAAGCTGCAGGAGGGGTTCTTCGTTGCGATCCGCATTTCGCTGCTGGGCGGGTTCGTGCTGGCCTTTCCGATCATCGCCTATCAGATGTGGCGCTTCGTGGCGCCGGGGCTCTACCGCAGCGAAAAGGCGGCCTTCCTGCCGTTCCTGGTCGCGTCTCCGGTGATGTTCTTCATCGGCGCGGCCTTTGCCTTCTACATCATCCTGCCCATGGCCTACGACTTCTTCCTGGGCTTCCAGCAGGGTCCGTTGCAGCTGCCCGACGACGCGACAGTGCCCGTGGCGGAAAGCCCGCTGGCCGCGATCGTCTTCCAGGGATCGGTGGACGAGTACCTGTCGCTGACGACCAAGTTCATCCTGGCCTTCGGGCTCAGCTTCCAGTTGCCGGTCCTGTTGACGCTGATGGGGCGGGCGGGCCTTGTCTCGGCGGAGGGGCTGGGATCGGTGCGCCGCTATGCGGTGGTGGCGATCCTTGTCCTGGCCGCCATCGCCACGCCGCCCGACGTGATTTCACAGGTGGTGCTGTTCACGGTGGTCTATGGCCTCTACGAGGTCTCGATCCAGCTGGTTCGCCGTATCGAGAAGAAGCGCGCGGCCGAGCTGCGCGCCCAGGGGCTGTGGGTCGAGGACGACGAGTGACCGACCCGCTGGACCGCATCGCCGCCGCGTTGGAGCGGCTGGCCCCGCCACCCGTGCCGGTGCCGGACTTCCGCGGCGCCAGCGCCTATGTATGGCATCCCGACCCCGACCGGCTGGAGCCTGTGGATCAGGTCGACCGGGTCGATCTGGTGCAGCTGATCGGCATCGACCGGGCGCGCAGCACGCTTTTGGCCAACACGCTGCAATTCGCGCGCGGTCACGGTGCGAACAACGCGCTGCTCTGGGGCGCGCGGGGGATGGGCAAGTCGTCGCTGGTCAAGGCGGTGCATGCCGAGGCCGTGGACCAGGGCCTGCCGTTGGTTCTGGTAGAAATTGCGCGTGACGACCTGGGCAGCGTCGACAGGCTGCTGGCGATCCTGGGCCGGGCGACGCACCGGCGGTTCCTGCTGTTCGCTGACGATCTGTCGTTCAGCCACGACGACACGCAATACAAGTCGCTGAAGGCGGTTCTGGACGGCGGGATCAGCGGGCGTCCGGCGAACGTGATCCTCTATGCGACGTCGAACCGGCGCCACCTGATGCCGCGCGACATGATCGACAACGAACGCGCCACCGCCATCCACCCCGGAGAGGCGGTCGAGGAAAAGGTCTCGCTCTCGGATCGCTTCGGCCTGTGGCTGGGCTTCCACCCCTGCGACCAGGATCAGTACCTGGCGATGATCGACGGCTATTGCGAATCCTACGGTTTGAGCATCGACCCGGACCGTCTGCGGGCCGAGGCGATCGAATGGCAGGCCACGCGCGGCGGCCGGTCGGGGCGCGTTGCCTGGCAGTTCTTCACCGACCTGGCCGGGCGGCATGGGCTGGCGGTCTGATCCCGCGCGATGAGCGCGGGCCCCCATACCCTGACCGGCACCCGCATCCGCGAACGCCGCATGGCCCTGTCGCGCCGGCAGGCCGATCTGGCGCGGGCCGTGGGGATCTCTCCGGCCTATTTGAACCTGATTGAACATAACCGGCGCCCTGTCAGCACCGAACTGGTGGAGCGTCTGGCTGCCGAGCTGGAGGTTCCCGCCGACGAGCTGGCCGAAGGCCGCGAAGAGGTCCGCATCGCCGCCCTACGGGAGGCCGCCGTCCATCCCGCCGGGGCGGGCAGCGTCCCCGAGCTTGACCAAGTGGCCGAGTTTCTGGCGCGTTTCCCGGGCTGGGCCGCGCTGCTCATTGCCCATGCCCGCCGCGCTGGCGCGCTGGAACGTCAGCTGGTCGACCTGTCCGACCGCATGACGCAGGACCCGTATATGCTGACCACGCTGCACGAGGTGCTGTCGGCGGTCACGGCGGTCCGCTCGACCGCCGCGATCCTGGTCGAGGAGGACGAGATCGCCCCCGAATGGCGCCAGCGGTTTCACGCGAATCTGCATCAGGACAGCCAGCGCCTGTCGCTGACCGCGCAGGCGCTGGTCGCCTATCTGGACAGCTTCGAAGCGGAAGGCAACGCGGCGACACCGCAGGAAGAGGTTGAGGCCTGGCTCGCGCAGGGGGGCGATGCGCCTGCGGACCTGTCCTCGGACGCGGCGCGGGACATGGCCGCGCAGGTGCAGGCCGATCTTCTGGCCGACCGCCAGGCGCTGCCGGATCGCGCCCTTCTCGAGGCCATTCCGCTGGCCGGCACGCCGCCCGACCCGGTGCTGATGGCCGCCCGGCTGGACCTGCCGCTGGATCTGGTGCTGCGGCGGCTGGCGGACCTGCGCCCGGCGGGCTTCGAGGGCGCCGGCCTTCTGATCTGCGACGGCTCGGGCGCGCTGTTGCTGCGGCGCGCGGCGCAGGGCTTTGCGCTGCCGCGTCCCGGGGACAGCTGCGCGCTGTGGCCGCTGTTCCAGGCGCTGGCCGCGCCGCAGTCGACGCTGGAGAGGGCCGTGGCCCTGCCGGACGGGCGGCTGTTCCGGACGCTGTCCCATGCGACGCGCAGCCAGCCGCGGGGCCTGGCGGGACCCGTCCTGTCACGCGCGACGATGCTGGTCGTGCCGGCCGACGGCCCGGCCCCTGCAGACACCCTGTCAATCGGCCCGGCCTGCCGGATCTGCCCGCGAAACGGCTGCCCGGCGCGGCGAGAGCCGTCGATCCTGGTCCCGCAGCTGCCCGTCCGCCCTGCACGAGGGCTTTGACACGGCGTTGTGATCCGTCACATGATCGCCGCGCTTGGCCGGGGGAGGGCAAAAGCGGATGCAACTGGACATCCTGATGATTGAGGATGAACCCAACATCGCCGAGGCGGTGCGCTTCATCCTGTCGCGCGAAGGCTGGCAGGTGGGCCTGCACCCTGACGGCGCCGGTGGGATCGAGGCGATCCGCGCCGCGCGTCCTCGCCTGGTGATCCTGGACCTGATGCTTCCCAACCGGTCCGGCGCCGAGATCCTGGCGGAGCTGCGCGCGGCCGACGACAGCACGCTGGCCAGCACGCCGGTGCTGATGCTGACCGCCCGGGGACAGGCGGGTGAGGCTGCCTCTGGCGCTGATGCGATGCTGACCAAGCCCTTCGACAATGCCGACCTGCGCGCGCAGGTCCGGCGGATGCTGGCGTGACGGCAGCGCCATGCCCGACCGCCCGCTGTTTCTTGAACGCGCCTCGTTCCACCGCCGCAGGCTGGGCGATGCTGCACGCGTCCTGCCGATCCTGGCCGCTCTGCTGGTGCTGGTGCCGGTCTGGTGGATCCCGTCGCAGGTCAGCTATGCGGGTGGGGCGGTCTGGATCTTCGGCCTCTGGGCCGGGCTGATCCTGGCCGTCCGCCTTCTGCACCGCGCCCTTCTGCAGGCCGAGGCCGCCACCGCCCGAGCAAGCGAAACCCCCGAGGAGCGCCGGGATGCCCTTTGAGGCGCTTCTGGCAACTTGCCTGGGCTACGTCGTGCTGATGTTCGGGGTGGCCTATGCGGCCGACCGGGCGGCGGCGCGGGGGCATGTGCGGTGGCTGGATCATCCGCTGATCTATACGCTGTCGCTTTCCGTCTATTGCTCCGCCTGGACCTTCTATGGCGCGGTCGGTTACGCATCGCGATCGGGGCTGGAGTTTCTGACCATCTACCTGGGCCCGACACTGGTCTTCACCGGAGCTTGGTGGGGACTGAGGCGGCTGGTCCGGGTCGCGCGGATGCACCATGTCACCTCGGTCGCCGACCTGATCTCGGCGCGGTTCGGCAAGTCCAACCGGCTGGCCGCCATCGTCACGCTGATAGCCGTGATTGCCTCAACCCCCTATATCGCGTTGCAGCTGCAATCCGTCCGCCTGTCATTCGAGGTCTTCGCGCTGAACGCGCCGAACGGCGCCGGGCGCGACGGCCTGGGCGGAACAGGTCTGTGGGTGGCGGCGGGCCTGGCGGTGTTCACCATCCTGTTCGGCACGCGCAACCTGGCCGCCGACGAACGCCACCACGGCGTCGTGACGGCCATCGCGCTTGAGGCGGTGGTCAAGCTGGTGGCCTTCGTGGCCCTTGGCGTCTTCGTCATCTGGGGGCTGGCCGACGGGCCGCTGGACATGCTGGACCGCATCTCTCGCGCCGGGGCCGATCCGGAACTGGCCGAAGGCTGGCTGCTGAAGCCCGACCGCTGGACGGCGCTGATCCTGGTCTCGGCCGCCGCCATCCTGACCCTGCCGCGCATGTTCCAGGTGCTTGTCGTCGAGGCCGCCGACGAGGAACGCCTGCACGTGGCGGGTTGGGCCTTCCCGGCCTACCTGTTCGCGATGTCGTTCTTCGTCCTTCCGATCGCGGTCATGGGGCGCGAACTGCTGCCTGCAAGCGCGAACCCCGACCTCTATGTCCTGACGCTTCCAGCGGCGCAGGGGCAGAACCTGCTGGCGCTGCTGGTGTTCCTGGGCGGGTTTTCGGCGGCGACCTCGATGGTCGTCGTTTGCGCCATCGCGGTGGCGACGATGGTGTCGAACCACTGGCTGGTGCCGGTCTGGCTGGCGCTGCGCCGCATCCCCGCTGGCGACGAGGCCGATGACCTGCGCGGCTTCGTCCTGAATGCGCGGCGCGTGGCGATCCTGGCTGTGATGGCCGCGGGCTGGGTCTATCACGAGGCGTCCGGCGGGACGGCGGCGCTGGCCTCGATGGGGCTGGTGGCGTTCACGGGGATGGCGCAGGTGCTGCCTGCGATGCTGGGCGGGCTGATGTGGCGTGGGGCCAACCGGAAGGGTGCCTATTGCGGGATCGGCGCGGGACTGGTCCTGTGGATGACGATGATCTTCCTGCCGTCGGTCGGGGTGGGGGGCGATCTGCCGGTGCCGGCCGGCATGGACCCGTGGACCCTCGCCGTCCTGCTGTCGCTGGTCCTGAACACGCTGGCCTTCATCGGCGTGTCGATCTTCGGCTTCCCCGACCCGGTCGAGCGGCTGCAGGGCCTGTCGTTCGTCTCGGCGGTCGAGCCGATCCGCCACAGCCGCATGATGCGAGGCGACGACCGGGCCGAACCCCTGCTGGCCATGGCCCGCCGCGTCTGGGGCGCCGATCCGGCCCTGCGCTATTTCCAGGCCGAGGCGCGGGCGCAGGGCAAATCGGGCTATCTGCCTGACCTGACGCCCAGTTTCCTGACCCGGCTTGAACGCCGGCTGGCCGGGTCCATCGGATCGGCGACGGCGCATGCAATGATCGACCGCGTCGCGGGGGGCGTGGCGCTGACCGTCGCGGACCTGCTTCAGGTCGCCGACGAGGCGCAGCGCGCCAAGGAGGAAACTCAGCGCCTGGAGGCCGCGCAGGCCGAGCTGACCCGCACCGCCCGTCAGCTGCGTGAGGCGAACGACAAGCTGACCGCCCTGTCGGTTCAGAAGGACGCCTTCCTCAGCCAGATCAGCCACGAACTGCGCACGCCCATGACCTCGGTCCGCGCGTTCTCCGAGATCCTGAAGGACCCGACCCTGACCGAGGAAGAGCGCGGCCGCTTTGCCGGCATCATCCATGCCGAGGCGGCGCGGCTGACCCGGCTGCTGGACGACCTGCTGGACCTGTCGGTGCTGGAAAGCGGCCGAGCGCAGATGACGGTGGGCGTGGCGAACCTGCACGACCTGATCACGCGGGCGCTGACAGCGGCCTCGGCCACCCGGCCCGAGCGCGGCTTCCTCATCGACCGCGATCTGCCGACCGAACATCTGGGCGTCATCACCGATGCCGACCGTCTGCTGCAGGTGCTGATCAACGTCATCACCAACGCCCGCAAATATTGCGACGCCGATCATCCGGTGCTGACCATCCGCGTGCGTGGGCGCGAGGGTGGCGGCGCGATCATCGACGTCATCGACAATGGCAGCGGCATCGACAGCGGCCGGCAGTCCCTGATCTTCCAGAAGTTCGCACGTCTGAATGACCCGGCGCGTGCCGGCGGCGCGGGCCTTGGTCTGGCGATCTGCCGAGAGATCATGCTGACCCTTGGCGGCGGGATCAGCTATCTGCCGGGGCAGGGCGGGGCGGCCTTCCGCATCGTCTTGCCTCCGCGCCCGCCGACCCGCGCCGGGGGTGCCGAACCGCTGAGCGATTAACCCATTCTCAACCTTGTCCACGGATGGTGGGGACAACGACAGCCTGATTCGGACGTAACATGACCCCTCCAGACCAAAGTGACGGTGCGGTGCGCCTGCCCCAAGGCCAGGGCGTCCTTCGCCGGATGTTGCGGGACCGCAACCAGGCGCGGCTGGGGCAGGGCGGGGCGCCGCAACTGCCGCAGCTCCCGGCGCCGACGCCGGCGCGCGCGGCGGCGACGGCGATCGGACGCGCGGCGGATCGGCTGTATGGCCTGCCGATGCTGCCGATCTCGGTCAAGCCGGGGGCGCTGACGCTGGCGGAACTGCCGGAACTGCTGCCCGACCTGCCGCTGGTGGCGGTCTTGCAGGGTCCGGGCGACAACCTGGGCGCCATCGGCATGTGCCCTCAGACCGTCGCCGCGCTGATCGAGTGGCAGGCCTTGGGTCGCGTCACCACCCGCGCGCTGGAGCGCAGGCGCCCGACCCGCAGCGACGCGCTGCTCTGCTCGGACTTCATCGACGCCCTCCTGCACGACCTTCCGGCCGAGATGGAGGGGGTCGAGGGTTTCGAAGCCATTTCCGGCTATCGCTTCCTGACCCATCTGGACGACCCGCGACCGCTTGGCCTCATGCTCGAGGACAAGCCCTTTCGCAGCCTCTCGTTCGAGTTGCGCGTCGGCGGGACCGAGGCACGAGAGGGGCGGCTGCTGCTGGCCCTGCCGCAGTCGGGCCTGGCGAAACGCCCGCCCCGGCCGGATGCGCCCGCCGTTGTCCCGCCACCTCTGCCACCGGCGGCCCCCCGTCCGACGCTGCAGGCTGCCGTCCAGGATGCTCCGGTGGAGCTCTCTGCCATTCTCTGCCGCCGCCACGTGTCGTTGGCTGAACTGCGGGCGCTGACCGAGGGCAGGCTGCTGTCGCTGCCGCGAAGCTGCCTGACACAGGCCACCCTTGAAACTGTGTCAGGCCAGGTGGTGGCGGGCGGAAAGTTCGGCGAGGCCGAAGGCTGCCACGCCATCCGGCTTCGCGACCTGTCCGTGCCGCTGTCCGAAGCCCCGGCCGCGCCCGCCGCCGGGATGGCGCCGGCGGCCATCGATCTGACCCAGCCCGACCCCTTCAGGGCGCCGCAGGCACCGATGGGCGACTTCATGGCCACCCCGCTTGATGCCATGGGCGGTTGAAACGACGCTTTTTCCTTGAAATCCGGGCGCTGCGGACGCATGTAACGTCGGTCCCGAATCTGGCGGGACGATCATTATGGAGTGACCATGGCCAAGGAAGAAATGCTCGAATTTCCCGGCGTCGTGAAGGAACTCCTGCCCAATGCGACATTCCGGGTCGAGCTTGAAAACGGCCATGAGATCATCGCACATATGGCAGGAAAGATGCGCAAGAACCGCATCCGCGTTCTGGCCGGCGACAAGGTTCAGGTGGAAATGAACACCTATGACCTGACCAAGGGGCGGATCAATTACCGCTTCAAGTAAGGCCGTGTCGGCCATGGCCGACGCGGAAGCCGCAACGGCGCCCCGGCTGATCCTGGGATCGGCAAGCCCCCGGCGGTTGGAGCTTCTGTCCCAGATCGGGATCGTGCCCCACGCGCTTCGCCCCGCCGATATCGACGAGACACCCCGACGGTCCGAGACGCCGCGCGACTATGTCCGCCGGATGGCTGCCGAAAAGGCCGCCGCGCTGGATTTGGCGGGTGACGAGGCAGCGCTGACCGCCGATACGACCGTCGCGGTCGGGCGGCGCATCCTCGGCAAACCTGCCGACCGCGCCGAAGCTGCAGCCTTCATGCGCATGATGTCCGGACGCCGCCATGCCGTCCTGACGGCCATGGCCCTGCGCCACGGCGACAGGACAGCCCTGCGCCTGGTCGAGACGAAAGTCCGGATGCGCAGCATCGACGGGCGCGCGCTCGAGCGGTATCTTGACGTGGGGGACTGGCAGGGCAAGGCCGGCGGCTATGCCATCCAGGGCGCGGCGGCTGCTTTCATCCCGTGGATCCAGGGATCGTTCTCGGCCGTGGTGGGACTGCCGCTATCCGAAACGGCGGCCATGCTGGCCGCAATCGGCATCCATCCCGCCGCAAAAGGAGAGGATCGATGAAAGGTCGCCAAGTCGTTCTGGGCCATCTCTTCGGTCTCGAGGCTGCCGCCCTGATGCAGGATGGCCAGCTGATCGATCTGCTCGTTGCGCCCGAGCCGCTGAGCGATCTGCCACCCGGCGCGATCTGCCGCGCCGCCACCGATCGCTTCATGAAAGGGCAGGGCGGCGTCTTCCTGCGCCTGCCGGGCGGGCAGACGGGCTATCTGCGTGACCGTAAGGGCGTGTCGGAAGGCAAGCCGCTTCTGGTCCAGATCGCCGGCGTTGCCGAGGACGGCAAGGCCTTGCCGTTGTCGACGCGACTTCTGTTCCGCGGCCGGCATGTGCTGGTGACGCCCGAGGCGCCCGGCGTCAATGTCTCTCGTCGCATTCGCGACGAGGAACGGCGCGACGAACTGGCGGCGATGGGCCGCGAGGCACTGGCCGATAGGTCGCACGGCCTGATCCTGCGCAGCGCGGCCGAGACGGCCGACGACGAGGATATCGAAGCCGAACTCGCCGAGCTTATCGGACTGGCCGACCGCATCTGCGCCGAAACCACCGGCGCCCCCGAGCTGCTTCTTGATGCGCCCTCGCCTTGGGAGCAGGCGTGGATGGACTGGGCCGATCCCGCGCCCGACGCCGTCGAGGAGGGGGATGACAGCTTTGACCGCTGCGGTGTCCTCGAGGCGGTCGATGACCTGCTGCAGGCGCAGGTGGACCTGCCGGGGGGCGCCTCGGCCTTCATTGAACCGACGCGTGCGCTGGTTACCGTGGACGTGAACACGGGCAGCGACAGCTCGCTGGCAGCGGGGCTGAAGGCCAACATCGCCCTCGCCCGGGATCTTCCGCGACAGCTGGCGTTGCGGGGATTGGGCGGGCAGATCGTGATCGACTTCGCACCGATGCCCAAGCGTGACCGAGTGGCACTGGATCAGGTCCTCGGCGCGGCATTCCGCCAAGCGGGTGCCGAAACGACGTTGGTCGGCTGGACGGCGATGGGTCTGTTCGAGCTGAACCGCAAGCGCGACCGTCTTCCCTTGGCGCGCCTCGCCGCCGCAGCCGGGGGGGCATGATGGCCTGCCCTATCTGCGGCAAGGACAGCCAGCCGCGCTACCGCCCGTTCTGCTCGAAACGCTGCGCCGACGTCGACCTGGCGAAATGGCTGCGGGGCGACTACGTGATCCCCGGCCCGCCGCTGGATGAACTCCCATCCGACGATGCCGACCGGCCAGAAGACTGAAATTGCCGATCCAATGCTAAAAAGTGCCGGAATGGGGCTGGACACTCGCGCCGCTGCTGCGTAAACACCGCTCACCCCACGCTGACTACGGCGAGGTCAAGGGGCCCGGATAGCTCAGTTGGTAGAGCAGCGGATTGAAAATCCGCGTGTCGGCGGTTCAAATCCGTCTCCGGGCACCATAAGATTTAGTTATATTAATAACATTATTGCTAGTTGCACATTGGGGCGTAGCAAGTGTTTTGGGTGGCACTGGAGTGGCAGAGAGCACTTATTACTACTACTACGTCTAAATCGTGTTGCGGTTTTCCCGCTTCAAGATGCCTCTGTGGCCTGATCCGTTGTTCCCTGCCTGCATGACAGGTGGAGGGATGATATGGGCAGACCGCATCCCACGGCACTCCGACAGCGCGGTGTGGTGGTCGTGGAGGAGGGGAGCTCGCATCGTCCAGCCGCTGCGCGGTTCCGGGTTTCGGTGAGGTTCGTCAACGACATGGTGATCCTGGAGCACGAGACGGGCGGGTTGGCCCCGCCTGTCCAGAGCCATGGCGGTGGTTATGGCAAATGGGTTGGCGTGGGGGCTGGATCACCGCGCCAAACCCCGATCTACCCCCGAACGACCTGATGGGCGAACTTGCAGATCATCATGGCATCGCCATTCACCGTGTCTCGGTCTGGAGGTTTTCGCGCAGTCTCGGGCTGACCCACGAAAAAGGCCTGCAAGCCCTCGAGCAGAAGCGGCCCGAGATCCGGCAGGCCATATCTGCATCACGCGACGCCAACCGCTCACGCGCAGCGCGTTGACGCGCCTCGGCTTCATCGACGAGACATCGCCGAAGACGAACATGGCCAGGACCACCGGATGGCCTTCCAAAAGGCGCGCCTTGTCGACCATGCGACCTTCGGCCACTGCAACACCCGGACCTTCATCGCCGCCCTGCGCCATGACCGGCTGGATGCGACCCGGGGGTGACTGGCGGTGCCATGAACCGCGGACTGTCCGAGTTCCATGGCGAAACCCGACTGGCCCCGACACTGCGACCCGGCGAGGTGATCATTCCGGATGACCTGTCATCGCACAGGAGCCCCAAGGCCGCGGCGACCACGAGCGCCGTTGGCGCATGGTTCTAGGTCTTGCCTCTCTGTAGCCCGGATCTGAGCCCAACCGAGATCATTCGGGCGTTCACCCGGGCAAATGGTGTCCACGCCCTCAAATTCCCAAAGCTCAAGGCCCTGATCCGAAGAGCCGCCACGCGAACCTGCGAGGCTCTCTGGCACGCTGTCAGGCAGGTCTGCGATCTGTTCAGCGATGAGGACTGCTGAGATCTCTTCAAAGCCGAAGGATATGAAGCCGATTAGACGCAACGCTCTTTGATTGGTTCATAGGTCTCATCTATCTTGTAGAAGCGATGCAGGCGGTCGTGGCCCACACTTTCTGTCCTACTGAATTTTCGCCTCGCCGCGAACCCACTCTTTCCTCGCATCGGAGGAGATGATCATGCCCCCTGCATACGCCACCGAACGCCTCGTTTGCATTTTGGACCTGTCCCGGTTCCGTTCCGGTCTCGTGCTCATGTTAGGCGGCCTTGTTTTCGAAGGCCACGGGTGATTTCCAGCCCAATGCAGAGTGTCGGCGCCGCGGGTTGTAGAAGCCGTTG
>NZ_JAOTBE010000056.1 GCF_026162645.1 Paracoccus rhizosphaerae
CGTTATAGCTGGACCAGTTCGTCGTGCGGTAGCGGGCGGGTGGAGGCTTACTCATGCGACCCGTCTAACCGCACGGGTTCGCGATGTGAATCGTCCCACGTCAGAGTTACGCAACAACGCCCATCGACAGCGCGTATTTGAGGTAGGCGAAGCGGTGCAGGATCGCCGCCAGCGCGAAGTAGAGCGCGCGAAGACCCAGGATCGCGAAGATGTTCGAGGTGTAGACGATGTAGGGATCGGTGGTGATGGTGAAGACGGCCGGGACCGAGTCCACAGCAAAGACCAGATCCGCCACCTCGATCACGATCAGCGCCAGAAGCAGCGGCGTTGCGAAGCGGACGACCTTTCCTGTCCTGGGATCGGGCTGCCTGACGATGAAGTCATGCCCGTGCAGCTGGTCGGTGACCCGCATCCGGCGGCGGAGGAACGCCAGCAGCTTGTTCTCGGCCATGTCATGCGGCTGGTCGCCCGAAAACAGCATCTTGATGCCGGTGAAGATCAGGAAGGCCGCGAAGATATAGAGCACCCAGTGATAGTGCTCGACGATGGGCGCGGCCAGGCCGATCATGATGCCGCGCAGCAGGATCACGCCGAGGATGCCCCAGAACAGCACGCGGTGCTGGTATTGGCGCGGAATGGCGAAGAAGCTGAAGATCAGCGCGATGACGAAGATGTTGTCCATCGCCAGCGTCTTCTCGACGATGAAGGCGGTCAGGTACTGCGCCGTCGCCTCGCCGTTCATCTGCCAGTAGATGAAGCCTGAAAAGGCCAGGCCAAGCGTGATGTACATGGCCGAAAGCTTGAGGCTTTCGGCGATGCCGATCTCATGATCGTCCTTGTTCAGCACGCCGAGGTCGAAGACCAGCAGCGCCACGACCAGGCCCATGAACAAAAGCCACATCCACAGCGGCTTGCCCAGAAAGAGGATGAGAAGGAATTCCTCGATGCCCTCGCGAATGATGCCATCGTGCAGGACGCGAGGGAGGGGACTTGCTGCCGTCGCACCGAGCACGCTCGATGCGGTCCGACATCGCGCCAGATCGTGTCGATCATGACGCCAGAGGGGGCCGGTCCCGCAAGAGCGGATCTAGAGCGGGGCGTGGCGCAGATCAAGGGCGGTGCGTGGCGACGGCTGCACACGGATGATCCTTTCGTCCATGCCAGGGCTAGACCCCCGTCGGTGGCAGGAAGATGCGCGGCAGGGGATCGCCATCGACCCTGTCGAGGCGGTCGGTGGAGAGTTCGTCCTCGACCATCTCGGCCACGCGCTGCACATGAAGCGGGATGCGCGACGGCCCCGTCGCAAGGTAAAGGTCCGAGCGGAAGCTGTCGGGCAGGTCGATCACCCGCCGCATCACCGTGTCGGCCGAGGCGATCATCGCCATCGCGCGGGGGACCAGCGCGATGCCAAGCCCCTCGTTCACGATCTGAACGACAGAGTGGCTCTGCGCCATGGTCAGAACGACATCGGGCGTGACCCCGCGCGTGTTCAGAAAGCCCTGCACGACCTCGTGCAGGAAGCCGCCGCGTTCGGTCGAATAGCCGACATAGCTTTCGCCGTGCAGGTCCGCCAGTTCGACGACCGGCTTCGTCGCCAGGCGATGGTGGCGGGGGACGGCCAGGACGAAGGGTTCCGACCAGATGCGGCGCATCGGCAACCCCGGCCCCCGGCCCGTCAGGCGGAAGATGCCCAGATCCAGCGTGCCCGCATGCAGCCCCTCGGCCTGTTCGAAAGTCATCATCTCGCGGATGTGGATCTCGACCTCGGACATGGTGCGGGACAGGCGGGCGACGATGCGCGGGATGATCTCGACCGAGGCCGAGGGGACGAAGCCCAGGACGACGCTGCCCGCCTCTCCCTTCTGGGCGCGCCGGGCCAGAAGCGCCGCGCTTTCGGCCCGCTGCAGGATGTCGACCGCGTCCCTCAGGAACCGCGCCCCCGCCGCCGTCAGCCGGACCGAGCGGTTCGTGCGGTCGAACAGGCGGACGCCGATCGCATCCTCCAGAAGACGGATGTTGCGCGACAGCGGCGGTTGCGACATGTTCAGGCGTTGCGCCGCACGGCGAAAGTTCAACTCCTCGGCCACGGCGACGAACGCTCGCAACTGGCCCAATTCAAACGGGTGGCTGCCCATACCGATCCCTCCCTGTGCCGGCGCGCAGGATAGGCCGGGCCGGTCCGGGATGTCGATCCACCCCCTGCGACGAAAGAGGCGGCATGAATGATAGTCGACCGCTGACAAGCGTCAGCCTGATGATGCTGGTCGCGCTGATCAACGCGATCGACGCCTGCGTCGTCCGCCTCCTGTCGCCGGACGTGCATCCTTTCGTCATGGGCTTCACCCGGACCCTTTTCGGCGCGCTGGCGATCCTGCCAATGATCCTGCGCCGCCCCGCGATGCTGCGCAGCCACTGGCGCGGCCTGCACCTGCTGCGGGCGATCCTGAAGCTGGGATCACTGGTGGCGCTGTTCGGGGCGCTGGCGGGGGCGCCGCTGGCCACCGTCACCGCCATCGGCTTTGCCGCACCACTGTTCGTGATGGTGGGCGCCTGGATCTTCCTGGCCGAGCGTCCGCACCCGCTGCGCCTGCTGGCGGTGGCCGTGGGCTTTGTCGGCATCATCGTCATCCTGCGCCCCGGCATCGCGGCGGGGCAGGGCGGGGCGAACCCGTTTCTTCTGCTGGCCCTGGCGTCGGCCGCGATGACGGCGGCGATTCAGCTGCTGCTGAAGGTCATGGGCCGCCGCGACCCGGCGACGACCCTGGTCGCCTGGAACCTGATCGTCACGGTGCCTGTGGCCGCCATTCCGGCGGCCTTCTTCTGGAGCCCGATCAGCGCCGAGGTCTGGGCGCTTCTGGCGCTGCAGGGCGCGATCGGCGCCGCCAACCAGACCCTTGTCACCCGTGCGCTGCAGATGGCCGACGCGTCCCTGATCGCGCCGCTGGACTTCCTGCGCCTGCCGCTGGTGGCGACTCTGGCCTTTGTGTTCTTCGGCGAGGTGATCGGCGCGGCGGTCTGGATCGGGGCCATGCTGATCCTGGCGGCGACGGTCCTGATCGGCGCCACCGCCCGGTCAGGCCCGGCGGCGGCGGGCATCGGGCCGTCCGCCTGATACCGCCACGCGCTTGATTGATACACAGATCGCATCACTGCGCATAAGTTTCCCGGTTCACAAGACCCCGGAAGTGAACAATCCTGACAGGGCTGCGGAGGCTGGGAGGCATCGACCGGCAGCATCTTAAGACGGCCCGCTGCGCTTCGCGCCGAAAGATGCCGTCACCACATGGGAGGAGAACGCATGACGATCGCATCAAGATCGAAGCCCGTCACCCGGCATCTGCTGTGCTGCGCGGCCATCGGCATCGGCCTGTCGGCAGGCGCCGTGCAGGCGCAGGACGACCGCGCCATCACCATCGCCCTCAATGAGGAGCTGGACCTGATCGACCCCTGCATGGCCGCGCAGTCCAACATCGGCCGGGTCATCCTGCAGAACATCTCCGAGACGCTGACGGAATTGAACCCCGCCGACGGCAGCCTGTCCCCCCGCCTTGCGACCGAATGGCAAGAGGGCGAAAACGGCACCTGGACCTTCAAACTGCGCGAGGGCGTGACGTTTTCGGACGGAACCGACTTTACCGCGGCCGATGTCGTTCATTCGATCAACCGCACGACCTCGGACCAGCTGATCTGCGAAACCGGCGCCAAGTATTTCGGCGGCCTCGACATCACCGCCGAGGCCGTTGACGACCACACCGTCGCCATCACCGCCGACCCGGCGCAGCCGATCCTGCCGCTGCTGATGTCCACGCTGACCATCGTGCCCGAAGAGACGCCGATGGGCGAGTACACCCGCGATCCCATCGGCACCGGGCCCTATGTCCTGTCGGAATGGAACGTCGGCCAGAACCTGATCCTGGACCGCCGCGACGATTACTGGGGGGAGACGCCCGAGGTCACCCGCGCGACCTATGTCTTCCGGTCCGACGACGCGGTGCGCGCGGCTATGGTGCAGACCGGAGAGGCCGACATCGCCCCCTTGATCAGCGAGATCGACGCCACCAACGAGGCGACGGACTTCTCCTATCCGAACTCGGAGACGACCTATCTGCGGATCGACACGATGACCGCGCCTCTGGATGATCTGCGGGTTCGCAAGGCGCTGAACCTGGCCGTCGACCGGGAAGCGTTCCTGGGCACGCTGCTGCCCGCCGACACCGAGCTTGCCACGCAGATCGTCGTGCCGACCACGGCGGGCACCAACGACGCTCTGACCCCGCCAGCCTATGATCCCGACCAGGCCCGCCAGCTTCTGGAGGAGGCGCGCGCCGATGGCGTCCCCGTCGATACCGAGATCGTGCTGGTCGGCCGCACGGGCCTTTTCGCCAACGTGACCGAAGTCATGGAGGCGCTGACCCAGATGTTCGAGGACGTGGGCTTCAACATCGATCTTCAGATGATGGACGTGGCACAGTGGACGGAATATTATTCCAAGCCGTTCCCCGATGACGGAAAGCCGCGCATCGTCGCCGCCATGCACGACAACAATCGCGGCGATCCGGTCTTCTCGATGTACTTCAAGTACGCCTGCGGAGGCCTGCAGTCCGGCACCTGCGATCAGGATCTGGACGCCATGATTGCTAGCGCCACCGCCGCCACCGGGGAAGAGCGCAACGAACTGTGGAGCCAGACCTTCCAGAAGGTGCAGGAGGAACTGGTCGCCGACGTGCTGCTGTTCCACATGGTCGGCTTCAGCCGGGTGGCCGAGCGGCTGGACTTCCGCCCCTCCATCGCGACCAATTCGGAACTGGAACTGGCCGAGATCAAGTTCGACTGATCGCCGCATCCGGACCGGCGCCCGCCGCCGGTCCACCCCGTTCCCCGAACCGAAGGACGATCCAATGGGCCATTTCATCGCGCGACGCACCGTGGCGAGTGCCATCTCGCTTGCCTTCCTAGTGATCGCGGTCTTCTTCCTCAGCCGGCTGACCGGCGATCCGACCGACCTGTACCTGCCGCTGGATGCAAGTCAGGAGGTCCGCGACAACTTCCGCGAGCTGAACGGCCTGAACGAGCCGATCCTGCTGCAGTTCGCAGGCTATCTGGGCGACATGGCGCGGCTGGACTTCGGCACCTCGCTGCGCAGCGCGGAACCCGCGCTGGCAGTCGTCCTGCAGGCGTTCCAGTGGACGCTGGTCCTGGCGCTGGTGACGATGGTCTTCGTGACGGTCGCGGCGGTGATCCTGGGGTCGCTGGCGGCCTTCAACGTCGGCGGCCCGCTGGACCGGGTGGCGACGTTCTTTTCGCTGATCGGTGCATCAGCCCCCGACTTCTGGATCGCCATCGTCGCGATCGTCATCTTCTCGGTCGGGTTCGGATGGCTTCCGACTTCGGGGACGGGGTCGATTTGGCACTGGATCCTGCCGGTGTCGGTGCTGTTCATCCGGCCCTTCGGGCTGATCCTGCAGGTCGTGAGGGGATCGATGATCAACGCGCTCGGCTCGGCCTACGTCAAGACCGCCCGCGCGAAGGGCGTGGCGCCGCGGCCGATCATCTTCACCCACGCGCTGCGCAACGCCATGCTGCCCGTGGTCACCGTGATGGGCGACCAGGCGGCGGGCATGCTGAACGGCGCCGTCGTGGTCGAGACGATCTTCGGCTTTCCCGGCGTCGGAAAGCTGATGATCGATTCGATCCTGCAGCGCGACTTCGCGGTGATCCTGGCTGCCATCATGGTGACCGCCGTCGCCATCTTCGTCATGAACCTGCTGATCGACCTGGCCTATGCCCTGCTTGACCCCCGCATCCGGTACTGAGATGGCCATGACCCACGAAAGCCCCCCGAACACCGCCGCCACGCGCAACGTCTCGGCATCGGCCGAAGATGCGCCGATGCTGGTCCGTTATGGTCGGATGCTGGTGGCCGACAAGACCGCGCTGGTCGCGGCCGTCTTCCTGGCCGTCATGATCCTCTGCGCCATCCTGGGCCCGATGCTGCTGGGCGATCTGGCCACCCGGCAGAACCTGCGCGGTCGCAACGCGCCGCCATTTGACCTCAGCCGTGGCTGGGCCTTCGTGCTGGGCGGCGACCAGTTGGGCCGACCGCTTCTGGCGCGCATCATCGTGGCGTCGCGCAACACGCTGATGGTGGCCGCCGGCGCCGTTGCCGCATCCTTCGTCGTAGGTACCGGGCTGGGCCTCGTCGCGGGCTATTCCCGCGGCCGGATGTCCCAGATCATCCCCCGGCTGGCCGACGTGATCATGTCCTTCCCGTCGCTGCTGCTGGCCGTCATCGTCCTCTTCATGCTGGAGCCCGCGGTCGGCAACATCATCCTGGTCCTGGCGATCACCCGCATCCCTGTCTATCTGCGCACCGCCCGTGCCGAGGTGCTGGAGATCCGCGAACGCATGTTCGTGCAGGCCGCCCTGGTCATGGGCGCCAGCAGCCGGCGGATCGTGCTGCGACACATTCTGCCCGTGGTGCTGCCGACGCTGCTGACCATCGCGACGCTGGACTTCGCCTTCGTGATGCTGGCCGAAAGCTCGCTCTCGTTCCTGGGCATCGGCATCCAGCCGCCCGAGATCACCTGGGGTCTGATGGTCAGCCAGGGGCGGCCATACCTGACCAGCGCGTGGTGGCTGTCATTCTGGCCGGGCCTCGCGATCATCCTGACGACTCTGTCGCTGAACCTGCTGTCGAACTGGCTGCGCGTGGCGCTGGACCCGCAGCAGAACTGGCGCCTGGAAACGCGGAGGAGCTCTGATGCCTGATCCCATCCTCGAGGTCCGAGACCTCTCGGTCACCTTCGAGACCGCCCGCGGCCCGGTCCGCGCTGTCCGCAACGTCAACTGGCACCTGTCCCGGGGCGAGGTGCTGGCCATCCTGGGCGAAAGCGGGTCCGGCAAGTCGGTTTCAGCCAATGCAGTGATGGACCTGATCGACATCCCGCCGGGGCGCATCGACAGCGGCCAGATCCTGTTCGAGGGGCGCGACCTGCTGAAGATGACGCCGAAGGAACGCCGCAAGATCAACGGCCCGCGCATCGCCATGATCTTCCAGGACCCGCTGAGCCACCTGAACCCGGTCTGGACCGTGGGCTGGCAGATCGAGGAGGCGATGGTCATCCATGGCACCCCGCGCGCCGAGGCAAAGGCCAAGACGGTGGACCTTTTGGGCAAGGTCGGCCTGCCCAATCCGGCCGAAGCCGCGGCCAAGTATCCGCACCAGTTTTCAGGCGGTCAGCGCCAGCGCGTGATGATCGCCATGGCGCTGGCCCTGAAGCCGGACGTGCTGATCGCTGACGAACCCACGACCGCGCTGGACGTGACGGTGCAGGCGCAGATCCTGGCTTTGCTGGAGGAGCTGCAGCGAGAGACCGGAATGGGTCTTCTGATCATCACCCACGACTTGGGCGTGGTGGCTGAAATCGCCGACCGCTGCATCGTCATGAACAAGGGCGAGGTGGTCGAGACCGGCACCCCCGCCCAGATCCACGGCGCCCCGCAGCACCCCTACACGCAAAAGCTGATCGCCGCCGCCCCCGGCAAGGGCCAGATGAGCGACAGCACGGACGGCCGCACGCCCCTGCTGCAGATGCGCGGCGCCACCAAGGCCTATGGCGAGGTGAGGGTCCTGCACGGCATCGACCTCGACATCCATGCCGGCGAATGCGTGGCAGTGGTGGGCGAAAGCGGCTCGGGCAAGTCCACCGTCGCCAAGCTGATCACGCGCCTGGAATCCGCCACGGGCGGCACCGCCATGTGGAACGGCGAAGATCTGTTCACGATGCCGCAGCGCCGCCTGCTGGAGGTCCGTCGAGAGGTGCAGATGGTCTTCCAGGACCCGACGCAGAGCCTGAACCCCCGCATGTCGGTCCGCGACATCATCTCGGAAGCCTGGGTGATCCACCCCGACGTCCTGCCCAAGCCCCGCTGGCGCGACCGCGTCGCCGAGCTGCTGGAGCAGGTGGGGCTGGAACCCGACCACGCCCGCCGTTATCCGCACCAGTTCTCGGGCGGACAACGGCAGCGCATCGCCATCGCCCGCGCGCTCGCGCTGGAGCCGCGGCTGATCATCTGCGACGAGGCCGTGTCGGCGCTGGACGTGCAGGTTCAGGCGCAGGTGATCCGCCTGCTGGCGCGACTGGGGCGAGAGATGAACATCGCCTATCTGTTCATCGCCCATGACCTGCCCGTCGTCCGCGACTTCGCCGACAGCGTCGTGGTGATGAAGTCGGGCCGCGTGGTCGAGGAGGGCCCGGTGAGGCAGATCTTCGACAACCCGCGCCAGGACTATACCCGAAACCTGATGGCCGCGTCGCTGGACCCCGATCCCGACGTGCAGGCCGCAAGACGCAGACAACGCCAGGAGATGATGGCATGAAACCCGACGTCCTCGTGATGACCCAGATCCGCGAACCGGCCATGAGCCGCCTGGAAGAGGCCTACACCCTGCACCGTCACGATCTGCTGGACGCCGACGGCCGGGCTGACCTGCTGGCCCGAACGGGGGGCGCCGTCCGCGCGATCGTGACGAACGGCCATACGCCCCTGACTGCCGACACCATCGCGGCGCTGCCCCGGCTCGAGATCGTGGCCTCGGTCTCGGCAGGGGTCGAAAGCATCGACACCCGTGCCCTGGCGGACCGCGGCATCCCGCTGACGAATTCCTCGCCAGCGCTTCTGGACGACGTGGCCGACATGGCGATGCTGCTGACGCTGGCGGCGCGGCGCGACCTGGTGCGCGCCCACGACTATACCGCCTCGGGCGAATGGGGCCGCAGCGGCATGTATCCGCTGCAATCCCGCACCGCCGGCAAGCGGATGGGCATCGTCGGCATGGGACATGTGGGCCAAGCCATCGCCCGCCGCGCCGAAGCCTCCAACATGCAGATCGCCTATGGCGGCCGCCGTCCCAAGCCCGAACTGGGCTGGCGCTTCGAACCTGACCTGATCCAGCTGGCCCGTGACAGCGACATCCTGGTCGCGGCCGTCGCCGGGGGGCCGGACACCAGGGGCCTCATCTCTCGGGACGTGCTGGCGGCTCTCGGGCCGCAGGGCACCTTCGTGAACGTCGCGCGCGGGTCCGTCGTGGACGAGGAGGCGCTGATCGACCTGCTGTCCTCGGGTGGGCTGGGGAATGCGGGCCTCGATGTCTATCTGAACGAGCCCCACCCCGATCCCCGGCTGACCGGCCTGCCGAACGTGGTCCTGTCGCCCCACCACGCTTCGGGAACGGTCGAGACGCGCGACGCGATGGCCATGCTGGTCGTCCAGAACCTGGCCGCCCATTTCGCAGGCGAAAAGCTGCTGACCCGCGTCGACGCCGCCTGACGCTTTTCCAGCGCTCGATCCCACGCTCCCGATCAGCAGCGCTGGTCGGGCCCCCTTCCTGCTGCCTGCGCGGCCGAAGACGCATTGACATGACCGACTGCCGCAAGACCCCGAAAGGACCCTGAAGATGATCGACCCCACCGACCTGCAGTCCACGATCCGGACCGGACTTCTGTCGTTCCCCGTCACGCCATTCGACGACGACGACAACTTCAACCCGCGCGCCTTCCGGCAGCACCTGGAGTGGCTGTCGGGATACCCGATTGCGGGCCTGATTGTTGCCGGCGGCACGGGCGAGATGTTCTCGCTGACCCCGGCCGAGATTGTCGAGACGGTTCGCGCGGCGCGGCAGGCCGACCCCGACAGGCCGGTGATCGCAGGCTGCGGCTATGGCACCCGCATGGCCTGCGATCTGGCGGGGGCAATCGAGGCCGCGGGCGGCGACGGCATTCTGCTGTTGCCGCACTATCTGACCGAGGCGCCGCTGGACGGCATCGCCGACCGCATCCGCGCCGTCTGCCGGTCCACCAACATGGCGGTGATCGTCTACAACCGCGGCCAGGCGCGGGTCACCACGGACATGCTGGAAAGGCTCTGCGCCGAATGCCCGAACCTGATCGGCTTCAAGGACGGCACCGGTGACATCGACATGGTGCGACGCGTGACGCTGCGGGTGGGAGATCGGCTCAGCTACATCGGCGGCATGCCCACGCACGAGCTGTTCGCCCAAGCCTATCGCGGGGCGGGGATGCCAACCTATTCCTCAGCGGTGTTCAACTTCGTGCCGGAGACGGCGGTCGAGTTCCACCGCGCATTCAGCACCGGGGACGACGCCACCTGCGAACGCCTGCTGACCGAATTCTATTACCCATTCTCCGCAATCCGCGACCGCAAGGCCGGCTATGCCGTATCGGCGATCAAGGCGGGCGTCCGCCTGCGCGGCATCCCGGCCGGCCGGATGCGCGCCCCGCTCGTCGACCTGACCGGCGAAGAGGAGGAGATGCTGCGCGACCTGATCGGCAACCGCAAATGAGCGCGCCGGTCGTCGCCCTGCTGGAGGCGTTCGACGCGCCGACGAAAGACCAGCTGCGTCATATCATCGGTGACCGGCTGCAGCTTGTCTTCACTCAGGACAACCGCAGCGAAACCCGCGCGGCCGCCCTGGCAGGCGCTGACTATGCCGTCGTCCGCTCGGTCCCGCTGGAGCCTGACCTGCTGGCCGCGGCGCCGCGGCTGAAGCTGATCCACCAATGGGGCACCGGGACCGACGGCATTCCGCTGAAGGCCGCCCGCAACCGCGGGATTGTCGTGGCCCGCAGTCCGGGGCTGAACGCCCCGTCCGTCGCGGACCTGACCATCGGGCTGATGCTGGCCTGTCGTCGGCGCATTCCGCAGGCGGACGCCCTGATCCGCGGCGGCGGTTGGGCCGAGCCGGATCTCTATTCAACCGGCCGTGACCTGACCGGGGCCAACGTCGGCCTTGTGGGCTTGGGCGCGATCGGACGGCAGGTCATGCGGCGTCTGTCGGGCTTTGACTGCGACATCGCCTATACCAGAAGCTCCGGTTCTGACCCCTCGGTCCCCGGGTACATGGAGCTTGAGCGGCTGATCGCTTGGGCGGACGTGCTGTCGCTGCACCTTCCGCTGACGGCCGCGACCCGCCACCTGATCGACGCGGACCGGCTGGCAAGCATGCCGCGCGGATCGTTCCTGGTGAACACCGCGCGCGGCGGCCTTGTGGACGAGGCCGCGCTCGCCGCAGCCCTGTCGTCCAACCATCTGGGCGGCGCGGCGATCGATGCGTTCTCGCAAGAGCCGCCCGCGCCTGGAAATCCGCTGCTTTCGGCGCCAAACACCGTGCTGTCGGCCCATTCCGGAGGACGGTGCCGAGAGAACTTTCACCGGATCGTCCGTCACTGGTCCAACAACATCATCGCCCATGCCGGCGGCGGGCGTATCGACCCCGCCTGCATCGTCGTCCAGCCGAATTGATTCCTGCCAAGACCGAAGGGGTGCCCTCATCAGAGAGCACCCCCGGCAGTTCATTCAAAGAAGCCGTTCAGTCGTTCAGGTCGGCGGGGATCAGCGCCTCTGGCAGGTTCTGATAGCAGACGGGACGCAGGAAGCGGCGGATCGACAGGGTGCCGACCGAGGTCGCGCCGAAGTTGGTGCTGGCGGGGTAGGGGCCGCCATGGACCATACTGTCGGCGACCTCGACGCCGGTGGGGAAGCCGTTGGCCAGGACGCGGCCGGCCATGCGCTCCAGCACCGGCAGCAGGCGGCGGCCCAGTTCCGTGTCGCCGTCGTCCAGCTGCAGCGTGGCGGTCAACTGACCGGCGAAGCTGCGGGCGACCTCCTCCATTTGCGCGGCGTCCTTGACGCGCACGATCACGCCAAGGGGGCCGAAGACCTCCTCGGACAGTTCATGGTTCTCAAGCCAGTCGGCGGCCGAGACCTCGAACAGATAGGGCGAGGCGTTCCGCGCCTCGCAGGACGTCGTCACCAGCGACCGCACACCTTTGCCCGCGCCGACGCGGGCCGCGCCTTGGCGATAGGCGTCGGCCATGCCATCTGTCAGCATGACCTGCGGGGCCGTGGCCTGCAGCGCTTCGGTCGCTGCTGCGGCGAAGGCGTCGGCGTCAGGGCCATCGACGATGACCGCGATGCCGGGGTTGGTGCAGAACTGGCCCGCGCCCATGGTCAGGCTGGCCGCCCAGCCCTGGCCGATGGCCTCGCCACGCGCGCCGGCGGCGGCCGGCAGGACGAACATCGGGTTCACGCTGCCCAGCTCGCCGAAGAAGGGGATCGGCTCAGGGCGGTTGGCGCAGAGGTTATAGAGCGCGCGCCCCCCGCCAAGTGAACCGGTGAAGCCCACGGCCTTGATGCGCGGGTCGGTGACCAGTGCCTCGCCCACGTCGCGCTTGCCGCCCTGGACCAGGCTGAAGATGCGCGGGTCCATGCCGAGCCGCTTGATCGCCGCAACGATGGCGTCGCCAACGATCTCTCCGGTGCCGGGATGGGCGCTGTGCCCCTTGACGACGACGGGGCAGCCAGCGGCCAGGGCGGCCGCGGTGTCGCCGCCCGCGACGGAAAACGCCAGCGGAAAGTTCGACGCGCCGAAGACGGCGATGGGGCCGATCGGGCGCTGCATCATCCGCAGGTCGGGGCGCGGCAGCGGCTGGCGGTCCGGCAGCGCGGTGTCGTGGCGGCGGTCCAGATAGTCGCCCTTGCGGATGTGGTCCGCGAAGAGGCGCAGCTGGCCGGTGGTGCGGCCGCGCTCGCCCTGCAGGCGCGCCTGGGGCAGGCCGGTCTCGGCGCTGCCGACCTCGGTGATGGCGTCGCCGCGGGCGTCGATCTCTTCGGCAATCGCCTCCAGCAGCGCCGCGCGCTCCTCGCGCGTGGTGGCGGCGAAGCCCCCGAAGGCGGCATCGGCGGCGGCGCAGGCCTGCGCCACCAGGTCCGGGTTGCCGACCGAGAACTCATGTGCCTGCCCCGTCGCGGGGGCCGAGGAGAAACGTCCCTCGGTCCGGATCTTCTCGCCTGCGATCAGGTGGTCGCCGTGGGGAATATGGGTCATGTCAGCGTCCTGTCCGTTCACGCCATTCGGCGTATTTCGTCAGATTTTCCTCGTCCGTCGCCGGATAGAGGCCGATGATGCCGGCGCCTGCCTGCACCTGCTCCAACACGAAATCCTCATAGGACTCCATGCCGGTGCATTCGCCCGCGATCTCGTCCGCCAGATGCGCGGGGATCACCATGACCCCGTCGCCGTCGCCCAGCATCACGTCGCCGGGAAACACCGGCGCGTCGCCGCAGCTGATGGGCACGTTGATCTCGATCGCCTCGTGCAGCGTCAGGTTGGTCGGCGCCGAAGGACACGCGAAATAGGCCGGCATGTCCAGTGCCCCGATGCCCGCCGCGTCGCGCACGCCGCCGTCGGACACCACGCCCGCCGCCCCGCGCAGGGCCAGCCGCGTGATCAGGATCGAGCCTGCGGTCGCCGCGCGGCTATCCTTGCGCGCGTCCATGACCAGAACGTGACCTTCGGGGCAGGTTTCGACGGCGACGCGCTGCTTGTGGTCGCGGTTGCGGAACACGGTCAGCGGGTTGCGATCCTCTCGGGCCGGGATATAGCGCAGGGTGAATGCCTGGCCGACCATGGTGACGGGCTTCTTTTCCACGGGCCGGACGCCCTGGACGAACTGGTTGCGCAGCCCGCGCTTGAAAAGCGCCGTCGCGACCGAGGCGGTGGACACCTTCTTCAGCTTTTCCCGGGTCTCGCTCGACAGGATGTAGTCGCTCATGAATATGTTCCTCAGATAAGGCCGTTCGCGGCCATGAAGCGGTCCAGGTCCGACTGCTGCGGCGCGGTCAGCGGCCAGGCGGACGGCGGGCGCGTCGGCCCGCAGTCCAGACCCTGCGCGATCAGCGCCGCCTTGACGCCGGTGACGTTCGTGCCGTTCATCTCTTGCGCGCGGATGTCCTCGAAGACGCGCATGCGGTCGATCAGGGCGTTGGCCTTGTGATAGTCGCCGGCCTCCAGCGCGGCATGGATGGCGACGGAATGTTCCGGCCAGACGTTGATCAGCCCCGAGGTGAAACCTCGCGCGCCGACGGCATAGAATGTCGGCGCCCAGACCTCGGCCAGACCGCCCACCCAGACGATCGAGGGATCGCAAGCGGCCTTCGCCTCGGCCAGCTTCTGCGGGTTGGGGGTGGCCCACTTGACGCCGCGCACGCCGGGCACGGCGCAGAGATCGGCGATGGCGCGGGTGCCGATGGCGTCGTTCCTCAGGTAGATCATCATCGGCAGTCCGCCGGACGCGTCCGACACGGCGCGCAGGTAATCCACCACCCCGCGTGGGGCGACGAAGGGGTCCGGCGGCTGGTGCACCATCAGCGCCGCCGCCCCGGCATCCACGGATGCCCGTGCCAGCCGCTGCGCATCGCGAAGACCCCGCCCGACACCCGCCAGCAGCGGCGCGCGCCCGGCCAGGAGGCCTGCCACCTCCTGCACCATGGTGCAGGCCTCATCGGTGGTCAGGGCATAGAATTCGCCCGTGTTGCCGTTCACGACCGGCATGTGCAGCCCTGCCGCCAGCGCCCGGTCCACGATCGGGGCCAAGCGCGCGGGGGCGATGTCGCCCTTGTCGTCATAGGGCGTCACCAGGATGCCCGAGATGCCCGTCAGGGCCTGATCCAGCGCCATCATCAGAAGATCTCCGGTTCGCCGGCGGCGGGGCCGAAGCCACGCTCGAGATAGTCGAAGTCGCAGCCCTTGTCGGCCTGCGTGACGTGCCTGGAGAACATCCAGCCCCAGCCCCTCTCGAACCGTGGATCGGGGGCCTTCCAGGCGGCGCGGCGGGCCTCCAGCTCGGCTTCATCGACCAGCATGTCCAGGCGCCGCGCGGGCAGGTCCATCCGCACGATATCGCCAGTCTTCAAAAGCGCAAGCGGCCCGCCGACATAGCTTTCCGGCGCGACATGCAGCACGCAGGCGCCGTAGGAGGTGCCCGACATCCGCGCATCCGATATCCGCAGCATGTCGCGGTGGCCCTGCTTGATCAGCGCCTTCGGGATCGGCAGCATGCCCCATTCGGGGAAGCCCGGACCGCCAAGGGGGCCGGCGTTGCGCAGCACCATCACCGTGTCGGGGGTAACGTCCAGGTTCTCGTCATCGACGGCGGCCTTCATCTCAGGGTAGCTGTCGAAGACCAGCGCCGGGCCTTCGTGGACGTGGTACTTCGGATCGCAGGCGGCAGGCTTGATGACCGCGCCGTCGGGGCAGAGGTTGCCGCGCAGCACCGCCAGCGATCCTTCGCGATAGACCGGGTTCGACAGCGGCCGGATGACGTCGTCGTTGAAGACCTTGGCGCCCTCCAGGTTCTCGCCCATGGTCTTGCCGGTGACGGTCATGGCGGTCAGGTCCAGCCGGTCCTCGATCTGCTTCATCAGCGCGCGCAGGCCGCCCGCATAGAAGAAGTCCTCCATCAGGTAGTCCTTGCCCGACGGCCGGACGTTGGCGACCAGCGGCGTCGTGCGGCCAAGCGCGTCAAGGTCGTCCAGCGTCAGGTCGACTCCGGCCCGACGGGCCATGGCGATTAGATGGACGACGGCGTTGGTCGAACAGCCGGTGGCCATCGCCACGATGGCGGCGTTCCTGACGGCGGCCTCGGTCACGATCCGGTCGGGGGTCAGGTCCTCCCACACCATGTCGACGATGCGGCGGCCGCAGTCGGCGGCCATGCGCTGATGCCCGCTGTCCACCGCCGGAACCGAGGATGCGCCGGGCAGCGTCAGGCCCATCGCGTCGGTGATTGCGGTCATGGTGCTGGCCGTGCCCATCGTCATGCAGACGCCGGCGGAACGCGCGATGCCGCCCTGAAGGCCCTGCCACTGTTCCTCGGTAATGTTGCCGGCGCGGCGTTCGTCCCAGTATTTCCACGCATCCGACCCCGATCCCAGCTTCTGCCCGGCATAGTTGCCGCGCAGCATCGGCCCGGCGGGCAGGTAGATCATCGGCACGCCGGCGGTCAGCGCGCCCATCACCAAGCCCGGCGTGGTCTTGTCGCAGCCGCCCATCAGCACGACCCCGTCCAGCGGGTGCGAGCGGATCTGTTCCTCGGTCTCGATCGCCAGAAGGTTGCGGTAAAGCATCGAGGTCGGCTTGGTGAAGCTTTCGTCAACCGACAGCGACGGAAGTTCAACCGGGAAGCCGCCGGCCTGCAGCACGCCCCGCTTCACGTCCGCGGCGCGTTCGCGGAAATGCGAATGGCAGCTGTTCAGCTCGGACCAGGTGTTCAGGATGCCGATGATCGGGCGGCCCATGAAGTCGGCCTCGGAATAGCCCAGCTGCATCATGCGCGAACGGTGGCCGAAGCTGCGCAGGTCGTCAGGCGCGAACCAGCGGGCGCTGCGCAGATCGGCGGGTTTCTTGGTAGTGGTCATGTCAGCCTCGGGTCGGTCTGCGTTTCGGAGAGGGGGGCGGGGATCATTCCTCGCCGCCGAGCTTCAGGGGGTTGGCCGCGACCGGCCCGCGAGTGGCGCGGTATTCCCCCCACATCTGCCAGGCGATCGACACCACGGCCAGCGCGAGGAACGTCCCCGAGATCGGGTTGGTCAGGAAGCCGGTCCAGTCGCCGCGCGACAGCTGAAGGCCGCGGCGCAGGCTGGTTTCGGCCATCGGTCCCAGGATGAAGCCGATGATGAAGGGCGCGGTCGGGATGCCCGCCTTGACAAAGGCATAGCCCAGCACGCCAAAGCCCAGGATCGTCCAGATGTCGAAAATGCGGCTGGCCAGGCCGAATGCCCCCACGGCGCACAGCACCAGGATCACCGGCAGCAGGATGTGCTTGGGGATCGCCAGCAGCTTGATGAAGATCCGCAGGCCCCAGAACTCAAGCACCAGCATCAGCACGGCCGACACGATCAAGGCCGCGAAGATGGTATAGACCAGCGGCGCCTGCGTGATGAACAGCATCGGGCCGGGCTGGATGCCGTGGATCATCAGGCCGCCCAGCATGATCGCGGTGACCGCGTCACCAGGAATGCCAAGCGTCAGCAGCGGGATCATCGCACCGCCGATGCCGGCGTTGTTCGCGGTTTCCGACGCGACGACGCCCTCGATCGTGCCCTTGCCGAATTCCTCGGGCGTCTTCGAGCGCTTCTTGGCGGCGATATAGGCGATGATGTTCGACGTGCCAGCGCCGATGCCCGGCAGGATGCCGATGCCGATGCCGATCAGCGCGCTGCGGATGGCGTTCGGGATCTGGCCCAGGAACTCGGCCATGGAAAAGCCGAAGCCCTTGATCTTGACCGGCAGCGGGGCAGCGCCGCCGTCGATCGGGTGGCGCGCGGATTCGGCGACCTTGATGACCTCGGCCACGGCGAACATGCCGACCAGCACCGTCAGGATGGAGAAGCCCGCGTTCAGTTCGACATTGCCGAATGTGAAGCGCGCCGTCGCATCGACAGGGGCAATGCCCACGGTGGACACGGCAAAGCCCAGAACGCCCGCGAAGATGCCCTTGGCCATCGATCCCGACGACAACGTCGCGATCAGCGTCAGCGAAAACACTGCGATGGCGAAATATTCATGCGGGCCGAAGGACAGTGCGACCTTGGCCAGCGACGGCGCGATGAAGGCCAGCGCGGCGATCGAGGCGATGGTGCCCAGGAACGAGAACACGATGCCGACGCCAAGCGCCTTGGCGCCCTCGCCCTTTTCCATCATCGGGCCGCCGTCGAAGGTGGTCGCGATAGACGATGGCGTGCCGGGAATTTTCAGCAGGATGGCCGAGATGAGGCCGCCCGAGGTCGCGCCGACGAACAGCGCGATCAGCAGGCTGATGCCCGCCGCGGGGCCAAGCCCATAGGTCATCGGCAGGCACAGCGCGATGGCCATGACGGCGGTCAGGCCCGGAACGGCACCGAAAACGATGCCAACCGCGACTCCCACGGTCATCAGCAGGAAGATTTTCAGCGACAGGACTGCCGCGAAACCCTGGATCAGAAGGTCGAACATGGATCTGCTTTCAGTTCAGCCACGCGACCAGCGGCCCCGCGGGCAGCAGAAGGTCGAAGGCATAACGGAAGGTGGCGAAGATGAGCACTGACGAAGCGACCGCCAGACCCGCATAGAGCGGCACCGACCGCGACGCGGATTTCGGCGTCAACACTAGGAACTGCAGGAACAGGTAGATGGACGTGGCAATCGGGAAGCCCAGGGGCCGCAGCGCGGCGATGAAGCCCGCGATCAGCAGCAGCGTCAGCCCGACGGTGACCAACCCGCTGGTGGCGGCCCGCGTCTCTGCCTCGGATGCATGGGGACGGCGCAGCGCGCCCACCAGTTCGATCAGGCCGAGGGCGATCATCATCCATGCAAGGATGCCCGGTACGGTTCCGGCGTCAACGCCGTCACGTTCGGGAAGCGCTGCCGCCATGCGCAGATAAAAGATACCGGCGCCGGCCATGACGGTGCCGACGATCACGTCCTTGAGCCGCATCCTGCAGCCCTCCCTTGCTGAAATGGCTGGGGTGGTCCGGCGCCAGCGGATGCCGAACAGATGCCTCTTAGCGCGAGGCCTGAAGCGCGTCGCTGTAGGGCATGTAGGTGTCGCGGATCTCGTTCAGACGCGCGACGCCTTCTTCCTTGGGCATGAAGGCGACAGGCTGCTTGAAGCCCTGCTCCAGATCCTTGGCGTATTGCGGGTTCTCGGTGATCTGCTCCATGACCTCGCCCATCTTGTCGACGATGGCCTGGTCAGTGCCTTCGGGGAACGCGATGATGTAGGGGTTGTTCATCACGAAGTCGACGCCCTGTTCCTTGAAGGTCGGGATGTCGCCCAGGAGCGCGTTGCGTTCGTCGTTGGGCTGGCCCAGCACGACCATCTGGCCGCCCTCGACATAGTCCTGAACAGCCCCGTAGGCGATGCCGGCAACGTCGATCCGCCCGCCCAGAAGCGAGGCGATCTTTTCGGCAGCCGAACCGGTGTCCACGACGTTCATCTCGACGCCCGCGCCTTCCTGGAAGATCAGGCCCTGCAGGTGCGAATAGCCGCCGAACTCGGTGCCGAAGGTGACGCTACCGGGCTCTGCCGCCTGCAGGTCCTCCACCGAGGTCAGGCCCGAAGAGGCGCTGGCCACCAGCACGGCGCCCTGGTCGATGGCCGGTACGCAGCAGATCTCGAAATCGTCGATGCCATAGTCGGCCAGGCCCGACACCTCGGCCACGATCAGGTGCCCCGTGTGCCCGAACAGCATCGTGTAGCCATCAGGATCGGCCTGACGGACGGCCGAGGTGGCGATCGTGGCGCCGCCGCCAGGCATGTTGGTGATGACCATGCCGACGCCGGTGATCTCCTCGAAGTAACGCGCCATCGTGCGGGCGTTGAAATCGGTGTCGCCGCCGGGGCTGGCGCCGATGATCACGTTGATCGTGCGCTGTGGCCAGTCGGTCTGGGCCATCGCCGCGGTGCCGATGAAGCAGACCGCGATTGCGGACAGCGCAGTTAGTGTCTTGAACGTCATACCATGTCCTCCCTGGGGCATCTCGCTCTTTCCTCAGTTGACGCACTAATATATTTGTTGGGTCAAGGCAACCGGTTTCTCGGTTGCGGGGCAGGCGGTCAACTGGCACTTCTTGACCACGGTTTGACAGACAAGGACGTGAAACATGCGCAGGCGGTCCAGTGCGGACATCGTTCACGACGAGCTTCGCCAGATGATCGTGACGCTCGAACTCGCCCCCAGCCATCCGGTGCAGGAGAGGGAGCTTTGCGAACGCTTCGGCGTCAGCCGCACGCCGCTGCGCGAGGCGCTGCTGCGGCTGGCGGAACATGGCATGGTGACGGTGGCTCCCCAGCACGGCACCTTCGTCGCAGGGATCTCGCCGCGTGCCGTGCGCCTGGCGCATTTCCTGCGCGCCAACTTGGAAGTGCCGGCGATCGAGCGGCTGGCCGCAACACCGGCCCCGGACCTGACCCGCGCACGAGAGATCCTGACCGCGCAGAAGATCGCCGCCGCCCGCAACAGCCAGGCCGAGTTCATCCTGCTGGACGACAGCTTTCACGAGGCATTGTTCGCCGCCGCAGATCTTCCCGAGATTTGGTCGGTGATCCACGCCCGCAAGGGGCATCTGGACCGCATCCGCTTCATCCAAGGCAACGCCCGCGGCAGCGTCGACGTGCCGCTGAAGCAGCACGAACGGATCCTCGATGCCCTTGCCGAAGGGCAGGCCGATGCCGCGTCCCGGCTTCTGCGCGAACACATCGCCGGCTCGCTCGAGTTTCTCGACCGTCACCTGAGAGAGCGCCCCGAGATGTTCCTGAACGACGAGCCGTCCGCCGCCAGGGCACGCGCATGAGGCAGGCGGGTCACGACATCGCTGACGACCTGCGTCGGCGCATCCTGTCGCTGGACCTGCCGCCTGGATCGATCCTGTCGCGCGCCGACCTGACGGCGCGATACGAGACCAGCTCGACACCGCTGCGCGACGCCCTGCTGGGCCTGCGCGACGAGGGCCTGGTCCAGATCATGCCGCAGTCGCGCACCATGGTGACCCGAATCGACCTGCACCACGCCCGGCAGATCCACGTCCTTCGCAGCGCCATGGAGATCGAGGCCGCCACCCGCGTGGCATCGTCCGCCCCCGTCGAGGTCGCAGCCGAGCTCGACGCCCTGATCCAGGCTCAGTCGGACGAGGCGGCCCGCGGCGACATGCCGGCCTTCTCCCGGCTGGATCTGGCGTTTCACGCAGCCCTCTTCCACGCCGCCGACCTTGATGCCGTGCACAGGGTCATCCGCCGGGAAAGCATCCACATCGACCGCCTGCGCGCCCTGCACCTGATGCAGCCCGAGAAGGTGCACCAGATCCTGGACGACCACCGCCGGATCACGTCCGCCATTGCGGCGGGCGACCCCGACGCGGCAGCCGACGTCATGCGCTTGCACCTGTCGCAGTCGATCCTCCTCGGCGCCCGGCTGACACAGGAACGCCCGGACTACTTCCAGCCGGTTAAAAAAGGCGCCGCGGGCCTTTGAACGGATCACCAGGCTCCGCGCGATCCTAGAAGCCGGATCAGGGCAGCAGCGGCTGGCGAAAGGAAGGAGATTTTCCGGGTGCCGGTCATGGCGCGCGGCGATGCGATGCCGGTCCTTCCACGTGTCGGCCATGGTTTGCGTCAGCTTGCCGTATCAGCACTTCACGGCCAGCGGTTATCGTTCGGAATGAGATCCTCTCGACAATTGTGGGGTGAAAGCGACGGGCCTACGATGATGTTGTCATGCCGCGCGGCCCATGGGCAGTATGCCGGAGTGTCGGTTCCCATTCGACAAGCAAGGGGCGTTGTTGCGCAACTCATGCCTGAGGCGTGATGGCCCCTTTCCCCGTCGGCGTCATGCCACGCGGACGATCTCAGCGGTGCCGAGCGCATTGAAGCGGTTGATGAGGGCGATGCGGATC
>NZ_JAOTBE010000057.1 GCF_026162645.1 Paracoccus rhizosphaerae
CGGCAGGCTTAAAGACTGGAGGCGCGTGGCGACCCGCTACGACCGATGCCCAAAGGTCTTCCTATCCGCGATCGCCCTCGCAGCTGTCGTCATCTATTGGTTATGAATCCTGACCCTAGGCAAGGTTGGCCACACGGGTTCATCAGGCGAAACTGTGATGCGGCTCCTCCGGGACCTCACCGGCCGCACCGCGCCGCCAGTAGGCTGGAGAATATCGCGAAATACGTCGAACTCGCATCCAGCCCAGGCATGAAGGTCGTCGTATGGCTGGACACGAGCAAGTGCCTACGCAAGCACCCGGACGCGTCTTATTCTCTTGCGCAGAACGGCCCACTCTGCGCCGCCGGCTCCATGCACTTGGAACACTTTTCGCCAGATCGAGCCCGACCGTAATAGTCTTCGACATGACCGCTCCCCTTTGTGGATCCTTAGCAGACCCGCCCTGGCACATCAAAAGCCGTCGGGGGCGGTTACATCATCAACGCAGGTGCGGCGCGTTCACATTCAGCTGGCACTCGCAGGGCAGCTCTCCGCCATTGCGGCCAGGATCAGCTGTGCCGAGGCCGCTCCGGGATCGACGTGGCCGAGCGACCGTGCGCCCAGCTTGGCGGACCGGCCGCGGCGGCTCTCGATCTGCGCGGTGCGGTCGCGGCCTTCAGCGGCGGCTTCGGCTGCGGCCTGCAGGCGTGCGGCCGGATTGTCCTCTGCCGCCGCAGCGGCCGTTGCTGCAGGCAGCCAAGCGTCGATCATGGTCTTGTCGCCGACAGACGCACCGCCGCGGGACAGGATACCGTCGCACATTCCCTTGATCCAGGCTGCCATGGCCGGGCCGTCCAAGTTCAGCCGGTCGGCGACAGCCGCGCCGCCCGAGGTGAAGGCGCTGGCATAGAGCGGCCCGGTGGAGGCGCCGACCGCGTCCAGAAACGCCGCCGACATGCGGTGGCAGAGGGCAGTGATCGTCTCTGCCTCCGGCGCCTCGTCCAAGGCGCGGCTGATGGCGGTCCAGCCGATCTCCATCGTAATGCCGTGGTCGCCGTCGCCAATGATCCCGTCCAACTGCGACAGCCAATCGCGGTGGTCAGTGATTGCCTGCGCCGCCGCCCGCATCATCGCGCGGAAGGCCTGCGGCGTGACGGGCCCCTCGGAAGCCAGTCGCGACAGGTCCTGCGTCGGGCCTGCCTGCGCCGCAACTCGCGCCGTGCGGCTGCGGCGGGCGGGCAGCGGTGCCGGAGTACAGCCGACCGTCAGCGCTGCCGTGCGGCAAGGCCGGTCCAGCAGGGCGGCCAGGTCGTCGTCCAGCCGCATCAGCGTAACTGAAGCGCCCGACATGTCCAGCGACGTGCAGTATTCGCCAACCCAGGTGCGATGGATCGATATCTCACGTTCCGACAGCACTTCCGCCACGCGGCGGTTCAGGACATAGAGCTCCAGCAGCCCGGTCGCGCCGAGGCCGTTCACCAGAACCGCGACACGGTCGCCGGGGTTGGCGTTCATGTCAGCCAGGATCGTCTGCATCAGCTCATCGACCAGATCATCGGCGGTGCCAAGCTGCGCCGACCGCATGCCGGGTTCGCCATGGATGCCCATGCCAATCTCCATCCGGTCAGGCGCAATCGTGAAATGCGCCTGACCCGTCTGTGGCATTGAACAGGGCGTCAGCGCGACCCCCATCGACCGGGTCGCCGCATTTGCAGCACGGGCGGCGGCCAGGCAGCCGTCCAGGTCGCGCCCCTCATCTGCAGCGGCGCCCGCGATCTTGAAGACGAAGAAGTTCCCGGCAATCCCGCGCCGATCCCCCTCGTGTCCGGCAGGGGCCGAGGCCACGTCGTCAGTGACGGCCACGGACGCGGCCAGTATACCCTCGGCCTTGCAGGCGTCGACCGCCATGTCGAAGTTCATCACGTCGCCGGTATAGTTGCCATAGAGGAACAGCACGCCCGCGCCGCCCTCGACGGCCCGGGCAGCGTCCATCACCTGCTGCGGACCGGGCGATGCGAAGACGTTGCCGACCGCCGCCGCATCGGCCAAGCCCCGTCCGACATAGCCGGCAAAGGCAGGCTCGTGCCCCGAGCCGCCACCGATGACTACGGCCACCTTGTTGGCGCGGGGGCCGTCCACGGCGACAACGGCGCGCCCGGTCGGGCCCTCCAGCGAAAGCATGTCGGGATGGGCGGCAATCATGCCGGCCAGTGCGTCGGTTACGATGTCTTCAGGCGCGTTCAGCAGGCGCTTGGTCGCGTGGTTGCTCATAGTCCCCTCCATCTCAGGTGACGATGCGGCGCGCATGGGCGACGGTCTGGTCCAGCCAAGGGCGTTCCTGCGCCTGCGCTTTGTCCAGGCCGTGGCCAAGGGGCAGCCAGTGTTCCAGGATGCAGCTGGTGTCGGGCGGGCAATGCGACAGTTGCGCGAGGACCCAGTCTAGCGGTGCGCGGCCCTGTCCCAGAGGCACACCTTGGATGCGGAAGCCGACGCCGTAGGGGTCGGGCAGGATCTCGTAGTCCTTCAGATGCAGGTTGATTGTGAAGGGCGCCAGCAGGCCGACCGTTTCCTCGGTCCATTCGCCGGCACAGATTGAGTTGGCGACGTCCAGGCAGACGCCCAGCTGCGGGTTATCCACTGTCCGCAGCAGGTCCACCATGCGCGGCGAGGGGTAGTTGAAGTGGTTCTCGATCGCGATGCGGATGCCAGCCTCGCGCGCCGCAGCCAGCAGCGGCCGCAACTGCGCGGCCAGATCGGGAACAGGCATTTCGGCGTCCGCGGCGTCCAGCGCCACCCGCAGGATCCGGGCTCCGATGCGGCGGCCGATCACCAGATAGCGGGCGACCTGATCAGAGTCGAAACTTTGCGTGCCAAGCTCCAGCGCGATCCCGCGGGCCTGCGCATCCTGTGCCAGCCGGTCCAGTTCTGCGTCGGACAGCCGCTCCAGCGGCATGTTGTCGGCATATTGCACGACCTCCAGCCCGCGTGCCTGCGCCTCGGCCAGCAGGTCAAAGGGCGTCATCGGCTGCGCAGGATGCTGATCGCCGATGCCAATGTTCCAGCGGAAGGCATAGCTGCCGAGTCCGAGTTTCATGATGTTCCCCCGATGAGACCTTGTCAGACCTTGCCCAGAGCGACCCACGTTTCAATTTAGATTTTCTACACAGTTATGTAATTTTTCCGACCTTACGTGACGGCGCCCATCGGCTAGCGTTTGGCATGGGCCGCAAGACCCTGGGAGGATGACATGACCGCGATCCAACGACCCGCCTATGGTTCCAACATTTCGCTGGCCCGCCGGGCCTGGGCAATCCGCCGCCATGCCCTGCGCATGGGGCAGGTGCAGGGACAGGGCTACATTGGGCAGGCGCTCGGCATCGCAGACGTGCTGGCCGTGGCCTATTTCCATGGCATGGACTATCGTCCCGAGGACCCGGAATGGGAGGGGCGCGACCGCTTCCTGCTGTCCATCGGCCATTACGCCATTGCGCTCTATGCTGCGCTGATCGAGGCGGGGATCATCCCCGAGGAAGAGATCGCGACCTACGGCATGGACGACTCGCGCCTGCCGATGTCGGGCATGGCATCCTATACGCCGGGCATGGAAATCACCGGCGGATCTCTGGGTCACGGGCTCGGGATTGCCGTCGGCATGGCGATGGGCCTGCGACGCAAGAAGAACCCGGCCTTCGTCATCAACCTGATGTCGGATGGCGAACTCGGCGAAGGCTCGACATGGGAGGCCGCGATGTCGGCCAGCGCGCAGGGCTTGTCGAACCTGATCTGCCTGGTGGACTTCAACGACCAGCAGGCCGACGGGCCGTCGACGCAGGTGCTGACGGCGGAACCGGTCGCCGATAAATGGTCGGCCTTCGGCTGGCACACACAGCGCGTCGACGGCAACGACATCCAGGCCGTCCGTGCGGCCTTCGACGCCGCCCGTGCCCATCCCGACCCGCAGCCGCGCGTGATCGTCTGCGACACGACCATGTGCAAGGGCGTACCGTTCCTCGAGACCCGGGAGATCACCCACTTCGTGCGGGTCGAAGCCGACGAATGGGATCGCGCTCTGGCCGTTTTGGACGAAGGACAACCGCAATGACCCACGCCAGCCTTGCCCGCAAATACGAACCCCGCCACGCGCCCGAAGGCCCTCGCGCCGCGACCTCGGCCATGATCGCGTCGCTGGCGGCGGAAGGTTATGACACCGTCGCGGCGCCGTTCGGCCAGGCGCTGGTGGACCTGGCCAGGCGCGACGACCGGGTCGTGGGCCTGTCGGCGGATCTCGCAAAATACACCGACATGCACATCCTGGCGCAGGCAATGCCGGACAGGTTCCACCAGATGGGCATGGCCGAACAGCTGTTGATGTCGGCGGCCGCCGGCATGGCGCGCGAGGGCTTCCTGCCCTTTGCCACGACCTACGCCGTCTTCGCCAGCCGCCGCGCCTATGACTTTATCGCCATGGCGATCGCCGAGGAGAACCTGCCGGTCAAGATCTGCTGCGCCCTGCCGGGGCTGACGACCGGTTACGGCCCCAGCCATCAGGCGACCGAGGATCTGGCGATCTTCCGCGGGCTGCCGAACATGACGCTGATCGATCCCTGCGACGCGGCCGATATCCAGGGCATGGTTCCCGCGATGGCCGCGCATCCCGGTCCGGTCTACGCCCGCCTGCTGCGCGGCAAGGTTCCCGACGTCATCCGCCGGCACAAACCCGACTATCGGTTCGAGCTGGGCCGCGCGCAGATGATCCGGGAGGGGGGCGACGTGCTGGTCGTGTCGACCGGGATCATGACGATGCGGGCGCTGGACGCGGCCGTGCGGCTGGAGGCGGAAGGCATCGGCGTCGCCGTCCTGCACGTCCCGACGATCAAGCCGCTGGATCGCGACACGATCTTGGCCCAAGCGGGCAAGGGCCGCCTGCTGGTCACGGCCGAGAACCACACCGTCGTCGGCGGCTTGGGCGAAGCGGTCGCTACAACCCTGATGCAGGCGGGGGTCACACCCCGCTTCCGCATGATCGGCCTGCCCGACGAGTTCCTTGAGGCCGGCGCGCTGCCGACGCTTCACGACATGTATGGCCTATCCGTCGATCGGGTGGCCGAAACGATCCGGGGCTGGCTGTAAGGCCCCCAAGAAAGGAGACTGGCCCATGGGGCTTCTTGACGGAAAATTCGCCATCGTGACGGGTGCGGCCTCGGCCCGCGGTCTGGGCAAGGCCACGGCACGACTGTTCGCGGAACACGGCGCAACGGTCGCGATCCTGGATCTGGACGCCACTGCCGCGCAGGCGGCCGCCGACGATCTGCCCGGCACGGGCCATCTGGGCCTAGCCGGCGACGTGACTGATTTGGACGCCTGCCGCGCGGCGGCCGACCGGCTGGCCGGCGACTGGGGCCGCATCGACATCCTCGTAAACAACGCGGGCATCACCCAGCCCCTGAAGTCGCTGGATATCCAGCCGCAAAATTATGATGCGGTGCTCGACGTGAACCTGCGCGGCACGCTCTACATGAGCCAAGCGGTCATCCCCGTCATGCAGCGCCAAAAGTCCGGCAGCATCGTGAACCTGTCCTCGGTCAGCGCGCAGCGGGGCGGCGGCATCTTCGGCGGCCCGCACTATTCGGCAGCCAAGGCGGGCATCCTGGGCCTGACCAAGGCAATGGCGCGCGAGTTCGCCCCGGACCAGATCCGCATCAACGCGATCTGTCCCGGCTTCATCGCAACCGACATCACCGGCGGCAAGCTGACGCCGGACATGATGGATGGTATCCTTGCAGGCATCCCCATGGGCCGTGCCGGTGAGGCCAACGATGTTGCAGGATGCGCGCTGTTCCTGGCCTCGGACCTGTCCGCCTACTGCACGGGAACGGAAGTCGACGTGAACGGTGGATCGTTGATTCACTGACGAAAATCCGCTGGCCAACGGAGGGGCCAGCGGTCCACAACGCAATCGAAGGGAGGAATGACATGACCAAGAACCTGCTGACCGGCCTGATGCTGTCTATGGCCCTGGGTGGCTCGGCCGCCGCGCAAGAGGTCATCTTTGCCCACGGCGCCGCGCCGGGCAACCCGCGCGACGTCGCCGCGCAGGAATGGGCCGAGACCTTCGCCGCCTGCACCGAGGCTGACGACACCGTCAACGTCGCCGGTGCGGCGACGATGGGCGACGATGTCGAGATGCTGACCTCGGCCAGCGCGGGCATCATCCACGTCACGGCGAACAGCCAGGGCGCGATGTCCCAGATGGTGCCGGAAATCGGCCTGCTGGGGCTGCCCTTCCTGTTCCCCGACCTGCCCACCGCGTGGAAAGTGATGGACGGCGAAATAGGCCAGATGCTGGACGAACGCGCGCAGGCGACCGGTCTCAAGATCCTGGGCTTCTGGGACAACGGCATCCGCCATGTCAGCCACATGACGAAAGACGTGCCGGAACCGGCGGACCTGGCGGGCATGAACATCCGCACGCCGCCCGACCAGATGACTGTTGACATCTTCAGCGCACTTGGCGCCTCGCCCGCGCCGCTGTCGTTCTCTGAACTGCCGACGGCACTGCAGTCGGGCGTCTTCGACGGGCAGGAGAACCCGCTCACAAACATCTATTCGTCGAAGATCCACGAGATCACCAAGTTCATAACACTGACCGGCCACAAGTACGAAGCGACGCCGGTTGTCGCCGGCATGGCATGGTGGTCCGGCTTGGACGAGGCGACGCAGCAATGTGCGCTGGACGCCACCGCGAAGGCCGGAGAAACGCAGCGCCAGCTTTCGCTGGAGGCGGAGGAGAACCTGCGCGCTAACATGGAGGCCGAAGGCGTGACCTTCGCCGAAGCCAATCGCGACGCCTTTATCGAGGCGACTGCGCCAGTCTATGACAAGTATGCCCAGAGCTTCCCCGAACTGGTCGAGGCGCTGCGGGCTGCGGCAGGCCAGTGATGTCCCGCAATGTGCAGGGGGATAGCGTCCCCCTGCTGCGCACGGCCAGGGGACTGGCAGGCATGATCGAGCTGTCGGGCAAGCTGATCGCGGTCAGTTGCTTGGGCTTCATGTTCGTGGCCCTGCTGGTCAACGTGATCCTTCGTTATGCCTTCGCGGGCGGTATCCCCTGGGCTTACGAGGTCCACGCCCTGCTGCTGCCCTGGCTGGTCGCGGGCGGGGTCGTCATCGCGGCCGCAAACGGTGCCAACATCGCCATCACCCTGCTGCCGAACATGCTGGGCGCACGTGGCGGGCGGCTGCTGCTGGGCGTGGTGCAGGCGCTGATCATGATCATATCAATTGCGGTCCTGATCAGCAGCCAGCCGATCCTGCGCGCCGCGCAGTTCCAGACCCTATCCACCTTGGGGATCAGCCAGTGGTGGGGCTATTCCAGCCTGGTCTTTGCCTTTGGCGGAATGGCCGCCATCGCGGCCATCGACATCCTGCGCGTGATCTTCGCCGGTCTGACCTGGGACAGTGATCCCGGTCATAACAGCCTCAGCTGAGGAGGTCGACATGACCACGACTATGATATGGGTCTTCTTCACGCTGATGGCACTGGCCGTGCCGGTCGCGCATGCGATGCTGGGTGGCACCGCCTTTGCCCTGTGGGTGGAAGGGCGTCCGCTGGCGGTCATCGCGCAGCGACTGTATTCGCCGACGCAGAGCTTTCCGATGCTGGCGGTGCCGTTCTTCATCCTGGCGGGCAGCCTGATGATGCAGGGCCGGTTCGGCGAATACCTGGTCAACATCGCGCGGCTCTTCGTCGGCAACCTCAAGGGTGGGCTGGGCCAGGTTTCGATCATCGGGTCGGTGATGTTCGGGGGCGTGTCGGGATCGGCCGTGGCGGACGCGACGGCGATGGGCAACGCGCTGATCCCGGTCCAGAAGAAGGCGGGCTATCCGGGCGGGTTCGCTGCGGCGGTCAACGCCTCGTCCTCGACCATCTCGGTCCTGATCCCGCCGTCGATCCCGCTGATCCTTTACGGGCTGGTGGCGAATGTCTCGATCATTGACCTGTTCGTGGCGGGCATCCTGCCCGGCGTCATGCTGGGCATCGGGATGTTCGGCTGCGTCTGGTGGGTCGCCTCGCGCCGAAACCTGTCCCGCGCTCCTTTGGAGGGTGGCTTTCGGGCCTTCCGCAGCCAATTGCTTATGGCGATCCCTGCGCTTCTGATGCCGGTCTTCGTCATCGGCACCTTGCGCTTCGGCGTCGCGACGCCGACCGAGGTCAGTGTGATGGCCGTGGCTTATGCGCTGGTGATCGGCGGGCTGATCTACCGCGACCTGACACCACGGGCCATCTGGCGCGCATCCGTGGAGACAGCGATGATGACCGGCGCAGTGATGCTGATCATCATGGCCTCGTCAACGATCCAGTGGCTTCTGACGGCCGAGCAGGTGCCGCAGAACTTGGCGCTGTGGGTGACCGGCAACATCACCGAGCCGTGGATGGTCATCCTGGCCCTGAACCTTGTAATGCTGATCGTCGGCGCCTTCCTGGACCTTCCGGCCGCCGTTCTGCTTCTGGGGCCGCTATTCGTGGGCATCGGGCAGGCGATCGGGCTGGACCCGGTCCAGCTGGGGCTGATGATGGTCGTGAACCTGTCGATCGGACTCTATACGCCGCCGGTGGGAACGACGCTGTTCATCTCAGCTGGGATCGCCAAGGTCGGGATCGCGCAGACGGTGCGGGCGCTGGTGCCGTTCTATCTGGTCGCGCTGCTGGTCCTGATGTTGATCTCTTATGTGCCTGCGCTGACGATCTACTAGGGCGTGCCGGGCGGCGCCGCTTGCCGGAACCGGCAGCCGAGCGCCGCCAGGCAATCCCGGGCCTCGGCCTCGTGTTCGTGGGCCCGGTCGGCGATCCAGTCGGCAAAACGCGCCACGATGCGGCGGTTCATGTGGCGCGGCGGGCAGACCATCCAATAGGCCGGAAAGTCGATGACTTCAAAGTCGGTGGACAGTGGCACCAGGTCGCCGCGCCGGATGTCTGCCAGGCACAGGTTCACGCTGTCCAGCGCCAAGCCCATGCCCTGCCGTGCCAGTTCCAGCGACATCGAGGACCGGTCGAAGGCCATCGGATATGTTAGGTCGGGCAGGTCGATCCGCATCATTGCCAGCCAAAGGTCCCACCGGAACTGCGCCTTCACGCTGTCGATGAGCGTCGCATGGCGCAGCTGCTCCACCGGGTCGTCAGACAACTGGCGCAGCCGCAAGAGATAGTCGGGGCTGCACATCGGGATCACCAGGTCATGCATCACCTGGGTCACCGACAGACCAGCCCATTCGCCGTGGCCGTATCGCAGGTCGAAGTCGATGGTTTCGGTGTCGAACGCCGTGAAGTCCTGGGTCGCGTCCACCCTGATCGCCCAGCCCGGATTGTCGGCAAGAAAGGCACCAATGCGCGGGCCCAGCCAACGAACACCAAAGCTAGGACTGACGCGCAGGATCAGGTTGCGCAGGTCGCGATGCCGCGTGATGGCCCCGCGTGCATTGCGGATGGCGCCAAAGGCTTGCGTTGCCGTCTGGTAGAGGATCTCGCCCTCCTGCGTCAGGATCAGCTTGCGCCGTTCGCGGCGGAACAGGCGCACGCCGAACTGCCCCTCCAGCAGGCGCAACTGTTGGCTGACGGCGGATGGCGTCACTCCTAACTCTGCGGCGGCGGCCCCAACGGATCCCTGCCGGGCGACCGTCTCAAAATACTCGATTGCCTTGATGTTGATGTCGCGCATGGGCCGGACCGTCGGTCAATCCAGCTTGGTTGTCCATATAACTTTATTTCCGGAGCCTGCAGCCGACTCTGATGATGTGACCGCTCCGCTTTGTGGATCGTTGCAGACCCACCTTGGAACACAGATGCCGTCGGTGGGCGGTCACATCATCAGAGCCAGATCAGGGTCAACCAGGTGCACCTGCCCCTTCCAGGTTATCGCGAACCCTAATCCAGGCTTGCGTCAGGTGGCGCCCCAGCACGTCCGACATCCGCTGCGCGTCCCGCGCCTCGAGGGCTTCGATCATGTCCTGATGTTCAGACACGGCGCTGGCCCATTTTTCAGCGCCTTCGTGTCCGATGAAGCGGACCCGCTTCAGCCGCATCTGCAGCCGCGCGTGTACCTCCGACAGCGCCTCATTGCCAGCAAGGGCCACTATTGCACTGTGGATGGCCTGGTTCAGCTTGTAGTAGTTCAGTCGGTCGCCTCTTTGGTAGCAGTCGATCATCTGGTCGTGCAGCTTGCGAACCCCCACGATCGCGTCATCGTTAGCGACTTCGCAGGCCCGGGTTCCTGCGCTCTGCTCCAGGATGCGGATCACCTCCAGCATGTCCTGGATCTCCTTGGCCCCGAAGGCCTTCACGACGGCCCCGCGCAGTGGGATCAGCTCGACCAGGCCTTCGCTGGCCAGAAACTTGATTGCCTCGCGCAAGGGCGTCCGAGACACGCCCAGTTGCGCGCCGATCTGCCCCTCGTTCAGCCGGGAACCCGGCGGCAGGTGCCCCTCGATGATCATGTCCCGCAGCCGATTCAGGATCGCCTCGTGCAGCGAATGCCGCTCGATCCGTGCTTCCGGCAGCGGAAGGTCGTTTTGAACTGGTTGCGTCATACGTGGAACTGGCTCCGATATCTCGGTCCTCGCTAAGCGCCCTCACAGCGCAAGTCAACATTGCCTTCTGTCTTCTGTATACAGAGTACTTGATGCAGTTACCGGAGCGTGGTAGCGATTCGTTCGAGGAGGACGCCGTAGGAGGAGTTGCGGCGGCAACAGGGGAGGAGCAGATGGCGCAACGATGGAATGCGGGCGAATGGCCTATCGCGGCTGCCATGATTCCGTTTCCCGGGCGGATGTCTGACGGAACCTTGATGCAAGATGCGGTGCCTGAGGTCTGGGCTGCAAATCTTGCCGAGGTCGCGGATGCCGGTTTCGACTGCGTTGATCCGACCGATTCTTGGCTCCGGGTTGCCGATCTTGATGGGGCCCGCCGTCATGAATTCATCGCCATCTGCAAGGCCTTGGGCTTGCGCATTCCGGCCATTTCGACCTCTCGTCGCAGCGTGATCGACCCGCAGCATGGCGACGAGTATTTAGCCTACAGTCACCGCGTGATCGACACCGCCGCCGAACTGGGCGCAGGTCATGTCAGCTTCGGCCTTTTTGGTCCGTTCACGCCCGCGCAGCAGAAAGCGCTGTGGTTCTGGACCGAGCAGGGCGTGCAAAACCCAGATGATCCGGCGATCTATCGCCGGGCCGTCGGCCGGATCCGAGAGCTAGGCTGCCATGCGGCCGAGATGGGCGTCCAGATCGCGCTGGAGATGTACGAGGACACCTACCTAGGAACGGCCGCCGATGCCGTGCGCTTCGTGACGGATGTGGATCACCCGTCGGTCAAGCTGAACATCGACATTGGCAATCTGATCCGCCTGCACCGCCCGGTCGAGCCGTGGCCTGCCATGATCGAGGCCTGCGCACCCTTCGCGGGCTACTGGCACGTCAAGAACTACTATCGGATCGAGGACCCATCCGGGCTGGTGATGTCGCACCCGGCACCTCTGCTGGGCGGCACGATCAACTGGCGCGCAGCGATCCGGCATGCATTGGACCTGGGGTTCGACAGCCCGTTCCTGGTCGAACACTACGGTGGCGACGGCCTGGGCGTTTGCGCCGAGAACCGAGACTACATCAGACGTATCCTGTCGGGGAGGACAGCCAAAGCATGACCAAGGTGTTCGATCAGCCCGATGAATTCGCGACCACAGCGCTGGCCGGCTTCTGCGCCGCCAATGCCAACCGCGTGGCCGCCGTGCCGCATGGCGCCGTCAGGGCCGCGCCCGGGGCGCAGGGAAAGGTTGCGCTTCTCGTGGGCGGCGGGTCCGGACACTATCCGGCTTTCCTCGGATATGTCGGCGCCGGCCTCGCCGATGCGGCGGTGGCGGGCGACGTATTCGCTTCGCCATCGACTGCCTGGATCCACGGCGTGGCCAGGGCCGCCAACCGGGGCGGCGGCGTCATCATGGGGTTCGGCAACTATGCCGGCGACGTCCTGAACTTTGGCGCCGCGGCCGAGCGACTTCGCAGCGAGGGCATCGACGCGCGCATCCTTGCCGTCACCGACGATGTCGCCAGCGCGGGACGTGACGAGGTTTCGAAGCGGCGCGGCGTGGCGGGCGACCTTCTGGTCTTCAAGGTCGCCGGCGCAGCAGCCGAGGCGGGCCTCGACATCGACGCGGTGATGGAGGTGGCCGAGCGCGCCAATCTTGCCTCGGTCTCCTTCGGCATGGCCTTCGACGGCTGTACGCTGCCCGGCAAGACAGCGCCACTATTTACGGTCGAGGACGATCACGTCGCGCTTGGTCTGGGGATCCACGGAGAACCGGGCATCCGGACCGAGCGGTTGGTCCCGGCGCGCGATCTGGCGGGGATGCTGCTGGCGCCGCTGCTGGCGGAGCGGCCCGAGGGGCATGAGGGGCGTGTCGCAGTCGTCCTGAACGGGCTGGGGCGCACCAAATACGAAGAGCTGTTCGTCCTCTGGCATCATTTGACAGGAATGTTGGCCAAGGCCGGCCTGACCGCGGTCGATCCCGAGGTGGGCGAATTCGTGACCAGCCTCGACATGGAGGGGTGTTCGCTGTCGCTGATGTGGCTGGACGACCAACTGGAGGAATACTGGCGCGCACCTGCGGATGCGCCCGCCTTCCGCAAGGGCACAGTGGCGAAAGCCGCAGGAGGAAGCGAAGCTGCACCCACGGTGACCGAGGCGGTAGCGGAAGTCCTGCCGGGATCGGCTGAATCGCAAGAGGTCGGTGCCTGCATTTCAGCGATCATGGATAAGCTGGCGGCGGTCCTGTCGGAGGCCGAGGAAGAGCTTGGCCTGATCGACGCGCAGGCCGGTGATGGTGACCACGGACAAGGCATGGCGCGCGGGTCGGCCGCCGCCGCCGCCGCGGGACGGGACGCTGTCAAAGCGGGGGCGGGGGCGGCGACCGTCTTATGCCTGGCGGGCGATGCATGGGCCGACCGGGCTGGCGGGACGTCGGGCGCGCTCTGGGGCGTGCTGCTGCGGGCCTGGGGCCAAGTGCTTGGCGATCAGGAGCGTCCGTCGCCGCAGATCGTAGCGGCCGGGGCGCAGGCGGCATTGGATGCCGTAGTGCGCTTGGGTGGCGCAAAGCTCGGTGACAAGACGCTGGTTGACGCGCTCGTGCCGTTCGTCCAGACGCTGACCGCCGAGACGGCCGCCGGCACCTCGTTACCCGAGGCTTGGTCGAAAGCCGCCGCTGCCGCGACCGCCGCAGCGGAGGCGACGGCGCAGATGACGCCGCGCCTTGGCAGGGCGCGTCCCTTGGCCGAGCGGAGCCTGGGCCACTGCGATGCCGGTGCGGTTTCAATGGCATTGTCGGCCCGCTCGGTCGCCGACGAATTGAAGACGAAGGCCTGATGCCGGCCATGGCCGTCGTCATGTTGCAGATGAACCTAGACATGGAAAGGGCTCGCCTATGCGCGTTGCACTAGCGATCGGAGATGCGGGCGGCGTGGGGCCCGAACTGGCGGCCAAGCTGCTGACACACGGGGACCTGCAGGGGCAGGATGTCGTTGTCGTCGGCGATGCCAGCGTTCTTGCGATGGGCGCGCGTCACGCCGAGGTCGATCTGGACCTGCCGGTCGTGTCGGCGGACCAGGTGAACGTCCTGCCGAGCGGGCACGTCCTGCTCGACTTGGGAAACTGCCCCGCGGGCGGCACCGTTCTGGGCCAGTCCTCACCGGAAGCTGGTGCAGCTTCGCTTCAGAACTTCGCCACCGTGCTGCGGCTGGCCAAGGCCGGTATCGTGGATGTCGTGATGTTCACGCCGTTCAACAAGCATTCAATGCGTCTGGCCCGGCCCAGCTATGTCGACGAGATCGGCTTCATCGACATGACGCTTTCCAGCGACCGCAGCGGCCGCGAATTCAACGTACTTGAAGAGGTCTGGAACGCCCGCGTCACGTCGCACATTCCGTTGCGCCAGGTGGCCGAGACGCTGAGTGTCGAGCGCATCCTTGGCAGCCTGCGCCTGACGGCCGAAGTGATGGCCGGTGCCGGCAAGCCCGGCGCCCGCATCGGCGTCGCGGCGCTGAACCCTCATGCCGGTGACGGCCGCAACTTCGGCCACGAGGACGATGACATTATTGCCCCTGCCGTCGAGGCCGCCGTGGCCGAGGGCATTCCAGCAACCGGACCCGTGCCGTCGGACACGGTCTTCGTCCGCGCGACCCGCGGCGAATTCGACGCGGTGCTGACGATGTACCACGACCAGGGCCAGATCGCGATGAAGCTGATGGGCTTCGATCGCGGCGTGACCCTGATTGCGGGCTATGGCTTTCCGATCGTCACGCCGGCCCATGGGACGGCCTTCGACATCGCAGGAAAGGGCAAGGCCGACCTTGGGGCGACGCTGGAAGCGGCGCGCTTGGGGATCCGGCTGGCCAAGCTGAATCCGGCGAGCGGCAATACCGTGCCGCTTGCCGAAGGCTGGGCGACCGACGAGGTCGCGCCAAGCCGCTCTGCCGCCGAATAACCACTGTCATGTCCCGCCCCGGGAGGGGGCGGGATTATTCTTGAGGAGGAAGACATGACCTATTTGAAGACCGCACTTCTGGCCGCCACGGCCATTGCCGCAGCCGCGCCCGCGATGGCCGAATGGGCGCCGTCGCGCCCGATCGAGTTCGTGGTCGCTTCGGGTGCCGGCGGCGGGACCGACAATTTCGCCCGCACAATCCAAGCCACGCTGAACCGCGAAGGCATCATCGACAATTCAGTCGTGGTGCTGAACAAGGGCGGCGGTTCGGGCGCCGAGGCGTTCCTCTATGCAATGCAGAACGAAGGCAACGCCCACAAGCTGATCTTCGGCACGAACAACGCCTACCTGCTGCCGCATGTGGCACAGATGGCCTATTCGATGGAGAACCTGGACCCGGTTGCCGCGCTGGCGCTGGACGAATTCCTGATCTGGGTCAAGGCCGACGCGCCCTATCAAACCGCCACCGAATTCGTCGAAGCCGCCAAGGCCGAGCCGGGCAGCGTCACCTTCGGCGGCAGCCAGTCCAAGGACACCGATGAGACGCTGGTGTCGCTGATCGAACAGACCACCGGCGCCGATTTCAAGTATGTGCCCTTCAACGGCGGCGGAGAAGTCGGTGTCCAGCTGGCCGGCGGTCACATTGATGCACATGTGAACAACCCCAACGAGGCCCTTGGGCAGTGGCAGTCCGGCGCGATCCGCCCCCTCTGCGTCTTCTCGCCCGAGCGGATGGCCGAGAGCGAACCGATCCATGACGGAAAGGGCTGGCAGGACATCCCGACCTGCCAGGAATCGGGCATCGACATCGCCAGCTATCGTATGCCACGCACCGTCTGGATGCCCGCTGGCGTCGATGAGGAGGCCAAGGCCTTCTACACCGATGCGCTGCGCCAGGTCGCTGAAAGCGACGCTTGGCAGGAATACCTGGACAAGACTTCTCAGACCGGCGTCTTCCTGTCGGGGGACGAATTGACCCAGTTCATTACCGACAACGAGACCAGCACCGTCGAGGTCTTCGCCGCCGAAGGCTGGACCAGCCAGTAACGGTCTGTCACGCCCCCGCCGCCACGACGGCGGGGGCATTCTTGTCCGGATCGGCGGCAGGGGCCCGTCGACCTGCAGGCGGAGAGGGGGGACCATGACCGTCAGACGTTTCCACGCCGAGATTGGAACGGCACTTGTCACCGGTGCCGTCGGCGCGACCGCCGCCATCGGCGCCACAAGCCTTGGCTATGGCTGGGAGGAAAGCGGCCCGCAGCCGGGCTATTTCCCTTTCTATGTGGGCCTGATCCTGATCGCCGCCAGCATCTGGAACCTCGTCTCGGCCGTCGCGGCGCATCGGCAGGCATCAGCGGATGCCAGTGCCGGCGGCGAGGCCGAGGAACCTTTCCTCGGACGCGAGCATCTGGACCGTATCGGTCGTTTCATGGGCGCGATGGTCGTCTTCGTCATCGCAACCCTGTTTCTGGGGATCTATGTCGGATCGACCGGCTATATCGCCTACAGCGCCTGGCGCCAAGGCAAGTACCGCCCGATTTCGGCGCTGGCGATGGGGGCGGGCTTTGCCGTGTCGCTCTATGTGATCTTCGAAGTCATCTTCAGGATCCCCCTTCTCAAGGGTCCGATCGAACCGCTTCTGGGCATCTACTGAGGGAACCCGCCAATGGGCAATTTCGACCTGCTGATGCAGGGCTTCGGCGTCGCGATCACGCCGATGCACCTGCTGCTGATGGTGGCCGGCGTCCTGATGGGGCTGGTCGTGGGGGTGCTGCCTGGTCTTGGGGCGCCGAACGGGGTGTCGCTGCTGATCCCGCTGACCTTCTCGCTCGACCCAACCTCGGCGATCATCCTTCTGTCGTCGATGTACTGGGGCGCGCTCTTCGGCGGCTCGACCACGTCGATCCTGTTCAATATTCCGGGCGAACCCAGCTCGGTCGCCACGACCTTCGACGGCTACCCCATGGCGCGTTCGGGTGAATCGACACGCGCGCTGACACTGGCCTTCATGTCCGCCGGCATCGGCGCGCTGACGGGCGTCATTGTGATCACGCTGCTGGCCGGGTGGGCGTCGAATTTCGCGCTGCGCTTCGGGGCGCCCGAATATTTCGCGGTCTACTTCCTGGCCTTTGCCGCTTTCATCGGCATGGGCAGTGCCGCGCCCATGAAGACGCTGGTCGCGCTGACTACGGGCCTGCTGCTGTCCACCGTGGGCATGGACACCATCACCGGCTCGGTGCGGCTGACCTTCGGTTATTCCGAGCTGCTTAGCGGGATCAGCTTCCTGGTGGTCGTCATCGGCCTTTTCGGCATAGGCGAACTGCTGTCTACCGTGCAGGAGGGGCTGCGCTTTCGCGGCGTCGCGTCAAGGATCGATCTGCGAGACGTGCTGAAGACCATCGCCGAGCTGCCGCGATATTGGGCGACGTCGGCCCGGTCGGCGCTGATCGGGATCTGGATGGGTATTACGCCCGGGGGCCCCACGGCGGCGTCCTTCATGAGCTATGGCATCGCCCGGTCCGCCTCCCGCAAGGGCAAGGCCTTCGGCACCGGCCGGCCGGAAGGGATCATCGCGCCCGAAACCGCTGACCACAGCGCGGGCAGCTGCGCCATGCTGCCGATGCTGGCGCTTGGAGTGCCGTCCTCGGCCACGGCTGCGGTGATGATGGGCGGGTTGATGATCTGGGGCCTGACCCCCGGCCCGATGCTGTTTGCGACGCAGCCCGATTTCGTCTGGGGCCTGATCGCCAGCATGTATGTGTCGAACCTGATCGGCGTCGTCTTGGTCCTCGCCACAGTGCCGATGTTCGCGGCACTGTTGCGCATTCCCTTCGCTGTCATCGGTCCAATGATCGTCGCGATCTGCTTTGTGGGCGCCTACACGGTCTCGAACTCGACCTTCGACCTTTGGCTTGTGCTGCTGTTCGGCCTGGTCGGATACCTGTTCAGCAAGCTGGATTATCCGATTGCACCCCTGGTTCTGGCCATGGTGCTGGGCCACAAGGCGGAAAACGCCTTCCACCAGTCGATGGTGCTGTCCGACGGATCGCTTGGCATCTTCTTCGCCAATCCGCTGGTCAGTACGATCATGGCAGTGGGCATCGCGCTTCTTGTCGTGCCGAAGGTTCTGGCCTTTGGTTCGCGCTTCCGCCGCCGCATTCCGGTCGAGTGACGGGCGCGGCCCCCAAGGCCGCGCCGCCTCTCCGCATCAACAGCAGGATAACATGGACCATCTGCGATACTTCCGCGGCCTGGGCACGCGCCAGGTCGAATGCGCTATCGTCGGCACCGGGGGCTTCGGCCGCAGCTTCCTGTCGCAGGCGCGGCGGGTGCCTGGACTGGCCTGCCGCGTCGCGGTGGATCGCTACGCCGGAATCGCGGCCAGCGCGCTTGGCTCGGTCGGGCACTCGCCGGACCGGATCGCGATTTGCGCCGACGTCGCGGCGGCGACCGCTGCGTGGGACGCAGGCCATGCCATTGCGGCGGCGGACCTGGCCGTTATCTGCCACCTGCCTGTCGAAGTGGTGCTGGAGGCCACCGGCAACCCCGAGGCCGGCACCCGCCATGCTCGCATGGCGATTGAGGCACGCAAGCACGTCGTCATGGTCACCAAGGAGACCGACAGCGTCGTCGGGCCGATCCTGGCGCGCATGGCGGCGGAACGGGGGGTCGTCTGCTCTCCGGTCGACGGCGATCAGCCGAGCCTGCTGATCGGCCTGATCACTTGGGCGCAGGCCATCGGCCTGACCATCGTCGGGGCCGGAAAGTCCAGCGAGTATGACTTCGTCTTCGATCCTGGGACGGGCAGCATCACCAGCAATGGCGTGACGGTGCCTGCACCCGGCTTCGGCGACTGGATCGACGCCGGAAACCGTCCCTGGACCGATGTCGTCGCGGCGCGGGCCAGGCTGGCGCAGCTGCCGCAGCGGGCGGTGCCTGACCTCTGCGAGATGGTGGTCGTGGCCAACGCCCTTGGCCTGGGACCTGACCGTCCTGACTATCATGCGCCGATTGCGCGGATTACCGAGATCGCCGACATGATGGCGCCACGGGCTGACGGTGGCCTGCTGCTGGGTCGCGGACAGCTTGATGTCTTCAACTGCCTCCGCCTTCCGGGCGAGCCGAGCTTCGCCGGTGGCGTCTTCGTCACGGTGACCTGCGACGACGACGAAACCTGGCAGATGCTGCGCGAGAAGGGCCATGTCGTCGCCCGGAATGGCCGCACCGCGATGATCGGCAATCCGCGACATCTCTTGGGTCTGGAGGCCGCCACCACCGTCTTCGAGGCCGCGCTGCTGAACGTGTCGTCCGGGACCGAGAAGCCGCGTCCGGTTATGGACCTGACGGCCCATGCCGACGCTGACCTGGCGGCAGGTGCGCTCTTGGTGGCGGAGGGGCATCACCACACCATTGCCGGCGTCTCGGGACGGATGATGCCTGCGCAGGTGCTGGGGGACGATGCGCCCATTCCGTACTATCTTCTGTCGGGCTGCCGGCTGAAGCGTGACGTCCCCGCCGGCCGCATCATCCTGTGCGGCGACGTCGATCTTGACAAGGCGTCCGAGATCTACCGGATGCGGATCGCGCAGGATGCCGTCACGGATTGGGCCTGAGGAGAGGGGAACGACATGCTTTTGGGCTGCATCGGCGACGACTTCACGGGGTCGTCGGACCTTGGCAACACGCTGGTCAAGGCGGGGATGCGGACGGTTCAGTATTCCGGCACGCCGACGCATCCCGCTGACCCCTCGGTCGAGGCCGGGATCGTCGCGCTGAAGTCACGCTCGATCCCGGCGTCAGAGGCGGTGCGCCAGTCGCTGCAGGCGCTAGACTGGCTGCGGGACCAAGGCTGCCGCCAGATCCTGTTCAAGTACTGCTCGACCTTCGACTCGACGCCGGCTGGCAATATCGGTCCCGTGTCCGAGGCGCTGGCGGACGCGCTTGGGGCCGACCGGGTGATCTTCTGCCCGGCTTTTCCGGGGACGGGGCGGACGATCTATCAGGGCCACCTGTTTGTGGCCGACAGGCTTCTCAGCGACAGCGGAATGGAACATCACCCCCTGACCCCGATGACGGACCCGGACCTGCGCCGCTGGCTGGGGCTGCAGACGGTGCGTGCGGTCGGGCATCTTCCGGCTGCCGCAGTCTGGCAGGGCTCTGATGCCGCCCTCGCACGACTGGAGGCCGAGGCCGAAGCTGGCCGACCCTTCGTGATCGCCGATGCCATCAGGGACCAGGATCTGCTGACCCTGGGTCGGGCCGTGGCGAACCTGCCGCTGATCACCGGCGGATCCGGGATCGCGCTCGGCCTGCCCGACAACTTCCGCACCCAAGGCCTTTTGAACCTTGCTACCCCATCCTGGCGCGGCGAGGCGGGGCCGGTCGCGGCGCTGTCGGGTTCCTGCTCGCGCGCGACGCGGGCGCAGGTGGCGCATCATGTTGCATCCGGCGCACCGGCGCTGGAGATTGACGCCGAAGCCGTCTTGGCCGGCAGAACCACGGCAGAGGACGCCGCCACCTGGGCACTGGCACAGCCGGGGCTGCCGCTAGTGTATTCCTCTGCCGATCCCGAGGCGGTGCGACAGGTCCAGGACCGCCACGGCGCCACCGAGGTGGCCACGCGCCTGGATGCATTCTTTGCAGCCACTGCGCGCCTTCTGGTCGCCGGCGGCGTGACCCGGTTGATCACCGCGGGCGGCGAGACATCGGGAGCCGTGGTCGAAGGGCTGGAGCTTTCCACTTTGGAGATCGGGCCAGAGATCGACCCGGGTGTTCCGGCAATGCGGGCAGGAGAGCGGCTGGTCCTGGCGCTCAAGTCCGGCAACTTCGGGGCCGAGAACTTTTTCGCCAAGGCTGCCGTGATGCTGGAAGCAGGAACATGAGCACCGAGACGCAACTTCGCGAGAAGCTCTGCCTGCTGGCCCGGTCGATGTTCGACCGCGGGCTGACGGCAGGCTCCAGCGGCAACATCTCGGTCAGGACCGAGGACGGGGGGCTTCTGGTCTCGCCCACGGGAACCAGCTTCGGGCGGCTGGACCCGGCGCGCCTGTCGCGGTTCGATGCCGCAGGTCGTCACATTGACGGCGACAGGCCCACCAAGGAGATGCCGCTGCACAGCGCGTTCTACGAAACCCGCAGCCGTACCGCGGCGGTGGTGCACCTTCATTCCTGCCACGCCGTCGCATTGTCGACGCTGCCCCAGGCGGACGAGGACGATTTCCTGCCGCCGATCACTCCTTATGCGCTGATGCAGTTGGGCCGGGTGAAGCTGCTGCCCTACTTTTGCCCCGGCGATCCCGCGATGGGAGACGCGGTACGCAGCCTTGCAGGACGCAGATCCGCGGTGATGCTGGCGAACCATGGCCCGGTGGTTGCCGGGCTGGATCTCGAGGCGGCCTGCAACGCCATCGAGGAGCTGGAGGCAACCGCACGGCTGGCGATGCTGCTGCGCGGTACCACCCCGCAAATGCTGTCGCCGCAGCAGGTGGCCGAGTTGCAGCGCATCCACGATGTTGCCTGGGGCGAGGCATGACCCGGTTTTCAGCAAATCTGGGTTTTCTCTGGGCGGAACTGCCGTTGCCGGACGCCATCGCAGCTGCCGCGCGCGCGGGATTCGCCGCCGTCGAGTGCCATTGGCCCTACGACACGCCGCCGTCAGATGTG
>NZ_JAOTBE010000058.1 GCF_026162645.1 Paracoccus rhizosphaerae
GGTGAGCGCGATGCGAACCGCATCACGCTTGAACTCCTCGCTGTGTGTCGCTGCCATATCCTGTCTCCTTTGAAGAGAGCATCGCTCTCAGAAGACCGGAACGGAACAGGTGCAGGTCCAGTCAGATCAAACGGGTCACAGGGCGTCTTTTCGGTGTCGAGTTCCGGCATGACCTGCACGAACATCTTCCAACGCGGATGCTCGCCGCGCTCGATCTTGCCGTACAGCGCCTCCTGATAGCCCTCGCGGGTATGGCCGATGATCTTGGCGGCCTCGCCATTGGTATAGTGGCGGTGGCCCTGTCGGGTCTTGAAATGGAACTTGACCCAGAACCGCTCGCCGTCCTTGTTCCAGAACGAATAGGTGTGGCTGCCATAGCCGTTCATGAAGGTCAGGTCCTGCGGTAGACCGCGGTCCGACATCAGGATCGTCACCTGATGCAGCGATTCAGGCTGCTGGCCCCAGAAGTCCCACGTCGCGGTCGGGCTGCGCAGGTTGGTGCGCGGGTGGCGCTTCTGCGTGTGGATGAAGTCCGGGAATTTCAGCGGGTCGCGCACGAAGAACACGGGGGTGTTGTTGCCCACGACGTTCCAGTTGCCCTCGTCGGTGTAGAACTTCAGCGCAAAGCCGCGAACGTCGCGTTCATGGTCGGCCGCGCCCTGCTCTCCGGCGACGGTCGAGAACCGGGCCAGCATCTCGGTCGTCTTGCTGACTTCGGCGAAGATCGAGGCGCAGGAGTACTGCGTGATGTCGTTCGTCACCGTGAACGTGCCGAAGGCGCCCCAGCCCTTGGCGTGGACGACGCGCTCGGGGATGCGCTTGCGGTTCTGGTGGGCCAGCTTCTCCAGAAGCTGATGGTCCTGCATCAGCAGCGGCCCTCTTACCCCGGCGGTCTCGCTGTTCTGATTCGACGCTACGGGCGCGCCTGCCGTCGTCGTGATGCGCGGTAGGGCGGCGTTATCTTGGGTCATGTCGTTTCCTCAAGAGTTGCCCGACTTGAAGATGCGCCACGGGATGTATAACGCGAAATCGGATCCGCTGCTGCTTAAGATCAGGAAATCTGATGAACATTACACTGCGCCAACTGCGCTATTTCCTTGCCCTGGCTCAGGAAGCGCATTTCACTCGAGCGGCCGAGGCGACCCATATCACGCAGCCGGCCCTGTCCATGCAGATCCGTGCGCTCGAGGATGCGGTAGGGGCGCGGCTGGTCGAGCGGACCCCGGCGGGGATCGTGCTGACCCCCCAAGGTCGGGCGCTGGAACGGCACGCACGGCGTGTCCTTGCCGAAATGAGCGCGCTGGAACAGGGGATGCGGCAGCCGGGGCAGGGTGGCCGCCTGATGCTGGGGATGATCCCGACCGTCGCGCCTTATCTTTTGCCCGAGGCGCTGCCGTTGCTGCGCGCCCGCGACATCGATCGCCACCTGCACCTGCGGGAAGCGGTGACCGACCGCCTGCTGGACGAGCTTGCCAAGGGCCGGCTAGATGCGATCGTCGTGGCCTCGCCGCCCGAGGATGACAGCTTCGCCGCTGTTCCCCTGTTCACGGATCGCTTCCTGCTGGCGGGCAGTGCGCAGCGGCTGTCTGACATGGGGCCGAGCGCGGTGTCGCCCGCAATGCTGGACCCCGGTCAGTTGCTGCTGCTGGACGAGGGGCATTGCCTGGGTGATCAGGCGCTCGAGGTGTGCGGCCTTGGCAGGCGCTCCAGCCGACTGGACATGGGGGCCGCGTCGCTATCGACGTTGTGCCGCCTGGCGGCGCAAGGGATAGGGCTGACCTTCCTTCCGCAGATCGCCCGCCGGACAGAACTGGCCGCGGCACCGGGGCTGATGACAGTAGCCTTTCCAATTCCGGAACCCGCGCGGCAGGTGGTTCTGATGCGGCGGGCTTCGACGCCCGCAGCGGGCTGGTTCGACAACTTGGCCGCCGTCATGACCGCCGCCGCGCAGCCGTTGCTGCGCGACGACGGCGCCTAGGGTTACGCGGGCTCGGATACACGAGCGTTCTGCAGCCACGCCAGGACCGCTTCGGGTGCAGTTTCGCCGTAGGGGTCGTCGGGGCAATCGTCGCAACGGCCCGGCTCTTCGAACCACGCCTCGACCGTGCCGTCGTTGATGACGGCGGCATAGCGCCAGCTGCGGGCGCCAAAGCCCAGGTTGTCCTTGCGGACCAGCATGCCGACCTTGTCCGTGAACTCGCCCGAACCGTCCGGAATGACGGTGACGTTTTCCAGGCCCTGCGCCTTGGCCCACTGGTTCATGACGAAGCTGTCGTTCACCGACATGCAGTAGATCGCGTCAATCCCCAGCTCGTTCATCTGGGTAAAAGCCTTCTCGAAGCCGGGAAGCTGATAGGTGGAACAGGTCGGGGTGAACGCGCCGGGCAGCGAAAACAGGACAACGCGCTTGCCGGCAAAATAATCGGCGGTGGTCATGTCCTGCCAGCGGAACGGGTTCGGGCCGCCGACGGATTCGTCGCGCACGCGGGTGCGGAAGGTGACGTTTGGCAATTTCGATCCGGTCTTCATCAGAGCTCCTGTGGATATCAGCGGTGGCGGCAACTCCTCCCGCACCGGTTCCTAACGCTGCACTGCGGCAAGGGCAATGCCGCTGGCGAAGCAACCCTGCCATGCGTTGCCAAGCGCCTGCGAAAAGGCTATTTCTGCCTGAACCGCGACCGAAAGGAACATCCCTTGCGCGACCTCAGGATCCCGGATCAGCGTCACCCGGAAAAGGCGCATCGTCCCGACCAGGCCCAGCCCAAGAAGCCGGACTGGATCAGGGTCAAGGCGCCCACCTCGGCCGGTTACAAGCAGACCCGCGACCTTCTGCGTGAGAACAGGCTGTCGACCGTGTGCGAGGAGGCCGGCTGTCCCAACGTCGGCGAATGCTGGAGCCAGGGACACGCCACCATGATGATCATGGGCGAGATCTGCACCCGTGGCTGCACCTTCTGCAACGTTGCCACCGGCAAGCCCCAAACGCTTGATGCGTTCGAGCCGGGGCGCGTGGCCCATGCCGTCCAGAAGCTGGGTCTGAACCACGTCGTGATCACCAGCGTCGATCGCGACGATCTGGATGACGGTGGGGCCGAGCATTTCGCTCAGACCATCCGCGCGATCCGCCACCGCTCGCCCAGTTCGACGATCGAGGTGCTGACGCCGGACTTCCTCAAGTCCAAGCCCGGTTCGCTGGAAATTGTGGTCGAGGCGCGGCCCGACGTCTTCAACCACAATTTGGAAACCGTTCCCGGCCTCTACCCGTCGGTGCGTCCGGGGGCGCGGTACTTCCATTCGCTGCGTCTGCTGCAGCGGGTGAAAGAGATGGACCCGACCATGTTCACCAAGTCCGGCATCATGGTCGGCTTGGGCGAGGATCGTCAGGGCGTCCTGCAGGTGATGGACGACATGCGCGCGGCCGACATCGACTTCATCACCATCGGCCAATACCTGCAGCCCACTGCCAAGCACCATCGCGTCGACCGCTTTGTCACGCCCGAGGAATTTGCAGGGTACGAGAAGGCGGCCTATGGCAAGGGCTTCCTGATGGTCTCGGCGACGCCTCTGACCCGATCCTCGTATCACGCCGGCGATGACTTTGCGCGCCTGCGGGACGCCCGTCTGGCCAGACTGGGGCGCGGCTGACGCCATCGCTTTGGCCCTTGCAAAAAGGCAAGCGCCGAATTACGCGTCGGATAGGCCCCAACAGGGCCTTCCGGAAGAGCGCCGGGGGCGTGGCGGAATGGTAGACGCGACGGATTCAAAATCCGTTTCAGCAATGAGTGTCGGTTCGAGTCCGACCGCCCCTACCACGCTCTTCTGACTTCCACATCCGATCGCGCAAGTAGTTCTGGCCACGAGTCGCCGGACCGGGCGCGTCTATCGACCTGCATGGCTTTCATCAGCCGGCGCGGGCACTGATACATTCAGTCATGCCATTTCAAGTCAAACCGTGACGTGGCGGATAAAATTAGCGCGACCGAGGCACTGCTCAGGCCTCGCGGCATTCGGCTTGTGCGAATGTGCAGAACTTCTTGAAGATCGTGGTTCATTCTGCCTAAGGTAGAATCACGCGCATATTAACTATTTTTGCGCGAACAGCTTCGGGACGGTTTCGGCATGTGGACCTCATGTGCCGAATCCCGGATCGGCCTTACCCTCGACGATGCTTCGGTATGCGTCTGCAGACAGGTGAAACATGCCATACTTGACCTTGCTTGACAGCAGCTTGATCTCGGTCGGAACGGGTGGGGTCGTCTCCATCAACGCCACCGATCTGGTGAACATCTACGGCCCGGGGCAGGAATTCGACCAGTACGATGTCGGTGACCCCGACGCGGCAGGCGCATCCACGCTTGAGAATGGTGAGACCTTTCAGACGGTCGACGTAGACGGAAGCGGCAACGTGACCGTCAACCCGACGCAATACACCTACCTGGGCACAAGCACGATCACCAATGTCGGCACGATCAACGTCGGGGTTCCGGGGGTGCTGGATGTCACCGCCGTGATCAATCCGATCAACGGGTCGGTCGTCACTGCCGGGGGCAACTATTACTTCGTCAGCGACGAGCCGCTGGACGACGACCACATCAGTGCGACCCTGTCAGTCAATGTGCTCGGATCGCCGGTGTCGGCCACGGCGCCGATCTCCTCCGTCGCGGACGAGCTGGTGGCAGAGGTTCAGGCCGTTCCCGTCGCAGGCCCGGCTGTTGCGGCCACGCTGAACGGCATCCTGCCCACCGTTCAGTCGAACCTCAACACGGTTGCGATTTCCGGGACGCTGAACGAGGACGGGACCGACGTCATTCCGCCAGACGAGCTGTTCTGCTTCGTCACCGGCACCTTGATCCGGACAAGCCGGGGCTTGGTGGCTGTTGAAGACCTGCGCGTCGGCGATCTGGTCGAAACCCGCGACAACGGCCTCCAGCCCGTGCGCTGGACCGGGTCGAAAAAGCTGACGGCTGCCGCTCTTTTGTTGAAGCCCGCCCTGCGGCCCGTCCGCATCAGGGCCGGAGCCCTGGGTGAGAACATCCCGTCTGCGGACCTCCACGTCTCTCCGCAGCACCGCATCCTCGTGCGTTCGAGGATCGCGCAGAGAATGTTCTCGACCCATGAGGTTCTGGTGGCGGCGAAGAAGCTCGTGATGCTCGACGGAATCGACATTGCCGAAGACATGGCTGAGGTCGAGTACCACCACTTCCTCTTCGACCGCCATGAGGTGGTGACCTCGAATGGTGCCGAGACCGAGTCGCTCTTTACTGGACCCGAGGCCCTCAGAAGCGTTGGCAAGGACGCGCAGGAAGAGATCTTCACGCTGTTCCCGCAACTTGGCGACCCCGACTTCACGGCGGATCCAGTGCGTGCGCTGGCCTCGGGCCGGATGGGCCGGCGTCTAGCCATGCGCCACCTCTGGAACGACAAACGCCTGGTCGGATAGCAAGTCGGCCCAGAAGCAGCCCTGCAGGGGCTGTTCCTGATCAATGTGCGAGGGTCCGCCCCGGTCGCAGCCGGGGCGCATGAAACTGCTGTACACGCCCTTCAGGGTACCCGGGTCAACCTGAACGTCCCGCCCATGCACACCGATCACGCACCCGCCGCCGCGATGACCGAGAGCCGAAAAATAGTGGTCGCGAATGGCATTCGATTTCAGAAGAATGCCCACCGATAGGGAACGATTTGTCCAGCTTCTTGTTCTTCTCGGAAGGTGAAACGACACCGATCGAAGGACATAAATATGGCACAGAATTCCACCACTGACGACATGAAGCGCGACACGAACGCTGCCGTGGACGAGGCGACCCGCGACCTGAAGGACGGGGCCGATCGCATCGCCGAGGATGTGCGCCGGACGGCACGCGACCTGTCGCGGAACTCTGGGGCCGATCGCCTTGCCGATCGCGGGGCGGCGCTGGCGGGCGACGCGCTGGATGCGGGCCGCGACTATGCCAATCGCGCACGCGATGCCGGCCAGGAATATGCCGAGCGGGCGCGCCAGCAGGCCGAGCGGCTCTATGACAGCGGTCAGCAGACGGCGCGCGATGTCGCCCATTATGCCGAAGATCGCTATGACGAACTCTCGGACGTCATCCGTCGCCATCCGGCGCAGGCCTTGGGTATCGCCGCCGGCGTCGGCTTCCTCGTCGGTCTGATGCTGCAGCGTCGCTGATGTTCGACTTCGCCAGGCGTGTGCAGCTGGCGGCAGGCGACGCGGCACGTCGTACCGCGCTGAAGGTTGCGGCTGCGGTCGTGGGTTTGGTGGCAAGCGGCTTTCTGCTTGCCGCGCTCTGGTCGTTTCTGGCCGACACGTTGGAATGGGGCGCGGCGCTGGCGTCACTTTCGATTGGAGCCGGTCTCGCCGTCATTGCGGGACTGCTGATTGTGCTGTCCTCGCGTCGCAGGCATGAGATGCCGACCACCGACGACCTCAAGCGAGAGGTCCAGGCTCGCGCCTCTCTCGCGGCTGATGCTGCCGTCGATCGTGCGCGGAGCGAGGCGCTGCGGATAGCCAACATGGCCGAAGAGCGTGCCCATGCGCTGATCGACGAGGCGAGCAGCCGTGCAGGCCAGATGGCTGAAGACGCCGAACGCAGGGTGTCCGGTACGCTCCGCTCCGTGGGCCTTGGATCGACAGGGTCGCCTGCATCGGCAGACCGCGCCCACCACCCGCTTGCACCTTCAGCGATGACCGGCAAGCTGATCGGGGCATTCGCGCTCGGCATAACGCTGGCTGCGAAGATCCAGGAACGGCGTCGCGACCACGACCTGCGGCGACGGCATTAAGGTCTGCTAAGCAGGCTGCCCCTTGAGCCTCCACCGGCGGTCGGCCTTCAGGCGGTCGACCAAGCCACTCAGGTCGTCCCAATTGAACGGCGCCACAAGGACATGCCACCCCCGCGCATAAATCGAGTCGACAGTGTCGAAGCCCAACCGGAGGACAAGCGGCCAACCCGATTCCAACCACGGCTTCGCAACGGGAAGATCACCGACCTCGGAAATAGAGGCGCCAGTGATCAGCACCTTGACACAGTCGCTGGTCAAAAGCTCTGCGGGGCAGGGGGAAGCGGTGGGACAGTGGAACACATTGCAGCCGTGGGACGCGTTCATGAGGCCTTTGCCCATGTCTCGCGCTACGAAGTGATCCCGCTCGTGGATCACGAAGGTGTATTCATGTCCCGCCATTCCTGAATTCTTCCACCCTAAGGTGTAGATATCAAGAAAATAGTCGAGAAACGCCGGAGCTCAGGCGTTGGCTTCGCGGATCTTGTCGGCGGCAGCCTTGTCGAAGGACACGCCCTTATTGCTGAGAAGCTGGTCGAGTTCGCCTGACAGCGTCATCTCGGTGATGATGTCGCAGCCGCCCACAAACTCTCCCTTGACGTAGAGTTGGGGGATCGTCGGCCAGTCCGAGAAGTCCTTGATGCCTTGGCGGACATCGCCATCCGCCAGCACGTTCACGTCGCGGAATGGGACGCTCATATAGTTCAGCACGCCGGCGACGCGGCTCGAGAAGCCGCATTGCGGCATTTCCTTGGTCCCCTTCATGAACAGAACAACATCATTGCTGTCGATCAGGTCCTGAATCCGGGTTTTCACGTCGCTCATCTGGGCGGTCCTTTTGGTCGAAAGCCCGCCGGTGGCGGGCTGGGTAACAGCGTTCGAAAGATTAGTCCGGCGCCTTCGTCGTCAGCGCAAGCGCATGCAGGTCGCCCGACGGCCCATCCATCCGGCCCTTGAGGGCGGCATAGACGGCGCGCTGCTGCTGGACCCGGTTCAGGCCGCGAAAGCTCTCGTCCACGACCTCGGCAGCATAATGGTTCCCGTCACCCGCAAGATCCGTGATCGTGATCTTCGCCTGCGGGAACGAAGCCCGGATCAGGGCCTCGATGTCATGCGCTTCCATCGCCATTCGGTGATCCTTCTGTCTTTCGGATCAGATGTAGGGGATGGCCGGCACCGCCGCAAGGCTCTCGGGATCGGTGCGTGCCGGGCGTCAAGGCGCCGAGGTCGTGGCGCCGATCGTTCCGCCGACGGCCGCACCGACGGGTCCGCCGACCACCGCGCCGGCAACGCCGCCGGTCGCTGCACGTTCGGCCGTAGTATCGCCACAGGCCGCCATCAACAGGATGACGCCGCAAAGTCCTATTGCAGGGATACGCATGTCCAGCTCCTTGGAATAATTCGCCGGACGCGCCGGCTAGTCATCTAGAGACGTCCGAGTGGCTGCGATGGTTCCTGAGTAAGAATGGTGATGGCCACATGGCGCCAAGCCTGACACGGTGTCAGGGGGTATATTCTACGAAGCTGCTGGTGCACCCGATGGTTGAGCATTCGACGTGAGGTTTGGGCGCCGGAGTGCAGGCGGCGGTCGAGATGACTAACAGAAGAACGATGGACCGTATCAATGGTGAACTCCTCAACAGGTGGTCGGCAGGCAGGTTGCCGCCGATCACGTACTTGGGCCTAACTACAGGGGCTGCTGTTACAACCCAAGCCATCATGCGCCGGAGGCACAGGAAATGGTTCCTGTCGTTTTGTACAGGCATCTTCAGCCGGCGCCGTCGTTGCGCCGCTTGCAGGTCCCGATGAAAGCGAGGCATGACCGCCCGATGATGCAGCGGTCGGACATATTGCCGCGCGACCCACGGCCGCGTGGAAAAATCCTCGCAATCGGCGTCGATCCACTTCACCATGCCATGCAGGGGAAGGACTGTGGACGACGGAGCGGGGGCCCGATGTCCATGCCGATCTTTCCAACAGGAATCCAAGCGCGAAGGCCCTGATGAGACGAGACGCCAATCCGTTACTGCAGAACCTGCTCCAGACGCGCCTGCAACAGATCGCCGGACGGTTCGGTGCCGTATCGCCTCAGCTTGGCGCAGCCATGGAGCATGCGGCGATGTCGCCGGGCAAGCGGTTCCGGGGCATGCTTCTGCTGCTGGCGGCCGACGCCTCGGGCGGGGTCAGCGACGCGCTGGTCGACGCAGCTGCCGCGATCGAGATGGTGCATGCAGCCTCGCTGATCTTCGACGACATGCCCTGCATGGACGATGCGGCGCTGCGGCGGGGGCAGCCGGCGACCCATGTAGCGCATGGCGAAAGCCGCGCGCTTCTGGCTGGCATCGCGCTGATCACCGAGGCGATGTCGGTGCTGGCTGCGGCGCGCGGCGCCTCGGCGCAGGTCCGGGCCGGCCTGGTCGGCATTCTGGCTGACGCCCTGGGTCCGCAGGGGCTCTGCGCAGGGCAGGATCTGGACCTGCACAGCGACAAGGACCGGCCCGGAGTCGAGCTTGAACAGGACCTGAAGACCGGCGTCCTCTTCGTCGCCGGGCTGGAAATGCTGGCGGTGATCGAGGGCTATGACGAGGAAGAGCGTGCGCAGGTCGTGGCCTTCGGACGTCAGCTGGGCCGGGTGTTCCAGTCCTATGACGACTTGCTGGACGTGATCGGCACGCCAGAATCCGTCGGCAAGACCACCGGGCGCGACCGTCAGGCGCCCGGCCCCGAACGCGGGTTGCTGGCGGTCGGCGACATGCACCACGTCTCTCGTCACTACGAGGCCAGTCGTGCGCAGCTGGATGCGATGCTGAACCACCGCCGGCTGCGCGCCCCCGAAATCGCAGCGCTTCTGGAGCGTGTGCTGCCTTACGCCGTCCGCGACAGCGCCTGACGGGTCAGGCCCCGCGGGGCCTAATCCAAAGCCCCTCTCTCGGTGCCGGCCGGCGGGCCAGCCGCGACGTTGCCGTATCCAGGCCGCCACGCGCCACCAGCCCGATCTTCGCGGCCTTCGACGTGCTGATCCTCTGGCGATACGCCTCGGGGCCGCCTTGCCTGATCCGTGTGCCGATCGCGTGATAGATGCGCAGCGCCGCGGCGATCGACCAGGCGCAGCGTGGCGGCAATGCCGCCAAACCGACCCGCGCCGACGCGTAATACGGCTCAGCCGCGTCCAGCAAGCGGATGATGACGCTGTAAAGCTCGGCCGAGGGGATCGGGCTGTCGACCTTCGCCTGCGCCTCGGCCAGCCAATCGGCGGGCAGATAGCAGCGGCCGATGGCTGCGTCGTCGATCACATCACGCGCGATGTTGGTCAACTGGAAGGCCAGTCCCAGGTCGCAGGCCCTGTCCAGCACCGCGTCGTCCTTGACGCCCATCACGCGCGCCATCATCACGCCGACCACGCCGGCCACATGGTAGGAATAGTCCAGTACGTCGTCCAGGCTGCGATAGCTGCGGTCCTGGACGTCCATGGCGAACCCTTCGATCAGGTCCAGCGGCCAGCGGTCCGGAAAGTCGTGCCGCCGGGCAACCTCGCGCAGGGCGGCGAAGGGCGGCGTCATCCTTGCCGTTCCGTGAAGCGCCCCGACCGTCTGGCGGCGCAGATCCTCCAGCCGGGCCTGCGGATCGTCGATCAGCTCCGGCCGGTCTCCCAGCACCTGCCCGTCGATGACGTCATCGGCATGGCGGCACCACGCATAGAGCATCACGGTGTCATCCCGGATGCCGGGGGGCATCAGCTTCGCCGCCGCGGCAAAGCTCTGCGAGCCCTGCGCGATCGCCTGATGCGAGGTGTCGACAAGCTCGCTCATGCGAGGGCCGCATCGGCCAGCATGACCTGCGCTGTGGCCTTGGCGCTGCCGACGACGCCGGGAATGCCCGCGCCCGGATGGGTGCCAGCGCCGACGATATAGAAGTTGCGGATGCTGCGGTCGCGGTTCTGGGGGCGGAACCAGGCCGACTGCGCCAGGATCGGCTCGACCGAAAAGGCGCTGCCATGGTGGGCCGCCAGTTCGCTGCTGAAATCCGCGGGGGTAAATATCCGCTTGACCGTCAGGTTCTTGCGGAGGTCAGGGATCATCCGCTCCTCCAGGCTGGCCAGGATGCGTTCGGCATATGCCGGCCCGACCGTTGCCCAGTCCACGTCCGCCCGGCCCAGATGCGGCACCGGCGCCAGCACATAGTGCGTAGACATGCCCGGCGGCGCCAGGCTGGGGTCGGTCACGCAGGGCGAGTGAAGATAGAGCGAGAAATCATCGGCCAGCTTCGGCCCCTTGAAGATCTCGTTCACCAGTTCCTTGTAGCGCGGGCCGAAGAGGACGCTGTGATGGGCCAAGCCTTCTGGCATCTTCGACAGGCCGAAATGCAGCACGAACAGCGACATCGACCATCGCTGCTTGCCTAGTATCATCGCCTTGGTGCGCCCGCGCCGGGTATGGCCCAGAAGATCGCGATAGTTGTGCATGACGTCGCCGTTGCTGGCGACCATGTCCGCGCTCAGGCTGCGGCCGTCGGCAAGGGTGACGCCGATCGTGCGCGGGCCGTCGGTGTCGATCCGGGCGACCTTGGCGTTCAGCATCATCTGGCCCCCAAGCCGTTCGAACAGCGCAACCATGCCCGCGACCAGCTGGTTGGTGCCGCCCTTGGCGAACCAGACACCGCCGCGACGTTCCAGCGCGTGGATCAGCGCATAAATCGCGCTGGTGGAAAAGGGATTGCCGCCGACGAGCAGCGTGTGGAACGAGAACGCCTGTTGCAGGTGCGGGTCCTTGATGAACCGCGCGACGATGCTGTGGACCGACCGATAAGCTTCGAGCTTGATCAGCGCGGGCGCGGCGTTCAGCATCTGCCCCAGCTTGAGAAACGGCGTCGTCCCCAGTTTGAGATAGCCTTCCTCGTAAACCTTCTCCGCATAGTCGTGGAACTTGCGATACCCCTCGAGGTCGTCAGGGTTGAACCGACGGATCTGCGCCTCGAGCTGGGCGCCGTCATTGAAATAGTCGAAGACCTTTCCGTCCGCCCATTGCAGCCGATAGAACGGAGAGACAGGCAGCAGCGTCACGTCGCGCGCCATGTCCTGACCGGTCAGCGCCCACAGTTCGCGCAGGGCATCCGGGTCGGTGACGACGGTCGGTCCCGCGTCGAAGACATGGCCCTGATCGTGCCACACATAGGCGCGCCCGCCCGGCTTGTCTCGCGCCTCGATCAGCGTGGTGGGGATGCCGGCCGACTGCAGCCGGATCGCCAGGGCAAGCCCGCCGAACCCGGCGCCGATGACGATGGCGGTTCTGGCGGCAGTGGGGACGTTCATGCATTCTCCTGCAGAAGGGGGCGCTCGGGCAGGCAGCGGAACGCTCGGGTCAGGGGGATGGGGGGCTTGCCGGTGACGATGCGCAGGCGGTCGGCACGCGTCAGGCGACCGGCATAGAAGCGTTCGATCACGCCCTCGGGCATGCGATAGAAGCGCTGCAGCAACGTGTATCGGCGGTCAGGCGGGCAGCCCCGGAACAGCATCCGGTTCAGAAGCCGCAGGAACCTGTCCTGCCGCGCCCGCGCCAACGCAAAGTCGCGCAACGCCATGCGCAGGCTGTCGGTCGTGAGCCGGTCCCGTCGGGCCAAACCTGCGACAACGTCTGCCACCTGCGCCGCATAGGGCAGGGAATAGCCCGTTACGGGGTGGAACAGACCGGCCCTCAGCCCCACCGGGACCGCGCCCGTTGCGTGGTCCGCCCAGAAAGCCTCGGCGTCATGCGCAAGCGCAATGGGCAGGATGCCACGCTCTCGCCTGACTTCAACGCCTGTCCAACCCTTGACACGGGCGTAACCGTGTGAGGCCGCGGCGAGGCTGTCGTCATCCAGATCGCCGCCGTCGCTATAGCGCGTATCCTCGATCAGGATGCGTGTCGGCGTGAAGGGCAGCAGGTAGATGAAGCGATAGCCGTCCTGCTGGGGAACCGTCGCGTCCATGATCACCGGGCGACGGACGCCGTGGGGGCTGTCGGTCTCGATCTCGATACCTACGAACTTCTGGAATCCCACGGCCAGGTGCGGGGAGGGCTGCGCGCCGCGACCGTCCATGACACATGGGGCCGTGACGCGGCTGCCAGCGGTCATGGCGCCGTCTGCGTCAAGGTCTTGCACCCGGCTGTTCCAGCGAATCTCGGCGCCGGCTTCGGTCACCGCACCCATCAGCCCCCGCCCGTCGATTGAGCCATATCCAGCCCGCAGCCTGCGCGAATGGTCCGGAAACCTCACCTCCTGATCGGGCCAGTCGCCACGCCTGATCGGCTTCAGGCGGTCCAGCCAGTGCGGCGCAAGATCGGTGTCGTGGCAGGACCATGTATGCCCGTCCGAGGCGTCCGCCGCACGGTCCAGCAGTACCACCCGAAGGTCGGGCCGCGCCTTCCGGATCGCCAGCGCGATCAGCCCGTTGGCAAGGCCGGCCCCTGCCAGCAGCACGTCGGCTTTCATGCGGCCACGCCGGGACAGGCGATCACGACGAACGCTCATCCTGGGGGCGCAGGACGCCCGACCTCTTCAGGTCCTGCTTCAGCTTGTCCACCGGGGGCGCGTAGATAAATCCGAAGCTGACGCAGTGGTCCCGCCCCTCAACCGCGTGGTGCAAGCGATGGGCCTGATAGAGCCTGCGGAAATAGCCCCGCCGCGGGATATAGCGGAACGGCCAGCGCTGATGCACCAGCCCGTCGTGCAGGATGAAATAGATCAACCCATAGACCGTCATGCCCAAAGCGATCCACCAAAGCACCGGCCACCAGAGAGCGCCGACCGTGAAGAGAATTGTGGCCAGCACCGCAAAGACGACGCCATAGAGGTCGTTCTTCTCCAGCGCATGGTCGTGTTCCTCATGGTGGGACTTGTGCCAGCCCCAGCCCAGGGGGCCGTGCATGATCCAGCGGTGGACGGAATAGGCGGTCAGCTCCATCACGAGGACTGTCGCCACGACAATGAGGAACTGCGTCATGCGCGGCCTCCGGTCTTGCGGGTGCGGGGCAGGCGCCACCACGGCACGTGCGGATGCAGGTGATGTTCGTGGTGATAGCCGCCGAAATGGAAGCAGGTCAGCAGCGACAGCGGGTCACCGATGCCGGTCGAACGGGCATTGTGCCGGTCTGGAAAATCGTCATGCCCCGGACGGTGGGGCAGCCAGGTTCCGAAGACGAAAAGCTGGATCGACGCCAGAACGGCCGGAACCGGCCAGAAGACGACATACATCCAGCGATCGCCCAGGATCAGCGCATAGGTGGTGACGATCACCGGCAGAAGCAGCCCCTCGCGCCAGCCGAAATAGGTGGCGACGAAGCTGCCGTACCAACGGACGGGACCCCCGTGACCGAAATCGGGATCGTCGTCGGTGCCCGCATGTCGATGATGCGCCATGTGCTTGGCGATCAGCTTGCGCCACGAAAACCCGGCATAGAGCCACAGCGCCAGTTGCCCGATCGCCGCATTGGCGCCCGGCCGCCCCGGCACCACAGACCCGTGCATCGCGTCATGCGCGATGATGAACAGCCCGACCGACAGCCAGGTCAGCCCGGTCAGGCACAGCACGGCCAGCAGCGGATGCGCGGCCGCATCCAGCGACCACAGCGTGAAGACGTGCAGGACCAGCCAGCAGAGCAGGATCGCGGCGCAAAGGCCGAGATTGACGATCGTGTCGCCAGTTGTGCCAGGCTTCCGTCCGGACATCCGAAACTCCTGCTGCGTAGGACGACAGCCTAGACCGCCCCGTCGTCCTGTTCCAGTCCTGCCGGTTGCGACCATTGGCCACCGGGCCCGGCCTGCAGCAGTGGCGCGCGGCGCAGCGCCGCCAGGTCGCGCGATCCGGTGCAGAACATCGCGATCCGCAATTGGGCGATCACGTCTGACAGGTGGGCGACAAGCGCCTCGGACCCGGCGCGTGCGGCGGGCAGGGCGCCTGCCGCCTGGCCGGCCAGGTCGGCGCCCAGCCTGAGGGCGCGTGCGACGTCCAGCCCATGCCGCACGCCACCCGAGCCGATCAGCGTTCGCCCCGCACCGATCAGCGGGGCGATGCCGCGAATCGCATCCGCGGTCGGGATGCCCCAGTCGTGGAATGGCGCGGCCAGGGTCTGCAGACGGTTGGGTCCGCGTTCGGCCTCGACCCGCGCCCAGCTGGTGCCGCCGGCGCCGGCGACGTCCAGGATCGACACGCCTGCATCCAGCAGCCGCCGGGCCGCATGGACCGACAGCCCGGCGCCCACTTCCTTGACGCCAAGCGGGACGGGCAGGGCCGAGGCCAGCTTCTCGATCCGCGGCAGCAGCGCAGAGAAGTTGCGATCGCCGCCCTCCTGGATTGCCTCCTGCAACGGGTTCAGGTGCAGGAACAACGCGTCGGCGCCGATCATCTCGACCGCGCGCCGTGCCTCGTCAAGGCCGAAGCCATAGTTCAGCTGGACGGCACCGATATTGCCGAGAATGGGGATATGGGGCGCAAGGTCCCGCAATTGCCGCCCCAACCCGCCCGCGGCGCCCGATTCGACCGCGATCCGCTGCGACCCGACCGACAGCGCGATTCCAAGGTGGCCGCAAGCCTCGGCGATGTGGAGGTTGATCCGCTCGGCCTCATCGGGGCCACCCGTCATGGCCGAGACGAGAAGCGGCGCCGACATGTCGCGCCCGAGGAAACGGGTCGAGCAATCGATTTGGTCCAGGTCGATCTCGGGCAGGGCGTCGTGCAGGAACCTGACCTTGTCGAAGCCCGAGGCGAGGCTGTGCTGCCTGCCGCGTCCTTCGGTCACGATGCGAAGATGATCCGACTTGCGGCGCGAGATCTCGGTCATGGCATTGTCCTGCTGTGCTTTCGCTGACTGTCGCCGGTGTCGCATGAACTTTCCAGCCCGTCGTGCGACCTGCGAAGGCACGGGATTGCGGCGCTGCAGAGGTTGTGAAAGTTTCACGAAGATTAATCTTCATGTGCGCATCTGTCGTCTGCACGACACTCTCCGCCCAAAGGATCTGATAGACATGATCTTGCAGATCGGGGGCGGTCCTTCGTGAGTGGTTGCCGGGTATTGCAGCCCCCGATCTGGCGAAGGCCGCATCCATGCGCGGCGTGTCTTGCCTTTTGTCGTCAGTTGGTGAAACCATCCGGTTGTACGGATAGGTGAACCGTGCCGGAACAGGCTGAGACACGCAGGAATCGCCGTGATGACGCGGCGCGCCCGACCAGCGGCAACGACTGGCTGTCTGCGTTGCGCCGCATGCGCCCCCCGCTGCTGCGGGGCGCCTCGGACCAAGCCCTCGCAGCACTTCTTGACGAGGCGAAGATCGTCCACCTGCGCCGAGCAAGGGAGGTCCTTCGGCAGGGCGAGGCGGCCGACTGCATGTACCTGATCCTGAAAGGGCGGATCGAGGTCACGTTCATCGACGTGAACGGCAACCGCGTGATGGCGCATCTGGCCGTTCCGGGCGAAGTCATGGGCGAGGCCGAGCAGTTTTCGGGCAAGACATGCGCGGCGACCTGCACGGCGCTGCCCGACACGACGCTGATGGCCTTTGACGCAAGCCTGCTTGTCCGCCACCTGTCGGCCGAGCTTCTTCTGCGCAACCTGGCGTCGATCTTCCACGAACGCCTGACGCGGGACAACCGCCAGCATTCCGTGGCGATGTTCTACACCGCCGAGGATCGCGTCCGGATTCATCTTCTGTCGATGAGCACGTCCGAGGTGCCCGACGTGCGGATCAGCCAGACCGAATTGGCGGGTTTCGCCGGATGTTCGCGGCAAACTGTCAATAAGGTCCTGTCGCAGCTGCGCGCCGAGGGGATCGTCGACATCGGCCGCGGCGCGATCCGCATCCTGGACCGTGCAGGACTGGAACAGGCCAGCATCACCGGGGAGCGGATCGTCCTGGACGACATCCCCGAAACCTGCGCCGCGCACGGCAAGCCTGACGAAACCGTGACCGCGGCTCAGCGCCTGAGGGGCTGAGAATTGCCGCGGATCGCGGTTATCTGCTGCCATAGCATCATCAACCGCCCGAGGACCGCATGGCCCATCCAGACCCGAAGCCGACCGACCGTGCCGGCGACCGCTATGCACGAGAGCTGGAGCGGCACCTGGACTGGCTTGACAGCTTCACCTCGACCGCCCTGGGCGTGCTGTCGGCGGCTTCGGGTATCTACACCTATCTGGGGGTGCGGACGCTGCTGGACGATCCGGGCCTCTGGACGACCTTCGCAGCGCTGGCTTACTCGATCGCGGTGTCCGTGGGCATCTTCGTCTTCTGGTCCTATCTGCTGCGCCTGCTTCCCGCCGTGCGAAGCGCCGCATCGCGGGTCGGACTGATGCTGACGATGGCCTTGGGTTCGGTGGCAATTGTCGCAATGTCGTCCTGGCTCAATGCCGCCGCGCTGGCCGGCGGCGCGGCAGTCGAAACCCATATGGCGACGACGGTCCAGAACTATCAGTCGGCGTTGGAGCGGGCGCACGCGAACGCGGTCGCCGGCCAGTCGCTGTCACGCGATGTGGCACGGGTGCGGCAAAGCTTCCAGGACCTGTCCGAACAGGAGGCCGGCGGCACGCTGTCAGGCTTTTCGGGACGCGGCGCGGTCTTTCGCGTACTGACACAGAAAAGCGCCGAGCTGCAGGCGCTCGAGGCGCAGCTGCTGGGTCTTGGAGAGCCCATCGAGAATACCTTCACGCAAGGCAACGCCATCCTGTCACGGATGCGCGGCACCTCGGTCGAACCGGGACCGCTTGAGGATCGCACCGTTCGCTTCTCGGAAGACGCGGTCGAGCTTGCGGGCCTGATCACGCAGCTGCGCCAGCTGAATCCGGCGCCGCTGGTCGTCAGGGCCGCACAGGATCTTTCCGATGCGGTCGTCCTGCCGGAACTGGACGGCGCAACCGCAGAGATGCGGGCAGGCCAGTCCAGCACGATCAATGCCGTGTTGACGCTGGTCGCGCAGCGGGCCGATACCCTCTCCACCGGCGCATCCGAGGTGATGGCACTGCCGCCACCGGACGAGGCGCTCTATACGCCCATGTCGGCCGCCGACGCGGTGATCGCCTATGCCGGAAACTTCGTTCCGGCCTGGGCGGGGGCGATCTCGATCGACCTTTTGCCGGCGGTTCTGGTCTTCATCATCATGGTCGTGCAGGCCGCCATCCGCACGGGCCGGGGCGAGGGACATAGCGATGACCGGATGACGGTCGGAGAGCTGCGCGCCGCGCTCGCTGCATCCGACCTGCTGCGCCAGGCTGAAGCCGCGCAGGTCCGGCCGCAAGGTCAAGCCCACATCCGGCCCTTCGAGGTGCCGCGCGACGGCGGGGCCTGACCGTGGGTCTCTTCTCGTCGCCGCAGCGGGCGATCAAAGCGGTCCTGGTGTCCCAGGTGCTGATGGCAGGGGCCATCGTCGGGCTGGACGTTGTGCGCGCCCCCGGTGCCGCGGCACCCGGTCTCTACGCGCCGCCGGCCGAGGGGCCAAGCGTGCGCCCCTATCGCCCCAACCTGCGGCCAAGTGATCCCGCGCGTCCGGGCGCCCCCGCGATGCGCCAGATGCCGCAGACGCTTGAATTCGCCGAGGACGAAGACCGGATCCAGATCATCGGCCAGATCGCCCCCGGCGATGCGGACCGCTTCGTCGCCTGGCTGGATCGCGTCCGCCCCCAGGCGCGACTGGTGGCGCTGGACAGCTCTGGCGGCTCGGTCGCCGACGCTTTGGCCATCGGCCGCACGATCCGGGGCGCAGGCTATGCCACCCGCGTGGCCGACGGGGCGGTCTGCCTGTCCGCCTGCCCCTATATCTTCGCCGGCGGCCTCGACCGTCAGGTCGAGCAGGGCGGTGTGATCGGCGTTCACCAGCATTACTTCGGACAGAACACCGTCCTTCCGGCTTTCATGGCGGTCGGTGACCTGCAGCGGGCGCAGGCCGGCGTCATGGAGTTCCTGGTCGAGATGGGCGTGGATCTGCGCCTGATGACCCACGCGCTGCGCACCCCGCCCTCCGACATCAATATCCTGAGCTCAGAGCTGATGACCGAGCTGAGCCTGACGACGCCGCCTGAACGTAACTGACTTTAGGCGAGACAACTCGACCTGAACATCGCCGGAACCTTGTCGATTATTGTCGCAGGCATGTCGCTAGTCCCATTTCCCGTCTTGGAATGACCGACCACAGCATCCGTCCCCTGACTGCAATTGTTCGACGAACGCTGACGACTCTGGCGGCGCCCGATTTGCCCTCCCGGACCGCCCTCATCCTGCCAAAGGCCACCTTCCTCTTTGGCAGCTTCAATCTGCCGGCAAACAGGTCTAGAACAGCAGCAACAGGCTTCTTCTTTGCCTAAATACCCAGATCCTGACCCAAAGGCGCATCCCATGGCCGACGACCTGTTGAACAGCTTCACCTCCGGACCCGACGAACAGGGCCGTTTCGGCATCTATGGTGGACGCTTCGTCTCTGAAACGCTGATGCCGCTGATCCTCGACCTCGAGGCCGAATACGAGCGTGCCAAGACCGACCCGGAATTCTGGGCGCAGATGGACGACCTGTGGACGCATTATGTCGGCCGTCCCAGCCCGCTTTATTTTGCAGAACGCCTGACCCAGCACCTGGGCGGCGCCAAGATCTACATGAAGCGGGACGAGCTGAACCACACCGGCGCGCACAAGATCAACAACGTGCTGGGCCAGATCCTGCTGGCGATCCGCATGGGCAAGACGCGGATCATCGCGGAGACCGGCGCCGGCCAGCATGGCGTGGCGACCGCGACCGTCTGCGCGCGGTTCGGCCTGAAATGCATCGTCTACATGGGCGCCCATGACGTGGAGCGCCAGGCGCCGAACGTCTTCCGCATGCGCCTGCTGGGGGCGGAGGTGGTTCCGGTCACCTCGGGCCGCGGCACGCTGAAGGACGCGATGAACGATGCGTTGCGCGACTGGGTCACGAACGTCCGCGACACGTTCTATTGCATCGGCACGGTGGCGGGACCGCACCCTTATCCGGCCATGGTGCGCGATTTCCAGTCGATCATCGGCAAGGAGGTCCGCGAACAGATCATGCCGCGCGAAGGTCGGCTGCCGGACACCGTGGTCGCAGCGATCGGCGGCGGGTCGAACGCGATGGGCCTGTTCTATCCCTTCCTCGACGACAAGGACGTTCGCATCATCGGGGTCGAGGCCGGTGGCAAGGGCGTCGATGACCGCATGCAGCACTGCGCCAGCCTGTCGGGCGGGCGCGCGGGCGTGCTGCACGGCAACCGCACCTATCTGCTGCAGGACGATGATGGCCAGATCCTTGAAGGCCATTCGATCAGCGCGGGCCTCGACTATCCGGGTATCGGCCCGGAACATGCCTGGCTGAAGGACATGGGCCGCGCCGAATATGTCAGCATCACCGACGCCGAGGCGCTGGAGGCGTTTCAGCTGTGCTGCGCGACCGAAGGCATCATCCCCGCGCTGGAGCCGAGCCACGCGCTGGCCCAAGTGATGAAGATTGCGCCTGATCTGCCAGCGGACCATATCATCGTGATGAACATGTGCGGGCGCGGCGACAAGGACATCTTCACTGTCGCCAAGCATCTTGGCGTCGATATCAAGACCTGATCAGCGGCGAAGAAGCAGCAGGTTCAGGTCAGATTCCAGCACCGGCAGGGGCAGCAGGATGCGCGCCTCTGTCGGGCTGACGACCTCGACCACGCCGACCTCGGGGACGCGCTGGGGGATGGCGGCGGGATCTACTTGCTGGGGCAGCTTGCCATAAGGCACCGGTTCGTCACCGGCGATGAAGCCGGTGCCGATATAGGTCTGGTGTCCTTCGAGCATGCCAATCTGACCGATAATGCGCTGCGAACCTGTCAGCTTCCGGAAACTTCCATCGCCGCCGATCCGGCAGCGAAACGGTTGATAGACCACCAGCGGCAAGTTCCGCCCCAGTTTCAGCATCCGGCATGACCACTCGCCCGGCAGGATCGACGCCGCCTTGTCGACAGGCAGGGGCGCGCCTCGCAATCCCGCCGCCAGAACATCCAGATCGGCCGGATCCGCCATTGCCAGCGCCGATCGCAGCGTCCGTCCCGCGACCTCGTCCAGATGCTTCAGCCGATCACGGTCGTCGGCGCGGATCACTTGCCCCAGATCCGGTCCGAAGGCAGCAGCTGAGGTGGCGACCAGCGACAGAAGCGCGGCGCAGACCCTAGTTGTTTGATCCCACGGTTTAATGGTGCGATCCTTTTTCAGGAATGGAAGGAAGCATTATGGGCCAGGTTCGTCACGGGAGCGCCACGACCACGCACGCCGTCAGAGCTGCAATAATGAGGGCTGGCCCGCCATCGGTCCGA
>NZ_JAOTBE010000059.1 GCF_026162645.1 Paracoccus rhizosphaerae
GAGGCCTTCGCCCGCATCGACACCGAGGAGATCGACCCCATTCTCAGCATAACCACGAAAGCCGCCTGATCATGCCCTCAGGCCTCCCGGGAAATTACACCAGCTTGACGGACGTGACCGCTCATGACCTGGGCCAAGAAGCAGGGCATCGCTCTGACCTACATTCAGCCCGGCAAGCCGCAGCAGAACGCCTATGTCGAGCGCTACAACCGGACGGTCCGCCACGAATGGCTGGACCTCTACATCTTTGAAACCATCGAGGAGGTGCAGGAAATCGCCACTGAATGGCTAAGGACCTACAACCACGAACGCCCCAACATGGGCATCGGCGGGGTTACACCCGCCATGAAGCTGAAAATGGCCGCGTGAGTTCTACGGTCACACCCCATTAAAACGGGGAGGATTACCGGACCACATGTTGCTTCTGGGCTGCAAGACGGCGATCGAGAAGATCGCAGCGTTCCTCCTGGTCCTGTCTGAGCGCCTGAGAAGCGACGTTCTCTGCCTGCCGATGACGCGGCTGGACATCTCTGACCACCTCGGCCTCACCATCGAACCGTTTCCCGCTCGCTGACACAACTCGAGCGGGCAGGCCTGATCAAGCGATGTCAGGACGCCGCTCGATCGTGCTGCGCGACGTGGAGGGCCTTCGTCAACTCGACGCATGGCGAGGCGCGACCAATCTCGGAAGTTGCTTCTTACCAGCCGATCCTGCGTTTGCGCGCCAACATAGGCGGACGTGGCGCTGCGCCTTACGCCGCTGCCCTTGTTGGATCGGAAGAACGTAGTGACACCACCTCCGTCCGGCGAACCGGCTATGGGCGGCGCCATCGGCACCGCGCCTGTTGGAGGAGCAGAAGCAGATTTCACTCGACCTGCGCGAGGAGATCATCCATGCGGCCCTTGGCGTTGCCCTTTTGCGGGACTGCGGCGGCCTCAGCTAGATGCAAGGCTTGGCCAACCTGAAGCAGGGCAACCATACCCATGGCATAATGCGGCGTACACTTGACGCCATAAAGCCCCTCTTGCGTCACGGTCAGCTCGTATGGCTCGTTGAACTTTGCTCGCGACGCCCTCGGGCAGCATCCCGGAAATGCTCTCGACGTTGTGCCCCTTATCCGTCGGCACGAAGCGGATCACGTCGCCCGGTTGCGCCTTCACGAAGGAGGGCTCGAACACCATCACGCCAGCCTCGCCGCTGTTGAGCATCCATACCTCAATGGTTTCGGCAGACACGCTACCGGCATACAGAGCCAGAACTGCACCGAACATGGCTTTTGCAAACATCGAGAGGTCCGTCTTGTTTTCTCAGGCCCGGATGTAGGGTAGGGCCGTGGGAAGAACGTTGCGCCGCAACAAGGTTCCGGACGATACATGGCCAAACTAGACGAGACGCTTCTCACAGGACTTCCGCCGTTTTCGAAGCTGGAGCAGTCGGCGATCCGCGGGATCCTGGACAAGGCCAAGTTGCATCGTCATAACGAACGTGCGGTCATCTTCAACGAAGGGCAGGCGGCCGACCGCTTTTTCCTGCTGCTTGACGGCTACCTGAGGGTCATCCGCTCGACCCCCGGCGGCGACCAGATCATCTTGCTGCACATCTCGCCGGGGCAGTTGTTCGGAATTGCGCCGGCACTTCACCGTGACACCTATCCCGCGACGGCCGTGGCGGCCGCAGAGTCGGTGGCCCTGTCCTGGCCGGTGCGGCTGTGGCCGGAGTTCATGTCGCGCTACGACGGGTTCGCGACCGAGAGTTACCGCACCCTCGGCCAGCGCTTGGGCCAGATCCAAGAGACACTGACCGAGATGGCCACCCAGGCCGTCGAGCGCCGCGTCGCCTCGGCCGTGTTGCGGATGATTTCGCAAAGCGGACGCAAGACTGAGAGCGGTATCGAGATCGCCTTCCCGGTGACCCGGCAGAACATCTCGGACATGACGGGGACGACGCTGCACACCGTCAGCCGGCTGCTGTCGGCGTGGGAAAGGGCCGGCATTGTCGCCTCGACCCGCAAGCACATCCTGGTCATGAAGCCGCACGAGCTGGTCATGCTGAGCGAGATCCAGGGCTAGCGCCAGGGCGCCACATCACTGGCCATGCTGCTGTCTTTCGGGCGTGAAGTTGATCTGGCTCAACGTCAGGCGGTACGGAAACTGCCATGATGGCCCCATGGAACAGATGAACCGCCTCAAGGCGCTTGGCCTCTTCGACGCCCGCGTGCCCCGCTATACCTCCTATCCCACCGCTCCGGTCTTCTCGCCCGCAGTTGGCGCCGTGCAGCAGGCGCAGGCGCTGGCAAGGCTGGACCCGGCGGAGCCCGCCTCGGTGTACCTGCACATCCCGTTCTGCGAGCGGCTCTGCTGGTTCTGCGCCTGTCGCACCCAGGGGACCAAGACGCTCACTCCGGTCGAGGCCTACATCGGCACCCTGGAGCAGGAACTTGCGCTGCTGAAGGCGGTGCTGCCGCAGGGTCTGCGGATGGGACGGATGCACTGGGGCGGGGGCACGCCAACGATCCTGCCACCTGCCTTGATCCACCGGCTTGCGCAGGCGGTGAAGGCGGTAATCCCGCCAACGCCGACATGGGAGTTCTCGGTCGAGATCGACCCGACGATGGTGGACCGGCCCAAAATTGCGGCCCTTGCAGCTGAGGGCATGAACCGCGCCAGCATCGGCATTCAGGACTTCGACCCAATTGTGCAGAAGGCCATCGGGCGGATCCAGCCCTATGACATCACCCGGACCTGCATCGAAGACCTGCGCGCTGAGGGCGTCAGATCGCTGAACGCCGATCTCGTCTATGGTCTGCCGCATCAGGATCTTGCCCGGCTGGGCGACACGGTGGCGAAGGTCCTGACCCTTGCCCCGGACCGGCTCGCGCTTTTCGGCTACGCCCACGTGCCGTGGATGTCGAAGCGGCAGCAACTGATCGACGAAGCGGCGCTGCCGCGCGAGATGGAGCGCTTTCGGCTAGCCGAGCTTGCTGCGCAGCGCTTCACCAAGGCCGGGTTCCAGGCGATCGGGATCGACCACTTCGCCCTGCCGGACGATGGTCTTGCCCTGGCCGCCCGTTCGGGCCGGCTGCGCCGAAACTTCCAGGGATATACCGACGACAGCTGCGCTACGCTGATCGGCATCGGCGCGTCGTCAATTTCTCGGCTGCCCTCTGGCTACGTCCAGAACGCGTCGGCCACCCCGGCCTATGTCCAGCGGATCGAGGCGGGCCAGTTGGCCGGGGCGCGCGGCCATCTCCTCACCGATGATGACAAGCTGCGTGCACGCGCGATCGAGATGCTCATGTGCGACTTCCGGCTCGACAAGGCGGAGCTGCGCAGAAGCTTCGGCAACGCCGAACGGGCACTGGCCGAGAGCACCCGGCAGCTTGCCGCGACCTTCGGCGACCTGATCTCGGCGTCGCCGAACCATCTTGAGATACTGCCGGAAGGACGCCCGCTCGCGCGCATGATGGCAGCGCAATTCGACGCCTATTCGCCTGACGGTGCTCGCTACAGCCAGGCATCTTGAAGGTGGCCGGCTGACGGACCGCGGGCGGCTGTTGCACCGCCGCCGTCAGAAAATGAAGCCGGCGACTTCCTACGCGATGTTGCTCCATTGTTTTTCCAAAGGTAGCAATCATGAGAAGCACCTTGCACTGGGGTAACATTCCCATGGGTTTGCAGATTGCACGCTGGAAAAACCGGGCAGCGGTGATGGTGAAACCTTCCATCGGTCGCCGCCTGCGGCAAGGCGGTATCCCCTTCTTCATCCAAAGCATCAACATGGAGGAAAAAGCCAACGGCAAAAGGAACAGTAGAGATACTGATCGCCCCGAGCACCACGAGGCGCCGGGGTCGGCTAGAAAAAATTCGCTTCGCGACGACAAGACGGCACAGGAGAAACGGAATGCATCTCGGTTACATCAGCTTGCCCGGACGGGGCGCAAATGACAGATTTCTGGCCGAGGTTGCTACGCATTTGCAAGATCGCGGTTTGCGGTTGGCAGGGACAGTGCAGAGCAACATTGAAAGGCCAGGCCGGAAGAAGTGCGACATGGACATCGTGGTTCTTCCGGACGGGCCCGTCCTGCGCATCAGTGAAGACCGTGGCGACCTTGCGCGTGGCTGCCGCCTCGACGCTGGCGTGCTGGAGCAGGCCGTGGTTGGTGTGGCCCGTGCAATGCCTGCCGCAGACATGCTGATCGTTAACAAGTTTGGCAAGCAGGAGGCAGAGGGACGGGGTCTTGCACCGGTCATTGCTGAGGCGCTGGAACAGGAGATCCCCGTTTTATTGGGTGTGAACGGGCTCAACCTTGCGGCCTTTCAGAAGTTTGCCGGAGGCTTGGAAACAGCGCTGGTGGCTGAAACAGACGATGTTCTGGCATGGTGCATGAAGGCCGCCGATCATTCGGAAGCGGCACCGGAAGCGCCCGCCAAGGCTTCCTTGACGTCCAACGGTCGTACAGTGCAGCGACCGGCTCTCGAAGCATAGGTCAAGGGTGCAGCCCGCGCCGCTCAACACCTGTGTAGCGGAGGAAGACAGGCGTCATGAATGTTCCCGAACGTTCTGCGCTTTTTGGGAACCGTAGCCGAGGAACAACAGGTGCAGCATGATGAGTTGCCGTGTCCTGCTTGTGGGAAAACCGCATGCTCGACGTCATGAAGATGCCGCAGTTCGCGTGGAAAGTGGGGGCGAGTCACTGGCGGAAGGCAGGTTCATCCGCCCCAGGTTCGGCCGCAGACGGCAGAGGCCGAAGAGAAAATCACGAGCGCAGGGTTGTCTGAACACGATCGCGTCATAAGCTGGATTGAACGCTCGAATCAGTGAAAAGGGGGGATAGATGCCTCTCCGATCAAACCGAGATCAAGCGACGCAGGGTGTCCACGATGACACCATGATGCCGAGGTTGCGGGCATGAGCCCGGCGCTTCCCGAAGCCGCCGCCGAGGGTGCGGGGCGGGCACTCTGGAAAAGCACCGCCGCTTTCACCGCCTGTTTCGCGGTCTGGACGATCTTCTCGATTATCGGCCTCTCCATCAAGGAAGAGCTCGGCCTCTCGGAGACGCAGTTCGGGCTTCTGATCGGGACGCCGATCCTGACGGGATCGCTGTCGCGCCTTGTTCTGGGGGTTTGGGCCGACCAGTTCGGCGGACGCCGCCTCTTTGTCCTGGTCATGCTGCTGGCGGCTGCAGCGACCTTCCTCACCTCGTTCGCGCATAGCTATATCACGCTGCTGATCGCAGCGCTCGGAGTCGGGCTGGCAGGCGGAGCCTTCTCGGTCGGCGTGGCCTACGTCTCGAAGTTCTATCCACAAAGCCAACAGGGTACCGCGCTTGGCACCTTCGGAGCTGGCAACGTGGGCGCAGCGGTGACGAAGTTCGTGGCGCCCTTTGTCGTAGTTGCAATGGGCTGGGAGGCAGTGGCGCAGATCTGGGCGGTGGCACTGGCCGTGATGGCCTTTGTCTTTCTTCTGCTGACAAAGGAGGATCCCGGCCGCTTTGCACGGCAGCGCGGCGTCAGGGCCGTTCCATCGGCAGCGGCCCAGTTGGCGGTTCTGCGCAATCTTCAGGTCTGGCGCTTCTCGCTCTACTACTTCTTCGTCTTTGGTGCCTTTGTGGCGCTGGCGCTCTGGCTGCCGCGTTATCTTGTTGGGGTCTACGATCTCGACATCAAGACAGCGGGGATGCTGGCCGCGTTCTACTCCATACCGGCCAGCCTGTTTCGCATCTATGGTGGCAGGCTTTCCGATCGTTACGGCGCGCGGGCGGTGCTCTACTGGACTTTCGGCGTCTCCGTGCTTTGCACCTTCATGCTCAGCTACCCGCCCACGACCTATATCATCGAAGGCATTGCCGGACCGATCACCTTCTCGACCTCGATGGGGCTGGTGCCGTTCGTCGTCACCATCTTTGTCCTGGGCTTTTTCATGAGCCTGGGAAAAGCAGCTGTCTTCAAGCATATCCCGGTCTACTACCCCAATCACGTCGGGGCGGTCGGAGGGCTGGTGGGCATGATCGGCGGGCTTGGCGGCTTTGTCCTGCCCCTTGCCTTTGGGATGCTGAACGACCTGACCGGCGTCTGGACCAGCTCCTTCGCCCTTCTGTTCCTGCTCGTCTCGACAGCCTTCCTCTGGATGCATCTCACCATACGACGGATGGAGAATGCCGCCGCCCGGGCGGGCCAGGCCGAGCCCACGCCAGAGCTGCCCGAGATGATCGGCATGGGAGAGCCGGGCGCGAGCATCCCGCCGCGCGCGGGCGCCATCAAGGACTGGCGCCCCGAAGATCGCAAGTTCTGGGAAGGCACCGGCCGGCCGGTTGCCCGCCGGAACCTTTGGATTTCGACCTACTGCCTGCTGTTGTCCTTTGCGGTGTGGATGGTCTGGTCGGTGGTCGTGTCCCGGCTTCCGGCGGTCGGCTTCGCCTTCGATACCGGGCAGCTGTTCTGGCTGGCGGCGCTGCCGGGACTATCGGGAGCGACGCTGAGGATATTCTACTCCTTCCTCGTGCCGGTCTTCGGGGGGCGACTCTGGACGACCGTGTCCACTGCCTCGCTGCTGATCCCGGCCTTCGGCATCGGCTATGCTATCCAGACCCCCGATACGCCGTTCCTGATCTTCCTCGTGCTGGCGTTGCTCTGCGGGTTCGGTGGCGGAAATTTTGCCTCGTCGATGTCGAACATCTCGTTCTTTTTTCCAAAGCGGGAAAAAGGAAACGCCCTGGCGCTGAACGCCGGGTTGGGGAACCTGGGCGTCAGCCTGATGCAGTTCCTGGTTCCGATGGTGACCACCCTCGGCCTATTCGGCGCGCTCGGGGGCGGTCCACAGGTCACGGCCGATGGCGAGCAGGTCTGGATGCAATATGCTGGCTTTGTCTGGGTGCCGATGATCATCGCCGGCACGCTGGCAGCCTGGTTCGGGATGAACGACATCCTTTGCGCCAAGGCATCCTTCGCCGAGCAGGCCCCCATCTTCCGCCGCATGCACACCTGGTTGATGTGCTGGCTCTACACCGGCACCTTCGGCACCTTCATCGGCATGTCGGCGGGCTTTCCGCTGCTGTCACGCATGGTCTTCCCTGAGGTCAATGCGCTCAACTACGCCTTCCTCGGGCCCCTCGTGGGTGCCGTGTCGCGCGCTGCAACAGGCTGGGTTGCCGACAAGTACGGCGGCGCGCGGGTGACCTTCTGGGTCTTCGTCGCCCAAATCGTCGCGATCGCCGGGATGATCTGGTTCCTCAACCTCGGCAGCTTCCTCGGCTTCTTTGCGATGGTGCTGTTCCTGTTCTTCGCGAGCGGGGTCGGCAACGCGTCGACTTTCCAGATGGTGCCAGGGATCATGCGGATCGAGATCGACCGCACCGCGGCCAACTTGCCCCCGCCGGAACGTCGCAAGCAGGCCGAACGTGAATCGGCGGCGATCATCGGCTTCACCTCGGCCATCGCCGCATATGGTGCCTTTTACATCCCTCGCGCCTACGGCTCTTCCATCGACGCGACCGGCAGCGCAAACGCCGCCCTCTGGGCCTTCGGCATCTTCTACGTCACTTGCGCGGCCCTGACCTGGTGGGTCTATTCCGGCCCGCGCGGGATCCTCCGGACGACCGAACGCGGCGCTGTGCCGCAACCTGTAACCGCCTGACCAGGAGAAAGCGATGAGCCATTTCCTCGACCGACTGTTCTACCTTCGGAGGGAGCAGGAGACTTTCTCCGGAGGTCACGGCGTGACCACGCGGGAAAGCCGCCAGTGGGAAGATGCCTATCGGAAGCGGTGGGGAGCCGACAAAATCGTTCGATCGACCCACGGTGTGAACTGCACCGGGTCCTGTTCGTGGAAGATTTACGTCAAGGGCGGCATCGTCACTTGGGAAACGCAGCAGACGGATTATCCGCGCACCCGCCCCGATCTGCCCAACCACGAGCCGCGAGGCTGCCCACGGGGGGCAAGCTACAGCTGGTATCTCTACTCCGGCACCCGCATCCGCTATCCTCTGGCGAGAGAGCGGCTAATCCGCCATTGGCGTGCTGCCCGCCAAACCATGAGCCCAGTGGCGGCCTGGCGCTCGATCGTCCAAGACCCCGAAAAGCGGCGCGACTGGGTCGCCAAGCGCGGCCGCGGCGGGTTCGTCCGGGTGGGTTGGGACGAGATCAACGAACTAATCGCCGCGGCCAATGCTTATACCATCAAGGAATATGGCCCTGACCGGATCACCGGCTTTTCGCCCATCCCGGCGATGTCGATGATCTCCTATGCGGCCGGGTCGCGCTATCTTTCGCTGCTAGGGGGGACGCTTCTCAGCTTCTACGACTGGTACTGCGACCTTCCTCCCTCGTCGCCTCAGATCTGGGGGGAACAGACGGATGTGCCGGAGAGCGCGGACTGGTACAACGCTGGATTTCTGCTGGTATGGGGCTCGAACGTTCCAATGACTCGGGCACCCGACGCGCACTTCTATTCAGAGGTGCGCTATCGCGGCGCCAAGAGCGTCGTCATCGCGCCGGACTTCAACGAAGCGGCCAAGTTCTCTGACATGTGGCTGCACCCCAAGCAGGGAACCGATGCTGCGCTGGCCCTTGCCTTCGGGCATGTCGTCCTGCGCGAATTTTATGTCGATCGCCAGGCAAGCTATTTCAACGAGTATACCCGGCGCTATTCCGACTTCCCGCTCCTGGTCACCTTGTCCGAGCGTGACGGCCATCTGGTTCCCGACCGGATGCTCCGCGCAGCCGACCTTGAAGGTGGCCTGGGCGAGGGCAACAATCCAGACTGGAAGGCTGTGGGCATCGATGAGGCCACCGGAGAGCTTGTCGCGCCGCAGGGTTCGGCGGGCTATCGCTGGGGCGAGAAAGGGAAGTGGAACCTCGAGGAGAAGGACGGGCAGGGCCGCGACATCCGCCTGCGCATGTCGCTCGCAGACGCGCATGATGAGATCGCTCCCGTGGCCTTTCCGTACTTCGGCGGGACCGCTTCGCATGACTGGGTGGCGACGCAACACGAGCGTATCCTGACGCGCAACGTGCCGGTCCGCGAGGTGGCCTTGGCCAGTGGTGGTCGAGTGCGCGTGGCCACTGTCTTCGACCTCTACTGCGCGAACTATGGCCTTGACCGCGGTTTTGGCGGTGCGAATGTCGCGGTCAGCTACGACGACGATCTGCCGTTCACGCCGGCTTGGGCAGAGAAAGTCACGGGCGTTCCGCGTCAGGCAATCATCCAGGTTGCCCGGGAGTTCGCCGAGAATGCCGAGATGACCGAAGGTCGGTCGATGGTGATCCTCGGCGCCGGGCTCAACCACTGGTACCACATGGACATGAGCTATCGCGGCATCATCCAACTTCTGGTGATGTGCGGCTGCATCGGCAAGTCGGGCGGTGGCTGGGCGCATTATGTGGGTCAGGAAAAATTGCGTCCGCAGACCGGCTGGCTGCCGCTGGCCTTTGCGTCGGACTGGAGCAGGCCGCCGCGGCAGATGAACGGGACAAGCTTTTTCTACGCGCATACGGACCAGTGGCGTTACGAGACGATGAAGCCGTCCGACCTGCTTTCCCCACTGGCGCCGGCGGGAGACTGGTCCGGCGCCATGATCGACTACAACATCCGCGCCGAGCGGATGGGTTGGCTTCCTTCGGCGCCGCAGCTGCAGACGAACCCCCTGGAGCTTGGCCGGAGCATCGCCGAAAGCGGCCGCAACGTCGGCGAAGCCGTCGCCGAAGGATTGAAGTCGGGGGACCTGACCTTTGCCAATGTCGACCCGGACAATCCGCGGAACTGGCCGCGCAACATGTTCTTCTGGCGGTCCAACGTGCTTGGCGCCAGCGGCAAGGGGCATGAGTACTTCCTCAAGCACTTCGTAGGCTCGCTTCACGGGGTGGTTGGGACCGACGACCGGGAGGGCATCCAGCGCCCGGAGGAGGTCCTCTGGCGAGACGAGGCGCCGGTCGGCAAGCTGGACTTGATGGTCAACATCGACTTCAGGATGTCCACCACCAGCGTCTACAGCGATATCGTCCTGCCGACGGCGACCTGGTACGAAAAGAACGACCTCAACACCACCGACATGCACCCCTTCATCCACCCTCTGACAGCGGCGGTTGATCCGGCATGGGAGGCGCGCAGCGACTGGAGCATCTTCAGGGGCATCGCGCGCAAATTCTCGGAAGTTGCGCCCGAAGTGCTGGGGGTTGAACATGACGTGGTGCTGTCGCCTACTCAGCACGACACGCCGAGCGAGCTAGCCCAGCCCTATGAGCCGCTGGATTGGGCCAAGGGGCAATGCGAGCCAATTCCGGGCAAGACGATGCCGAATGTCCACCTGGTCGAGCGCAACTACCCAGAGGTCTTCGCGCGCTTCACCTCGTTCGGGCCGGATGTCGAGAAGTTCGGCAACGGCTCCAAGGGCATTATCTGGGAAGCAAAGCACGAGGTCGAGCAGCTGGGCGACCTGAATGGCCGGGTGCTGGATGGTCCGACTGCCGGCCGCCCGAAGATCGACACTGACATAGACGCCTGCGAGACGATTCTGATGTTGGCCCCCGAGACCAATGGCGAGGTCGCAATCAAGGCATGGGAGGTACTTTCGCAGGCGACAGGTCGGGAGCACGCACATCTGGCTGAGGGTAAGGAGGAGGAGAAGATCCGCTTCCGCGACGTGGCCTCGCAGCCAAGGAAGATCATCTCGTCTCCAACATGGTCGGGGATCGAGAGTGAAGAGGTTTGCTACAACGCTGGCTGGACCAACGTCAACGAGCTCATTCCCTGGCGCACTCTCTCCGGGCGGCAGCAACTCTATCAGGATCATCACTGGATGCGCGCTTTTGGAGAGGCCTTCGTGACCTGGCGGCCCCCGATCGATACGCACAGCGTTGCCCAAGCACTGGGCAAGCTGCCCAACGGAAACAAGGAGATCCTGCTCAACTTCCTCACCCCACATCAGAAATGGGGCATTCACTCCACCTACACCGAAAATCTCATCATGCTGAGCCTCAACCGTGGCGGCCCGGCCGTATGGATCAGTGAGGCCGATGCCAAAGAGGCGGGCATTGTTGACAACGACTGGATCGAGGCGTTCAACGTGAACGGCGCGCTGACCGCACGGGCAATCGTCAGCCAGCGGATCATGCCGGGGTCCTGCATCATGTATCACGCGCAGGAAAAGCTGGTGAACACGGTGGGATCCGAGATCACCGGCCAGCGGGGCGGCATCCACAACTCGGTCACCCGCATCAACATGAAGCCGACGCACATGATCGGCGGCTATGCCCAGCTGTCCTACGGGTTCAATTACTATGGCACCGTCGGCGCGAACCGCGACGAGATCGTGATCATCCGGAAGATGAGCGAGGTCAACTGGTTCGACAAGGCCGCCGACGACAACGAACTGGCCCCAACCGGCACCGCCGACTGGGGCACGGGTCAACAGAAGCGCAAGCAGGAGGCCGCAGAATGAGAATCAGGGCACAAGTCTGCATGGTCCTCAACCTCGACAAGTGCATCGGGTGCCACACCTGCTCGATCACCTGCAAGAACGTTTGGACCAACCGCGAAGGCATGGAATATGTCTGGTTCAACAATGTCGAGACAAAGCCCGGCATCGGCTATCCCAAGGACTGGGAGAACCAGAAGCGCTGGCAGGGCGGATGGGTCCGCAAGAAGAACGGCAAGATCGTGCCGCGTCAAGGCTCGAAATGGCGGATCCTGTCGAAGATCTTTGCAAACCCGCATCTGCCCGAGATCGACGATTTCTACGAGCCTTATACCTTCGAGTACGAATGGCTGCAAAAGGCGCCCGAACTTCAGGCCCAGCCCGCCGCCAAGCCGCGCTCGCTGTTGACCGGCGAGGTGATGAACAAGATCGAGTGGTCTGGCAACTGGGAGGACATGCTGGGGGGCGAGTTCGCCGCTCGCAGCCAGGACTACAACTTCGAAGGGGTCGAGAGGGAAATCTACGGTGAGTTTGAAAAGACCTTCATGATGTACCTTCCGAGGCTCTGCGAGCACTGCCTCAACCCGTCCTGCCTGGCATCATGCCCCTCCGGCGCTATCTACAAGCGGGCCGAAGATGGGATCGTGCTGATCGATCAGGAAAAGTGCCGCGGCTGGCGGATGTGCGTTTCGGGCTGTCCCTACAAGAAGATCTACTACAACTGGTCCACGGGTAAGTCCGAGAAATGCATCTTCTGCTATCCTCGGATCGAGACGGGCCAGCCCACCGTGTGTTCCGAAACCTGCGTGGGGCGCATCCGCTATTTAGGCGTGATGCTCTATGACGCCGACAAGATCGAGGCCGCAGCTTCGGTGGAAAACGAAAAGGATCTCTACCCCGCGCAGTTGGGCGTGTTCCTCGACCCGCACGACCTGGCGGTGCAGGCAGAGGCGCGGGCGCAGGGCATTCCCGACCAGTGGCTGGAGGCCGCGATCCGGTCGCCGATCTACAAGATGGCGGTCGAATGGAAGGTCGCCTTCCCACTGCACCCAGAATACCGCACTTTGCCGATGGTCTGGTATGTGCCGCCGCTCTCGCCGATCCAGTCCGCGCATGAGGCGGGCAAGATCAGCGCGAAGGATGGCATGCCCGACGTGCGCTCGTTGCGCATTCCGCTGCGGTACCTGGCCAACCTGCTGACAGCCGGGGACGAGGCACCGGTTGCGACAGCGCTGGAGCGGATGCTGGCTATGCGCGCCTATATGCGCGCAAAAAGCGTCGAGGGGCGGATCGACCCATCCATCCCGGAGCGGGTGGGTCTGACTGCCCCCATCATCGACGAGATGTACAGGATCATGGCGCTGGCGAACTATGAGGACCGCTACGTCATCCCGACGGCGCATCGGGAACTGGAGGAGGACGCCTATGCCCTCCGCGGCTCGGCCGGCTTCGGCTTCCGGGAGGGCACGAACGGCTCCAGCAAGACCAATCTGTTCGGGGGTGCCAAGCGCACGCCCAAGAAGAACCCTTATATGGATGTGCCGACATGAGACTGTGCTTGCGTGCCTTGGCGGCGCTGCTCGGCTACCCCTCTGCCGAGCTTGCCGCGCATATCCCCGACATCCGAGCGGCCTTGGCTGCGGGATCGCTGCTGCCGCCGGATGAACTCGGAGGGCTGGAGCCGCTGCTGCAGCGGCTCGGATCGCAGGATCTTCTCGATGCACAGGTTGAATATACCGAACTCTTTGATCGGTCGCGTGCGCTGTCGCTCCATCTCTTCGAGCATGTTCACGGCGACAGCCGTGATCGGGGGCCGGCCATCATCGACCTGGGGCAGCAGTATCTGGACAAGGGCTTCATGCTGGAAGGTCCCGAGCTGCCCGACTTCGTGCCGGTGTTCATCGAGTTTGCGTCCTGCCTTTCAGCGCCCGAGGCGCGCGAGATGCTGGGCGAGCCGGCACATGTCTTCGCGGCGCTCGAAGAACGGCTGGTCGAGAGAGGCTCGGATTATGCGCCCGTCTTCGGTGCGGTCCTTGCGCTGGCGGGCGCCCATCCCGATGCCGAGGCGCTGGACGAGCTTCGAGAGCAGGCGCCCAGTGATGATCCTGCGCAGATAGACGAGGAATGGGAGGAGAAGGCCGTCACATTCACGGCGCCGCACGAGATGGGCGGGCCCACTGGCATCGTTGCCAAGATCCGAGCGGCAGGAAAGGCGGCCACGGCCGCGCGCACTGGAACCAAGGGCTGAGGAGGACGAGATGAACGAACTTCTGAACCAACTGGCATTCGGCTGGTACCCGTATCTAGCGATCACGGTGCTGATCGTCGGCTCGATCATGCGCTTTGATGCGGATCAGTTTTCCTGGCGCTCGCAGTCGAGCCAGTTCCTGAGGCGAAAGCAGATGATGTGGGGGTCAAACCTGTTTCACCTCGGCGTGCTCGTGCTGTTCGTGGGGCACTTCGTCGGCCTGCTCACGCCGATCAACGTCTTTGACCGCTTCGGAATCGGACATGGCTTCAAGCAACTCGTCGCGCTGATCGTCGGTGGCATCGCCGGCATCGCGGCGCTGGTCGGCGCGAGCATGCTGCTTCACCGGCGCCTCTTCGAGCCGCGCATCCGGCAGAGCTCCTCCTTCGGTGACATCGCGGTTCTGGTATTGATCTGGCTGCAGCTTGTGTTCGGCGTGCTCACGGTCTTCTGGACGATGCGGCATCTGGACGGGTCCGAGATGGTGGTCCTTATGGGCTGGGCGAACGCGATCATCACCTTCAATCCGGCGGCGCCAAGCCTGCTTGCAGACGTGGCCTGGGTCTATAAGCTGCACATCATCCTGGGGCTGACCCTGTTCCTGATCACGCCCTTCACCCGCCTGATCCATATCTGGAGCGCGCCGATCTGGTTCCTGTTCAGGCCGGGCTACCAAATCGTTCGCTCGCTCGGCGCCGTCCGCAGGTCGCCCACAAAGGACATCTATGCAGCGCCTCCGAATTACGGCGGCACGACCACCACACGCCAGCAGGCCGAAAGCGGGGAGGGGGGCGCATGAGCCAGCATAGCGAGATACCGCGCCTGCGGGACGACAGGCCCACGGAGCCGGTGATGATGAGCGCCTGCCAGAGCGGCGGCTGTGGTGGCGGCACCGCGCCGCGGATGCCGCCACCCCCCACCTTCTCCGAGGTCCGAGTCAACGGGGTCGAGATCGACCCAGACGCAATTGCCCGAGAGATCCAGCACCACCCGGCTCCTGACGGAGAGACAGCGTGGACAGAAGCGGCGCGGGCGCTCGCCATCCGCGAGCTCCTGCTGCAGGAGGCGGAGCGCCTGTCGGTTACGGCGGAGCCGGAGGCCGACGAGGCTAGCCGCCTTGAGGCCGAACCCGATGCCGTCATCGCCGCCCTGCTTGACCGCGAGGTCGTGCCTCAGACGCCGGACGAGGACGAGTGTCGCCGCTTCTACGACGCGCAGAAGGTCAAATTCCGGACAGCGGACCTTTTTGAGGCTTCCCACATTCTCATCGAGCCCGAGGGAGGTGACCAGGCGGCATGGGCGGCTGCCGAAGCGCAAGCCGATGCCGTGATCGCGGAAGTTGGTGACGACCCTGCGGCCTTTGCCAAAGCGGCGCGCGATGTGTCGTCCTGTCCCTCGGCGGCGCAGGACGGATCACTGGGTCAGGTGCGCCGCGGCGAACTGGTGCCGCAGGTCCAGAAGGTGCTGGAGCGGCTCAAACCGGGATGGACCCATCGTGCCCCCGTGCGATCGAAGTTCGGCTGGCACGTGTTGCGGCTGCAGCGCCGAATAGAGGGGCAGGAGCTTCCATTCGAGGTGGTGCGCGACAGAATTGCCGACACGCTTGAAGCCCGAAGCTGGTCGATTGAGGCCGCACGTTATGTAGGCCGGCTCGCTCAGCAGGCTCAGGTTGAAGGGATAACGATCGAACCGGACACTGGATCGGGAGCTGCATGATGCTGATGCTTGGCGACATTCTGACACAAGCCCGCAGATCCTCGAGCGAGCTGTTGGACTGGCTTCAGGAAACTGATCCAGAGCTGATGGCGCGGCTTCAGGTAGAGGCCGCGGGCTCAGGCGAGACTCCTGTGGCCTTCATGCGCGCAGCAGTGGCGGAATTTGAACGGTCAGCGACTGAGGAGGATTGGGCAACGCTCACGTCCAGCCTGAGAAACACGTGGAGCCCCGGACGCGCATGTGTGACGGGTATGGTAAAATGGCGCCTGGCTGTTGCGTCCCGCGCAGCCGAACCGCAAGGAGAAGTTGCAGATGACGGCTGACAACGACGGTCGAGATGGTCTGAACCCGGCGCTCAAGAGCGAGCTCGAGACCGCACATGATAATCGCATATCCAGTGCTGCGCCTATCGAGACCGCGTCCGTTCAGCGAGATGAGGGACGTTCCTGGCCAATTGTCTGGGCTGTCGTCGTGATCTTGTCGGCGCTACTGGTCCTGTGGCTGATCTTCGGATGAGACATGGGCCCGGCGAGGAATGCATTTTGGCGGGCCCATTGCGAACCTGCAGTTCGATCCTGTGACCACCAGCACATTTGCTTCAAGTAGATCACATCTAGTCACTTGAACGTAGAGCAATTTCTGTCTCATGAGGCTTCGCTGTGCCGGGCCAGCGCGCTGATCAGGTCCGTGCGGGTCACGATGCCGATGATGCGCTTGTCGTCGAGGATTGGAACGGCATCGACGTCACCATCCGCCATCAGGGAAAGCAAGGCGCCAAGCGGCGTTGCAGGGGAGGCATGGGGAACGTCTGCCTGCATCAACGCGCTTGCGGGCACATTGAGGTCTTCGCTGATCAGGTGGATCTGATAGATGATACCAAGATAGCAGCCCTCTCGGACCACCGGGATCGACGTGAACCGGTGCCGTCGGAACAGGGCGGCGACATCTTGGCCTGACATGTCGGGGCTGACAGTCACCAGGTCGCGCGACATGACGGTTTCGGCAGTAACGGGTCCCGCCCGCTGTGCGGCGGCTTGCAACTCGGCAGCACCGACCAGCCGCGCCAGATCCTCGGCCCCGAGATTGAAGTTCTGTCGATAGCGTTCAAGAAGGTCGACCAGCTGCGCCTCGGACAGACCGATCCGCATGCTGGGCGACGGATCAGACGTGCGGTTGATATTGGGCTCATCATGCTGCCGCATCGGGTAGTGACGGCCGGTCAGGCGCGCGTAGATCGCCGCAAGGGCCACCAGCAGCACGGTTCCCGCCGCCACAGGCTTCAGGGCAAAGCGGAACCCGAGATCCGCGATTGCATCCGGGCTCATCGCGGCTGTCATCGCGACCGCGCCTGCCGGGGGATGAAGGGCGCGGCAGAGGATCGTGGCAGTGATGGCAATGCCTACCGCCACGGCTATCCGCAGCGCAGGGTCGGCCACGGGGGGTTATAGATGACCAAGCAATACGCACTTCTTCTGGCGATCATTGCTGAAGTCATCGCGACAACGGCGCTGGCAAGATCCGCCAGCTTCACGAGGCTCGCTCCGAGCATCATCGCCGTCATTGGTTACGCCGCCGCGCTCTGGTTTCTTTCGTTCCCGATGCGCGTGATGCCGACCGGGATCGTCTACGCGATCTGGTCAGGCATGGGCATCGTGCTCATCTCCGCCATCGCGTGGGTTTGGTATCAAGAAGCGCTCGACCCTCCTGCGATGCTTGGTCTCGCATTTATCCTCATCGGCGTTGTCATCATCAACGTCTTCTCCAAGTCCGTCGGGCACTAGGCTGGCGCGTGCTTCGGGCCGGAAGAGATCATTGGCAGCTCGTGGTGCAAGCATCGACACGCTGCACCACGAACTGGAAAGCGCGGCCGTTCTACGCCTGATGACACGCAGATCAACCATGTTAGGGGCGGCTACCCACGGGGTTGTTGAGTAGGGCATAAGGAAGGCGCTGATCCACCCTTGTGAAGCGGCCGTCTCCGCTGGCGAGCCTCTTTACATGCGACAAGAGGCACGAGACCCTGACGACCTATCGCAGGCTCTGCTCTGCCGAGGTTGAACGACGTTCCGCGGGTAGCTGCGCGCGCCTTCTACTCACACTGCCGGTGGTTCGCAGATTTTTGTTCGGCTGATAATCCAGCAGCGGTGCTTGTAGTGCCTATTTGAAAGGCTATGAATGCCGGGGATTTCATCAGCGGAGAGCGAAGATGGGGCAGATCGATGACAAGCTGGGGAGCGTCTTCAGCGAGGTGATACGACGCAATGCTGGAGAAGATGAATTTCACCAGGCTGTCCGGGAGGTTCTTGAAAGCCTCGGAAGGGTTGTCGCCAAGCACCCCGAGTATCTCGACAAAGCGTTGATCGCCCGCATTTGCGAACCTGAGCGCCAGATCATCTTCCGGGTCCCGTGGATGGATGATGAGAACCAGGTTCATATCAACCGCGGCTTCCGCGTGCAGTTCAACTCGGCAATGGGACCCTATAAGGGCGGCTTGCGCTTCCATCCGTCGGTCAATGTTGGAATTATCAAGTTCCTGGGCTTTGAGCAGACATTCAAGAATGCCTTGACGGGGCTACCGATCGGGGGAGGCAAGGGCGGGTCTGATTTCGATCCCAAAGGGCGCTCAGATGCCGAAGTTATGCGCTTCTGCCAAAGCTTCATGACCGAGTTGTACCGTCACCTGGGAGAGCACACGGATGTTCCGGCTGGCGATATCGGCGTTGGCGCGCGCGAAATCGGGTATATGTTTGGGCAGTACAAGCGCCTGACCAACCGCTATGAGGCCGGCGTCTTGACTGGCAAGGGGCTTTTCTACGGTGGCTCTCTGGCTCGGAAGGAAGCGACAGGTTACGGCAACACCTACTTCACCCGTGCCATGCTGCAAACCGGCGGCGACGACTTCGAGGGCAAGACGGTGGTCGTGTCGGGCGCCGGAAACGTAGCAATATACACGATCGAAAAAGTCCAGGAATTTGGCGGCAAGGTTGTCGCCTGTTCAGATAGCGGCGGCTATGTCGTCGACAACGATGGCCTCGACCTGGCGCTGCTGAAGGAAATCAAGGAGGTCCGTCGCGGCCGCTTGTCGGAATACGCGCGCATCAAGGGTGAGGGCTCGGATGTTTATTTCATCAAGTCGAGTGACGGGTCGATCTGGGATATTCCCTGCCAGATCGCGATGCCCTCGGCGACCCAGAACGAGCTGACGGGTAAGGATGCAAAACAGCTGATCAAGAATGGCGTCATAGCCGTCGGTGAGGGAGCGAATATGCCTTGTACGCCTGAAGCGGTTCGCCTGTTCCAGCAGGCCGGCGTGAAGTTCGGACCTGGCAAGGCGGCCAATGCCGGCGGCGTCGCCACCTCGGCGCTGGAGCTGCAGCAAAACGCTTCGCGCGATCGCTGGTCCTTTGAAAAAACCGAAGCGAGGCTGGCCGAGATCATGCGCGATATCCACGACAGCTGCTATGCGACGGCCGAGGAATACGGTGTTCCGGGAGATTATGTTTCGGGCGCCAACATCGCCGGTTTCGTCCGCGTGGCAGAACCCATGCTGGCATTCGGCGTGATTTGAAGGTTGCCATTTCAGCCGGACGTCATGACCTATGCTCGAGTGGCCTGTTTTCTACATGCCACTCGATAAGCCGTAGATAGTTCGCGCGCTTCCGGCCCCCATCTTATCGTCAGAATTGCAAGTCATCATTCCCGGGCCTTGGTGTTAGCCTTGGCACGATTGAGATGCTGCCAATTGTTGGTCGGTCGGATCATCTGCTTTGGACGGAAAAGCCAATTCAAACCTCTTCAAGGGCCCCGTGATGCGGAACACGAGACAAATGCCTGCTTTGGCGAGTTCATCCTTCAGTCAGGGCCTCCTATGGATGGCGCTGAGCATGATGTCTTTCATCGGCATGTCAGTCGGGTCGCGCGAGATGGCGGAGACGATGTCGATACGGCAGGTATTGTTCTTTCGCGCGCTGGTGGGGTTTGTCGTGATCCTGCTGGTGGCAAGATCGCTGTTTCCCGAGATCCGCCAGATGCAGAAGGTCCCGCTGCATGTTGCGCGCAATGTCGTGCATTTCACCGCGCAGTACTTCTGGACAATCGGCGTGGTGCTGCTGCCTTTGGCATCGGTCTTTGCGCTTGAGTTCACAATGCCCATCTGGGTGACGCTGTTTGCCTGGCTTATCCTGCGTGAACGGATCAGTCGGCCACGACTTCTCGCGACAGCTGGTGGCTTTCTCGGTGTCCTCGTGATCGTACGTCCGGGTATCGGTATGGTCGATCCTGCGGCTGGCCTGGTTCTTCTGGCGGCGGCTGGGTACGGCCTGTCGCTGATCATGGTGAAAAATCTCACGCGTCATTGCTCGCCCGGCGCGATCGTGGTGTGGATGATGCTGATTCAGCTGCCCTTGGGTTTCCTGGCCTCCCTGACGGATTGGCAGCCGGTTCACTTTAGCGCCGTGCCCTGGATGCTGCTCGCTGGCATCGGTGCGCTGAGCGCGCACTTCTGTCAGGCGCAGGCGCTTAAGCGGCTGGAAGCATCTGTCGTCATCCCCATCGATTTTCTGCGCGTGCCGATGGCCGCGGTGGTCGGCTACTACGCATACGGCGAGGCGATTGACCTTTGGGTGTTCCTCGGTGGAGCGATCATCCTGCTATCAAATTTTCAAGCGGTTCTGGCCGAACGCCGAGATAGTCGAAGAGGAGCTCATGCGCCTTCCGTATGACAGGGTCGGATCGCAGGGGTGGCAACATGGTTGAGTGTGCATCGCGATTTACAACACCATCACGGCCGTGGCCACGAGGCCCGAGCATGAGAAATGCCTCAGAGCCGTGGCTGAGCAAGATCTGCCCCTAGAACTGTCGCATCTGTAGGCAGGACCGGAAAGCACCACACATCGACGTCCTTTTTGCCTTCACCTACCTGTTCCGGTAGACACGCCGTTGAGCATTCAGCTGCACGCGAAGGGCCCAACGCGCCCAAAGCGGGGAAGATTGCGAGCCCGTGACTGATATCGCTCCGGCCTCGGCTGCGTCGTTAGACTGCAAACAGGTGCCGGAAGGCGTCCGGCGTGCGCGCCACATCCGACAGGCGGCAACTGTCGAGCACAGCCAGAAAGGCTTCTCTGGCTTCGGAAAAAACGGCCGGTAGACCACAGCCTTCAGCGATCCGGCAGGTGCTGCAGTCCACCAAGCCTCCGTCGCTTTCAGTATGGCGGACAACCTGACCTATGGTGATCTCTGCGGCAGGCCGCGCAAGGCGCAAACCGCCATGGCGCCCCCTGACGGTCTTGACGAAGCCGGCGTTCCCCAGATCCTGAACGATTTTCATCAGGTGGTTCTGGGAGATCCCATGCGCACCGGCAATCTGCCGGATCGACGCCAGCCCGCCGTCATTGGCGGCGAGATAGATCAGCGCGCGCAGCGCGTAGTCGGTGTAGCGGGTCAACTTCATTTTTCCACAATACAGGTATTCCATCTGCATGTATAGGAGGTTATAGATGCATTGATAATGCATGTTTAGGA
>NZ_JAOTBE010000005.1 GCF_026162645.1 Paracoccus rhizosphaerae
AACGGTCAGCTCCCGCAATCAGTGCTGAAGGGGCAAACGCCCATCGACGCGCTCAGGGACTGGCAGAAACAAAGACCGGAGATCTTCAAGAAGCGGCCCTGCAATCACGTGGGATGTGACATCTAATATCGCAGTTCATCGTCGTTTTACCCTTGCTTGAGCGGAAGGCCGATGATCCAGCAACTTCGCAATCTCATCAGGGCCGCGCCCCGTCGTAGCTCAGGCCCCGCGAGGATACCTGACCGATGAGCAATTTGTTCTAGCTGAGTGAACCGCAGACGGTGCGCCTTCGCCCTCTTTCCCAACGGCCGCGACTGCCTAAATGTTGGCGACCTGCAAATATTTAGAAAGCGGCGCGCGTTGGCCGCCGTCTTCGCCGGATAGATGCGCACGAAGACCCACCGCGTGGCACGGTCGATGGCGACGAACAGATACCGGCGGCGGTCCTCGTCTGCCATCTGCGGCAGGTATTTCACGTCGACATGGAGGTAGCCCGGCTCGTAGGCCTTGAACGGCTTGTGCGCAGGCCGCGGCACGACGGGCCTGAGTGCGCGCAGGTTACCCGCCTCATGCCGACGCAAGCAGCGGTCGAGCCCGGAGCGCGAGACGTGCGGGTTCAGGAACTCGCGCACCACCGACAGGAGGTCGTCGAGCGGCAGCAGCAGGGTCTTGCGCAGGGACACCGCCACCGCCTCCTGCGCCGGCGTCAGCGTGGTCTGCAACCGATGAGGGGTGTGGCTGCGGCCGTCGACGCGGTCCCGGCTCCGCCACTTCCAGATTGTCTGCTCGGAGATGCCGTAGCGCTCCGCCACCTTCCAGGCGGGTTCTATGCTCGCCTGGATCGCAGCCGGGATCTTCGGCGGCGTCGTCGCCTGCTTGTGAAGAGAGATCAGCATCCTTGCCTCCCGTTCCGAACCTCGCGCAGAACCGATCTTGTTATGAAGAACGAGGTCCGGCGAGGGTCAATGGGATCATCCGGGGAAGGGCAGCTAGGTCGTGTCGACAAATAGGATTTACACAGCGGTCTGATCGTAATTCAAGCTGGTATCCTTGGTGGAGATCAGCTTGACACGAGACCTCATGTCAGACGAGGAACAGGCGTTCCACGAGCGGTTCATCCTGTCGATCCGCGCCCCGAGCGGGCGCAAAGCCCCGAACCATCGCCTTGCTCTGGATGACATCTTCTGGATACCGCGGACGTGATCGCCGTGGCGGGACCTGCCGAAAGAGTTCGGCAAGTGGTCATCCGTCTATCGCCAGTTCCTCTGCTGGACACTTGCCGGTCTGTGGGAGCAGATCCTCGAGGCGCTGAACGAAGGCGGGCTGGTCTCGGACGCGCGTCAGATGATCGACGGCACCGTGGTCCGGGCCCATCATCAGGCAGCGGGCGCTAAAGGGGGACTCCGAGAGAGGGTCTCGGCCGTTCATGAGGTGGCCTCACGCCCAAGATCCACCTCCGCGTCAACGGGGCAGGCGCCCCTATGAAAACTGATATCACGCCGGGGCAGACATCGGACTATGTCGCCTTCGACTTGTTTACGGACGACAACCTGCCCAAGCCTGCCGTCCTGCTTGCAGACCATGGCTATGACCCAGTAAGGTTCGCAGCACGATGGAGGTGCGTAACGTTGTCCCGGAGATCCCGATGCGCAAGTCAAGCAAGCCGCGCGTCGGCGTGTACCGTACCCTCGACCAGCTGCGCAATCTGGTTGAACGGTGCTTCAACAAGCTCAAGAATGCCCGCTGCGTCGCTACCCGCTACGACGAGACCGCCGAAAGCTTCCCGGCCTTCATCGACATCACCTTGATCCGCCTCTGGCTCCGCCATTTGCCAACATGCCCTAAGGCCGGTCGAAATCCCCAACAGGGCCTGTAGCAATGGAAAAAGCCCCGGCGCGAGTGCGTCGGGGCCTTCAAGAGTGGATAGCAATGTCGTCAGTTCAGGCGGCGCGCCACGTCGTCGATGGCATCGTCGATGCCGGCCGAGCGTTGGCCTGCGCGAACCTGTGTGGCGAGGATCTCGGACGCGGCGGCGACGGCCGTCTGGACCGCACGGTCGCGGACGGCGCGAACGGCGTCGTTTTCGGCGCTGGAGATCTGGTCCTGCGCAGCCTGCAGACGACGCTCGATTGAACGATCAAGATCTTGACGGGCCTTGTTGGCCTGGGCCTCGGCCTCGCGCTTGGCGTTGGCGACGATCTGCTCGGCCTGGGTCTTTACCTCGCGCTGGCGACGCTCATAGCTGGCGTAGATCTCCTGCGCATCCTCGCGCAGGCGCCGGGCCTCGTCCAGGTCGTTGCGGATGCCGTCGGCGCGCTTGTCCAGCGAGCCACCCAGCATGGCCGGAACGCGGTAATAGACCAGGATTGCAATGAAGGCGATGAAGGCCAGCAGCACGATGAAGTTCGTGTTGCGCAGCGAGAAGAACGGGCCGGTCGCCGCGGCGGCAGGTCCTGCCGCCAGCAGGGTCGCGGCGGCCATTGCGGTCATGCGGTTCATTGCAAAGCCCCCTTCATCCGGCCATCGACGGCCGCACCGACGGCGGCATCGTCAGCCTTGCCGCCGAAAGCGGCAACTAGTTCGGCCGTCACGTCGCGCGCCACCTGCCGCGCGTCGGTTTCCGCCGAGGCGCGGATTTCGCGGATGCGCGTTTCGGACTCGGCCGTGCGGGCGGCGATCTCGGCGTCGGCTTTGGCGATGGCCGCGTCCAGCTGCGCCTGGATCTCGGCGCGGTTCTGGTTGACGATGGCCTGCGCCTCGTGGCGGGCATCCGCCAGCGCCTTGTCATAGGCGGCTTCGGCTTCGCGCGCCTTGTGCTTGAATTCTTCTGCGGCCATCAGATCGCCGGTGACGGCGCCCTGGCGGTCCGACAACACGGCCGCGATCCGCGGCAGAGCGACCCGGGACAGGACCAGATACAGCACGACCAGCGTGACGACCAGCCAAAAGATCTGGTTGCCGAAGGTGGCGATATCCAGCTGCGGAAGGCCCGCGGCTTCTTCGGCATGTCCGACAAGCTCGACCCCAGGGGTCGGCACGTGGGCGCCGGCGGCATGGGTCTCGTCGACGACGACGGCCACGCCTTCAGTGGTTTCGACCGCGGTGGTGGCGGCCTCTTGCAACAGGCTGAACATATCCTACCCCATGGCCTTTGAACGAACGATGGGGTGGGGGTCAGGCCCCCACCCCGCCGCAAGGATGGCGAGGGATCAGACCGCGAACATCAGCAGAAGCGCGACGAGGAACGAGAAGATCCCCAGGGCTTCCGCAAAGGCCATGCCGATGAACAGCGTGGCGGTCTGGCCGGCAGCGGCGGACGGGTTGCGCAGGGCGCCCGACAGGAAGTTGCCGGCCACGTTGCCCACGCCGAGGGCGGCGAAGCCCATGCCGAACGCGGTCAGGCCGACGCCGATGTACTGGCCCAGTTCTCCGATATTGCCTTCCATGGTATTTCTCCTTGCGGTTGGAAGATTGGCGATCTTGATGACGCGGTCCCGACTGGGGACCGCCCGGGGCGCTGGCCTTGCCGTCAGTGCGACGGGTGCAGCGCGTCCTTGAGGTAGACGCAGGTCAGGATGGTGAAGACATAGGCCTGCACGAAGGCGACCAGCACCTCGAAGGCATACATCCCGACAACCGCGATGATGGCGACAGGGGCGACGGCGGCGATGGCCGCAAAGCCCGCGAAGACCTTGATGACGGCGTGGCCCGCGATCATGTTGCCGGCCAGTCGGATGGACAGGCTCAGCGGGCGCACGAAGTAGCTGATGACCTCGATCACGGCCAGGATCGGACGCACGGCCAGCGGCGCCGAGCGGACCCAGAAGAGGTCAAGGAAATGCGCGCCGTTCTTGACGAAGCCGATGATCGTGACGCCGAAGAACACGGCCAGCGCCAGGATGCCGGTCACCGCGATGTGCGAGGTTACGGTGAAGGCCATCGGAATGAGGCCCAGAAGGTTCGCGAAGACCACGAACATGAACAGCGTCAGGATATACGGGAAATATTGCAGGCCATCCTTGCCGGCAATGTCCTCGATCATCTTGTGGACGAGGCCATAGGCCATTTCGGCCATGGACTGCGCGCGGTTCGGGACGATGGCGCGGCCACGGGTGCCCAGCACCAGCAGCGCGATCGAAGCCAGCGCCGTCAGCGCCAGCCACAGGGTGACGTTGGTCGGCGTATACCAGTGCACCTCTCCGGCGCCGAACAGCGGCGAGACCACGAACTGGTCCATCGGGTGGAATTCAAGGCCGCCGCCAGTCGCTTCCGTCGCCACGATCAATCCCTCTCGTCACTTCCCGGCGTGTCGCCGGATTTCCTGTCAAGCTCGGACGCGGTGCGCATCAAGGTCTTGATGCCGGCCGCGAGGCCGAGGAAAATGAACAGGACCATCAGGATGGGCGTCGTGCCCAGCAGATAGTCCAGCCCGTAACCGATCGCGAAGCCCAGCCCCAGCCCGGCCACCAGTTCGATCACCATGCGCCAGGCAAGGTTCGCCTGTTCGTACTTGCCCATCGGGTTCGGACCCTTGGGCTTGGGCGCCTTCTCGGCCAGTCTCGCCTCCAGCGCGCGCAGTCGGGCGTCATCCGCTGCCCTGTCCGCGTCGTCCTGGGGCCCACCGGCCATTTTCACGCCCCCGTCATCGTTGGGCGCTGTCTAGGGGCAACCGCCGGTCAAGTCAAGCAAGCGGCATCATCTTATAACCAACTGATGATAATATGATTTTTAAAACCCAGACCGAAAAGCTTGCGGGTTGCATTCGCCCTTCCCGTTCGTCATCATTCAACCGCCCGGTTGATCATCCCACCGCATGAAGGCGCTCCGATGACCCCTCCCCCCCTGTCAGTTCGGCTGGATCTGATCTTCGCGGCGCTGGCCGATCCAACCCGCCGCAGGGTCCTGACGATGCTGCTGGAAGACGACATGGCGGTCAGTGATGTCGCGCAGCCTTTTGACGTCAGCCTGGCCGCCATCTCGAAACACCTGGCGGTGCTTGCGGCCGCCGGCCTGATCCGGCAAGAGCGGCGCGGCCGGATCACCTGGTGCAAGCTCGACCCTGACGGGATGCGCGCGGCCTCGGTCTGGATGCAGGGTTTCGGGCAGTTCGACCCGGTGGACCTTGACGATTTCGAACGGTTCCTGCGGACCGAACTGAGGGAAAGCGATGACCAGGACGCCTGACGTGCTCTGTATCGGGGCAATGCTGTGGGACGTGATCGGCCGCGCGCCGCGTCGCATGGCGCCGGGGGCCGACGTGCCCGGCCGCATCAGGCACCTGCCCGGCGGGGTGGCCCTGAACGTGGCCGTCGCGCTGGCGCGTTGGGGCCTGGCGCCAGCGGTCCTGTCGGCGGTCGGTCGCGACCCCGAGGGCGAGGCCCTGGTCGCCGAGGCCAATCGCCTGGGCGTCCTGACCGATCGCCTGACGCGCGATGCGGGCCTGCCGACCGACTGCTATATGGGCATCGAGGACAGCGAGGGACTGATCGCGGCCATCGCCGATGCGCACAGCCTGGAGCAGGCCGGCGCCGCCATCCTGTCCCCGCTGGACGTGCTCGACTGGACCGGCCCGGTCGTCCTCGACGGCAACCTGACGCAGGACCTGCTGGACGCGATCGCCCGCGACCGCCGCCTGGCGCGCGCCGACCTGCGAGTCGTGCCCGCCAGCCCCGGCAAGGCCGAGCGGCTGGAGCCGCTGATCGCCGCCCGTCGCGGCTGCTTCTACCTCAACCGCCTCGAGGCCGAGATCCTGGCCGGCCGCGCCTGTCCCGACGCAGCCTCGGCCGCCGAGGCTGTCGTCGCGCGCGGTGCTGCCCGTGTCCTCGTGACCGACGGGCCGAATCCTGCGGCCGAAGCCATGGCCGGCGGCGTTACCCTGACCCACTGCCCGCCTTCTGTCACCGTCGCGCGCGTGACCGGCGCGGGCGACTGCTTCCTGGCTGCACATCTGTCGGCCGAACTCAACAACTTGCCGCGCGATGCGGCCCTGACCCGCGCCGTCGAGGCGTCGGCCGCCCATGTCTCCGGAAAGGACGTCCCTTGACCCACAGCGCCCCCCTTGCCTTTGCCCCCGAAGTCGCCGACGCACTGGACCGCGGCCTGCCCGTCGTCGCGCTGGAATCGACGATCATCACCCACGGGATGCCCTGGCCGCAAAACCTCGAGATGGCCGAGAAGGTTGAGGCCGTGATCCGCGACAACGGCGCGGTCCCGGCAACCATCGCCGTGATGGACGGGCTGATCCACATCGGCCTGACCCGTGACGCGCTGCGCAAGCTGGCGCAGACCCCCCCGGCCGAGGCCATGAAGCTGAGCCGCGCCGACCTGGCCGTGTGCCTGGCCAATGGGCGCACCGGGGCCACGACCGTCGCAGCGACGATGATCTGCGCACACCTGGCCGGGATCCGCGTCTTCGCGACGGGCGGCATCGGCGGCGTGCATCGCGGGGCCGAAACCACGTTCGACCTGTCCGCCGACCTTCAGGAACTGGCGCAGACCCCGGTAACGGTGGTGGCCGCCGGCGCCAAGGCGATCCTTGATCTGCCGAAAACGTGGGAGGTGCTGGAAACCCTGGGCGTCCCGGTCATCGCTTTCGGCCAGGACGAGCTTCCGGCCTTCTGGTCGCGAAGCTCTGGCATTAAGGCGCCGCTGCGGATGGACCGCCCCGAGGAGATCGCCGCCGCCGCCGACATGCGCGCCCGGCTTGGCCTGCGCGGCGGCCAACTGATCGCCAACCCGATCCCAGAGGCCGCCGAGATCCCGCAGGGCCAAATCACCCCGGTCATCGAACAGGCGCTGGCGGAGGCAGAGGCGCAGCGCATCGCCGCCAAGGAAGTCACGCCTTTCCTTCTGTCGCGCATCTTCGAGCTGACCGAAGGCCGCTCGCTCGAGTCGAACATCGAACTGGTCCTGAACAACGCCCGGCTGGCCGCGAATATCGCCGCAGCCATGACGCACTAGGTCGGCCGCATCGCCGGGAACAGCGCCGTCAGGTCAAAACTGTCGGCGGTGTTCAGCTTGTCGGCGTGATCCTCGATGAAGCGGTCGGCAGCCACCTGCCCTGCCGCCTTCATCGACGCCAGCAGCCCCGGCCCCGGCATCAGCTTGGACCGCGCCGTCAAGTCCGTCATCAACGCATCGTCGTCGATCAGGTGGACCAGCACGTTCTTCATGGTGCCGTCGTCCAGCTTGCCCTGCGCGAACAACCGCTTGACGAAGTTGATGGCGCGAAGCTGGCTCATGAGCGAGCTGTTGAAGCTGACCTCGTTCACGCGGTCCGCAATCTCGACCGGGCTGCGCGGCAGCGTCTCGCGCATCAGCGGGTTGATCGCGATGATCAGGATGTCGCGCGGCAGGCTGGAGCGATAGAGCGGGAACAGCGCCGGGTTGCCCGTGAAGCCGCCGTCCCAGAAGGCCTCGATCCTGCCGGTGTCAGGGTCGAAGATCTCGACCGCGCGGAACAGCGTCGGAAGACAGGCCGAGGCCATGATGGCCTCGGGTGTGGCCCCCGTGCCGGAAAAGACCTTGATCCGCCCGGTGCGGACATTGGTGGCGGCCACATAGAGGCTGGGGCCGGTGGCGCAGGCGAAGTCGGGGTAAGGCAATCCGCGCAGCAGCCCGTCCAGCGGGTTCACGTAGAACGGGCCATAGTCATAGGGGCTGAAGAGCCGCGTGAGGTTGTCCAGCCAGGCCGCCGGGGACAGCATCTCGGTCCAGCGGTGCAGCCCGCGCGGCATAGGCACCAGCGAATGCAGCCAGCGCACGACGCGATTGTCGCTCATCTGCCCGACCTGAGACCACATGAAGTTCAGGTTTTCCCGAGCGGCCCGGCGCCCGGCAGCACCTTTATGCGCCCCCAGCCCGGCCTTCAGCGCCGCGCCGTTCAGCGCCCCGGCCGATGTGCCGCTGATCGCCGCCAGATCCAGCCACTGTTCGTCAAGAAGCCTGTCCAGAACGCCCCAGGTAAAGGCGCCATGCGCGCCACCACCCTGCAGCGCGACGTTGATGCTCTTGTGCTTCATGGTCAGGCCCCGCGCATGATGCAGTTGCAGCATGATACGAGGTTCCGACACTAGAACAACCCCCTGCCTGTCGCTGCATCGCAGCATTAGAAGGCCTGGTCAGTCCTCGGCGGTAGCCTCCGCGCGGCTCTTGCCGGCGACGTCCAGCGCCAGCGTGGCCGCCATAAAGCGGTCGAGGTCGCCATCCAGCACGCCCTGGGTGTCGCTCGTTTCCTCGCTGGTGCGCAGGTCCTTCACCATCTGATAGGGGTGCAGGACATAGGAGCGGATCTGATTGCCCCAGCCGGCATCGCCCTTGGCAGCGTGCTGGGCATTGATCTCGGCGTTCCGGCGGTCCAATTCCATCTGGTAAAGCCGCGCTTTCAGCGCCGCCATGGCGTTGGCGCGGTTCTGGTGCTGGGACTTTTCGGAACTGGTCACGACAATGTTCGTCGGCAGGTGGGTGATCCGCACCGCCGAGTCCGTCGTGTTGACGTGCTGGCCGCCCGCCCCCGAGGACCGATAGGTGTCGATGCGGATGTCGCGGTCGGGGATGTCGATCTCGATGTTCTCGTCCACCACCGGATAGACCCAGACGCTGCTGAAAGACGTATGCCGCCGGGCGGCGCTGTCATAAGGGCTGATCCGGACCAGCCGGTGCACACCCGATTCCGACTTTAGCCAGCCATAGGCGTTATGGCCGGTGATCTTGTAGGCGGCGCTGCGGATCCCCGCCTCGTCGCCGCCGGTCTCGGACAGCAGTTCGACCTCGTAGCCCTTCTTCTCGGCCCACCGAACATACATCCGCGCCAGCATGGCAGCCCAGTCGCAGCTTTCCGTCCCGCCGGCCCCGGCGTTGATCTCGAGAAACGTATCGTTGGCGTCGGCCTCGCCGTTCAGCAGCGCCTCAAGCTCCTTCTGCGCGGCAAGATCGGCCAGCGCCTTCAGGTTGGCCTCGGCCTCTGCGACCAATTCGGCGTCGCCCTCCTCCTCGGCCAACTCGACCATCTCGGCATTGGCGGCCAGGTCGCCCTCGATCCGGCGATAGGTGTCGATCGCGTCGGACAGCGACTGCCGCTCGCGCATCAGCTTCTGCGCGCGCGCGGGATCGGACCAAAGATCACCGTCCTCGATCATCGCGTTCATCTCTTCCAGCCGGTGGGGCGCCGTCGTCCAGTCCAGCCGCTGCCCCAGCAGCGACAGCGAGCGGCGGATGGCCTCGATGGCAGAGAGCGTCTCGGCGCGCATGGACAGGCTCCTTCGGTCTGGCGTCAGGTCCGGTGTGATAACGCGCCCCGCCACCTTGGGCAAGGGCGGCGCGGTCGCAACCGGCGGGCGCCGTGCCGCGTTCCCCCCAGAAACGGAGTTACCATGCCAGAGCTTGTGTCCCAGACTTTCGAGTCCCTCAATTCGATGAGCCTGTCAGTCGCCACCACCCGGATGGTCCTTGCGCTGATCCTTGGCGCGCTGATCGGCTGGGAACGGGAAAGTTCGGATCACGAGGCGGGGCTGCGGACGCACATGATGATCTCGATGGCGGCGGCGCTTTTCACCATCATCGCGATGGAGCTGACGCATATGCGCGCCGACAACGACGCCGAGCTGCAGATCGATCCGCTGCGCCTGATCGAAGCCGTTACCTCGGGTGTGGCCTTCCTGGCGGCGGGATCAATCATCATCACCAGGGGGTCGGTGCGGGGCCTGACGACCGGGGCATCGATGTGGCTGGCCGGCGCCATCGGGCTGTCCTGCGGCACTGGCAAGGGGATGCTCGCCATCATTGCCGCTGCGTTCGGCCTGCTGGTCCTGCGCCTGCTGCGCCACGTCGCGCGGCAAAAGGAGACGCGGTCGAAGCATGGCGGCTGACAGCCGGACCAGAGCACCCTGCGGGGGGTGCGGGGGGCAGCAAGCCCCCCGCCGTCGCGGGACGCAACCCGCGTCAGTAGAGGCCGCCGGACGACATCGTGCCGAAGTCCGTCCGTTTCGGGATCACCCGCCTTTCACCCGTCGAAGTCGTGATCGCCTGGGCCGCGCTCTCGCCAGCCTCCCAAGGCAGGATGACCGTCTCGTCGCCAAAGCCCGACACGACATAGGGCGCCAGCCAGTTGGGGTCCGTTCCGTCGCGGAAATATTCGCGGATGACGTTCGGCCCGGTCGCGTCGTCGGGCAGGCGCTGGCCCGTGATCCGGTCGATCTTCACCCAATAGCCGCCTTCGGGCACCTTGAACTCGGTGCCGCCGAACTTGGCCACGGCCTCGCGCATGAAGTCGTTGAAGACCGGCACGCACAGCGTCCCGCCATAGGCGCGCGCCCCCAGCGACCGCGGCTGATCATAGCCGAGATAGCAGCCCGCCACGATGTTGCTGGAGTAGCCGATGAACCACACGTCCTTGGCGTCGTTCGTCGTGCCCGTCTTGCCGGCGATCGGCACCGGCAGGTCGACGCCGGACCCGGACCCGCGCTCGACCGCCCCCTCCAGCATCGAGGTCAGCTGATAGGCCGTCACCGCATCCATCACCCGCTCGCGGTTGGTGTCGATGACGGGCGCCTGTCCCGCCGGCATCGCCTGCAGGGCGCAGGTCTCGCAGACGCGCTGATCGTGACGATAGATCGTGCGACCGCGCCGGTCCTGGACACGGTCGACCAGCGTCGGCTCGACCCTCTCGCCGCCATTGGCGAACATCGCATAGGCGGCGACCATCTTGAACAGCGTCGTCTCCTGTGCGCCCAGGGCGTTGGCCAGGAACGGCTTCAGGTCGTCATAGACGCCGAAATCCTCGGCGTAACGCGCCACCTGGTCCATGCCGATGTCATCGGCGATCCGGATCGTCATCAGGTTCCGGGACTGCTCGATCCCCGTGCGCAGCGGCGTCGGCCCGTAATGGCGGCCTGAGGAATTTTTCGGCTCCCACAGGCCTTGGGGCGTGTTGATGCGGATCGGTTCATCCACCACGATCGTCGCGGGGGTATAGTTGTTGTCCAGCGCCGCGGCATAAACGAACGGCTTGAAGCTGGACCCCGGCTGGCGCTGTGCTTGCGTCGCCCGGTTGAAGACCGAGCTTTCATAGGAAAATCCGCCCTGCATCGCCAGAACGCGGCCAGTGTTGACGTCCATCGCCATGAAGCCGCCCTGCACCTGCGGCACCTGCCGCAGCGTCCAGCGGATGAAGCTGCCGTCGCTGTCGCTGGTCATCGCGCGCACCAGCACCACGTCGCCCACGTCCAGAAGGTCGTCGGCCACCTGCGCCTGCGCCCCCACCTGGCCCGTGTCGCGGTCCAGCGGCCGGGCCCATTGCACGTCGGCGGCGGGGATCCAGTGGCCGTCAGCGTCCTCTTCGATTCCCTCAATTCCAATGCGGGCGTCGCTTTCGCCCATCTCCAGCACGACGGCGGGATGCCAACCCGGGATGTCGCGCGGCAGGCGCAGGTCCCACAGCGCGCCGCGCCAGGCGGCTTCGTTGTCCAACGCCTCGGCCGGGACCGTCTCTCCGGTGCCGCGCCAGACGCCCTGGTTGCGGTCGTAATCCTCAAGCGCCTTCTGCAGCGCAGTTGCGGCCTCGGACTGCAGCTCGGGGTCGACGGTCGCGCGGATCGTCAGGCCGCCGCCGAAGAACTCCTCCTGCCCAAACTCGCGGCTCAGCTGGCGGCGGATCTCGTCGGTGAAATAGTCCCGCGGCGGCAGGGCGCGCTGGAACGACGGGAAATCGCCGTTCTGCACGGACTTGAGCGGCAGCTTGGCCTCGGCCTCGTAGGTGGCCTCGCTGATATAGCCGTTCTGCCACATCTCACGCAGGACATAATTGCGGCGTTCGGTCACCCGCTCCTTGGCGCGGACGGGGTGATAGCGGCCGGGTGCCTGCGGCATGGCGGCCAGCATCGCCGCCTCGTGCGGCTCCAGTTCGGCCAGGGACTGGTTGAAATAGGTCTGGGCGGCGGCGGCCACCCCGAAGCTGTTCTGGCCCAGGAAGATCTCGTTCAGGTACAGTTCCAGGATCTGGTCCTTGGTCAATGTGCGTTCCAGCCGCGACGCCAGAATCAGCTCCTTCACCTTGCGTTCAACGCTGCGGTCGCTGGACAGAAGGAAGTTCTTCATCACCTGCTGCGTGATCGTAGACGCGCCGCGCACATTCGATCCGCGCGAGGCCAGCGCCTGCCACGCCGCGCCGAAGATCCCGCGCAGGTCATAGCCTGGATGGCTGTAGAAGTTCTTGTCCTCGGCGCTGATGAAGGCCTGCTTGACCAGGTCCGGGATCTCGTCGATGGGCACGAACAGGCGGCGTTCCTCGGCGAATTCGTCGATCAACTGGCCTTCCGCCGAATAGATGCGGCTGATGGTCTTGGGAGAGTACTGCGCCAGGGTCTCGTGACTTGGCAGGTCGCGCGAATAGATCCAGAAGATCCCGCCGATGGTCAGCGCGGCGAAGAACGCCGCCGTCACGACCCAGGAAAAGATCGCACCGAAGAATGAGAGTATGATCCGCAGCACGGGGATTTGCCTTTCCAAGCCTTGCGCCGTCTATAGCGGCAGCGGCCTTCCCGGTCAAAGCAACTGTCGGTGTCAGCGCCGCAGCAGTGCCGCCCGCGCCTGTTCGTCGCGCCACCAGCCGGTGACGGCCTCGGCCACCGCCGTCGCCATGCGGGCGCGCCAGTCGGGATCCGTCAGGTTGAAAAGATCCGCCTCGTCGGTGATGAAGCCCAGCTCTAGCAGGACCGAGGCGATGTCGGGCGACTTCAGGACCGAGAACGCCGCCCCCTGCACCGGCCGGCCGTGCAACCCGATTCCCCGCAGCGCCATGCGCGAGGTCAGGTGTCGCGCGAATGCCTCGGATCGGGGCTGGGTGTCGGTGCGGGCAAAATCCATCAGCGCAACCGCAAGGCCGTCGTCCTGTCCCGTCAGGTCCTGACCCAGCAGCAGGTCGTCACGCTGGTGGCGCATCACCAGCTGCCGGCTGGCGCGTTCGTCCGCGGACGAGGACCAGACATAGATCGTGGCCCCCGCCGCCTGCCCCTGCGGCAGCGCATCGGCATGCAGCGACATCAATAGATGCGCCCCCGCTTGCCGGGCCGTGGTCATCCGCGCCTCGAGAGGGACATACACGTCATCGTCGCGGGTCATCGCCACGGTGACGCCCCGCGCCTCCAGCTCGGCTCGCAATTCCTGCGCGAACCTCAGCACAAGATCGGCTTCGGTCTCCCCTCCGGCCTGCGCGCCGGGATCGAACCCGCCGTGGCCCGGATCCAGCGCGACCACCAGCCCCTCGGCCAACGGTGGCGCCGGCACGTCGGCAGGGTCGGGCAGGTTGCGAAGCGCCGCCGCGGCCGAGGGCCGGGGCGCGAACTCGCCCTCCCGCACGGGGTCCAGCGCGATGCGCAATGTCGCATCAAGCCCCCCGGTCGACATGCCCGCGCTGGCGACGCGGAACGGGCGCGGAAGCTCCATCACGATCCGGCTCCAGCCTTGGCGGAAGCTGCCCCATCGGATCGCGGGCATCAGGTCCTGCCCGAACAGCTGCGAAGGGTTGCGCCCCGACAGGTCCGTGTCCTTCAGGTCGATGACCAGCCGCGCAGGCTCTCCGACAAGAAAGGCGCGCCAGGGGACCGGTCGGTCCAAGGTCAGGCGCACCTCCAGCGGCATTGGCCCGAAGATCGACTGCCACCACCCGGTCGCAGCCTCGGTCACCGAGGACGCGCCAAGACGCAGTCTGGCAGGGTCCTGCGCCAGCGCCTGCAAGGGCAGCAGCAGCGCAAGGACCAGGACGACCGCCCTCATCTGGACGCCATGAACGCGGTCAGCCGCCTCAGGCCCTCGGCAATGTCGGCGGTGGCGCGGGCATAGGAAAAGCGCAGCGTCCCGCGGCCCCGCTCGGGGTCGAAGTCCAGCCCCGGTGTAACCGCCACGCCCGCGTTTTCAAGGATTTCCGCCGCGAACTTCACCGAATCGTCGGTGATGTGCGACACGTCGGCATAGATGTAGAACGCGCCTTCGGGCGGCGCGATGCGGTCGAAGCCGGCACGCGGCAGACCCTCCAGCATCAGGCGGCGGTTCTCGGCATAGACGGCCAGATTGGCCTCGGCCTCGGGAATGCAATCCAGCGCGGCCAGGGCAGCCACCTGGCTGGCATGGGGCGGGCAAATGAACAGGTTCTGGGCCAGCCGCTCGATCGTGCGGACCATGTCGGGAGGCACCACCATCCAGCCGACACGCCAGCCCGTCATCGAGAAATACTTGCTGAACGAATTGATGACGACGACCTCATCCGTCACCTCCAGCGCGGAATGGCAGCGGTCGCCATAGCCCAGGCCGTGATAGATCTCGTCCGAGATGACGGCCATGCCCCGCGCCCGCGCCGCATCGGTCAGCGCCCGCAGTTCCGGCACCGTCAGCACAGTTCCCGAGGGGTTGCCGGGCGATGCCAGGATCAGCCCCGCCGCATCCGGCAGATCATTGGGCCGCGGCTGATAGCGATCCTCGGGGCGCGTCGGAATGCCTACGGCTTCCAGCGACATGGCACGCAGGATCTGGCGATAGCTGGGATAGCCCGGAAACCCCATCGCCACCCGATCGCCCGCGTCGAACAGCGCCGAGAACGCCAGAATGAACGCGCCGCTGCTGCCAGACGTCACCACGACCCGCGCGGGGTCCAGGTCGACCCCGTACCAGCGGCGGTACAGATCGGCGATGCCCTGCCGCAGTGCCGGCAGACCGAGGGCGACGGTATAGCCCAAGGGCTGCGCCAGCGCCTCGGCCAGCGCACGCCGCGCGCCTTCGGGAGCGGGCGTACCGGGCTGGCCCACCTCCATGTGGATAATATGGCGCCCTGCCGCCTCGGCGCGGCTGGCAGCTTCCATCACGTCCATCACGATGAACGGGTCAACCTGTCCGCGCAGGGAAGATCGCATGGCTCGGCCTCTTGTTTTTTGGCATGGTGATAACGCGGGACGCGCGGCTGCTCCAGTCATTTGGACGGACAACTTGATCGATCGCGGTCACGCGCCTGTGTCGCCCGTCTTCTTGCCATCGCAGGCGCCACAGTCCAAGCTGCCGCGCGACATGAACCGAGAGGGTCCCTTGCCATGAACCGCCTGTCCGCCGCGCTGCTGATCAGTGCCGCACTCGCCTCACCTGCGACGGCTTTCGACATCAAGGCCATGTCCGAGGAAGAAAAGGCCGCATTCGGCGCGGCCGTGCGCGAATACCTGATGGAAAATCCGCAGGTTCTGATCGAATCCATCAACGTGCTGGAAACCCGGCAGGCCGAGCAGAGCGCGCAGAACGATCTGGAACTGGTCGCGGCAAACAGCGAGGCGATCTTCAACGACGGCCACAGCTGGGTCGGCGGCAATCCCGACGGCGACCTGACGATGGTCGAATTCCTCGACTATCGCTGCGGCGTCTGCCGCCAGTTCAACCAGGAGATCTTTGACGCCGTCAAGGAAGATGGAAATATCCGGCTGATCTTGAAGGAATTTCCTATTCTGGGCGAAGAGAGTGAGCTGTCCAGCCGCTTTGCCATTTCGGTCCATCAGATCGCGGGGGACGAGGCCTACAAGGCGGCACATGACGCGCTGATCACCCTGCGTGGTCCCGCCACCATCGAATCCCTTCGCAAGATCGCTGACGACATCGAGGTCGACGCGGACAGCATCGTCCAGCACATGAATACCAAGGCCGTGACCAAGGTGCTGCGCGACAACCGCCAGCTGGCCGAGGTCATGGCGATCCAGGGCACCCCGACCTTTGTCATCGGCGACCAGCTGCTGCGCGGCGTCCCACGCGTGGGGGTGGCCGAGACCATCGCCCAGATCCGCGAGACGATGTAGCGCCCTTTTTACCGCCAGCACCCGCGTTGCAATAACCCGGCTCCGCCACCCGGCGGTTCGGGTCTGACCGCCTCCGTCGAGGAACTGAACCCCAGCCAGGCGGAAGAATTTCCGCAAGGCATGCGCCCGCGCAGATGTGGGTTCCTGAAGCACGCCGCGCCCCGTGTGGGGCGGCGGTCAGGATCGGTCTTCAGTCGGCGGAACTGCGGGAATAGACATCCTCATAGCGGATGATGTCGTCTTCACCCAGATAGCTGCCGGTCTGTACCTCGATCAGGACCATCGGAACCTTACCCGGATTTTCCATCCGGTGAACCGCGCCCAGTGGCACATAGATTGACTGGTTCTCGGTCACCAGGGTGACGCGATCATCGACGGTGACCCGCGCGGTGCCCGACACGACGACCCAATGCTCCGACCGGTGGACATGGCTTTGCAGCGACAGGGCCGCACCCGGCTTGACGACGATGCGCTTCACCTGGAAGCGGTCGGCCAGGGCCAGCGTCTCGAACCAGCCCCAGGGGCGGTGGTCGCGCGGGAAGCTTTCTGCCTGCTTCGCGCGCTTGGCCTTCAGCGCGCTGACCGCCTGACGGACGTCCTGGGCACGCGAACGGTCGGCGACAAGGACGGCGTCGGCGGTGGCCACGACCATCAGGTCCGACAGGCCGATGCCGACGACCTCCAGATCCTCGCTGTCGGACCTCAGCAGCACGTCGTGGCAGTCGATCGCCGTCGACCGCGCGTCCGTCACCACGCCGGTATCCGAGGGCGCCTGTCCCAGCGCCTCTCTCCACACCGCGTCCCAACCGCCAAGGTCAGACCACCGCCCCGAGAACCGCACGACCGAAAGATTGTCGGCCTTCTCCATCACCGCATAGTCGATCGAGTTGTCCTCGGCTTCGGCCCAAGGCTCTCGCGCAAGGCGGAGGAAACCGAGGTCGGTCTTCGCCTCGTCCAGCGCCGCCTGGACCGGCTGCAGATAGGCGGGTGCGTGAGTGCGGAAGGCATCGATCATCGTCCGGGCGCTGAAGAGAAAGATCCCCGCGTTCCAGAGGAAGTTGCCGGCGGCCACCATGTCAGCTGCCGTCGCCGCATCGGGTTTTTCGACGAAGCGACCCAGGGGCTGCGGCCCCCCTCCAGTCGAGGCCAGCTGCAAATAGCCATAGCCGGTCTCGGGCCGATCGGGCGTGATCCCGAAGGTGACGATGCGCCCCTGCGCTGCGGCACCGGCCCCCTCGGCCACGGCGGCGGCAAAAGCCTCCGCATCGGGAATGACGTGATCCGAGGGCGCGACCAGCACCAGCCGGTCGAGGTCCTCCGCCGCGACCATCAGGGCGGCGGCCAGGATCGCGGGAGCGGTGTTGCGCCCGGCAGGCTCGATGACAATGGCGCCGGGGGCGATGCCCGCCTGCTCCAGCTGCTCGGCCACAATGAAGCGGAAGTCGGAATTGGTCATCACGACGGGCGCGCCAAAGAGCGGCCCCGACAGCCGCCGGGCCGAGGCCTGGAACAGCGTCTCGTCACCGACAAGTGCCGCGAATTGCTTGGGAAAGCTTTTGCGAGAAACGGGCCACAGCCGCGTCCCTGATCCGCCAGCCATCAGAACCGGGGTTATTTTTCCCATCGCCACACCTTTCACGCATTGGCTGTCTACCGTGCCGGCACAAGCCGGACCGACGCCGCCACTCAAGGGCCTGGGCGCCTGCCCGTCAACTGCTGCCGATCGCTGCCGGCCCAATAGCGCAGTTTTATGCGCAGGCTGTTGCGGACAGAAGACGGGGCCGGATCGTGCAAGGCTGTCAGCACTGGCCCCTGCAGGAGCCAGTGCTCAATTTCGCCTATTGGCGCAGGAATTGCTGCCAGAGGCCTCAGCGCTTGCTTTCAGGCGTGGTGCTGACGGGCTTCCAGGTCAAGTTCGGTTTTGGGCCTTGGCGGCATCGGCCTGTTGTCAGGCTCGGTCGTGAAGTTCAGCCGTCGTCCCCCCGCGGACCCTCCTCTTGGAAGATGCCGCCGTGACTGCCGGAAGACTGACGGGGTTTTTTTTTCCACCCATAGTGGCATTCCTTCTCTTATCCACGAGCTGGCCCGATTGTCAGGGATAAGTTTGTGAAAAGTCAGCTATTGGACCTGCGACTGTGAACTGGTGCCGTATACCGGCCACAAATGGTCGGCGGGTATACCTCGAAAGCGCCTTATCCCATGCATGGCAGCCGGGGCGCGAAACTGGGCCTTTCGCGCCCCAACCCAATCTCTCAGCTGCAGCCGCTGGTGCCGCCGCAGGTGTTGCACTTCATGCAGGTGCCGTTCCGGACCAGCGTATAATTACCGCATTCGCCGCAGGGATCGCCTTCATATCCCTGCATCCGGGCCTGGGTGCGCAAATCGAGACCGACCTCTGCCATGCCGGTGGCCACGGCGGCGGTCGCGGTGCCCGCCTGTAGCACCATCAGGTCATGCGGCAGGCGCTTGCGCAGATAGCCGGCGCTGCTGATCTGCTTCAGCATCGTCAGGGACTTCAACTCGGACTGCTCGGTCACAGGCGCATGGCGGCCTTCACCTTCGCCGCCCCCCATTTCGTCAAAACGCGCGCCTTCGGGTGCCACATGCGCCAGATCGGTGCGGTCCAGATAGCTGACAGCAAGTTCGCGGAACACATAGTCGATGATCGAGGTCGCGTTCTTGATGCTGTCGTTGCCCTGCACCATCCCCGCCGGCTCGAACCGGGTGAAGGTGAAGGCGTCCACGAACTCCTCCAGCGGCACGCCGTATTGCAGGCCGACCGATACGGCGATGGCAAAGTTGTTCATCATCGCCCGGAAGCCCGCGCCTTCCTTGTGCATGTCGATGAAGATCTCGCCCAGCTTGCCGTCGTCGTATTCGCCGGTGCGCAGATAGACCTTGTGACCGCCGACGATGGCCTTCTGGGTATAACCCTTGCGCCGCTGCGGCAGCTTTTCGCGGTTCGACCGAACGATCTCCTTGACGATCACGCGCTCGACGATCTTCTCGGCCAGGACGGCGGCCTTGGCGTGCTGGGTGCCGGTGGCCAGGATCTCCTCGGCTTCGTCGTCATCCTCGACCAGGGCGCTGGCCAGCGGCTGCGACAGCTTCGATCCGTCCCGATAAAGCGCGTTGGCTTTGATGCCCAGGCTGTGCGACAGCTCGTACGCCGCCAGCGCGTCTTCGATCGTGGCGCTGTTGGGCATGTTGATCGTCTTGCTGATCGCGCCCGAGATGAAGCTCTGCGCCGCGGCCATGATGCGGATGTGGCTTTCGACAGAAAGATAGCGTTTGCCGGTCTTGCCGCAGGCATTGGCGCAGTCGAAGACCGGCAGATGTTCGGCCCGCAGGTGCGGCGCACCCTCCAGCGTCATCGTCCCGCAGACATGGTCGTTCGCGGCTTCGATCTGCGCGCGGCTGAAGCCCAGGTGGCGCAGCAAGTCGAAGGTCGGGTCGGCCAGCTTGTCGGCCGGGATGCCCAGCGTACCGCGGCAGAAATCCTCGCCTAGGGTCCATTGGTTGAAGACGAAGCGGATGTCGAAGGCACTGCCCAGGGCGGCCTCGATTTTGGCGATTTCGGCCGCGCCGAAGCCGTGTCCGGCCAGCGAGGCGTGGTTGATCGCCGGGCAGTTGCCAAGCGTCGCGTGCCCCACGGCGTGGCCGACGATCTCCTCGATCTGGACGCTGGAGTAGCCCAGCACCTCCAGCGCGGCCGGAACCGACTGGTTGATGATCTTGAAATAGCCGCCGCCGGCCAGCTTCTTGAACTTGACTAACGCGAAATCGGGCTCGATCCCAGTGGTGTCGCAGTCCATGACAAGACCGATGGTGCCGGTGGGCGCGATGACGGTGGTCTGGGCGTTGCGGAAGCCGTGCGCCTCGCCCAGGGCCAGCGCCTCGTCCCAGGCCGCCCGCGCCAGCCCAGCCAGCGACGGGTCGGGGCAGTTCGCCGCGTCCAGCGCGACGGGGGCAACGTTAACGCCTTCGCAGTCCGTCCCGTGCGCGGCGGCACGATGATTGCGGATCACCCGCAGCATGTGGTCGCGGTTTCGGGCATAGCCGGGGAAGGCGCCCAGCTCGGCCGCCATCTCGGCGCTGGTGGCATAGGCGACGCCGGTCATGATCGCCGTCAGGGCACCGCACAGCGCGCGTCCGGCCTCGCTGTCATAGCCCAGCCCCATGTTCATCAGCAGACCGCCGATATTCGCATAACCCAAACCAAGGGTGCGGAAGTCGAAGCTGCGCTGCGCGATTTCGCGGCTGGGGAATTGTGCCATCAGCACGCTGATCTCCAGCGTCAGGGTCCAGAGCCGGGTGGCGTGGACATAGCCATCCGCATCGAAGCGCCCGTCATGCCAGAAGGTCAGCAGGTTCATCGACGCCAGGTTGCAGGCGGTGTCGTCCAGGAACATGTATTCGCTGCACGGGTTCGACCCGCGGATCGGCCCGTCCTCGGGGCAGGTGTGCCAGGCGTTGACGGTGTCGTGGAACTGGATGCCCGGATCGGCGCAGGCCCAGGCCGCGTGGCCGACCTGATCCCACAGTTCGCGGGCGCTGACGACCTTGGCAGGCCTGCCGTCGGTGCGGCGGATCAGCTCCCACGGTTGGTCGTCGCGCACCGCCCGCAGGAAGGCATCCGTCACCCGGACCGAGTTGTTCGAGTTCTGGCCCGAAACGCTGACATAGGCCTCGGAGTCCCAGTCCGTGTCATAGGTCGGAAACTCGATGCTGTCGAAGCCCTGGCGCGCGTATTGCAGCACCCGGTTCACATAGGTCTCGGGGATCATCGCGCGTTTGGCGGATCTAATGGCTGACTTCAGCGCATCGTTGCGGGCCGGATCGGTCTCTCCCCCACCGGCGCGGATTGCGGCAAAGATCGCGTTCAGTTCGCGCTCGTGGATCTTCGATCCGGCGACCAGGCTGGCGACCTTCTGCTCCTCGATGACCTTCCAGTTGATGAAGGCCTCGATGTCGGGGTGGTCCATGTCGCAGATGACCATCTTGGCCGCCCGCCGAGTGGTGCCACCCGACTTGATCGCGCCCGCCGCCCGGTCGCCGATCTTCAAAAAACCCATCAGGCCGCTGGACTTGCCGCCGCCGGACAGCTTCTCGCCCTCGCCGCGCAGGCTGCTGAAATTGGTGCCCGTGCCGCTGCCGTACTTGAAGAGCCGCGCCTCCCGGACCCAAAGGTCCATGATGCCGCCGTCGTTCACCAGATCGTCGCTGACCGACTGGATGAAGCAGGCATGCGGCTGCGGATGCTCATAGGCGCTGGTCGAGGCGGTCAACCTGCCGGTCTTGTGGTCGACATAAAAATGCCCCTGCCCCGGTCCGTCGATGCCATAGGCCCAATGCAGGCCAGTATTGAACCATTGGGGGCTGTTCGGCGCCGCCATCTGGCGGGCCAGCATGTGCCGCATCTCGTCCAGATAAGCGCGCGCGTCTTCTTCTTTTGAAAAATACCCACCTTTCCAACCCCAGTAGGTCCAGGCCCCGGCCAGCCGGTCGAAGACCTGCGCGGCGCTCGTTTCGCCCACGAAGCGCTGGTCCGCGGGCAGTTCGGTCAAGGCGGCCTCGTCTGCGGTGCTGCGCCACAGGAACTCGGGCACGCCCTTCTCGCGCACGCGCTTCAGGCGGGCGGGGACGCCGGCCTTGCGGAAGTACTTCTGGGCAATGACGTCGCTTGCGACCTGGCTCCAGCCCTGGGGGACCTCGACCCGGTCGTTTCGGAACACGACCGAGCCGTCCGGGTTGCGGATCTCGCTGACGGTGGTGGTGAACCCGATCCCGCCATAGGCTCCGCCGGTTTCCGTGGTGAATCGCCGTTCGATCTGCATGCCAACCCCCTGTTGCTGTCCGACGCAGCCACAGCACCCGCGGTCACAGGATCCCCGCCTCCGGCAACCGCCAAAGGGCTTTAACGGGGCAGGCCCCGCCGCAAGGATCGGTTCGGATCGCGCTTGTATCAGAACCGTCAGGTTCCACTACATCTGGTGCCATTCTGGCCTCTTGCCACAAGGTGACGGTGTCTTGGCAACAGTTCAACAGGTATTTTTACTCTCGCGCAGGCGCTTCCTCGTTGACATCAGGCTATGCCGCAGCGCCGCAGATTCGCGCACAGACCGCCACGCGGTTTTCATGCCAGACCCAGCTGCAACGGCATTTCTTCTGCGAATGCAGGCCGATGCATCAGCCAGTTCAGCGACTTTCCACAGGCTTATCCCGCCCTCATCCGCAGGTTGCGCACAGCGGTTGCAAATCCGCCACATTCCTGCGTCTTCAGCGAAATTCTCGCACCCCGCGGTCCGTCACGATCATGTCCAGCGGCTGATCGAACGGCTCTGCCGGAATCATGGGCAGTTCCTGGCAGGCATAGGCCAGGCCGATGGCCGCCGCCGGTCCTGATTCGCGCAGCACCTCCAGCGTTCGGTCATAGAAGCCGCCGCCATATCCCAGCCGGTTGCCATCTGCGTCGAAGCCCGCCAGCGGCACGATCAGCACGTCGGGGCGCATCTGCGGCGCGTCTTCAGGCGGGTGAGAGGTGCCGAAGGATCCGGGCACCAGATCGCGCCCGTCCCACAGCCTGAACAGCAGCGGCTGCGCGTGGCCCGGCACGACCGGAAGGACCACGGGACCTTCATGCGCCCGCATGGCAGGGCGGGGGTCCGCCTCGCCGCGCATCGGCCAGTATCCGGCCAGCACCATGCCGGCAAATGGTGCCAGCGCCGCCTGCAGGTGGCGGTCCAGCGCCGCATCGTCGCCGCCCTGCGCGCGCGCGACCAACGCCTGCGCGCGCAACTCCTGCTTCGTCGTCGTCATAGCAGCACCGCCGTCGCAAGACCCAGAAATGCCAGAAAGCCGATCACGTCGGTCATCATCGTCACGAACGTCCCTGACGCCAGCGCCGGGTCTGCCCCAAGCTTGTTCAGCGCCAGCGGGATGAGGATCCCGGCCAGCGCCGCCACCAACAGGTTCACGATCATCGCCAGGCCGATGACCGTCGCCAGACCCGGATCCCCGAACCAGAGCATGGTGATTCCGGCCATCACCACGCCGAAGATCGCCCCGTTGATCAGCCCGACTGTCACCTCGCGGCGCACGACGCGGACGGCGTTCGACCGCGACAGGTCACGGGTCGCCAAGCCCCGCACCGCCACCGTCAGCGTTTGCGTCCCGGCATTGCCACCCATCGAGGCGACGATCGGCATCAGGACGGCCAGGGCGACCAGTTGGGCGATCGCACTTTCGAAGATCGCTATGACGCTGGCGGCCGCCAGGGCGGTCACGATGTTGGCGCCCAGCCAGGGCACGCGCTGCCCGACAGTCTGCAGCACGGTGTCGTTGATCGTGGATTCGTCGCCGACGCCCGCCAGCCTCAGGATGTCCTCCTCGTGCTCTTCGTCCAGGATCGCCATGGCGTCGTCGATGGTGATCACGCCGACCAGACGGTCGTGACGGTCCACCACCGGGGCCGAGATGAGGTGATACTGGTTGAAGACATAGGCGACGTCGCCTTCCTCGGCATAGGCGCTGATGGTGCGGAAGCTGTCCTCGGCCAGGTCGCGCAGCATCGTGTCATGGCGCGACGCCAGCAGCCGCCCCAAGGTCACATAGCCTGTGGCGTGGCGGCGCGGGTCCACCAGGATCACGTGATAGAACTGCTCGGGCAGCCATTCCTCGGACTGCAGGAACCTGATCGTCTGGCCGACGGTCCAATGCTCTGGCGCCGTCACCACCTCGGATTGCATCAGCCGGCCGGCGGAGTATTCGGGATAGGCCAGCGACTGCTGGACCGCCGCCCGGTCGCCCGCATCCAGCGCGGCCAAGATTTGGTCACGGTCCGACTGATCCAGGTCCTCGACCAGGTCGACGACGTCGTCGCTGTCCATCTCTCGGACCGCTTCGGCCAGGACCTCTCGCGGCATCTGCTCGATCACGTCCTCGCGGATCGACTCGTCGATCTCGGACAGGATCTCGCCGTCGATCTGCCGGGCATAAAGCTCCAGGAACGTTCGCCGACGCGGCGCCGCCAGCCGCTCGATCAGGTCGGCGATGTCGGCCGCATGCATCGGCTCCAGCGAGGCGTTCAGCGCGTCACTGTCACCGGCGTCGATGGCCGCATCGATCTGGGCCAGCAACTCTGCGTTGGGGCCGAAATCATCCTCGTCCTGTTCGAACTGAGCTTCGTTGCGCTGGCTGTCGTCGGCCATCATGCCCCCGTCGCTTGAATTTCAGACATCGGGCCTAGCCCGCCAGAAGCGCCAGCGCCTGTTCGTGCAGGTGCGCCGAGGCGGCGGCGACCACCTGGCCACCCTCGGCCGCGGGCCCGCCCTGCCAATTGGTGACGATGCCGCCGGCCGCTTCGACCACGGCCAGGGGACCAGCGATGTCGTAGGGCTGCAGCCCGGCCTCGATCACAAGATCGATCTGCCCCAAGGCCAGCAGCGCATAGGCATAGCAGTCCAGCCCGTAACGCGTCAGCCGCACGCGGTCGGCGACGCGCCGGAAGGCGGCATGTTCGGCCGCATCGCCGACTTCGGGGAACGTCGTCATCAGGACCGCGGCGTCCAGCCCGACACCACCCCGCACCCTCAGATCGCGGTCACCCATCGGAGCAGTCATCCGCGCGCGCCCAAGCCCGCCTTCGAAGCGCTCGCCCGTATAGGGCTGGTCGATCATGCCGTATCTGATGGCCTGCCCGTCCGACAGGCCGATCAGGACGCCCCAGCTGGGCGCACCGCACAGGAAGGCCCGCGTACCGTCGATGGGGTCAAGGATCCATGTCAGCCCGGTGGTGCCGGTGCTGCCCCCGAATTCCTCGCCCAGAATGGCATCGTCGGGGCGCTGACGGGCCAGCACGTCGCGCATTGCCGTCTCGGCAGCGCGGTCGGCCTGCGTCACCGGGTCGAAATCCGCGGGACGCTTGTTGTTGGTGATCAGGTCAGCGCTGCGGAACAGCGGCAGGATGGCGGCACGGGCTGCATCGGCCATGTCGTGGGCGGTGCGGATGATCTGTGCTGCGTCCTTCATGCTGGCCCCCTGACGTTTCAGACGGGGTGTAACCCGTCACGCCAGCGGGGGCCAGCAGGCTTTCGAAATTGTCGTCCGACGGTCACGCATCGCCGGACGACTGCGCGGTCACCCGCCTTCTGGCGGTTCCGGCCTCTATGCCGCGACCGAAAGGACGCGCGCCAGCTCGAAGATCTGGCGGCGCTGCGCCTCGGGCATGGTATAGTAGGCGCGGACCAGCTGCAGCGCCTCCTTGTCGGCGAAGATATCGCCTTCGACCATGCCGGGCACGTCGCCCTCGTGCAGCCCTTCGAAGAAGAAGCTGACCGGAACGTCGACCGCCTGCGCGATATCCCACAGACGCGAGGCCGAAACCCGGTTCATGCCGGTTTCGTACTTCTGGATCTGCTGGAACTTGATGCCAACCTTGTCGGCCAGCTGTTGTTGGGTCATTCCAATCATCCAACGGCGATGGCGGATACGCTTACCAACATGAACATCTACACTGTGCTTCATTGCCGCAACCCCTTGCAATCTAAAAGAGCGGTAGCGCAGGGTCGCACACTTATCGAGTGTCAACATAGTTAATCACCTCCATTCTGCCCAAAAGGACAGGTCCAAGCCGGGCCTTTGGCGCAATCCGGGCGCGGCGTTTGACTTCATCGGCCAACTGACCAAGCTTCGGTGGCGGCCTTTCGGAGGGAATATGACAGAAATGATTCGGGTGGCGCGGGTCGAAGCGTTGGGAACCGACCCGGTCGTGGTCCGGGGGGAACCGCCCGCTGCGGGCAGTGACCGGGTGCTGGTCAGGATGGCTGCGGCGGCGCTGAATTTCGCGGATCTGCTGAAAGCCCAGGGGCAATACCAAGAAGCGGCCGATCCTCCGTTCATTCCCGGCCTGGAAGGTGCGGGCACCGTCCTCAGTGCCCCCGGGGACAGCGGGCTGGCCCAAGGCACCCGCGTGGCCGTCTCCGCCCCTGGCACCTTGGCCGAGGTCGTGGCCGTGCCCGCCAGCGCCGTCCAGCCGATCCCGGACGGGATGAGCTTCGAACAGGCGGCGGGTTTCCAGGTGGCTTATGGGACAAGTCATCTGGCGCTGGTCGGCCGCGGCGATCTGCAACCCGGCCAGACGCTTGTCGTGACGGGTGCCGCCGGAGGCGTGGGCCTGACCGCGGTCGAGATCGGGCATGCCATCGGCGCCCGTGTCATCGGCATCGCGCGCGGTGCCGACAGGTTGCGCACCGTGGCAAAGGCCGGCGCGGACGAGGTCATCGACAGCGCTGACTGCCCCGACCTGCGGGCCGCCTTGCGCGAACTGGGCGGGGCCGATGTCGTCTATGACGCCGTGGGCGACACGACAGGAGAGGCGGCTTTCCGCGCGCTGCGCCCCGGCGGGCGCTTCCTGGTCATCGGTTTTGCCGGCGGCAGGCCACCGGCCCTGCCCCTGAACCACGCGCTGGTCAAGAATATCGCGATCCACGGCTTCTACTGGGGCGGATACAGCAGGCTGGACCCGGACGCCCTGCGGCGCAGCATGTCAGAGCTGTTCGGCATGTTCGACCAGGGGCACCTGAACCCCGTCGCCGGCGCCGTCCTGCCGCTTGGACGGCTGGCCGAGGGCTACGCCCTCCTGCGAGAGCGCAAGAGCGTCGGAAAAGTTGTCATCACCTTGTGATAATGGACGATTTGACGCAGCCGAGGCATTGAATTGGCGTCTTATTGGTCCAATATTCTGCTCAGGCCGGGCGGGAACCGGCGTGCCTTTCAGGGGAGAGTTCGATGGCAGATTACAACACTTACCGCACCGCGCAGGGCGTCGGCGCCCGCAGGGCGGTCGTCGACGAGGGCCTGCGGGCCTACATGAACAAGGTTTATGGGCTGATGGCGGTCGGGATGGGTGTGACCGCCGTCGCAGCTTATGGCATCGCAGCCGGCGCGGTGACACCGGAAGGACAGCTGACCGCACTGGGCGCTGCAATCTATACGTCGCCGCTCCGCTGGGTGATCATGTTCGCCCCGCTGCTGATGGTCTTCGCCTTCGGCGCCGCGCTGAACCGCCTGTCGGTCTCGGCCGCCACCTTCATGTTCTATGGCTTCGCCGCGCTGATGGGCCTGTCGATCAGCTCGATCTTCCTGGTCTATACCGGCGTGTCGATCGTCCAGACCTTCCTGGTGACCGCGATTGCCTTCGCGGGCCTGTCGCTCTGGGGCTATACGACCAAGAAGGATATTTCGGGTTGGGGCAGCTTCCTGATCATGGGCCTGATCGGCCTGATCGTGGCGTCGATCGTGAACATCTTCATGCAGTCGCCAGCGATGCAGTTCGCGATCTCGGTCATCGGCGTGCTGATCTTCGCCGGCCTGACCGCCTATGATACGCAGAACATCAAGAACACCTACCTCCAGATGGCAAGTTCGGATTCCGACTTCATCGGCAAGAGCGCGATCATGGGCGCCCTTCGCCTGTACCTCGACTTCCTGAACCTGTTCATGTTCCTGCTGCAGTTCATGGGCAACCGCGAGTAACCCCCCGGGCAGAGCAGATCTTCCAAACCCGCCAGCCTCAGCTGGCGGGTTTTTGTTTGGCCGTCCGATGCGTTGTGGCACCTGTGGTCACTGCCATGGAAAGCGCCCGAGAACCCGAGCTGAGCGTGCCACCCGACGAAACAGAAGATGCCCTTGGCACCCGGCGAGACGGGCGTCCGGATCACGTTGCCGGGTCGGGGCGGGCGCGGGACATCTGGCGGATCGTGGCGAAGATCACGTCGATGCCGCGGGCGAGTTGAGCGAAATCCGTCCACTCCTCGGGCGCATGAGAGATGCCGCCTCGGCTGGGGACGAAGACCAACCCGGTGGGGGCGAAGCGCGCCATGATCATGGCATCATGCCCCGCACCGCTGACCATCTCGCGCTGCGACAGCCCCAGAGCTTCGGCCTGCGCGGACAGCGCGGCATGGATCTGTGCCGACATCGGCGTCGGCGGGGCATACAGCTGCTGCTCCACGTCGCAGGTCAGGCCGTTCCCGGCTGCCCGTGCGGCGGCTGCGCGCGTCATCTCGATCAGGCGCATGACATCGTCCTCCTGCGGGGCGCGCAGATCGACGGTGAAGCTGACCAGATCCGGGATCACGTTGGCGCCGCCCGGCAGCACCTCCAGCTTGCCGACCGTCAGGACGGAGCCGCGACCCACCTGCCGCGCCAGATCGGGCAGCTGCGACAGGATCGCCACCGCGCCGGTCAGCGCGTCCTGCCGTGCATCCATGGGCGTTGTGCCGGCGTGACCGGCCTTGCCGCGGACCGTCACCTTCAGCTGGGCCAGCCCGACGATCCGGTCGACGATGGCGACGTCCTTGCGCTCGGCCTCGAGCACGGGACCCTGCTCGATATGCAGTTCCAAGAAGGCGTGGACCGAGCCGGGCTGAAGCACCGCCTGCCCCGCCTGCAACGGGTCGAGGCCGAAGGCAGTCATCGCCTCGGCCGCCGAAACGCCATCGTCGTCGCGCAGGTCGTGAAGGCTGGCTGCGTCAAGCTGGCCGGTCAGCAGCCGCGACCCCATCAGGCCGCCACCGAAACGGGAGCCCTCCTCCTCGATCAGGGCGATCACCTCGATAGGACGTTCCGGAACAAGACCCAGGTCGCGGAACAGGAACGCGGTCTCCAGCCCCGCGACGACGCCTGCGGGGCCGTCGAAGCGCCCCCCGTTCGGAACCGAATCCAGGTGCGAGCCGACAAGGATCGGCGCCAAGTCGGGCTGCGACCCCTCGATCCGGCCGAAGACATTGCCGACCGCATCCTGGCGCACCGAGAGGCCCCCCTGCAGCATCTGGTCGATGACGTAATCACGCGCGCCCGCATATTCCGGGCTATAGGTCAGGCGCGTCGTGCCCTGCCCCGGCGTCGCGTTGAACTGGTCGATCCCCTGGATCATCGCCTCGACGCGCGCGACATCTGCATAACCGGTCATGCGATCAACCCCACGAAGATACCCGCCAGGACGACCGAGACCATCGTCACGGTCACGAAACCCGCCACCAGCATCGGTGGCAGCAGATGCGCGGTCAACACCTCGCGCTCGGACGCGTCGTCGGTCAGCGTGTCGATCACGTCCTTGGTGATGATGTAGTCCGCCGGAAACCCGTAAAGCGCGGTCAGCGAACAGGCAAAGGCCATCGCCGGCGTCGCACCCAGGATCCGCCCCACGATGAACGAGGCGACATACATGCCGACCAGACCGATGCCGATGATTGCGACCAGCGGGACGGCCAGGTCCAGCAGCATCTCGGGGGTAGCGCGCTTCAAGCCGTCGAAGATGAAGACCATCAGGATCAGGATGGTGAAGCCGAAGGCGTTGGACTTGCGCAGCGGCTCACGCTCGAGCAGCCCGACCGACGTGGCGATGACGCCGAAGATCAGACACAGCACGAAGGGGCTGACCGCGAAGGCGGGCTTGACCAGTTCCGACACACCCCAGGCAGCCAAGGCGACGGCACCGAGGCGCAGCAGCTTGAAATAGACGGTGTCATAGGCCACCGGCATGGCGCCGAACAGGCGCGGCGGGCGCGGGACTTCGGTCGTTTCGGCCTGCGGTGCCTTGGCGCTCCAGCGGCCTTCGCGGTGCAGCGACAGGACGCGCCGCCCCTCTCGCTTGAGCATGATGGCTGTCAGCGGATAGCCTGCGAAGCCCTGCATGACATAGATCAGGATGGCCAGCACCGACAGCGCCTGCAGCCCCGCATCGGCGGCCGCCTGCGACATGATCAGCGACGCGACGACCCCGCCCACCAGCGGCGGCGTGCCCACGACGACGGTCTGCCAGTCCAGCACCAGAAGCCCGGCCGTGAACAGCAGCGCCACGATCCCGGCGATGCCCGACAGCGCGATGACCACCGTCCGCCACTGCCGCCCCAGTTCCTTCACCGACAGCAGCGTGCCCATGTTGGTGATCAGCAGGTACATCGCCAGGAAGACGATCGGCGTCTGGAAGCCGGCGGTCTGAACAATGTCCTCGGGGAAGAAGGTCCAGTAGCCTGCGAGGAACAGGATCGCGCAGACGAAGACCGACGGAAGCCATGACCGGGTCCGGGTCGAGACGACGTCGCCGATCCACAGGATCAGCGAAAGAAGCGAGAAGGCCAGCAATTGCGGCATGGGTCCAAGCCTTTCGGGTCAGATTATTTCAAGACGCGCGGCGGCAGGACGCCATGAAGCGTGGCTGCGCCAGCCGTCGTGGCAACATTGATCCATCTGGATATAGTTCGCAATGCGCAATTGTGACGCCCTGCCGAAAGCGCCAGAGTGGGGCCGTGCAAGGGGACGACGATGCCTGACAGGATGCTTGACGAACTGCTGGGATCTGACCTGCAGGAACTGATGTCGGTCAGCTATATCGTGCTGGCGAACAACCAGGTCACGAACCGGCACATCGAACGGCGCTATCGGATGCCCGTGCAGTGCTGGTCGGCGCTCTATGTAATCGACCGGTTTCCGGGACTTCTGGCGCGGGACGTGCAGCGGTTGCTGCCGCGCCCGCAGAATACCATCAGCCGCGCGGTGTCGCTGCTGCAGTCGCGCGAACTGATCCGGATCGAGGACGACCCCCATGACGGGCGCGCCAAGCGCCTCCACCCGACCGCCGAGGGCACCGCGCTGCTGGCGGAGATCCTGGCCACGGCGCGGGCCCGCCAGGCCGAGGTCTTCGGTGTCCTGACGGAGGATGAGCGGCGCCAGTTCGTGGCGCTTTGCCACAAGATCGCCGCCGGGCCGCTTCTGACGCGGTCCGAAGCGATGCCGGATTAGGCAAGACGCACCGGGATGCCCTTGGACGCGGGCGTCTTCGACAGCAGGTCGTGGCGGGACAGCGGCGACAGCGGGTTCAGTTCGGGGAAATACCCGGCGATGCAGCCTCGCGGCAGGTCGTAGGCCACGATCCGCAGCCCGTCCACGCGGCGCGGCACCCCGTCATCGGCGGCTCCCGTCAGGGCGATGCGCTGGCCCGGCCGCAGGCCCTCGGCCTCGATGTCGTCGGGCGACATCATCACCAGCATGCGGTCGCCCTCGATCCCGCGCAGGCGATCCGACATGCCATAGATCGTCGTGTTGAACTGGTCGTTCGACCGCAGCGTCATCAGCCGGTACACGCCGTCGCCGTCAGCCAGGCCGGTAGCGTCCAGATCGGCGGGCACGGTGAACTGCGCCTTGCCGGTCTCGGTCTTCCAGACTCGCTCGCGCGCGGGGTTGCCGCGATAGAAGCCGCCGGGCTGGTTCATCCGGGCCTCGAAATCGTGGAATTCGTCAGGATAGGTCGCCTCGATCAGCGACCGGACCTGGACGTAATCCCCCGACCAGTCGTCCCAGGCCAGCCGCGGGTTCGCCTGGACGGTCGCGGCGGCCAGCCCTGCAACGATCGCGACCTCTGACTTCAGATGCGGGCTGGCGGGCTCGCGCTTGCCGATCGAGCCATAGATGTGGCTGAAGCTGTCTTCCATGGTGATCTGCTGGCTGGTGCCGTTCTGAAGGTCCTCCTCGGACCGTACGAGGCAGGGCAGCAGCCATGCGGACCGGCCCGGCATCAGGTGCGTCCGGTTCAGGCGCGTGGCGATGTGGACGGTCAGCGGCATTCGGCCCCAGACCTCGGTCACCCGGTCCTGATCGGGCACCGCCCGCGCCAAGTTGCCGCCCAAGCCAACATAGCCCTGCGCCTGGCCCGCCAGCAGCGCCTCGACGAATTCGACGGTATTCCAGCCGGGCTCCTCGGGCGGCTCGATCCCGAACATCTCGCGCAGCTTGTCGTTCGGGACAAGCTTGGGCTTTTCAGTGATGCCGACAGTGCGCTGACCCTGGACGTTGGAATGACCGCGCACCGGCGAACATCCCGCGCCTTTCCGCCCGATGTTCCCGCGCAGCAGCAGCAGGTTCACCAGCGCGCCGATCGCGTCCGAGCCGTGGACATGCTGCGTGACGCCCATGCCATAGATGCCGATGACGGCCTTGGAGCGGGCATAGAGGGTGCCGACGCCTTCCATCTCGGCACGTGAAAGGCCGCTGACGGCCTCCAGCCGACCCCAGGGCGTCGCGCGGACCCAGTCCATCCACTCGTCCAGCCCGGCGCAATGTTCGGCCAGGAAGGCGTGGTCTAGGACGCCACCATCGGTATCCTCCAGCGCAAGAACGTGCTTGGCGATGCCGGTCAGGGCCGCGATATCCCCGCCCGTCCGCACCTGCAGGTAGCGGTCCGAAATCTCGGTCGGCGCTCCCAGGCTCATCTGCCAGGGGTTCTGCGGGTTCGCGAACTCCAGCAGCCCCTTCTCGCGCAGCGGGTTGATCGCGACGATGTGGCATCCCCGCTCGGCCGCCTTCTGGAACGGGTGCAGGATGCGGGGGCTGTTGGTGCCGGGATTCTGGCCAACATGGATGATCATGTCGCAATGTTCCAGATCGTCCAGCACACAGGTCCCGACGGGCGATCCAATCACCTTCTTCAGCCCGACCGAGGTGGTCTCGTGGCACATGTTCGAACTGTCGGGCAGGTTCGTGTGCCCGTAGGCGCGGGCGAACAGCCCATAGAGATAGGACGCCTCGAGCCCCGCCTTGCCCGAGACGTAGAACGTCACCTTCTTGGGGTCCAGCCGCCGCAACTCGGCGCCGATGGCGGCGAAAGCCTCGTCCCAGCTCGTTTCGACATAGCGGTCGCTGGCGGCGTCATAGCGCATGGGATGCGTCAGGCGGCCCTGACGCTCCAGGTCGTGCTCCTCCCATGTGACCAGGTCGGACACCTTGTGATCGCGGAAGAAGTCCGGCCCGCAGCGGGCGGTTGTCAGGTCCCACAGCGTGGCCTTCGCACCGTTCTCGCAGAACTCGGCCACGTGCGGGTTTGGCGGCTTGGCCCATGCGCAAGAGCAGCACATGTAGCCGCCGGGCTTGTTCTGCCTCTTCAGCGTCTGAAGCGCGCCGGGGCTGCTGCGCGCCGTCTTGGCGACCTTCGCCATGCCCTCGGCCGAACCCCAGCCGCCCACCGGCCCGTCATAACCTGCGACGGGAATGTCGGCGGCTGCATCTTCCTCGGATAGGTCCTTGGCCATCGGGGTCACCTTCGGCTGTGGGCAAGCGGGTTGCCGTTTCAGGTCGGGCCGGCGAAGGGATCGGGCAGATCCGCCAGCAGCTTGTCGGGGGTCATCGGAAAGTCCCGCAGCCGGACGCCACAGGCGTTGTAGATGGCATTGGCCACCGCGCCTGCCGCGCCGCAAATGCCCAGCTCTCCCACACCCTTGGCCTGCAGGGGCGAGGCCGCGGCATCGCGTTCCTCGATCAGCAGGACCTCCATTTCGGGTATGTCGCGGTGGACGGGGACGTGATATTCGGCCAGGTCGTGGTTGGTCAGGTGGCCGTCGCGGTGGTCGAATTGCAACTCCTCGGTCAGGGCCATGCCGATACCCCAGACCATGCCGCCCAGGCACTGCGACCGGGCGGTCTTGGCGTTCAGCACGCGGCCGAAGCCGAAGGCGCCGGTCATGCGGCGGACCCGCGTCTCTCCGGTGAAGGCATTGACCGCGACCTCGCAGAAGAAGGCGCCATAGGTGGCCTGCTTGACCTTCTCCATCAGCTCACCGGGCTCGATCCGCCCGATCCTGGCGATGTCGCCGTCCATCAAGTCGGTCACAGGACGCGGCTCGGTTCCCTCGACCCAGGCCATGCCGTCGCGCAACTGCAGGTCGTCCGGCGCACAGTTCAGGCCGCGGGCCAGTTCCGCCCGGATCGCCTCGCAGGCCCGGAAGACGGCGGACCCGGTCGAGCTTGCGGCCCAGCTGCCGCCGGACCCGGCGCCCTGCGGGAACAGGCTGTCGCCCAAATGGACGCTCGTGCGCTCGATGGGCTGGCCCAGCATCTCGGCCGCGATCTGGCCAAGGATGGCATAGCTGCCGGTGCCGATGTCAGTCTGGTCGGTCTCCACCAGAACCGTGCCGTCGCCGCGAAGGGTCACGCGCGCCTCGGCCTTCGCCAGGATGTTGACGCGGGCGGCCGAGGCCATGCCCATGCCGATCCACCATTCGCCTTCGCGCTGCTGGCACGGCAAAGGCCTGCGACGGTCCCACCCGAAGGCGCGGGCGCCGGCGTCCAGCGCCTCGACAAGCTTGCGCGAAGAATAGGGGGTGCCCTCGCCCGGCACCTGATCCGGCACATTGCGCTTGCGCAGCTCGACCGGGTCCAGATGAAGCGCGACGGCCAGCTCGTCCATGGCGGATTCCAGTGCCGGCATGCCCACGGCTTCACCCGGTGCCCGCACCGATCCGGCGGTCAGCCGGTTGATGCGCGAGATGTTCAGTGTCAGCCGCCTGTTTTCTCCGCCATAGAGGAACTGCGTCGCCTGCAAAACGGGCTCCGAAAACGACTCCTCGGGCAGGTTCGACACGAAGGCCTCGTGGCCCAAGGCGGTCAGGCGACCGTCGGAGTCAGCGCCAAGGCGGATGCGCTGCACGGTCTCGGACCGCCGCATGACCGCCTGGAAGACCTGCTGACGGGTCATCACGACCCGTACCGGGCGGCCCAGCTGCCGCGACGCGATGGTCGCCGCCACCGCCTCGTGAGAGATGCCAAGTTTCGACCCGAACCCCCCGCCGACATAGGCCGACACGATCCGCACCCTGTCTGACGGGATGCCGACGCTGTCGGCCAGTTCGTCGACGTTGTACTTGACCATCTGCAGGCTGCCATGCAGCGTCAGGCTGTCGCCGTCCCACTCCGCGATGGCGGCATGCGGCTCCATCGCGGCGCTGGCGTGGCCGGGCGTGGTGTAAGTCACGTCCACCACATGGGCCGCATCCTTCAGCGCCCCCTCCAGATCGCCGTTCTCGGTCGGGTCCTTGGCCGGTTCGGCCCGGCCGGGCGAGGGCACCAGGACCGCCTTCGACGACTGGTCGTCATATTCGACGACAAGGGCCTTCGCAGCATGGGTCGCCTGTTCGAACGTCTCGGCCACCACCAGCGCGATGGGCTGCAGCGGGAACTCCACCTGCCGCACGTCCTGCATGGGCGCCTCTCCGGCGCCGCCCTGCGCGGCACGGCGCAGCATCTCGGGGGCCGAAAACACCGCCAGAACGCCCGGCATGCCCAGAACTGCGTCACGGTTGATCGCCTTCACGCGGCCCTTGGTGATTGTCGCGCCGACAAGGACGCCTTCGGCGCAATCGGGGCGGTCGTATTCAGCGGCATAGGGCGCCTGCCCGGCCACCTTCAGGCGCCCTTCTGGACGGTCCAGCGGCTGTCCGATCACACCCTGACGGGTCTGATCCAGCAGGTTGCGATCGTCGGGGCTGTCATAGCTGTCCTTCATGGTCACTCCGCAGTGGCTTCGGCCAGCACGGCAGCCAAGGTGCGGCGCGCCAGCGGGATCTTGAAGTCGTTGCCGCCCTGACCCTCTGCGCCTTCCAGCAGCAGGTCGGCGGCCTTGTCGAACAGCGCCTTCGAGGGTGTCTCGCCCACCAGCAGGCTGTCGACGCGCGGGTCGATCCAGGGCTTGTGCGCGACGCCGCCGAAGGCCAGCTTCGCCTGCGCGATGGCACCGTCCTGCATGCGCAGGACCGCCGCCACGGACACCAGCGCGAAGGCATAGGATGCCCTGTCCCGGACCTTGCGGTAGATCTGCCGCGCCTCGACCGGCGCCGGCAGCAGGACGGCAGTGATGACCTCTCCGACCTCCAGCACGTTGTCGCGTGAGGGATCTTCGCCGGGCAGGCGGTGGAAGTCGGCTACCGGAATGTGGCGGGTGCCGCCCGGACCTTCGATCTCGACCTGGGCGCCGAGGGCGGCCAGCGCCACGGCCATGTCGCCGGGATAGGTGGCGATGCAGGCGTCCGACGTACCCAGGATCGCATGGTTGCGGTTGATCCCGCCGATGGCCGCGCACCCGGACCCCGGCTGCCGCTTGTTACAGGCAGAGCGGTTGTCCATGAAATAGCTGCACCGTGTGCGCTGGCAGAGGTTCCCCGCCGTAGTGGCTTTGTTGCGCAATTGCGGGCTGGCTCCCGCCAGAATCGCCCGTGACAAGAGCGGCCAGCCGCGCCGCACGGCAGGATCGGCGGCACAGGCGGCATTGGTGACCAGCGCTCCGATGCGCAGGCCGTCGCCTTCGGGTACAATCTCGTTCAGGCCGATCCGCGTGATGTCCACCAATGCCGAAGGCGTCTCGACCTCCAGCTTCATCAGGTCCAGCAGGTTCGTCCCGCCGGCAATAAGGCAGCCCGATGCGCCTATGGCATCCGACAGGTCGGTGGCGCGGGCATAGTCGAAGGCCTTCATGGCTTGGCCCCGCTTTCCATGACTTCCTTGATCGCGGTCAGGATGTTGGCATAGGCCCCGCAGCGGCAGAGGTTGCCGCTCATCCGTTCGCGGATCTCCTCGTCGTCCAGATGCACCCTGCCCGCCACATCTTCCGAAGCAAAGCTGGGCCAGCCCTCGCGGATCTCCTCCATCATGGCGGCGGCGGAACAGATCTGGCCGGGGGTGCAATAGCCGCACTGGAAGCCGTCGTGCGACACGAAGGCCTTTTGCAGCGCCGACAGATTGTCCGCCGCGCCCAGGCCCTCGATGGTGGTGACCTCGTCTCCGTCATGCATCACGGCGAGGCTAAGGCAGGAATTGATCCGGCGTCCGTTCACCATCACGGTGCAGGCGCCGCATTGGCCGTGGTCGCAGCCCTTCTTGGTGCCAGTCAGGCCAAGGTCGCGGCGCAGGAAGTCCAGAAGGCTGCGCCGGACATCGCCGTCGAATTCATAGGTGACGCCGTTGACGGCAATCCTGGCTGCGGGGCTTTGCGCCATCGGCTGCTCCATGGTCCGCTTGCTGGGTACCCGAAGCAACGTGTCGCAAAGGAGGGCGGTTCCATCCGCCTCCGTTCACGATACCAGCGCCTCGCCCTCAGCCCGCCGGGCGCTGTGCTGGGCGATCATCGCGCAGATCAGCAGCTGCGCCATGTGGAAGATCAGCACCGGCAGCACCGTGGCCCCCACTGTCGCCGCCGGAAACAGCGCCGAGGCGATGGGCAGGCCGGACGCAAGGCTCTTGGTCGAACCGCAGAAGAACAGCACGGTCCGGTCCTCGGCCGGCATCCGCGACAGGCGGCCGATCAGCGCAATGGCGCCGAAGACCGCTGCCAGCATGATGAGCGCGACCGCGATCAGCGCGACCAGGCTGGCGGGCGGGATCTGCGACCAGAGGCCCGACACCGTGCCCGCGCTGAAGGCGGAATAGACGATCAGCAGGATCGCGCCCCGGTCCACGACCAGGGTCAGCATGCGGTGCCGTTTCACGAAACCTCCGACCCAGGGACGCAGGATCTGGCCGATCACGAAGGGCAGCAGGATCTGCGTCCCCACGCGTATCACCGCGTCCAGATCGACACCGCCGTCGCCCGCTTGCAGCAGCAGCGCCACCAGCATTGGGGTCAGCACGACGCCCACGAGGTTCGACAGCGAGGCCGCGCAGATTGCCGCCGGGACATTGCCGCCGGCGATCGACACGAAAGCGATCGAGCTTTGGATCGTCGAGGGCAGAACGCCCAGGAACAAGAGCCCTAGCGTCACCTGCGGGCCCAGAAGGCCGCCGAACACCGCCGCAAAGCCGACCGCAAGAACCGGGAACAGCAGGTAGGTAGACGCGAAGGTCAGCCCCTGCAGCCGCCAGTTCAGCATGCCCGCCTTGACCGAGGCCGGGTCCAGCTTGGCGCCATAGAGAAAGAACAGCAGCGCCACCGCGGCATAGGTCACCTGCCCCAGAGCCTCGGCCGCGATGCCCCGCGCCGGCAGGGCCAAGCCCAGAAGCACCGTGCCCAGCAGCATCAGCATATAGGTGTCGATCCCGATCCGTTTGAGGAAACTCATCCGTCTGCTCCTTCAGAACCCAAGGGCCATGCCGTCCTTGCGGCTGTCCGACCCGCCCTCCAGCAACCCAGTCGTCGCGTCGATGCGGATCGCCTGGGCGCCGCCCATCGGGCCGGTCAGCCGCTTGATCTGGTGGCCGCGCGCCGCCAGATCGGCGCAGATGTCCTCGGGCAGCGTCGATTCGACCTGCAGGACGCCGTCGGTGGCGAAGGTGCGCGGCTCGTCCATGGCCTGCTGCAGGCCCAGCCCCCGGTCGATCACCGCCGAGAGGAAGGCGGCGTGGCCCGCCGCCTGATACTGACCGCCCATCACGCCGAAGGGCATGACGGTGCGCCCCGCCTGCGTCACCATGCCCGGAATGATCGTGTGCATCGGGCGCTTGCGCGGCCCGATCGCGTTGGGGTGCCCCGGGATCAGCCGGAAGGACGCCCCGCGGCTTTGGAAAAGGACGCCAGTCGCGGGGTCCAGCCGGCACGACCCGAACCCGTGGAAGATCGAGTTGATGAACGAGATCGCGTTCCCCTGCGCGTCCACGACGCACAGATAGATGGTGTCACGATGTTCGGGCTCATCCCACAACGCGGGCGGCATCGCGCGGTCCATGTCGATGCGGGCGCGCAGCGCCGCGACGGCTCGATCCGAAAGCAGCGTCTGGTCCAAGTCTCGGCAATGGTCGGGATCGCCCAGCAGCGCATCGCGGTGGTGATAGGCCAGCTTCGACGCCTCGGCCTGCACATGCAGGCGGTCCGCTGCGGACAGCGCAGCCATGTCGAAGCCTTCGATGATCTTCAAGATCAGCAGCGCCGCAAGCCCCTGCCCGTTCGGTGGGCATTCGTGGATCTCGAACCCGCGATAGCTGGCGCTGATCGGCGCGACCCACTCGGCCCCGTCGGTCGCCTCGGCAAAGTCCTCGGTCGTGTGCAGCCCGCCCAGCCCACGCAGATAGGCGATCATGCTGTCCGCCGTGGCGCCCCGGTAGAATGCGGCCGCCCCTCCGGCCGCAATCTCCTCGAACCTCTCGGCCAGTTTGGGCTGTGCGTGGCGCACCCCGGCCATGGGCACAGGCAGAAAAACCTCGGCGGCGTGCGGATCGGCGCCGATGTCGGCCGCAGCCTCGGCCCAGTCCCGCGCCACGCGCGGCGTGACCGGATAGCCTTCGCGGGCATAGCGGATCGCGTCACGGAACAGGCGTTCCAGCGGCAGCGACCCAACGTCGGCGTGCAGCCGACACCAAGCAGAGACCGCGCCCGGCACCGTCACCGCATGCGGGCTGGTCTGCGGGATCTCGGTCGTCAGGCCGGCGGCCTGCAACGCCTCGACAGTGGCTGCGGCGGGCGCGCGCCCCGACCCGTTCAGCGCCCGCACGCCCCCCCCGGCGGGCGCATAGAGCGCGAAGCAGTCACCGCCGATCCCCGTCATCAGCGGATCGGCCACCGCCTGCACCGCACTGGCGGCAATGGCGGCGTCCACGGCGTTTCCACCCTCGGCCAAAATCGTCAGTGCCGTCGCCGTCGCCAGCGGATGCGACGTCGCCACCATCGCCCGCCCCGCCAGGGTCGACGGGCGACGGCCCGACAGGAAATCGAATGCGGTCATGGCGTCCCCCTTGCCGTGAATCACTTGGCGATGACTGTGCGATATGTATACATGTTGTGTTGAAGAGAATACAATCATCGGATCTCTGCCATGACTGCCCCGCGTTCCGCCGAACAGGTTCACGCCGCACTGGCCGCGCAGATCGTTCAGGGTCGGCTGGCCCCCGGCGCGCCTCTGGCCGAAACCGCGCTGGCCGAGCAGTTCGGCCTGTCGCGCACCCCGGTGCGCGAGGCGCTGCAGAAGCTGGCCGGAGAGGGGCTGGTCGAACGCGGCCCGCGCCGCGCCTTCGTGGTGCGCCGCATGTCAGCAGACGCGCTGCGTCACCTGTTCGAGGCTTTGGGGGAACTGGAGGCGCTCTGCGCTGGAATGGCGGCGCGGCGCATGAGCGCGGCCGAAATCGCGATGCTGAACCGCATCCTGCACGGCGACGGGCCGGGGGTCGACTATGCCGATGTGAACATCCGCTTTCACGATGCGCTGCGGCAGGGGGCGCAGAACCAGGTGCTGGCCGGTCTGCTGGAGGATCTGAACCGCCGCAGCCTGCCCTGGCGCAACGCGCAGTTCACGCAGCGCGCCGAACGGATCGACACGTCGCGCGCTGAACACCGCGCCATCCTGGAGGCGGTCACCGCCCGCGACGCCGACCGCGCTGCGGCGCTGATGCGCGCGCATATGGGCGCGGCGCTCGGCACCGTGCTGGAGTTGATCGCGACGCGGTGAACGTCACTCGGCTGGCTGCGCCTCGGGGCGGGGCTGCCGGCGCAGGTTCTCGATCAGGACATAGATCACCGGCGTCAGGAACAGCGTCAGCACGAAGGCCAGTGACAGACCGCCCACGATCACCGCGCCGATTGCCCGGCGGCTTTCGGCCCCCGCCCCCGTCGCCGTGGCCAGCGGCACCGCCCCCAGGACCGTCGCGATCGTGGTCATCATTACCGGCCGCAGCCGCGTCACCGCCCCTTCCCGCGCCGCCGACACCAGATCGCGCCCCTCGTCGCGCAGCTGGTTGGCGAACTCGACGATCAGGATGCCGTTCTTGGCCATGATTCCGATCAGCAGGATCATTCCGACCTGCGAGAAGATGTTGACCGATGCGCCGGTGAACATCAGCGTCGCCACCGCCCCCGAAAGGCCAAGCGGCACCGTCAACATGATCGTCATGGGCGTGCGAAAGCTTTCGAACTGCGCGGCCAGGACCAGGAAGACGATGGCCAGCGCCATGACGAAGACGGTCGCGACACCGCCCTGGTTCTCCTGAAAATCCTCGGCCTGGCCCCGCCATGCCAGTAGCGCGCCTGCGGGAAGGTCGGCGGCGGCGGATTCCACCACGGCCATGGCGCGGGCGAGGTCGGTGCCCTCCACCAGGTCGGCCTCGGTCTCGACCGAGATCAGGCGGTCATAGCGGTCGATTTCCGGAACCGTGGCGCCGGTGGCGATGTCGGCAAAGGCCGACAGCGGGATCAGGTCGCCGCGCTGGTTGCGGATCATCACCGACAGCATGTCCTGCACGCTGTCGCGATCCTCTGGCAGCGCCTGCAGGATCACCGGATACTGCCGCCCGTCATCGGCATATTCACCGACCGTGCGCGACGCGAACAGCACCTGCAGCGTCTGCGCCACCGTTTCGCTGTCCAGCCCCAGGTCCTGCGCCCGCGTCCGGTCGATGGAGAGCGACGCGCCGGGCTGGTTGGCGGCATAGTCGACCTCGACCCCCGCCAGCCCCGGGGCGCCCTGCAGTTCCGCCGCCAGATCATTCGCCCAGGTCGCCGCGCGCGCCAGATCCGGCCCGCCGATCATCCAGCGGATGCTGCCGCTGCCGCTGCCGATCCCCAGCCCGCCAGAGGGCTGCAGCCAAGACGAAACCTCGGTCAGCGCCGAGATCTGCGGCCGCAGTTCCGAAATGACCTCGTCCACGGTGACCTCTCGCTGTTCCCAAGGCACCAGGTTCACGAAGACCCAGGCGCGCCGGGGCTCACCCCAGATGCCAACGACGGTAGTCAGGTTCTCGACGACGCCCTGCTCGCGCAGCGGCGCGATGATCGCCTCGACCTTGCGGGCGGCGGCGTCGGTATAGGCCAGGTTCGACCCCTGCGGCGCCGTCAGCATGATGCGGAAGGCGCCGCGGTCCTCGTCCGGGGTCAGCTGGCGGGGCAGCGCCTGATAGACTGACACCGAGGCCGCGACCAGGAACGCCGTTCCCGCCAGAATCGCCACCGGCCGCGCGATCAGACGGGCCAGGACGGCATCATAGCCGCGTTCCAACCAGCCGATGGCGCGGTTGACGCTGCGGGTCAGCCAGTTCGGCCTGTCCTCTCGCGGCATCACGCGGGCGGCCAGCACCGGCGACAGCGTCAACGCGACGAAGCCGGACACCGCCACGGCAATTGCCATGACGATGCCAAATTCCGCGAACAGCTGCCCCAGTTCGCCCTCCATGAAGCTGACCGGCAGGAAGACCGAGATCAGGACGGCGGTCGTCGCGATCACGGCGAAGCTGACCTGCCCCGCACCACGGCGCGCGGCCTCAGCGCGGCTGGCGCCCATGGCGCGGTGTCGCTGGATGTTCTCAAGCACCACAATGGCGTCGTCCACGACCAGGCCGATGGCCAGGATCAGCGCGAAGAGCGTCAGGATGTTGATCGAGAACCCCAAGGCCAGCATCCCCAGCCCCGCCCCCAGGGCCGAGATGGGGATCGTCACCACCGGCACCAGCGACAGCCGCATCGAGCCAAGGAACAGGAAGATCACCGCCGTCACCAGCGCCACCGCCTCGGCAAAGACCTTCAGGACCTGCGCCAGAGAGCTTTCGATGAACACCGCCTCGTCCGAGGTCACGCGCAGCGACATCCCCTCCGGCAGGGTCGGGCGGATGCGCTCGATCTCGGCCCGGATGGCGTTCGAGATGGCAACCGTGTTCGACTGCGCTTGCGGCAGAACGCCCATGCCAAGCGCCACCACGCCGTTCGAGCGGAACAGCGTCTCGGTCTCTTCGGCGCCCTGTTCGATCCGGGCGATGTCGCCAAGGCGCAGGGGCCGCGTACCGTCGTCGCGCAGGACCACCTGGCGGAAGGCATCGGCCGAGGCGAAGCGCGTTTCGGCCAGCACCTGAAGCTGCCTCGCATCGGTCTCGATCTCGCCCGCCGGCAGCTCGACGTTGTTCGCCTGCAGCGCGGTGATGACGTCGCCGGTGGTCAGGCCGTATCCGGCCATCCGCGACTGGTCCAGCCAGATGCGCATCGACGGCGCGCGTTCGCCATAGATCGAAGTGTTGGCCACGTCCGGCAGCCGCGCCAGACGGTCGATGATGAAGCGGTCGGCATAGTCGGAGAGCTGCAGCGGCGACATCGACGGGCTGGACAGCGACAGCCGCATGACCGGATCGCCCTCGTCGTCGTTCTTCTCCACCCGCGGCGTGCCCGCCCCTTCCGGCAGGTCGTTCAGCACCCGGTCCACGGCCGCGCGAACGTCGTTGGCGGCGCTGTCGATGTCGCGCGATGGATCGAAGGTCAGGACGCTGCGCATGCCGCCCCGGTCCGAATTCGTGCGCATGGCCGTCACACCGCTGACGCCCGCCAGCGCGCCTTCGATGACCGTGGCCAGCTGGTTGTCGACAACCTCAGGACTGGCGCCGGTGTAATCGACACGGACGCTGACTTCGGCGACGTCGACCTGCGGCAATTCCCTGACCGGCAGCCGCGTCATCGCGACGGCGCCGATCAGCACGATCAGCAGGTTCATCACGGTCGCCAGCACAGGGCGGCGCAGGGCGAGGTCAGGCAGGCTCATCCCCCGGCCTCGGCGCTGGCCGACTGCGTCCGCGGCGTGGCGCTGATGGCGGTGCCGGGGCTGACGCGGTGCAGGTTCGATACGATGATCGGCGTGCCGGCGCCCAAGCCTGCCAGAACCTCGACGAGGCCGTCGATCTGCTGGCCGACCTCGATCTCGGCGTGCTGTGCCTTCCCGTCGAGCGCGATCAGGACAAGGTGGCGGTCGCCGTCCACGGTCAGCGCGGTTTCAGGGACCGCCGGCGCCTGGCGTTCGTCCAGCACCAGTTCGGCCTGCAGGAACATGCCGCCCGTCAGCGCGCGGTCGGCGTTGTCCATCTGGGCGCGCAGCGCGATGGAGCGGGTGGCCGGATCGACCCGCGTGTCGATCCGCGCGATCTGGGCGGGAAAGACGCGGCCTGGCCATGCGGCCGAGCGCAGCTGCACCGCCTGCCCCACGGCCAGCCGCGGCAGAAGCGTCTCCGACACGGCGAAATCGACTTCGATCGCCGAGAGGTCGTCCAGCGTCGTGATCGGCGTCGCGCTGTCCAGAAGCTGCCCCTCGACCAGGTCGGTCAGGCCGGTCACGCCGTCGAAGGGCGCCGTCACGCGCCGATCCTCCAGCGCCAGCTGGGCGCGGTCGCGTTCGGCCTCAGCCCGCAGCAGCGCCGCCCGCGCGGTCTGGAACGCCGCATCCGAGGCGCTGCCGCTGCGGTTCAACTGCTCTTGCCGGGCGAAGGCGGCCTGGGTTTCGGCCAGCGTCGCCTCGGCTGCCATCAGGTCGGCCTGTTCCGCCCGGTCGTCCAGCGCCAGAAGCAGGTCGCCCTGCGCGACCTCGGCGCCGGGGGTAAAGGCGATGCGCATGATGCGACCGCTGGCCTCGGCCGTGACCTCGACCGCGCGACGGGCGCGGGCGGTGCCGACGGCGCGGACGCTGTCGGTGAAGCGGGCGGTCATGACCGGCACGGTCTCCACCGGCACGGCCTCTGGTACGGCCCGCGCCTGAACCTGCGGGTCGGGCGCCGCCAGAAGCCGGTCCGACAGGTGCAGCCCGGCAGCCGCCGCCCCCGCGACAACCACCGTGCCGATTATCGCCCTGAGGATCCGCATCGTCAGCCTTTCATTCGCGCGCAGCGGCAGAGTGCCCCATCCGGTCCCCGCCGCAAACCAAATCATGTGTGATCTTCCGGGGCGGCGTTGACAGCCGCTGCCCCGGCGGGCATCCGCAGGGCAACCGAGACAGAAGGGCCTACGCCATGAGCACCATCGACGACCTGACGCTGGCCTGCAACGCAGCCCGGGCCGCCGGTGCCTTCCTCCGCGACCAATGGGCCGCGCGGGATCAACTGACGATCACCGCGAAGGGGGCCGGCGACTATGTGTCGCAGGCCGATCACGGGGCCGAGTCGCTGCTGCGGCGCCACCTTCTGGATGCCCACCCCGGCGACGGCTGGCTGGGCGAAGAGACCGGGGACCTGCCCGGCCGCCGCCGCTGGATCGTCGATCCGCTGGACGGCACGACGAACTTCCTGCGCGGGATCGCCCACTGGGCCGTGTCGGTCGCTTTGGAAGAGGATGGCCGGCTGGTGCTGGGCGTCGTTCACGACCCTCTGAAGGACGAGACCTTCAGCGCCCGCATCGGCGACGGGCTGCGGCTGAACGACGCGGCCCTGACGCCCGCCGCGCCGCCGGGTTTCGATGCGGCCCTGTTCGGCACGGGACTGCCGTTCGGCGACATGCCGGCAATTCCCGACCATGCCGCCGACCTGATCCGCGTGCTGCCGCATTCGGCGGGGGTGCGGCGGATGGGGGCGGCCTCGCTGGATCTGGCTTATGTCGCGGCGGGACGGCTGGACGGATTCTGGGAACGCCGCCTGCGCCCCTGGGACATCGCCGCGGGACTGGTGCTGCTGCGCGAGGCCGGCTGCCGCGTCGAGGGTTGGAGCCCCGAAGACCGCCCCGAGGACAGCGGCAACGTGATCGCCGCCCCTGCGGCGATCTTTGATCGCTTCGCCGCCACCATCCGCCAGCCCGCCTAGACCGCCCGCGCATAAAGGTCGCCGGACCGCCCATCGCGCGGCAGGCCGCGCAGCCAGGACCGCGCCGCGTCCGCATCGCGCCAGTCCGGCCACAGGAAGCGGGCATCTTCTCCGGCCACGGGGTTGAAGCAGTAGTTACCCAGTTCTTCCAGCCGGTCAATGACCGCCAAGGTCCGGTCGGGCAGGCCCGGCAGGTATTCCACCGACACCAGCGGCAGGGGCTGGCTCAGCCCGGCCAGGACGTCCAGCTCAAACCCCTCGACGTCGATCTTGACCAGATCGGGCATCCCGTGATCGGCGATCAGGCGGTCCAGCGTCGTGACCTGCACCTGCTGGCGGCGGTCCCACCGCACATGGCCGAAACCCGGTGCCTCGGCCGCATCGGCCGCGAAGCTCGCGCTGAGCGAGGACACCGTCGGGTGCAGCGACGAGACCGACATCTGCGCCATCGTCTCGGTCGGGCCGACGGCCTTGCGGACCAGGACGATGTCGCTCGGCAGGCTGCGCTGCAGGAAGCTTACGAAGGGTTCCTGCGGTTCGCAGGCGACGACGCGGGCGCCTGCACGACGCATCGCCCGCGCACGGCTGCCGACATGGGCGCCGATGTCGAAGGCCAGCTGCCCCGGCGACAAAAGGTCCCTATAGAAGCGTACCAGCTGTCGCTGCCGCACGGGATTGTAGTAGATCGCAAGCGAACGGATCAATCCAATCCAGGTGCGCAGCTGCATCGTATCCCCCAATGAAAGCCTCAGCCTAGGGCGGTGCGCCGGGCGCGTCCAGAAAGTGCGCTGCCGCCCTGGATGTTCCCTGAAATCGCCGGTCCTGCCCGCGACATTCCGCCACGCAGTGAAACCAGCTCCGGAACCTCTACGTGTATCAGGCTGTTAGATTGAAACATCTTCTTGTTCCCAAGGGCTGAAGGTCGATCCATGCGCGTCTCTCCTCTGCTTCCCGGTGCCGCCACGCCTGTCGATCCCTTCGCCCCGGGACATGCCGAACGCGTCGCGCGCATGGTGGCCGACCTGCGCCTGGGCCTGCCGGTCGCGCTGCTGAGCACGTCCGAAGCCGCGCTGGTCCTGCCGGTCGAGACCCTGTCTGCCGAAAGGTTCGCGGCCATTGATGCGCCGCATCAACTGGTCGTCACCTCACGGCGGGCCGAGGCGCTGCGGCATCGCCCACATGAAGGCGAGGTTGCCCTTCTGCCCGTCCCTGCAGATGCGCGGCTGGACTGGGTACGGTCGCTTGCCGACCCGTCGCGTCGGATGCCTGCCTCTGACGCGGTGCCGCAGGCGCCGCAGCAGCAGCCGACCGCCCTGCACCGCGCCGCCATCCGTCTGGTCAAGGCGGCCGAGCTTCTGCCCGCCGCGCTGGTGGTTACCGGTCCCGATGTCATGCAGACCGCGATGCGCAACGGATTGGGCATCCTCGGCGCGGACGAGGTGCTGGCGCAACTGCTGGCGCCGCGCGATCCGCGTCCGGTCTCGGATGCGCGGGTGCCGATGCTGGCGGCGCGCAACGGGCGCCTGCATGTCTTTCGTGCCAGCGACGGCGGTGCCGAGCATTACGCGGTTGAAGTCGGTCAGCCGGATCGGTCGAAGCCGGTCCTTGTGCGCCTTCATTCGGCCTGCTTCACCGGCGATGTGCTTGGCAGCCTGAAATGCGACTGCGGCTCGCAGCTCCGCGCCGCGCTGGCGGCGATGGAGGCCGAGGGGTCCGGCGTGCTTCTCTATCTCAACCAGGAGGGACGCGGCATCGGGCTGGCCAACAAGATGCGTGCCTATGCGCTGCAGGACCAGGGCCTGGATACGGTCGAGGCGAATCACCGCCTAGGGTTCGAGGATGACGAGCGCGACTTCCGAACCGGCGCGGCGCTCTTGCGCCAGATGGGGATCGGACGTGTGCGGTTGATGACGAACAACCCTGCAAAGATCGCGCGGCTGGACGGCGAAGGCATCCAGGTGGTCGAACGCGTGGCCCTGCAGGTCGGTCGCGGTCCCGACAACACCAGCTATCTTGACACCAAGGCACGCAAGTCCGGGCACCTGCTGGCATGACCGCCCAGGCGCTATGGTGCGTGGGCGAAGGTCGGGCCGAGATCCGCGACGGTGCGTTAGGTCAGGGTGTTCTTGTCCAGACAATGTTCACGGGCATCAGCCGCGGCACGGAACGGCTGGTCCTGTCCGGCGGCGTCCCTCCGTCCGAGCAGGACCGCATGCGCGCGCCCTTTCAGGAGGGGGATTTTCCCTTTCCGGTCAAATACGGCTATGCCGCCGTCGGCCGCGCGGCCGAGGGGGATATGGCCGGACGCACCGTCTTCGCCCTCTTTCCCCACCAGTCGCAGTTCCGTCTGCCGTCAGATGCGCTGATCCCGGTGCCGGACGCGGTGCCGCCGGAACGTACGGTCCTGGCCGCCAACATGGAAACCGCGCTGAACATCCTGTGGGACAGTCAGGCAGGTGCCGGCGACCGGGTCGCGGTGGTGGGCGGCGGGTTGGTCGGGCTGCTTGTGGCGTCACTCGCCGCGCGCCTGCCGGGGGCCGAGGTCACGGTCATCGACCCGCTGGCCGCCCGCGAACCGCTGGCCCGTGGGCTTGGCTGCGACTTCGCGGCGTCAGGCGGCGGCCTGCCGGACCAGGACGTGGTGATCCACGCCAGCGCCACCCAGGCCGGGCTGGTGGCGGCGCTGGATCTGGCTGGACCCCAAGGCACCGTGGTCGAGGCCAGTTGGCATGGTCAGTCGCAAGTCGCACTGCCGCTTGGCGGCGCGTTCCACAGCCGCCGCCTGCGGATCGTCAGCTCTCAGGTCGGGGCCATCCCGCCCGACCGCGCGCCGCGCTGGACCTATCGCCGACGCCTGACCAAGGCGCTGGCGCTGCTGGCAGACGCTCGGTTGGACGCGCTGATCTCTGGTCAGACAGACTTCGCTGACCTGCCCGCCGCCTATCCGGGGATCCTGTCAGACCCCGGCACGTTATGTCATCGCGTCAAATTCTGACCACTTGCAGGAGCGCAAATGTTCGCAGTCGAAGTCCGGGACCATATCATGATCGCCCATTCCCTGCCGTCGCCCACCTTCGGGCCCGCACAGGGGATGCACGGCGCGACCTTCACCGTCGACGCCGCCTTCTTCGCCGAGGAGATGGATGACGAAAGCCTGGTTGTCGACATGGGCCTGGCAACCGAGGCGCTGTCGGATGCCCTTGCGCCGCTGCGCTACAAGAACCTGGACGAGATCGAGGCCTTCGGCGGCAAGTTCACCACGACCGAGTTCCTCTGCAAGCACATCTTCGACCAGTTGGCCGACAAGGCGCGGACGGGCGATCTGGGCGATCCGGCGCGGCTGAAGCGGCTGCGCGTGACGCTGCAGGAAAGCCACATGGCGCGCGCCTGGTTCGAGGGGGATCTCTGATCATGGGGTTCTCGGCACAGTGGCTGGCGCTGCGCGAACCCGCCGACCAAAAGGCGCGGGACCCGGCCCTGCTGACCCGTGCCGTCGCGGCCGCAGGACCAGCACCGGTGATCCTGGACTTGGGCTGCGGCACGGGATCGACCGTCCGGGCCCTGGCGCCGCACCTGCCCGAGACCGCCCGCTGGCATCTGGTCGACAACGATCCGCTGCTGCTGGACCAGGCCAGCGCCGAGGCCCCCGGTCGCGTGCAGGTGCATGAACTGGATTTGGCGCAACTGGACGCCCTGCCGCTGGAGGGGGTGACGCTGGTCACCGCCTCGGCCCTCCTGGACCTGATGCCGGCCGCCTGGATCGAGGATCTGGCCGCCATACTGGCGGCGGCGGGGCTGCCCTTCTATGCCGCACTGTCCTATGATGGCATCATGTCGTGGGAGCCAGCCCTGCCCAAGGACCACGACGTGACCCGCGCCTTCAACGACCACCAGCGCAGCGACAAGGGCTTGGGGCCGGCCCTGGGACCCGATGCTGGAACCGTGGCCGCGACCATCTTCCGCGCCGCGGGATTCAACGTGCAGCAGGCGATCAGCCCGTGGCGGATCGCGGCAGAGGCCGTACCCCTGCACCGGGCGCTGGTGGAGGGAATTGCGGACGCGGCCGGCCAGGCGGGCCAGCCGATGGCCGCCGAATGGGGCCGGGCCCGCGCCGGAATGGCCTCTGAGAGTCGCTGCCTGATCGGTCATCTGGACCTTCTGGCGCTGCCGCCCCGCACTGCCTGACCCTTATCCGAAGGAGACGAACACCATGCAGGCCGTCGACGTCACCCCCCGGGTCTGGGACCGCATCCTGGCGGTGCGCAGCGGCCAGGCATGTGCCTGCTGCGGCCGTTTTTCCGCCGGAGAACGGGCGGCGCTGGACCTTTACGGCCCCGTGGCGCGACGCGACCTGGGGCCGGTCACGGTGGCGCAGATCGGACAGTCGCTGGACGGGCGCATCGCCACGATGTCTGGCGACGCGCGCGACGTCTCTGGACCCGACGGGCTGGCGCATCTTCACCGCCTGCGGGCGCTGGTCGACGGTGTGGTGATCGGGGTGGGAACCGCGCTGCACGACCATCCGCGCCTGACGGTGCGGCTGTGCAGCGGCCACGACCCGGCCCGCATCGTCATTGACCCGCGCGGGCGCCTGCCCGATGATGCACCGATGCTGGCCGCGACCGGTGCGCGGCGCATCGTCGTGCAGGGCGTCGACCGCCCCCGCCCCCGCGGAGTCGAGATCCTGCGCCTGCCCCTGCATGACAGGCAGCTGGACCCGTCGCAGATCCTGGACGGGCTGCGAACGGTGGGTCTTGGCTCGCTGCTGATCGAGGGCGGCGGGACGACCATCACCGGGTTCCTCGAAGCCGGGCTGCTGGACCGTCTGCAGGTCTCAATCGCGCCCCTGATCATCGGCGCCGGCCCGCAGGGCCTGACCAGCCGGACGCCAGTCGATCGGCTGAAGGACGCGCTGCGCCCCGACACGCGCGTTTTCGGCTTGGGCAGCGACATCGTCTTCGACTGCGGGCTGGGCGATCTGGCCGCCAGATGCATGCTGCCGGTCCACTCGAAGCACCCACTGAGGCAAGTCCCGGCGGCGGGCTAGAAGCTCCAGCGCCCCTCGCCAAGCGCCGGGGCCGCGCCTTCGGCCACGGTCGCGCTGCGCGACAGGGTGATCGGCGTGCGCAAGCCCGCGATCCCCTCGGGGCCGATGACCATGCCTCGTGCCTGTGACTGCGGGTCCGACAGCGCCTCGGACACGCGATTGATCGGACCGGCGGGCACGCCGACTGCGGTCAGCGCGGCGATAAGATCCGCCCGGTCGCGCTGCGACGTCGCCTGCGCCAGCCGCGCGCAAAGGGCTTCCCGTCGCGCCACGCGCTGCGCGTTGGTGGCCAGTTCGGGATCCTCGGCCAGGTCTGGCAGGTTCAATGCCAGGCACAGCGCGCGGAATTGCCGGTCGTTGCCGCAGGCGATGATCAGGTGACCATCGCGCGCCGGAAAAACCTGGTAGGGCACGATATTGGGATGCGCGTTTCCCAGCCGCGTCGGCTCGGTCCCGCCCAGCAGGTGGTTCGCGGCCTGATTGGCCAGCACCCCCAGCGCGCAGTCGAAGAGTGCCAGATCGACCTGCTGCCCCTGCCCTGACCGCGCCCGCTCGGCCAGGGCCGCCTGGATACCAATGACGCCGTAAAGGCCGGTGAAGATGTCGATCCAGGCAACGCCGACCTTCTGCGGCTCGCCCTCGGGGTCGCCGGTCAGGTCCATGATCCCGCTCATGCCCTGGATCAGGAAATCATAGCCGGGCTGACCGGCGCGTGGTCCTGTCTGCCCGAACCCGGTGACCGAGGCATATACCAGCCCCGGATTGCGCGCCGACAGGCTGGCATAGTCCAGACCGAAACGCGTCAGGCCACCATACTTGAAGTTCTCGATGACGACGTCGGCCTGGTCGATCAGGCCGCGCAGCCGTGCCAAGTCGTCCGCGTCGTTGAAATCGCAGGTGACGCTGGTCTTGCCGCGGTTGGCAGCGTGGAAATAGGCGGCCACCCTTTCGGTTGATCCGTCGGCGCGGGGACGGTCGATGAAGGGCGGCCCCCAGCGGCGGGTATCGTCGCCGTCGGGTGATTCCACCTTGATGACTGTTGCCCCCAGGTCGGCGAGGGTCTGGCCGATCCACGGACCGGCCAGGATGCGCGCAAGCTCGACGACCTTCAGGCCGCACAGCGGACCTTCAGGCAAAGGCCTGCAGCCCCGTCTGGGCCCGGCCCAGGATCAGCGCATGGACGTCATGCGTGCCTTCGTAGGTGTTCACTGTTTCCAGGTTCTGGGCATGGCGCATGACGTGGTATTCGATCTGGATGCCGTTGCCGCCATGCATGTCGCGGGCGACGCGGGCGATGTCCAGCGCCTTGCCGCAGTTGTTGCGCTTGATGAGAGAGATCATCTCGGGCGCGAAGCGGCCCTGGTCCATCAGGCGCCCGACGCGCAGGCTGGCCTGCAGGCCCAAGGCGATCTCGGTCTGCATGTCAGCCAGCTTCTTCTGGTAAAGCTGCGTCGCGGCCAGCGGGCGGTTGAACTGCTTTCGGTCCATGCCATAGCGGTGGGCGCGGAACCAGCAATCCTCGGCCGCGCCCATGACGCCCCAGCTGATGCCATAGCGCGCACGGTTCAGGCAGCCGAACGGCCCCGACATGCCGCTGACATTGGGCAGCAGCGCGTCTTCGCCGACCTCGACATCCTCCATCACGATCTCTCCGGTGATGGAAGCGCGCAGCGACAGCTTGCCGCCGATCTTGGGTGCCGACAGGCCCTTCATGCCCTTTTCCAGAACGAAACCGCGGATCTTGCCGTCATGGGCGTCGGACTTGGCCCAGACCACGAAAACATCCGCGATGGGCGCGTTCGAGATCCACATCTTCGACCCATTCAGACGATAGCCGCCATCGGTCTTGACGGCGCGGGTCTTCATGCCGGCGGGGTCCGACCCGGCATCGGGTTCGGTCAGGCCGAAACAGCCGATCCATTCGCCGCTGGCCAGCTTCGGCAGGTATTTCCGGCGCTGCTCCTCGGACCCGTAGGCGTGGATCGGGAACATCACCAGGCTGCTCTGCACCGACATCATCGACCGATAGCCGCTGTCGATCCGCTCGACCTCTCGGGCGACGAGACCGTAGGCGACATAGGAGGCGCCAACTCCGCCATACTCCTCGGGGATGGTGACGCCCAAAAGGCCGCTGGCGCCCATTTCGCGAAAGATCTCGGGATCGGTGTGTTCGGTCAGATAGGCCTCCTGCACGCGGGGGGCCAGCTTGTCGGCGGCGAAGGAGGCGGCCGTGTCGCGGATCATCCGCTCGTCTTCCTCAAGCTGGTCGTTCAGCAGGAACGGGTCTTCCCAGGTGAAGGTGCCGCCCTTGTGGTCAACGGTGGTCTTGTCCAGCATGATCTGCCTTCCTGCATCGAATGACTGTTTGCCATGGTGTATCGCATCGGCCACCAAGACAGAAACAGTATTTCCACATGAGAACATTCATCCTATGAATGTTCGATGCGCCAACGCCGCTTTCTTCCCAGCCTGTCACAGTTGATCGCTTTCGAGGCGGTGATCCGCCACCGCTCGGTCACGGCGGCGGCGGATGAGCTGCACCTGACGCAAAGCACGGTCAGCCGGCTGATCGCGTCGCTGGAACGCCAGCTGGGCAAGCCGCTGTTCGCGCGCGACCGCAAGCGGCTGACGCCCACGCCCGAGGCGCAGGTCTATGCCGCCAGCGTGACGCAGGGGCTGGACCTGATCCAGCGGGCCAGCATGGGGTTGATCGCGAACCCCGGCGGAGGTGCGCTGTCGCTGTCTGTGCTGCCGACCTTTGCGACGCGGTGGCTGGCGCCGCGGATCGGGCAGTTCCTGGCGGACAATCCGGGCATCTCGATCAACCTCTCGACCAAGATCCAGCGCTTCAGCTTCGCGACCGAGACGTTCGACGCTGCAATCTACTTCGGCGCCGACGACTGGCCCGACGCGCATCACATGAAGCTGTTCGACGAACGGCTGACGGCCTGCGCCTCGCCCCTGTTCCTGGACAGCCACCCGATCACCGGACCGGTTGACCTGGCCGGGCTGCCGGTGCTGCAACTGGAGACGCGCCCGCACGGCTGGCAAGCGTGGTTCAACGCGCAGGGCGGCGGCGGGGGCGTCGTGTCGGGCATGGTCATGGACCAGTTCTCGATGATGATCCAGGCAGCGATCAGCGGACTGGGCGTGGCGCTGCTGCCAAGCTACCTGGCCCATCCCGAAATCGCCGAGGGTCGCCTGGTGCCGATCCTGCAACCCGCGGTTCCCGGCGACGGGGCCTATTGGCTGGCGTGGCCCGAACGGGGCGACGGCAACCCAGCGCTGGCGCGTTTTCGTCAATGGGTCGCGGCGACGGTCACGTTGGACCTGCTGTCAAGCCAGGAAGCAGGTGAAGACCCCGCCGCAGGCTGACGCCGAAATCAGTTTCATAACAGTAAATTAGACGCCCACCGGCCATTTCCTGCCGAAATTCAGGAACACATCGGCGATCCAACTGTTGCTGGTGTCCAAATCCGAAACACAGGAGACGACGATGAAACAGCGTCTGACACACATTCTGGCCGCCTCGCTGCTCTGCTCGACCGCAGCGCCAGCGCTGGCCCAGGAGGCCGCAGATGGCATGGGACAAGACACCGGCTCCGACTATTGTACCCAGCTTGAACGGATCGCCGACGAATACAACGACAGGCTGCAACAGGAATGGCTGGACCAGGCGCGCCCGGTCATCGAAGCTGGCGACGATGCTGCCTGCGAACCCTATGTGGTGCAGGTCAATGCCGCGCTCGACCAGGGCGACCAGGCCGAGATGATCGAGGGCCGCATCGTGGTCACGCAGCCTGATCCAACCGTCACCGTCGAACAGCCCGCCCCCGAGGTCAGCGTGACGCAGCCCGAGCCGCAGGTCGACGTGACCGTCCCGCGCCCGCAGATCATCGTGCGTCAGGCTCCGCCGACGGTGACGATCGACATGCCCCAGCCGACCGTGACCATCGACCAGCCAGACCCCGAGATCATCGTGCAAATGCCTGACCCGCAGGTTGACGTCACGACGCCCGAGCCGCAGGTTGATGTCGACATGGCCGAGCCGGTTGTTGAGGTCGAACAGGGCGAAGCCCAGGTCGATGTCGCATTGGAAGATGCGCAGGACACCGGCGGGGCCGACGTTCAGGTTGAGCAGGGAACCCCGCAGGTTCAGCTGGTCGATCAGGGCGAGGCCGAGGTAGCTCTGGAACAGATGCAGCCTGAGGTGATCTTTGAACCTGCCGAACCGATCATCCAGTTCACCCAGCAGGAAGAGCCGCAGGTCGACATCAACGCAGCCGGCGAGGCGAATGTCAGCGTCGAGGATCAGGCCGCGGATGCGACCGCCGAGCAAGAGATGCCGCAGCAGGACATGCAGCAGCAGGATGACGCTGCCATGAACGCCGAATGGCGTCAGGGCCGCGAGGCGATGATGGCGCCCGAGGTCGAGCTTACCGGTTATGTGGCGGTCGACCAGAACACGATTTCGGTCGAAGAGTTGAATGGCGCCGAGGTCTATGGCCAGGACGAAGCGAACATCGGCAACGTCGAGGATGTGCGCCTGTCGGAAGATGGCGTGGTTGAGTTCTTCATCGTCGACGTTGGCGGCTTCCTGGGGATCGGTGCGCACACCGTGGCGCTTGGTCTTGACGAGGTGACCGTGCTGCGCAGCGAAGCCGGCGACGAGATCCGCATCTATGTCGACGCATCGCGCGAGCAGCTTGAACAGATGCCCGCCTACGAAGGGTGACCGGCGAAGCGGAGCGCTCCGGCGCTCCGCCCTTTTCTTCCTTACGAGTTGCACACATGAATATGGCGGCAGCCCTGGGTGGACTGCCGCCAGTCTTATTAAAGCCATCGCTTCAGCGGGGGCAATTATTCCTCATTGGGGGGGTCGATCGCGTTCCGAAGGATCGCCCGCGCTCGAGAGATCCGGCTTTTGACCGTCCCGATGTCGCAGTCCAGGATCTCGGCCGCATTGAGATAGCTCTCGCCGATGACGCCCACCAGCACGATCGCCTCTCGGTAATGCGTCGGCATCTGGTCAAGCGCTTGCCACAGCTCGTTGTTGCGCAGGTGCCATTCCTGCGTAGGCTGGGTGCTGGGGCCGATCGATACGCAGTCGGCCGACCCCGTCGGTTCCCTGGCAGCCTTCTTGCGGTTGGTGTAGAACCGGTTGCGCATGATCGTGAACAGCCACGCCCGCATGTAGGTGCCGGGCCGATAGCTGTCAGCATGTTCGATGGCACGTACCAGCGTTTCCTGAACCAGATCTTCCGCCTCGGTCGGGTTGCCACACAGCGACTGGCCGTACGCGTGCAGCGCGCGGACGTGGTCGAGTAAGTCGTCTGACATGCGTTGCCTTCCGTCAGCCTGTCCGTCTTCTGAAATCGTCCGGGTAAGACTTTTCCCACATGTGCAAATGCTCGTGAACGGTGTTGGGTTCCGCCGTCGCTTTGGCTGGTGCGTCCCCGAACCTGCCGCCATCGGCAGGAACATTCGCGACGAGTCCCGGTTAGGGCCCACGATACCCCGACTGGAGCCTGCCGATGTCACGCTATCCCAAGCCCCCCTTCCCCGAACAGACGCAAGAACTGCCCGGCAGCTTTGCGCGCATGAACCCGGTCCCCGATCATGGCGAGGACAGCTGGCGCGGCGCCAACCGCCTGGCCGGCAAGACCGCGCTGATCACCGGCGGCGACAGCGGCATCGGCCGCGCCGTGGCTATCGCCTATGCCCGCGAGGGTGCCGACGTCGCGCTGTCCTACCTGTCCGAGGACGACGACGCGCGCTCGACATCGCAGCTGGTCGAGGCCGAGGGCCGCCGCTGCCTGTGCTTCGAGGGCGACATCGCCGACCCCGCCCATTGCCGCAGCATCATCGACGGGATCATCGACAAGTGGGGCCAGCTGGACATCCTGGTCAACAATGCCGGACACCAGGAGCTGTTCGACCGGATCGAGGACATTCCCGACGAGGAATGGCGCAAGACCTTCGCCACGAACATCGACGCGATCTTCTATCTGTGCAAGGCGGCGATGCCGCACCTGAAGGAAGGCGCCTCGATCATCAACACGGTCTCGATCAATTCGGACCAGCCCAGCCCGGCGCTTCTGGCCTATGCCTCGACCAAGGGGGCGATCCAGAACTTCACCATGGGGCTGGCCCAGATGGTCGCATATCGCGGCGTCAGGGTGAACTGCGTGGCGCCTGGGCCGGTCTGGACACCGCTGATCCCCGGCAGCTTCAAGCCCGAGGCAGTGTCGAAGTTCGGCGCGAGCTACCCGATGGGACGGCCCGCCCAGCCGGTCGAGCTGGCCTCTGCCTATGTGATGCTGGCCGAGGACATGTCGAGCTATGTCTCGGGCGCGACCATCGCCGTGACCGGCGGCAAGCCCTTTATCTGAAGAAAGGTTTCGATCATGCGCAAGGAACTGACGATGATGTTTGCACTGGGCGTCCTGGCTGGGCTGGCGGCGCCTTCGCTGCAGCGTCGCATGCCCGTCCGCGACCACCACGGACCCCGCCACCGGGTCCGCGACGCCGGACCCGAGGAGATGGCAAGCCCGCCCCGCCACTGGGACCGCGTGGACGAAATGTCGGACGAATCCTTCCCGGCCAGCGACCCGCCGGCGACCTATTGACCACCTGAAGCAGAGGAACCAACCATGAGCAAGGATCCCCCACCGACCGACCGCGACGGTGCGCGCGACAACCCCGACATGCTCCGCCGAGAGATCGACCGGGGCGCTGCGGCCGACAAGGTCGATTATCCCGACCCGGCCGCCGCCCCCCTTGGCACCGACGCCGAAGCCAGCGGAAATCCCGTCACGCCGGCCGAAGCGCATGTCGCCGCCGGCGATCAGCGCCGCCGCGAGGAAACCGCCGGGCGCGAAACGCAGAACGTCCAGGCCCCCGACAAGGGGCGCATGGTGCTGCCGATCGTGTTGATGGTCGTGGTGATCCTGTTGGGGATCTGGGCGCTGGTCTAGGGATGCTCGTCCTGGCCGAGGCCCTGGTTGTGGTCAGGCACGTTCGGCATCGTCATCTGCGGCCCATCAGCGGTATCCAACGCCTGCGCCAGACGCATGGCCAAGGCCCGCACCTCGGGCGACAGCGGGATGTTCCCTACATCCGCCTGCATCCGCAACAGCGCATCATCAACGCCGCACTGACCATCCACCGATTTTCCCACCATCGCGCCATCCTCAAGCCAACCCGACTAACATAGGTCAACTGTTGCAAAAGGCGAAGCCCTACTTGCCTGCGACCTTTTGACCGATGAACGAATGGCGACAGAAGCCCCCCGCATGATCCGTCTTCAACGTCTTGCAGAGGTCCGACGACATGACGAACAGCGACCAAGAAACCAGCGCCCGCGATCTTCAGCGCCAGTTTGCCCCGCTGCGGCAGAGCCTTCAGCAGATGCCTCTGTCGGACGAGATCCGCGCCCTTGTCGAACGCCTGCGCCAGGCGCTGCAACGGTCAGGGCGCGGATAAGCCGGTCAAAGACCGTCAGCGGCGGCGGGACCCGGTCCGGGTCAGCAGAGTGCCCAGCAGCACGGTCGCCCCGCCGAAGGCCGCCAGCCGTACAGCCGTTTTCGCAACCTCGCTCCGATCGCTGCGAAGCCCGCCGTCGATGCCACCTGCGATCTGCGGCGGCTCATGCAGGTTTCCGTCAGTAACCGCCGCCACCGGTGCCCGGTCGAAATAGGTCCGCAGGAAGCCCCCCATCAGGTGCGTGCTCAGTTGGGGCGAAATCGCGTGACCAAGCCGCACCATCGCGGTCACGGCGCCAACCATTGTCGTGGCCCTCGGGCGGTCTGCGACGCGGCAGATCGCCCGCGCGACGCGCCGCGCATCCAGCAGCGGCGGCGGTGCGCTGAGGCGGCGGCCGGTATAGTTCGCGCCGTGGCTGATGCCCGGCGTGTCCACGAAGGACGGATAGATGTCGCAGACATGGATGTGCGGCTGGTCCTGCAGCTCTCCGCGCAGCGCCTCGGAAAAGCCGCGCAGCCCGAACTTGCTGGCGCCATAGGCCGCCGCGAATGGCGTGGAGGCGAAGCCGCCCAGAGAGATCACGTTGACGAAGACCCCCTGCCCCTGCTGGCGAAAGATCGGCAGCGCGGCATGCGCCTCGTTCATGTGGCCGATCAGGTTGGTGCGGATCACCCGCTCATGGGCCTCCATCGGGACCTCGTCGTATCTCCCGACCGCGCCCACGCCGGGATTGCTGACCCAGACGTCGATCCCGCCGCCGAAGTCGCAGGCGGCATCCGCCAGCGCGCGGACATGCGCGATGTCCCCGATGTCGGCCTGGACGGCCAGCGCCGCCGCTCCGCGGGCGCGGCAGCGGCGGGCGACGGCCTCGGTCGCGTCCAGATCGCGCGCCGCAAGGACGAGGATCGCCCGTTCCTTGGCGAAGGCCATGGCCGTCGCCTCGCCGATGCCGCTCGACCCGCCGGTGATGACGACGACGCGGGGACCTGGTTCCTGGTGCATGTTGCGTTCCTTTTCCTGGCCGCCCGGCGGGCGGCGTGGCTGCAGGAAGAACCGGCGACCGGTCCGCATGTTCCCGCGCGCAGGAACAACGCCGCCGGTTCGCAGTTGGTGACGTCTTCCCGCCTGATGCCCGCGGGCACGCCGCCCGCATCTTTCAGAACCCGGAGCCATCATGCACAGACGCAAGACAGATATCGTGACCGTCACCGGCCTGGCCGCGCTGGCGATCGGCGCCGCCGCCGTGACGCGGCTGATGAACGAAACCCGCAACCGCCCTCCGGATAGCGCCCCCGGCCGCACCGCCAGGCAGTCGCGCTTCGGCGCATATATCGTCGCCGGGCGGACCGTGACCATCGACGCCCCCCGAGACCGCATCCACGCGATGTGGCGCGAACCCGAACAGCTGGCCCGCTTCATGCAGGACCTGCGTGCGGTCGAGCGTGGCCCCGGCGACCGGATGACTTGGGTCATCGCCACACCCGGCGGTGACGCCCGCATCGAGACGCGGCTGGTCGAGGACCGCCACGGCGAGGCACTGGCCTGGCGGTCGGTCGAGGGGTCGGACTTCGACATCGAGGCGAAGGTGCAACTGCGCGACGCCCCCGCCGGACGCGGCACCGAAGTCGAGGCCCATGTCGCCTGGCGCCCGCACTGGGGCATGGCCGGGCAATGGGCCGCCAAGCTGCGCCGCGCCGACCCCCGGACCCGTGGCCGTCACGAACTGAAGCGGCTGAAGATGCTGCTGGAGACCGGCGAGATCGCCACCAATGCCAACCAGAGGAACACCTGATGCGCGCTCTTACTTGGCACGGCCGTCACGATGTGCGGGTCGAAAACGCCCCGGACCCCGAAATTGTCAACCCGCGCGACGCGATCATCGAGGTGACATCGACCGCGATCTGCGGATCGGACCTGCACCTTTACGACGGCGTCATCCCCGGCGTCGCCAAGGGCGACATCCTGGGTCACGAGTTCATGGGCCGCGTGGTCGAAACCGGCCCGAAATCGACTTTGCAGAAGGGCCAGCGGGTCGTGGTGCCCTTCACGATCAGCTGCGGAAGCTGCTTCTTCTGCAAGGCCAGCCTCTATTCCGCCTGCGACAACTCGAATCCGGTCGAAAAGCAGGACGCGTCCGAGATGCTCTATGGCCACGCCATGAGCGGGCTGTTCGGCTATTCGCACCTGACCGGCGGCTATCCCGGTGGTCAGGCGGAATATGTCCGCGTGCCGTTTTCAGACGTGGGACCGATCGTCGTGCCTGACGGGGTGCCCGACGAACAGGTGCTGTTCCTGTCAGACATCCTTCCGACCGGCTGGATGGCCGCTGAGAACTGCGACATCGAACCAGGTGACACGGTCGCGGTCTGGGGCTGCGGCCCTGTGGGACTGTTTGCCGTGCAGTCGGCGCTGCTGATGGGCGCGGGCAAGGTCATCGCCATCGACCACTATCCGCACCGGCTGGACCTGGCGCGCAAGCTGGGGGCCGAGGTCATCGACTTCAAGCAGACCCACGTGCTCGAGGCACTGATGGAAATGTCGGGCGGTCTGGGTCCAGACGCTGTCATCGACGCCGTTGGCATGGAGAGCCACGGCTTTGCACCCGACAACCTGCTGGATTCCGCCAAGCAGCGCTTCGGCATGGGCGCCGACAGCGCGCATGCCCTGCGCATGGCGCTGATGGCGGTGCGCAAGGGCGGCCGCGTGTCTGTGCCGGGCGTCTATGGCGGCATGGCCGACAAGTTCCCGCTTGGCGCGCTGATGGAGAAGGGCCTGCAGATCCGCACCGGCCAGACCCATGTGCAACGCTATACGAAGGAGCTGATGCACCGGATCATGGAGGGAGAGATCGACACCACCTTCCTGATCTCTCACCGCCTGCCGCTCGAGGAGGCTGCGCGCGGCTATCGCAACTTCCACGACCAGCAGAACGAATGGACAAAAGTCGTGCTGACCCCCTGATCCGGGAACATTGCCGCGCCCTGCCGGTTCTGGGGACATCCGAAAGGAGACCAACATGGCACATGCAGACAGGAAGGGCTTCGGCCCCGGACAGCAGGACCAGGCGAAAGGCGACGGGACCGGCGGACTTGCCCCCGCCGACCCCGGCACGCGCCTGCCCCAAGAACCGCTGTCGAACCGCGACACCTCGCGCCATTCCGACCAGCGCGGGCTGGATTCGGCCCATGTCCAGAACGAACAGGGCCGTTCCAACGTCGACAACCACGGCCCCGGCCGGGGCGAACCCGGCGCGGTGGCCGACAAGGACAAGCTGGCCGACGAACGCCCGAACGACCGCAAGGACGAGGCATGAGCAACAAGCATCCGAAGACCGACGAACCCACCGACAAGGATCTGCGCGAGGATCCGGGCATCGGACGTTCGAAGGGCGCCGACCGCAAGGACCCGCCCATTGAGGGCGACAACACATTTGAAGGCGACGTCGCCAATGACACTACGCCGCAAGGGGGCGTCGATCCCTCTCAGCGCGGCCGCACCAACAAGTAAGGAAGGACCTCTGATGGCCACCACCGTAGGAACCGAAAACACCATTCAGGACCTGGTCAAGAACCTGATCCTGCTCGAACGCGACGCCATCGCCGCCTACGAGACGACGATCGAGAAGCTGTCCGACAGCACCATCGCCAGCCAGATCGAGAGCTTTCGCCAAGACCACCTCCAGCACCTGGACGTGCTGAACGAGATGGCTGCCGAGACCGGGGCCGAAGCCCCCTTGGAAGGCGACATGAAGCAGATGCTGACAACCGGCAAGGTCACCTTGGCCGGGATGATGGGCGACAGCGCCATCCTCAAGGCCATGAAGACCAACGAGGATGACACCGTCACCGCCTATGACCGCGCAGCCGCGCATCGCGATGCCATCCCGAAGTCGAAGGCGTTCTTCGAAAAAGCGCTGGCCGACGAACGTCGTCACCGCGAATGGATGGAGCGGACGGCGGAAGCGCTCTGATCTGTCTGGACAGATGACGAAGCCGGCGCCATTGCGGCGCCGGCTTTTTCATGGGCAGCGCAAGCTGCGCTGGTCAGCCGTCCGCTTGCAGAAACGCAGGCGCCTTCTCGGTTTCGACAGTGGCGCGGGTACGTGGCAGCGCCGCCTTCTGTTCGGACTGCAGATAGGCCAGCAGCCTTTCCCGGATCTCGCAGCGCAGGTCGAAGGCGCGGCCGGCGTTGCGAGCGCTGGCCAGAACGCGAACCTCGACCACGCTTTCGCGGAAGTCGGTGACCTGCAGCACGAAGGTCTCTCCGTTCCACAGGGGCGATGCGCGGACGATCCGTTCGGCCTCGGCCCGCAAGTCTGGGATCGATACGTCGTAATCGACATAAAGCATCACCACCCCGATCAGCGTCGCGTCGCTGCGGGTCCAGTTCTGGAACGGCGTCTCCATGAAATAATTCAGCGGCACGATCAGCCGGCGCTTGTCCCAGATGCGGACGACGACATAGGTCGCGGTGATCTCCTCGACATTGCCCCATTCGCCCTCGACGATGACGGCGTCATCGATGCGGATGGGCTGCGTCAGGGCCAGCTGGATGCCCGCCAGAAGGTTGCGCAGGACCGGCTGCAGCGCCAGACCGACAACGATGCCCGCCGCCCCGGCCGAGGCCAGCAGGCTGACGCCGTATTGCCGCACGCCGTCGATGGTCATCAGCGCCGCGCTGAGGCCGATGGCAAAGATCAGCACATCACCCACGCGGTGGAGGATGCGCGTCTGTGTCACATGCTTGCGCGCGATCAGGTTGTCCTCGACATCCAGTCGGAAGCGGCGCAGGTGCAGCGCCATCCAGATGTCCAGGGCCGCACGGAACATCATCGTGACGCAGGCGATGAAGGCCAGCAGCAGCAGGTGACGCAGCAGCGCCGTTTCGGGCCAAGGCAGCGGTACGGCGTTCGAGGCGACCGAGACCGCCACGATGATCAGGGCCAGCTGGACCGCGCCACGGGTGCGGGCCAGAAGCGGACGCCAGAAGCCGCCGTTATGGGCCACCACGCGCAGCGCCACGCGCTGGATCACCATAAAGGCCAGCCAGGCCACGACAAGCGCAAGGGCGAAGACAAGGGCGGTCTCGGTCCAGCGGGTCATGCAAACTCCATTCTTGGTGTCAGGTCGGGGCCGCGCAGCCCCTCGGGGGTCGAACAACCCTTGCCCCGTCAGGTTCCACGGACCGGACGCATCCACCGGCAGCGGCCGATGCCCGCCGGGTTGCGACATTCCTGCATGGCCGGGCTGCAGGACAGGGGGATGTCGGAACATTCGCCACCTCCAGCGCTTGGGTCAAGGCAGGGGCGGCAGCCACAAGGCAACGCGGATGGAAAGGCAGAACGATGACAGCCCACCACGAGCAGCATGACATCGCCACCTGGACGACCGACGTGCTGGTGATCGGCGCGGGTTTCGCCGGGCTGGAGGTCGCGCGTGCCTTGGGCCGGGCCGGCATCCCAGCAATTATCGTGGACCGGCGCAACCATCACCTGTTCCAGCCGCTGCTCTACCAGGTGGCGACGGCGTCGCTGTCGGCTACTGACGTGGCCGAGCCGGTGCGCCAGATCCTTCGACGCCACCGGTCGGTGCAGGTGATCCTGGGCGAGGTCGAACAGGTCGACGCGACGCTCTGCCGCGCGCGCCTGGGCGGCGGAGAGCTGATCGCGTACCGGCATCTCGTCCTGGCGCCCGGATCGGGGCACAGCTATTTCGGCCATGACGATTGGGCGGCGCATGCGCCCGGCCTGAAATCGATCGAGGACGCCCGCAGCATCCGGTCACGCCTGCTGGTGGCCTTCGAACGCGCCGAACGCTGCACCGATCCCGACGAAAAGCGCCGCCTGCTGACCTTCGCGATCATCGGCGCCGGTCCAACCGGAGTCGAGCTTGCGGGCTCGATCTCGGAACTGGGGCGGCGGACACTGGCGCGAGAGTTTCGTACCATCGACCCGGCCGCCATCCGCATCCTGCTGATCGAGGCGGGGCCACGCATCCTGGCGGGTTTTCCCGACGACATGGCCGCCTATGCCAGCGACAGCCTGGAATGTCGCGGCGTCGAGATCCGGACCGGAACACCCGTCAGCGATATCGGTCCCGAACATGTCGAGCTGGACGACGAAAGCCTCGATGTCGGTTTGATCATCTGGGCCGCGGGGGTTCGGCCCTCGCCCCTGGCGGCGCAGGTTGCCGAGACGGATCGCGGCGGCCGGGCCATCGTCGACGCGCGGCTGATGGTCCCAGGCCTCGACAACGTCTTCGTGCTGGGCGACGCGGCCGCCTGCCCCGATGCCGAGGGAAACCCCCTTCCCGGCCTGGCGCAGGTCGCGCAGCAGCAGGGCCGCCACCTAGGGCCGGCGCTGGTCGCGCATATCCGCGATGGCCACCCCCTGCCCGAGTTCCGCTATCGCAGCCGGGGCAACACCGCGATCATCGCCCGCCATGCCGCCATTTTCCACCACGGTCGCTTGAAGCTGCGGGGGTGGATTGCTTGGGCAGGCTGGGCGCTGATCCATGTCTATCTGCTGGTTGGGTTCCAGCACCGCGTGCTGGTCTCGGCGCAGTGGCTCTCGCGTTATCTCACCGGATATCGCGGCGCCCGCGTCATAGACGAAGAGGTCGCGGAAAAGGCACCGCTGCGCGCGGGGCCGAGTTCCGACGCCTGATCCGACGGCGGCGCCAAGGAGCCCTGCTGCCTCCGCGACGCCCGTTGGATCAAGCATCCGGCTTGTCGATGCATAAGTGCTGCGGGCCAAGGCTCGCGCGAGAGGGCGACCAGGCCGGGGATGGAAGACCGCTCACCGGCCAGGGTCCGGTGGCGCGTCTGTGATGTCACTCGTCCTGCGGCTTTGCCATCTTGCGGTGCAAGCCCGCCAGGACCGCTTTCGGCGTGATGTGCGACATCGCCGCCTGCGCCTTGTTCTTCCAGCCCGAAACGACCTCGGGCCGGCCCGACATCAGCGCCTCATAGCCAGCGCGCGCGACCATCTCGGGGTCGTCCTTCGGCCCCTGCCCCACCGGTGTGTCGCACATCCCGGCGCGCTGGAAGAACTGCGTCTCGGTCGGGCCGGGTTCAAGACAGGTGACGGTCACACCGGTGCCCTCAAGCTCTCGGGCCAGCGCTGCCGCCAGCGAATTCACATAGGCCTTGGTCGCGTTGTAGACCGCCTGGAAGGTGCCCGGCATGTTGCCGGCGATCGATCCTGTCATCAGGATGCGGCCGGACCCGCGGCGCACCATGCGCCCTGCGATCTCATGCGTCAGCATCGTCGTGCCGAGGACGTTGGTGCCCAGCACCTTCAGGATGTCATCGGGGTCCTGTTCCAGGAAGGACCGACCCAACCCGCGGCCGGCATTGGCGAAGAACAGGTCGGGGCAGCGCGGTCCCAGCCGGTCCAGCAGGGCATCGACGCCCTCCTGCATCGACAGGTCGGCTGACAGCGTCTCGATCGCGACGCCGGTCTTGGACAGATCGTCCATGCGGGTGATGCCGCTGTCGTCAGAGACGATCAGCAGGTCGTGGCCATCCTCGGCCGCCAGCTGCGCCAGACAGCGCCCAATGCCGGTCGATCCGCCGGTGACAAGCGCAAACCTGTCCTGTGTCATGCCGTGTCCTCACTTGGTCGCCTGTGGCGCGGAGACACCGGCGGGACGTCCCGCCGGCGCCGGTCGTCAAGCCCTCAGATCTGTTGGGACTGGGCGCCGCTCTTCGGCTTGGCCTTGCCGAGGTTCGGCTCGTCGCCCAGCGGCTTGAAGACGCGGGTCGTGAATTCGCCCTTGCCGTCCATCGAAGTCCCCTTGGACCAGCGGCCCTGCGCGGGTTCGCTGCCGTCCGCCTGGAAACCCAGATAGGCATAGCTGAATTCCTGCGTCTCCATGTCCTGCGGGAAGCTGTTCGGGATCGGGAAGTTGCCTTCCGCGCCGCCCAACTCCTCCAGCGCGGCCATGAACTGGTTCTGGTGCATGGTATCGCGGGCGATCAGATAGGCCAGCATGTCCTTCATGCCGGGGTCGTTCGTCATGTTGTAAAGCCGCACGGCCAGCGTCCGGCCCGTCGATTCCGCCGTCACGTTCGCGGTCATGTCGGCGGCGATGTTGCCGCTGGCATAGATGTGGGACATGTCGAAGGGCACGCCGTCGCTGTCCACCGGCATGGCCGACAGCCCGGCCGACAGAAGGTTCTTGAGGTTCATGCCCCCCAGCACCGCGCCGTTGATCGGATCGCCGGCCGCTTCCTCCTGCATGCTCAGGGGCGCCCCTTCCAGGTTCAGGGCGACGGCGGTGGCCAGCATCTCGATATGGCCCAGTTCCTCGGCGGCGGTGTTCATCAGAAGGTCGCGGAACTTGTTGTTGCCGCGGGCACCGCAGGCTTGGAAGAAGTACTGCATCGCGACCCGGACCTCGCCCTCGATGCCGCCGATGGCCTGCTGAAGGGCGCGGGCGAACAGCGGGTTCGGCGTTTCGACGCGGACCGGATATTGCAGCTTGTTGTCGGTATAGAACATGGGTGACCTCGATTGTGGCGATCTACGGCGGGCCGCCCCGGACGGGCAGGACCGCAACGCCCCTCCCGGCACGCCGTCCGGTCGGGGTCATCGGGCGGCTGAACCGGCCAGAGCCGGCTTTGTTCCAGCCGCGCCCGCCTTGCGGTAGATGTCGTCCAGAACCCCCGCCAGCACGGTCAGCCGGCAGGCCTCGGGGTCGAAGCCAGCGCCCTGGCGCAGACGCCCCGCCCAGTCCGCCCCCGCGCGGCCGCCCCAGTCGTCCGGCGGCGCCACCAGCTGGGCCGAGGACGTGCCGCGGTGATGCCATGCGCCGAAGTCGAAGAACGACCCGTCCACATTCGCCACCGTTCCGCCGCCCTGCGTGCCGAAGGCGTCCATGCCGATCACCGCATCTCGCCCGGCCGGAAGGTTCCAGGAACAGGCCAGTCGCACGACCGTGCCCTGCGGCAGCTCCAGCGTGGCCAGCACGAAGTCCTCGACCACATGCGGATCGTCCGGCAGGGGCTGGCCGCCCGCGCGCGCATGGGCGGACACGCAGGTCGCGCGATCCGCGTCCAGCGCCCAAAGCGCCATGTCCACCAGATGGATGCCCAGGTCGATCAGGCAGCCACCGCCCGACAGCCTGCGGTCGCGGAACCAAGGCTTGTCCGGGCCATAGGCGTTGTGGAAGGTCAGGTCGACCGCGTGGACCTGACCAAGTTCACCGCGCCGGATCAGGTCGCGCAGCGCGATGAAAGCCCGCGCGTGGCGATAGCTCAGATCCGTCGCCAGCAGCCGGTCCGCCCGACGCGCGGCCTGAACGACGGCGTCGGTTTCCGCCGCATCGCGGCCCAAGGGCTTCTGGCAGAAGACCGCCGCCCCGGCCTCCAGCGCCTCGATCGACTGCGCCGCATGGAGGGCCGAGGGCGTGGCGATCACCACTCCGTCCGGCTTCTGGTCCAGCAGCGCACGCAGGTCGTCCCCGGTGGCCGCGTCGGGCGCAAGCTCTGCCGCGGCGGCGACGGCGGCCGGATCAGGGTCGGCCACTGCCGCGATCTCGATGTCGCCGGCCTCGGCCATGGCCTGCATCCGGTGCCGACCGATCCAGCCAAGGCCCAGGAAGGCGATGCGCGGACGGGTCAGGGTGGCGGGGCGGGTGCGCGTATTCAGTTGCATTGGATCAGGGCCTTCACGAAGTTTCCGGGCTTGTCGCGGGTGGCGTCCAGCGCGGCGCCCAGCTCCTCCAGCGGATAGGCCGCTGAATAGAGCGGCCGCGGGTCCAGACGCCCCTCGGCCACGGCGCGCACGGCGTCCTTCATCCCGCGCATGACCACCTGCGGGTCGCGCTCGTGGGCGTTGATCACGTCCATGCCCTTCCAATTCCACATCTGCATGTTGACCTGCCGGGGGCCGTCCTGGTGATAGCCAGCGATGACCAGCTGCCCGCCCTCGCGGACAAGCTCGGCCGCCAGGTCCAGCGGCCACTGCTTGCCCACAACTTCGATGACCGTATCGCAGAGCCGATCGCCCGTCAGACGCTTGACATCCTCGATGATGCGCCAGTGATCGTCCATCGGGATCACGTGGTCCGCCCCCATGTCGCGGGCCAGCTGCAGCGAACTTTCGCGGCGCGAGATCGCGATCACCTCGGCGCCCGCCTGCACCGCCTGACGGACCAGCAGCGCGCCCAGAAAGCCGATGCCGATGATGGCGACCTTGTCGCCGGGGCGGACCGCGGCGCGGTGAAAGACGTTGACGGCGCATCCCAGGGGCTCGGCCGGAACCGGTTGGCCGTCAAGCTCGGGCGGCAGCGGGATGACGTTGGCGGCGGCCACCGTTTCGTGCGTGGCAAAGCCTTCCTGGCCTGCGAAGGCCACGCGCTGACCGGGATGCAGGCCCCGCACCTGCTTGCCCACGGCCTCGATCACGCCCCAGGCCTCGTGGCCCAGTGCGCCGGGGTCCAGCGGGAACTCCATCCATTCCGGTCCGGCCCACGGCCCCAGGTTCGACGCGCAGACGCCGCAGCCCTCGATGGCGATCCGCACCTCGGTCGCGCCGGGGTCGCGCGGGGTGATCGGCACGATCTCGACCTGACCCGGCGCCATGATGCGGGCCGCGCGAGGCTGTCCGCCTGCGGCTGTCGATGCGGTCCAGGTGTGGGGATTGGCGTTCATCATCTGCGTCTCCGGGTCGGTGGTATCGGATTGGGCGGCGCCTTGGCGCCACATGGTCATGGGTGGGCGGCGCCTTCGCGCCACCCGGACAGGTTGCTGAACAAGAAGCTGGAACAATTGTTCCAGACGGTGGTTCCGGGGCCTTGATGATGTCTCTGATGAAGACATTGAAGAAGATGCCCAGCCCCGCGCGCGCGAAGGGCTGGGACGGAAAAACAAGGAGATGGGCACCCATGACGACGACATTGATCACCGGCGGATGCGGCTTCATCGGCCGCCATGTCGCGGCTGAACTGATGGAGGCGGGCCATGACGTCATCCTCTATGACGCCCTGATCGAGCAGGTTCACGGCGACGCGGCCGAGGCGTCGCCCGAGCTGAAGCCGCTTGTCGACAAGGGCGCCCGGATCGTGCGCGGCGACATGCGCGATGAGGACGCGCTGCGCGGTGCGGTCAGGGACGCCGATGCCGTGATCCACCTGGCGGCCGAGGTCGGCGTCGGCCAGTCCATGTACGAGATCGCCCGCTATGTCGGCGCGAACGACCTGGGCACCGCCGTCCTTCTTGAGGCGACCGCCGCCCACCCCGTCCGGAAGATCGTCGTCGCGTCGTCGATGAGCGTCTATGGCGAGGGCTATTACGCCACCGCAGACGGCACGGTGCATGAAAACGTCCGCCGCCGCACCGCAGACCTGCGCGCCGGCAAGTGGGAGGCCGTGACATCCGACGGCAGCGCGCTGACGCCGATGCCCACGACCGAAAGCAAGCGGGTCGACCTGGCCTCGATCTATGCGCTGACCAAGTATCAGCAGGAACAGGCCGTGCTGATCTTCGGCGAGGCCTATGACATCCCCGCGACCGCGCTGCGCCTTTTCAACGTCTTTGGGGCGGGACAGGCACTGTCGAACCCCTATACCGGCGTTCTGGCCAATTTCGCCTCGCGCATCGCCGCGGGTCAGTCGCCCACGATCTTCGAGGACGGCGAACAGAAGCGCGACTTCGTCCATGTCCGCGACGTCGCCCGCGCCTTCCGCCTGGCGCTGGAGAGCGAGGCCGCGAACGGCCATGTCATCAACGTCGGTTCCGGCCACGCCTATTCGGTGTCGCAGGTGGCGAGGCTTCTGGCACAGGCCATGGGATCGGACCTGCAGCCCGAGATCCTGGGCAAGTTCCGCGCCGGCGACATCCGCAACTGCTTTGCCGACATCACCAAGGCCCAGAACCTGCTGGGCTTCACCCCCCAGCACCGGCTGGAGGATAGCCTCGGGCCCTTCGTCGAATGGGTCAGCCAGCAGCCCTCGGTCGACAACGGCAGCCGGATGCGCGCCCAGCTGGAGGAGCGGGGGCTGGTCTCATGAGCGCCGATTTCGGCTTTGTCGAATGGTTCAGGCCCGGCGAATACGAGCGGGTCGAGGCGCTGCTGCCCGCGCTTGTCGCGTCCGGCGCGCGGCACCTGCGCACCCATGTCAGCTGGGCCGAATATCACGCGCCAGGCGGGCAGGAATGGTTCGACTGGCTTCTGCCGCGGCTGGCCCGCGATCTCGAGGTGCTGCCCTGCGTCCATTATACCCCGCCGTCGCTGTCGCGCACGGGGCGCAGTTCGGGCGCGCCGAAGGTCCTCAAGGACTATGCCGACTTCATCGACATGCTTCTGACACGTCACGGCGAACACTTCACCCATGTCGAGCTGTGGAACGAGCCCAACAACCTGCTGGACTGGGACTGGCGCGAGGACCCCGACTTCGACCTCTTTTGCGAGATGGTGGGCGGCGCGGCGCATTGGGTGCAGCATCGCGGCTGGAAGGCGGTGCTGGGCGGGCCTGCGCCCTTCGACCCCTACTGGCTGAACCTGATGGGCGAACGCGGCGTCCTGGGCGTCGTCGACGTCGTGGGCTTTCACGGCTTTCCCGGCACTTGGGACAGCGAGGCCGCGTCCTGGCGCGGCTGGGACATGCACCTGGGCGAAATGCGCCGCATCATGGACCTGCACAACCCCGACGCCGCGATCTGGATCACCGAAACCGGATATTCCACCTGGCGCCGGGACGAGATCGAGCAGGCGCGCCGCTTCGTGCAGTCGCTGCAGACGCCCGCCGACCGCGTCTATTGGTATGCCTGGGCCGACCTTCCCGCCGATGTCGCCGTGCAGGAGGGGCTGTGGTTCGACCCGCGCCATTATCACATGGGCGCGGCGACCGCCGATGGCCAGCTGAAGCTGCTGGGCCGCCTGCTGACCGAGGGTGGCGTCGGCCGGCTTCAGGAATTGACGCGGCTGGCCAGCCCTGCCGTGGCGCGCCCTGAGGAAAGCGTCCTGATCACCGGCGGCGCGGGCTTCATCGGCGCGAACCTGGCCGATGCGCTGATGCGCGACGGACAGCAGGTGACGGTGCTGGACAACCTCAGCCGGCCCGGCGTCGAGCGCAACCTGCGCTGGCTGGCCGACCGCCACGGCGACCGTCTGCGGGCAGTGCCCGCCGACCTGCGCGACCAGCCGTCGCTGTCCGAGATCGTGGACAAGGCCAGCGCCGTCTTCCACCTGGCCGCGCAGACGGCGGTCACGACCAGCCTCGCCTCGCCCATGGAGGATTTCGAGGTCAACGCCCGCGGGACGCTGAACCTGCTCGAGGCCGTGCGCGCGACGGGGCGGCAGGTGCCGGTGATCTTCGCCTCGACCAACAAGGTCTATGGTGCGCTGGCCGACCTGACCGTCACCGACAGCGGCGACCGCTGCGGGCCGCTGGACAACGCGCTGGCGGCGCATGGCGTGGCCGAGGACCGGCCCTTGGATTTCTGCACGCCCTATGGCTGCTCCAAGGGCGTCGCTGACCAGTATGTGCTGGACTATGCCAAAAGCTACGGCATCCCGGCAGCGGTCCTGCGGATGAGCTGCATCTATGGCCCGCGCCAGTTCGGGACCGAGGATCAGGGCTGGGTCGCGCACTTCCTGATCCGTGCGCTGGAGGGGCGGCCGATTACGGTCTTCGGCACCGGCCGGCAGGTGCGCGACGTGCTGCATGTCAGCGACGCGGTGGCCGCCTACCGCACGCTGCTGGACCGGATCGGCTCCCTGTCGGGCCGCGCTTTCAACCTTGGCGGAGGGCCTTCGAACGCCGTCAGCCTGCGCGAGGTCCTGTCCGAGATTGGGCTGATCACCGGCGAGGTTCCCGATGTCAGCTTCCAGGACTGGCGGCAGGGCGACCAGCCGTGGTTCGTAGCCGACACCCGCGCGCTGCAATCCGCCACCGGTTGGCGGGCGCGCGTGGACTGGCGCGACGGGCTTGCCGATCTGGCCGCATGGCTGGCGCAGGATCGCGGCCTGCCGCTCCGCCGCGAAAGGCGGTCGGCATGAAGGTCCTGATGACTCTCGATGCCGTGGGCGGGGTCTGGCAGCATGCGCTCGACCTGGCCGCCGGGTTGCGCGGGCGCGGTGTACAGGTGGTTCTGGGGGGCCTAGGGCCGCGCCCCGATGCGGCGCAGCTGACGCAGGCGCAGGCCATCGGGCCGGTCGAGTGGGGTGATGCGCCGCTGGACTGGCTGGCGACCGCGCCCGGTGATCTGGCGCCCGTCGCGCCGTGGCTGGACAGCCTTGCCGCACGTTTCCGCTCGGACGTCCTGCACCTGAACCTGCCCACGCAGGCGGTGGGCCTGACCTGCGGCCTGCCGGTTCTGGTCATGTCGCATTCCTGTCTGGCCACGTGGTTTGCGGCCGTCAGGGGCACCGGTGTCCCGCCCGACATGGCGTGGCAGCGGGACATGACCGCCAGCGGCCTTGCCGCCGCGGATGCCGTCGTCGCCCCCAGCCGGTCCCATGCCGACGCACTGAGCCGCTGCTATGGCCCGTTGCCAGGGCTGACTGTCGTGCCGAACACCAGCAGCGCCGCACCCGTCGCAGCCCGTCGCGGGGCCGAGGTCGTCGCCGCCGGCCGCTGGTGGGACGACGGCAAGAACGGCGCCACGCTGGACGCCGCCGCCGCGACGACGCGCTGGCCAGTCACCATGATCGGCGCGGCCACGGGGCCGAACGGCGCCCGGATCCGGCTGTCGCATGCCCGCCACGAAGGCCCCATGTCGCATGCCGATACCCTGGCCGCGATCGCTCGGGCGGGGATCTTCTGCGCGCCCTCGCTCTATGAGCCGTTCGGCCTTGCGGTGCTGGAGGCTGCGCGCGCCGCGACCCCGCTGGTCCTGGCCGACATCCCCATCTTCCGCGAGTTTTGGGACGGCGCCGCCGTCTTCTTCCCGCCGACCGACGAAGCGGCCCTCTCGGCAGCCATAAACGCGCTGGCCGAAGACGCCGACCGGCGCCTTGCCTTGGGCCGCGCCGCCCGCGACCGCGCGGCGGCCCTGACCCCGGCGGGACAGGTGACGGCGATGCTGCGCCTCTACTGCCAGTTGGCCCAGACCGCCGCCCCGGCAACTGCAACAGGATAAGATCGATGCGTTTTCTGTTCTATACACATTCGCTGGTGTCCGACTGGAACCACGGCAACGCCCATTTCCTGCGTGGCGTGATGCGCGCCCTGAATGCCCGCGGCCACCAGACGCTGGCGCTGGAGCCGCAGGACGGCTGGAGCCGCCGGAACCTGATCGCCGATCGCGGCGAGGCTGCCTTGGCCGAATTCGATGCCGTCTTTCCGGATCTGGACTGGCAGTCCTATGACGCCGACCACGATCATGAACGGTCGCTGTCCGAAGCCGATGTGGTCGTCGTCCATGAATGGACCGACCCCGCGCTGATTGCCCGCATCGGCGCACATCGCCGCCAGGGCGGGCGATACCAGCTGCTGTTTCACGACACGCACCACCGGGCCGTCAGCGCGGATCAGGAAATCGCCCGCATGGAGCTTGACGGCTATGACGCCGTGCTGGCCTTCGGCGAGGCGCTGCGCGAACGCTATCTGGCGGCGGGCTGGGGGCGGCAGGTCTTTACCTGGCACGAGGCTGCCGACACGACGCTGTTCCATCCCATCCCCGAGATCCTGCCGCAGTCCGACCTGATCTGGGTCGGCAACTGGGGCGACGACGAACGCAGCGCCGAGCTTGAGGAGTTCCTGATCGGCCCCGCCGAGGACCTGCAGCTGTCAGCCACCGTCCATGGCGTCCGCTACCCCGATCACGCGCTGGACCGTCTGGCGCAGGCCGGGATCGGCTATCGCGGCTGGCTCCCGAACGCGCAGGTGCCGCAGGCCTTCGCCCGCCACCGCGTGACCGTCCACGTGCCCCGTCGCCCCTATGTGCAGTCCCTGCCCGGCATCCCGACGATCAGGCCCTTCGAGGCGCTGGCCTGCGGCCTGCCCTTGGTCAGCGCGCCCTGGGACGACGCCGAAGGGTTGTTCCGCCCCGGCGACATGCGCTTTGCCCGCGACGGGATCGAGATGCGGCACCACCTGCGCGAACTGCTGCACGACCCGGCCGCCGCCGACGAACAGGCGCGTCAGGGGCTGCAGACGATCCTGGAACGACACACCTGCGACCACCGCGTCGAACAGCTGCTGGGAGTTCTGGAAACGCTCCAGGCACCGCAAACGCAGGAGGCCGTGGCATGACCCGCGTCGCGTTCTACGGCTCCAGCATCCTCTCCAGCTATTGGAACGGGGCGGCGACCTATTACCGCGGCATCGTCAAGGCGATGAGCCGCCACGGCTTCGACGTCACCTTCCACGAGCCCGATGCCTATGACCGCCAGTCGCATCGCGACATCGAGATCCCGGACTGGGTGCGCGTCAACGTCTGGCCCGCCACCTCCGAAGGCTTGCGCGAAGCCGCGGCGCAGGCGGCCGACGCCGACATCGTGGTCAAGGCATCGGGCGTGGGCTATGCGGACGACCAGATCCTGACGCAGGTAATGGCGGCGGCCCGCCCCGGCGCCCTGCGCATCTTCTGGGACGTCGATGCGCCCGCCACGCTGGCGGCGATGCAGCAGGACCCCGACGACGTGCTGCGCCGGATGCTGCCGGACCTGGACGTGGTGCTGACCTATGGCGGCGGCGATCCGGTGGTGCGCGCCTATCGCGATCTGGGGGCGCGCGACTGCGTGCCGATCTATAACGCGCTGGACCCCGACACCCACCACCCTGCCCCGCCGCAGGACCGGTTTCGGGCGGACCTGGGATTTCTGGCCAACCGCCTGCCTGACCGCGAGGCGCGCGTGGCCGAATTCTTCCTGCGGCCGGCTGCCATGCTGCCGCAGCGCCGGTTCCTGCTGGGCGGCTCGGGCTGGAACCAGGGCGACCTGCCCGGCAACGTGAACGCCATCGGCCATGTCGGCACGGCCGATCACAACGCCTTCAACACGACACCCCGCGCCGTCCTGAACGTGGCGCGCGACAGCATGGCCGCCACCGGCTTTTCCCCCGCCACCCGCGTCTTCGAGGCCGCCGGCGCCGGCGGCTGCCTGATCACCGACGCCTGGGAGGGGATCGAGCTGTTCCTGACCCCCGACAAGGAGGTGCTGGTCGCCCGCGACGGTCAGGACGTGGCCGATGCGCTGGCCGACCTGACGCCCGACCGCAGCCAGGCCATTGGTCAGGCCGCGCTGAAACGGGTGCTGGCCGAACACACCTATGACCGCCGCGCCATCCAGCTGCGCGACCTGCTGCACCAAATGCGTCCCGAAATCCTGACCGAGGAGGCCCAATGACCCCGCAAGACGAGATCATCATCTTCGGCCTGTCGCTCAGCTCGTCCTGGGGCAACGGCCATGCGACCACCTTCCGTGCGCTGCTGCGCGGGCTGCGGGCGGAAGGCCGCCGCGTGCTGTTCCTGGAACGCCGCCAGCCCTGGTACCTGGAAAACCAGGACCTGCCCGATCCGGACTTCTGCGAGCTGGAGTTCTATGACGACATCGGCGCGGTCCTGGACCGTCATCGCGACCGGCTGCAACAGGCTGGCGCCGTCATCGTCGGGTCGTATGTTCCGGATGGCCAGCAACTGATCGACGCGCTGCACCGCCTGCCGCTGCGGCAGCTGTGCTTTTACGACATCGACACACCGGTCACGATGGACCTGTTGGAGCGTGGCGAGGAACAGCACCTGGCCCGCCGTCAGGTGCCGTGGTTCGACTGCTACCTGTCCTTTTCGGGCGGGCGCGTGCTGGACCGGCTGCACGACCAGTTCGGGGCGCGGAACCCGGTGGCGCTTTACTGTTCGGTCGATGAGGCCGCCTATCAGCCAATGGATGTGCCGAAGCGGTGGGACCTGGGCTACCTGGGCACCTACAGCCCCGACCGCCAGCCGGGGCTGGAGACGCTGCTGATCGAGCCCGCGCGCCGCCTGCCGCAGATGCGCTTCGTCGTGGCGGGATCGATGTTCCCTGAGGACATCGATTGGCCCGCCAATGTCGAGCGGATCGACCATCTGCCCCCCGCCCGGCACGCCGAATTCTACAACGCGCAGCGCTTCACCCTGAACATCACCCGCGACGCGATGCGCAAGCTGGGCTGGTCGCCATCCGTCCGCCTGTTCGAGGCCGCGGCCTGCGGCACGCCCATCATCTCGGATCGCTGGCCGGGGTTGACGGACCTTTTGCCAGAAGGCCGCGCGGTCGTTCTGGCCGACACGACCGAGGACGTGGTGGCGGCCCTGACGGGGGCTGCAGACCCCGCCGCCATGGCGCGCACGGCGCGCGACATCATCCTGACCGACCACACCGGCCGGGCCCGCGCGCGCGACCTGATCGCCGCGCTGGACCGCCAGACCGCTGCCACCGCCTGAAAGGAGCCATGAGCATGCAGAAGATGACCTCGTTTCAGCCGACCACCCTGGTCGCCGGCGGCGCCGGTTTCATCGGATCGCACCTGTGCGAGACGCTTCTTCAGCGCGGCCACAGGGTGATCTGCGTCGACAGCTTCCTGACCGGCCGGCGCGAGAACGTCCTGCCGCTGACCAACCACCCGGCCTTCACGCTGATCGAGGCCGACGTGACCGAACCCCTTGTGCTTCCGGGCCAGGTGGACGAGATCTACAACCTTGCCTGCGCTGCGTCGCCCCCGCAGTATCAGGCTGACCCGATGCACACGATGATGACCAACGTGCTGGGCACCGGCCACCTGCTGGAACTGGCGCGGGTGAAGGGCGCGCGCTTCTTGCAGGCGTCCACCAGCGAGGTCTATGGCGACCCCGAGACGCACCCCCAGACCGAGGATTACTGGGGCAACGTCAACTGCACCGGCCCGCGCGCCTGTTACGACGAAGGCAAGCGCGCCGCCGAGACGATGTGCTTTGACCACGTGCGGGCCGGACAGGGCGATGCGCGGGTCGCGCGGATCTTCAACACCTATGGCCCGCAGATGCGCCCCGACGACGGGCGGATCGTGTCGAACCTGATCTGTCAGGCGCTGCAGGACAAGCCGATGACCATCTATGGCGACGGCACGCAGACGCGGTCGTTCTGCTATGTCTCTGACCTTGTCGAAGGGCTGATCGCGCTGATGCAGGTGCCGGTCGCGCCCGAGGGGGCGGTCAACCTTGGCAATCCCGGCGAATTCTCGATCCTGGAACTGGTCGAGATCATCCGCGAACTGGTCCCCGGGACGGCGCGGCCGGTCTTCAGCCCCCTGCCGACTGACGATCCCCGGCGGCGGCAACCTGACATCACCCGCGCGGGCGAACTGCTGCGCTGGCAGCCCCGCATCCCACTGCACGAGGGGCTGCGCCGCACGATCCCGTGGTTCGCCGCGCATCTGGCGTCTCTTCCACCGATCCCGGCCGATCACATGCCCCAGGAGGCGCGGCCATGAGTTCGCGCGACAAGCTTTCGGCGCGGATCCGCGACCTGGGTCCGTGGTTCCACAATCTGCGGATTGAGGGCGTCCAGACGGCCCCCGACCATCCGCTTGGCGACTATCCCCGCTTCAAGTGGCAGGGCTTCCGCCATGTCATCCCCGGGGACCTGACCGGCAAGACTGTTCTGGATATCGGCTGCAACGCCGGCTTCTATGCCATCGAAATGGCGCGCAGGGGCGCCGAGGTGACGGCCATCGACGCCGATCCGCATTATCTGGCGCAAGCGCGCTTTGCCGCCGACGCCGCAGAGGTCGACATCGACCTGCGCCAGATGGACGTCTATCAGGTCGGACAGCTCGGCCGCCGCTTTGACCTCGTGATCTTCATGGGCGTCCTCTACCACCTGCGCCACCCGCTTCTGGCGCTGGACCTGCTCTACCGGCATGTCGTGGGCGACATGATGCTCTTCCAATGCATGCAGCGCGGGTCCATGGACCTGCCCGAAGTGGCCGAGGACTATCCGTTCGAGGAATGGGAGATCTTCAACGACCACGCCTGGCCGCGCCTGAACTTCATCGAGCATCGCTATGCCGGCGATCCGACCAACTGGTTCATCCCGAATCGGGCAGGCATGGAGGCCATGCTACGCAGCGCGGGCTTCGTCATCAGCGAGCAGCCCGAGCCCGAGGTCTATCTGTGCCGTCGCGGCGAGGACCCTGGCCATACCCTGCCATAGGACACCCCCCATGCAGCACCGCCGCACCATCTGGGCCGCCGCGACCCTCGGCTTCGCGCTCAGCGGGTTCTTCGACGGCATCCTGCTGCACCAGATCCTGCAATGGCACCACCTTCTCAGCCTCGTGCCCGGCATCGACAACATCCGGTCGCAAATCCTGTGGGACGGCTGGTTCCACGCCGCGATGTATGTAATCTCCCTGATCGGCCTGATCGGCCTCTGGCGCCTACGCGGCCGGCCCGGACTGACGCCGCGCCGGGTGGCCGGGGCGATGCTGGCAGGCTTCGGCACGTGGCATGCGGTCGACGCCGTGTTGTCGCACTGGCTTCTGGGCATCCACCGGATCAGGCTGGACAGCGATTGGCCGATCCTATGGGACCTGGGATGGCTTGCCGTCTTCGGCATCCTGCCGCTGGCAGGCGGCATCTTACTGCTGCGCCACGCTCCGGCGGGTCCCGGCAAGGGGCCGGGGCTGGTCGCCCTTCTGGCGCTGCTGGCCGTGGGCGCGGGCAGCTGGGCGCTGCGCCCGCCGCCCGGCCTGCGCTCGACGGCGGTGGTCTTCAGCCGCAGCGTCGCGCCGGACCAAATGACGGACAGCTTGACGCAGGCGGGGGCCAGCATCCTCTGGGCCGACGCAGTGTCCCGCGTCGCCATCGTCGACCTTCCCCCCGGCCGCGGCATACGCCTCTACGCTCAGGGGGCTCTGATGGTCGCGGGATCGGGGCTGCCGGCGGGGTGCTTTTCATGGTCGCGACCGGGTCTGACGGGCCGCGCCAAGGCGTGACATCGGGATCGTCGTGCCCGACACGAGGGATTGGGATCCATCCAAGGCTGCTTCAAGACCCGCCGGTCAACTCCAGCACCGTCATCTCGGATGGAACGCCAAGCCTGACCGCGAAGCCCGAGGCGAGTGCGGTGCCGCGACTGACATAGAGCGTCATTCCCCCGACGTCATAGCGCCCCGCGACGAAGCCGCCGTTCAGACTGGCGGCGACACCGCCAAGGCCCCCGATCATCCCGCCATGGGTGTGTCCTGACAGTTGCAGGTCCACCCCGGCGGCGGCCGCGTCCAAGGCTCTGGCGGGCCGGTGGTCCAGAAGGACGGCCGGCGCATCCTGTGGCGCAGCCGCAAGCGCCGCCGCCAGATCGGGACCGGGCAGCCCCAAGGCAAGCGCCGTCGGATCCGGCACGCCCGCCAGCACAAGGGCTGCGTCATGCCTGCCGATCACCCGGTGGTTGTTGACCATGGGGACGATCCCCAGATCGCGAAAGATCTCCATCCAAGTATCGTAGTCAAAGTAGTATTCGTGGTTCCCGGGCGACATGAAGACGCCGTCGGGCGCCTGCAGCTGCCTCAGCGGCGCGACGTCGGCAAGCCTGTCGGCGGGCGCCCCCTCGACCAGATCGCCGGTAATGACGATCACGTCGGCCTGCTGACGGTTCGCGACTTCCACGACGCCTGCCACCCAGTCCCTGTCAAAGAGGGGCGAGATATGCAGATCGGTCAGCTGCAGGATGCGATAGCCTTCCAGCGCGTCTGGCAGCCCTCTGATGACCACAGGCACGATCCTCGGCGGCGGGACGCGCAATGCCTGTGATACGCCCACTGCCGCAAGCCCCAGCGCGGCTAGCCCGATGCCCGGACGCACCCAGCCTGCCGGTCGCCGCCATCGACGAAAGATGATCGAACGAAGCAGAGTGACGACATCCAGCGCGACCTGTGCGATGGCCAGAAGCAGAACGAACGCGAACAGCCAGTTGATTGCGACAAGGACCGGCCTCGGTACCTCCAGCGTGTCGGTCGACCCCGAGATCAGCTGGCTGACGAGGTACCTGACCGAAACGACGACCGCCAGCCCGGCCAGTCCCCAGCGAAGCCACGACGGCAGGGAAAGCCGGGGAACGAAGCGGCCGGCGACGATCAGCCCCAGCGACAGCGTCATCGCGTGAAAGGTCAGCACCTCGCGAGAGAACTCGTTGATCAGCACCTTGGCCCCTTCCGCACTGCACCCGGAGGCTTTCACCACGCAAGGGTGACAGGCGGGGCAGCCGCTGTCCACCGGCGGGAAGGCCCGATCCACGCTGCCTGGTCTCCCGATGCGGGCGAAGACCTTGGGACACGCCCTGCCGTCAAAGTCGTGGGTCAGGCCAAGTGCTGCAAGGGCAATAGCAACCAAGCCTAACTGTGGGAACCCTAGAGCCCGCGACTGCCGGTCCGGCCACAGTCAAATCTTCTTCCGCGCCCTGGCATGATGAAGCACAGGATCTCCAAGGCATGTGTCCGCTGGCAGCGCTTTGTCTGCCGACCCGGAGGGCTATTCTTCGGCAGCCGATGCGACGCAAAGACGACCGCCGCCTGCCCGTCTAAGTTTCCTTTCGGCCCGATGCCTATAATCCTATTAAAACACAAGTTATTACGGAGTTTCAGCGTTAGGAGTTTGGCAAGGGTTGAGGCATAGAAAGAGGGTGTTCAGAACGGACAGTGGCCCGCAACGCAAGGTACTGGGACACAGGTCAGTATGACCATCATGGGCCGCACCAAAGGCGGCTTTAACAGGCGCAAAAGCGTCCTCTACAAGTATGGGAATATCATGACCAGCATTCTGACGAACAACGGCGCCATGACCGCGCTGCAGACCCTCAAGTCGATCAACCGCGACCTGAGCGGCGTTCAGGAGCAGATCTCGAGCGGCAAGAAGGTCGGCACGGCCAAAGATAACGCCGCCACCTGGGCAATCTCGAAAGTGATGGAAGCCGACGTCACCGGTTTCAAGAAGATCTCGGAAGGCCTGTCGGTTGCGGAATCGACCGTCGCCGTGGCGCGTGACGCATCCGAAACCGTCGTCAGCCTTCTGAACCAGGTCAAGGGCAAGATCGTCCAGGCTCAGGACGAGGCCCAGGACAAGGGCAAGATCCAGGCCGATATCACGGCCTTGGTGGAACAGGTCAACTCGGTCGTCGGCGCCGCCCAGTTCAACGGCGTCAACCTGATCCAGGGCGGCGGCGCGAACGTCGAAGTCCTGTCGTCGCTGAACCGCGACGCAGGCGGCACGGTCACCCCGGGCAAGATCCAGGTGGTTCGCCAGGATCTGTCGACGACCGGCACCGCCGTTTCGGCAAGCTGGGCGACATCCGTCACCGCTGGCGACCAGACGGTCATCGATGACGGCACTGGTACCGGAACCGCCAACGTAGTCGCAACCGGCACCACCCAGAACATCGACATCGCCAGCGTCGGCGACGGCTTCGGCTTCCGGATCGCCTTCGACGGCAGCGCCTCCGGCTCGCCGACGCACACGTTCGAGTTCATCGCGAACGCCAGCGACAGCACGACTTCGGTCGCTGAAGCGCTGACGACCCAGATGAACACGTTCATCTCGGCAAACGGCCTGACCGGCCGCTTCTCGGTGAACCGCGTGGGTGACCAGCTGCAGATCGGCAACACGTCCGGCGCCAACTTGGGCATTACGGTCGACGCATCGACGGACTCGACCGCGGCTTCCGGCGGCGGCCTATCCCTCCTGGCGGGTATCGATGTCGAAAGCGACGCCAGCGGCGCGCTCAGCGCCATCGATAGTCTGATCGACACGGCCACCGGCGCTGCTGCCGCCTTCGGTACGACCCAGAACCAGCTCTCCACGCAGAACGACTTCGTGGGCAAACTGATGGACTCGATGAAGGCCGGCATCGGCTCGATGGTCGACGCGGACATGGAAGAGGCTTCGGCCCGTCTGCAGGCCCTGCAGACCCAGCAGCAGCTGGGCATTCAGTCGCTGTCGATCGCCAACCAGGCGCCCGGCGCCGTGATGGCCCTGTTCCGCTGATAAGGCAGGCGGGCGCCCCGGGGGCGCCCGCCACAACTTCGCGACAGGCTGCATCGTGACCCGTCGCTACTTTTCATCGGCGGAAGCGAAGTGCGGGAAGGCAACTTTGATGGGGGCCGCCTGACGCCGAACCGCGTCAAGGATATGCGTACACGGATCGACCGAATGTCAGAGATCCCTATCCGACCAACGAAAAAGGCCGCGCGGCAGTGCCAGCGCGGCCTCGTCGTGCCGCAACCAGATCGTTTCAGCGCGGCGAGATCATCATGACCATCTGCCGCCCTTCCAGCTTAGGCATGGATTCGACCTTTCCGGCTTCACCGACATCGTCCTTGACGCGGTTCAGAAGCTCAAGCCCCAGGTCCTGGTGGGCCATCTCTCGACCGCGGAAGCGCAGGGTGACCTTCACCTTGTCGCCACCTTCCAGAAACTTCATCACGCTGCGCATCTTCACGTCGTAGTCGTGGGTATCGGTTCCCGGACGGAACTTGATCTCCTTGACCTCGATGATCTTCTGCTTCTTGCGCGCCTCGGCTTCCCGCTTCTGTTGTTCGTACTTGAACTTGCCGAGGTCCATGACCTTGCAGACCGGCGGGGTGGCGTTCGGGGAAATCTCGACCAGATCCAGCCCGGCGTCCTGCGCCATCTGCAGCCCGACCGACGGCGGCACGACGCCGACGTTTTCGCCCTCGGGGCCGATCAGGCGGATTTCGGCGACGCGGATGCGTTCGTTGACGCGGGGTCCAGTGTCGCGGGTGGGCGGTGCGTTATGCGGTCGACGGGCTATGGCGTTGCTCCTTTGATAGCCAATTCGGAAGTGACCGGAAAATAAGGCCCGTGATCGCGTCTTTCAACCGGAATTGATGCCCTTCGGCGCGTTCAAAGCGCGCTTCAAGCTGTTTTCGGCGGCCTCCGCTGCCTTTCCCTGCCACCGACCCTGTGCCATAGAGGCTGCAAGAAAGCGCAGTGCAGGGGTGCCGGATGTCCAAGGTTCTGTCGATCGTCGTGATTCTGGGGCTGGCGGCCGCAGGGCTGTGGTTCTGGATGGGCCGCCCACCGGCGCAGGATACGGCGCCTGTCGTCACCTCGCCCGACGCGCCGACGCCCGAAACGGCCGCAGGCGATGCCGCACGTTTGGCCGAAGAGGCCGCCGAGACCGCCGCCGACACAGCCGAGGCCGTCGCCGCCACCCCCACGCCCGAGGTCGAGGAAGCCGAGGCCGCTGATGCCGCCGCTGATGCCGCCGCGGATGCCGCAGCCATCGCCGCCGATGCCGCCGCCGAGGCGGCTCGCGCCTCGGAGGAGACAGGTGCCGCGCCCGTCAGCGACGCCGCCGCTGCCGCAGAAGCCGCCGCCGAAGCGGCGCTTCAGGCCGCCGACCGCGCCGCTGCCGCTGCCGCGAACGACGCCGCCCCAATCGCCGCAGCCGAGGAGGCCGCCACCGCCGCGCAGGATGCAGCCGAGGCAGCCACCGCCACCGCGGACGCCGCGGGAGTCGCCGCGCAAATCGAGGCGCTGCTGACGCCCGAAGGTTTCGATCGCGCCGCGGTTGAACGCATCATTGACGACGCCGCGATCCCCGATCCGCAAAAGGCGACTCTGAAGCGGCTTGTCGCCACGGCCGAGGGCAATCCCGAACTGCTGTCAGCCGCGCTGGAGCAGGTCAAGGCGGTCATGCGCTGATGCCGGCGCTGCCGATCCTCGACTTCCGCCACACCCTTGCCCAGCAGCCCGCCGCCCTGGCCAAGGGCCCCATCGCAATCATCCTGGTCGAGGACGACGCCATCGTCGCGCAGACGGTTTCCCACCACCTCCGGCGGGGTTTCCGCCATGTTCTTCTGTTATCGGACCAGTCCCAGGACCTGCCCGAGGACTTGGCACCGCTGGTGACGCAGCTGGCCTACGACACCCGGCGCCCCGACGCGCATGTCGAGGCGGTCAACGCAGTCATCGCGGCGGTTCCCGAGGGCACTTGGCTTTATTACTGCTTCAATGCCGAGTTCCTGTTCCATCCTTTCTGCGAAACCCGCACCGTGGGCGAGATGCTGGCCTTCCACACCGAGGAACGGCGTGCGGCGATGCTGACCTATGTGATCGACCTCTATGCTGGCGACCTGGCGGCGCGGGGCAATGCGGTCGACCTTGATGCGCCGCTGTTCGACCGGACGGGCTATTACGCGCTCGGCCGGCGTGGGCCTGATGGAAGGTCCCGCGAGCGGCAGCTGGATTTCCACGGCGGGCTGCGCTGGCGGTTCGAGGAGTTCCTGCCGTCGGACCGCCGCCGCATCGACCGAATCTCGCTGTTCCGCAGCGCCCCCGATCTGCGCGTGACGGCCGATCACCGCTTTTCGGTCGAGGAATACAACACCTACTCCTGCCCATGGCACCACAACCTGACGGCGGTCGTGGCATCCTTCCGGGTCGCCAAGGCGCTGGTCACCAATCCGGGATCGCGCGATCATGTTCGGGATCTTGCCTGGCGCAACTCGTGCCGCTTCGACTGGACCGGACAGCAGCTGATGGACCTGGGCCTGATGGAGCCGGGCCAGTGGTTCTAGCGCGATTGCCTTGCGCGGGCTTGCCCTTGCGCCGCGCTGACCCCAGATGGTAGACCGTCCGGCAACTTGACAACAGGACCGGCCGCTTGCGGCCGAACATGGAAGGCACGATCCGCATGGCGATGACCCAGACCAGCTTTGACCGCGACGACCTGCTTGCCTGCGCGCGCGGAGAGCTGTTCGGCCCAGGCAATGCACAACTGCCGGAACCGCCCATGCTGATGATGGACCGCATCACCGACATCTCGGAAGATCGCGGCGAACATGGCAAGGGCCATGTCGTGGCGGAATTCGACATCGACCCCGACGCCTGGTTCTTCCAGTGCCACTTTCCCGGCAACCCGATCATGCCCGGCTGCCTGGGCCTCGACGGCCTGTGGCAGCTGACCGGCTTTAACCTGGGCTGGCGCGGCTGGGAGGGGCGCGGCTATGCGCTCGGCGTCGGAGAGGTCAAGCTGACCGGCATGGTCCGCCCCGACCGCAAGATGCTGCGTTATACCGTTGATTTCACCAAGGCCGTGCAGACCCGCCGCCTGACGATGGGCGTGGCCGACGGCCGCGTCGAGGCGGATGGCGAGCTGATCTACCAGGTCAAGGACATGAAGGTGGCCTTGTCGGCCAGCTGACACCATTCTGAAGGAGGCCACCATGCGCCGCGTCGTCATCACCGGGCTGGGGATCGTCTCGCCCATCGGCAACAACGCCGACGAAGTCACCGAAAGCCTGCGCACGGGCCGGTCCGGCATCGTCTTCGCCCCCGAATATGCCGAACATGGCTTTCGCAGTCAGGTCCATGGCATGCCGCAGATCAAGCTGGAGGACCACATCGACAAGCGCAACCTGCGCTTCATGGGTCCGGGCGCGGCCTACAACTTCATCGCGATGGAGCAGGCGATCAAGGACAGCGGACTTGAGGAAGGCGACGTGTCGAACCCGCGCACCGGCCTGATCATGGGATCGGGCGGGCCGTCGACGTCGAACTTCTTCGAGGCGCACCAGATCGTCATCGAGAAGGGCAGCCCCAAGCGCATGGGGCCGTTCATGGTCACGCGCTGCATGTCGTCGACCAACAGCGCCTGCCTTGCGACGCCCTTCAAGATCAAGGGGGTGAACTACTCGATCACCTCGGCCTGCGCGACCAGTGCGCATTGCATCGGCAACGGGGTCGAGCAGATCCAGATGGGCAAGCAGGACATCGTCTTTGCTGGCGGCGGCGAGGAACTGGACTGGACGCTGTCCTGCCTTTTCGACGCCATGGGCGCGATGTCCTCGAAATACAACGACACGCCTGAAAGCGCCTCGCGACCCTATGACGCGACGCGCGACGGCTTCGTCATCGCCGGCGGCGGCGGCGTCGTCGTGCTGGAGGAACTCGAGCATGCGAAGGCCCGCGGCGCCAAGATCTATGCCGAGGTGACCGGCTATGGCGCGACCAGCGACGGCTATGACATGGTCGCCCCCTCGGGCGAGGGTGGCGAACGCGCCATGCGCGTGGCACTCGGGACCCTGCCCGAAGGCCGCAGCGTCAGCTATATCAACGCGCACGGCACCTCGACCCCCGTCGGCGACATGGGCGAGATCAGGGCGATCCGCCGCATCTTCGGCGAGGGCAGCACCCCACCGGTCAGTTCGACCAAGTCGCTGACCGGGCATTCCCTGGGCGCGACCGGCGTGCACGAGGCGATCTACAGCCTGCTGATGTTGCAAAATGACTTCATTGCAGCATCCGCAAATGTCACCACTCTGGACCCCGAGATCCAGCCGGGCGAGATTGCGACAAGCCGCGTGGACGATGCGGGGCTGGATTCGGTTCTGTCGAACAGCTTCGGCTTCGGGGGCACCAATGCCACGCTGCTGATGTCCCGATACCTGGAATGACATAAGAAAAAGCAAGGGGCCGAGCATGGGTGATCTTCTGAAGGGCAAGCGAGGGCTTGTGATGGGGGTCGCCAATGAGCGATCCATCGCATGGGGCATCGCGCGGGCGCTGGCGGCCGAAGGTGCTGAACTGGCCTACAGCTATCAGGGCGAAGCGTTCGGCAAGCGTGTCGAGCCTCTGGCGGCGTCCGTGGGATCGGACTTCCTGGTCGATGTGGACGTGACGGACGATGCGTCCCTTGACGCGGCTTTCGAAGCCATCGGCCAGCGGTGGGGGAAGCTGGACTTCCTGATCCACGCTGTCGCGTTCTCCAACAAGGACGAACTGACCGGCCGCTTCATGAACACCAGCCGCGCGAACTTCAAGCGCAGCCTTGAGATCAGCTGCTATTCCCTGATCGAGGTCGCCCGCCGCGCCCATCCGATGATGTCGGACGGCGGATCGATCATCACCCTGACCTATGGCGGTTCGAACCGGGTGACACCCTTCTACAACGTCATGGGCGTGGCCAAGGCCGCGCTGGAGAGCAGCGTGCGCTATTTGGCGAACGATCTGGGCCCGGACGGCATCCGCGTGAACGCAATCAGCCCAGGCCCTATGAAGACGCTGGCCGGGGCCGCCATCGGGGGCGCCCGCCGGACCTTCCGCCACACCGAGGCGAATGCCCCCTTGCGCGCCAATGCCACGCTTGAGGCAATTGGTGGCACGGCGGTCTGGCTGCTGTCCGACTGGGGCGCCTGCACCACCGGAGAGATCGTGACGGTGGATGGCGGCTATCACGTGCTGGGCATGCCGCAGAGCGAGAATCTCTAGGAAACTGCCGCCTGATCGACCGCCGTGGCCGGACGTTCGGGTTTTCGTGCAAAGAAGAAGGTCCGCTGCATGACGCATTTCGTGACGAAGGACGGGGCGCGGATCGCATTTTCGGATCAGGGTACCGGGCTGCCTGTGCTGTGCCTGGCCGGGCTGACGCGGACGATGGCGGATTTCGACTATGTGGCCCCGCACCTGACGGACATCCGGATGATCCGCATGGATTATCGCGGGCGGGGCGGGTCAGACTGGACCGGCGCCGCGTCCTATACCGTCCCGTGCGAAGCGCGGGACGCGGTCGAGCTTCTGGATCATCTGGGTATTGCAAAGGCGGCGATCCTGGGCACCTCGCGCGGCGGGCTGATCAGCCTGTTCCTGGCGGCCACTGCGCATGATCGCCTGCTGGGCCTTTGCCTGAACGATGTCGGCCCCGAGATCGAGCATGCTGGGTTGGAGCGGATCTTCGACTATGTCGGCCGGAACCCAGCATCTGCGACGCACGAAGCGCTGGCGGCGCGGCTTCCGGCGGCGATGACGGGCTTTGACGATGTCCCCGAGGGCCGCTGGCTGGAAGATGCGCGGCGTCACTATCACCAGACAGCCGAAGGCCTGCGCATCAACTATGATCCGACGCTGCGCGAAGCGTTCCTGGCCGCCTTCGAAGGCGAGCCCGCGGATCTGTGGCCATTGTGGCAGGCGACGGGCGATCTGCCTGTGGCGCTGATCAGGGGCGCCAACAGCGACCTTCTGTCCCCGGCGGTCGCCGACCGGATGCAGCAGATTCGGCCCGACTTGATCAGGGCTGACGTTCCCGGTCGCGCCCATGTGCCCTGGCTGGACGAACCCCAATCGCTTGAGGTTCTCTCGCGGTGGCTTTCTGCCTGCCGGGCCGGGGGCTGAGGGAAAGGCTCAGCCGCCGATGCTGCTGAGCACCCAGAACAGCACTGCCGAGAGCGCGGCGGCGGCGGGGACGGTGACGACCCAGGCTGCGGCGATGGTCAGCACATGCGAGCGGCGCACCAGCTTGCGACGGCGCCGCTCCTCGGCCGCCAGGCGCGGACGTTCGGGTGCGGCCCCGATCGTGGCGCGCAGGCGCCGCTCGGCGTCCCACTCGCGGAAGAAGCCGACGCCGAAGATCGCGCCGACGGCGATATGGGTCGAGCTGACCGGCAGCCCCAGCCAGCTGGCCACGATCACCGTCAGCGCCGCCGACAGCGACACGCAATAGGCCCGCATCGGGTTCAGCTTGGTGATCTGGCTGCCGACCATGCGGATCAGCTTGGGGCCGAAGAGGAACAGGCCGAAGGACAGGCCGAAGGCGCCGATCAGCATGACCCAGAGGGGAATCGACACCGCCTCGGTCACGCTGCCCGATGCCGAGGCCTGGACGATGGCCGCCAGCGGCCCGACGGCGTTCGCGACGTCGTTGGCGCCATGAGCGAAGCTGAGCAGCGCCGCCGAGACGACCAGCGGGATGCCGAACAGGACCTTCAGCGACTTGTTACGGTTTTCCAGCCCGCGCGACTGGCGGCGGATCACCGGGATGCAGATCAACCAGGTCGCAAGGCCGGTCACTGCGCCCAGCACCAGCGCACTGCCGAACGACACGTCGATCAGTTTGCTGAGCCCTTTGAGGGCCAGATAGGCCGCAAAGGCGCCTGCCATGATTCCGATCAGGACCGGCACCCAAATACGTGCGGCGGCGATCTTGTCGTCGCGATAGATGATCCACGACTTGATGAACCACAGGAAGCCCGCCGCGATCAGCCCGCCCAGAAGGGGCGAGACCACCCAGCTTGCCGCGATTGTCGCCATCGTGGGCCAGCTGACCGCGCCAAAACCCGCCGCCGCGATGCCCGCGCCCATCACGCCGCCCACGACCGAATGCGTCGTCGATACGGGCGCTCCGATCCAGGTCGCGAGGTTCACCCATAGCGCCGACGACAGAAGCGCCGCCATCATCGCCCAGACGAAAATCGACTGCGTGCCGATGCTTTCAGGTGCAATGATGCCCCGAGAGATGGTGCCAACGACATCGCCGCCTGCGATCAGGGCGCCCGCGGTCTCGAACACGGCGGCGATGGCGATGGCGCCGCTCATGGTCAGGGCATTGGCGCCGACGGCCGGCCCCATGTTGTTGGCCACGTCGTTGGCGCCGATGTTCAGCGCCATGTAGGCGCCGATGACCGCCGCCATGACGACGACCAGCGTGTTGCTTGTCTGGCCGAAGGCCAGCATTGCGCCCAGCCCCGCCAGCAGCACGAAGGCCAACGCCACCCCCGGCGCGACAAGGCCGCGCGACAGGGCGACGCCGGCCCGTTCAAGCTGGGAGAACCGTCCCAGGTCGCGGTCCAGCGTTTCAAGGTGGCGGGTCTCTAGGTCGTTCTGGGCCATCATGTCCTCATGCTCGGGCCAAGGCTGCCTATGCAGAAACGGGCCGCGCTTCAAGCCGGACCGGACGTTACCAAGAGCAACGCCGAGCAGAGGAATGGTTTCCCTGCGCGCCCAAGTTTAGGCACCGCAGGTCAGGCGGCCGGTCGCCGCGGCCGCAGGAGTGCTTCGGGACAGGCCCTGCCCCGAAGCGGAAGCCCGATCAGTAAGGGCTGTCTTCAAAGTAGTAGTTTTCGGCGTTCTCGGGCGTAATCAGCTCGGACGCGATGATGAATTCGCCGCTGACCGGCGCACCCGAGGTCAGGCCCAAAGCCGTCATCTCGATCGCGGTCGAGATCATTGCCGGCGGATAGGTGACGTTGACCGGCACTGTCGGATCGCTGTTGCGGATGCGATCGACCATCTCCTTCATGCCGGCGCCGCCCACGACGAACATCTCGTCGGTGCGTCCCGCCTGATCGATGGCCGCCAGCGCGCCCACGGCCATGTCGTCGTCGGCAGCCCAGACCGCGTCGATGTCAGGGAAGCGCGACAGCCAGTCCTGCATCAGGTTGAAGGCGGTGTCGCGATTCCAGTTGCCGTGATCCATGGCCAGAACCTCGATGCCGGACCCCTCGATGGCGGATTCGAAGCCTGCGACGCGCTCGTTGTCGACGGTCGAGGCGATGCCGCGCATGACCACCACCTTGGCGCCCTCGTCCAGCGTCTCGGCGAAATACTCGCCGGCGGTGCGGCCGAAGCTGTCATTGTCGCCGGCCACGTAGAGATCCTCGATCCCCTCCTGCGTCAGGCCGCGATCGACGACCGTGACCCACACGCCGCTGTCGGCGATGCGCTGGATCGGGCCGGTCAGCGGCTCGGATTCGAAGGGCAGCACGACCAAGGCGTCGATGTTGCGGGTGGCGACCATGTCCTCGAGGTCCGAAACCTGCTGGCCGGGGTCCGAGGTCGTCGTCAGCACGAATTCAAGGTCGGGATTCGCCTCGGACAGACGCTCGACCGTGCGCTCGGCGTGATAGTTCAGCGCACCGGCCCAGCCATGCGTCGCGGCCGGGATCGATATGCCGATGGTTTCCGACAGCGCGGGAACGGCCGTCATGCCGATCAGCGCAGTCGTGGCGATCAAGGTCTTTCTCATGGTGGTTGCTCCTCCCACTGGTGAAAATCAGCGTGCCGTGCCGGTGTTCCTCTGCAGCACGACCGCAAGGATGATGACGACGCCCTGGATGGCGCCGTTCAGGTAAGGGCTGACGAAGTCCGTCAGGTTCAGCAGGTTGCCGATCAGCGACAGGATCAGCACGCCGACGACCGTGCCCCAAACCCGGCCGAAGCCGCCTTTCAGCAATGTGCCACCGATAATGACAGCCGCAATCGCCTCAAGCTCCCACAGAAGGCCAGTGGTGGCCGAGGCCGATCCAAGGCGCGGGACGTACATGACCACCGCGATGCCGACCAGCAGGCCCAGCATGACATAGGTCATCAGCCGCACCCGCAGCACCGCGACGGAGGAATAGCGGGCCACCTTTTCGTTGGACCCGATCGCCGCGCAATGCCGGCCGAAGGCGGTGTGGCGCATCACGATCTCGCCCAGGATGGCCAGGGCAGCAAAGACGATGATTGGCCAGCTGATGCCCATGATGCCGCCGTAATAGACGGGGCGGTACATCTCGCGCATCTCGTAACCCAGTGACAGCGTGCCGCCGTCTGCCAGCCAGGTTACAAGGCTGCGATAGATGCCCATCGTGCCAAGCGTCAGGATAAAGGCCTCGATCCCGGCGCGCGTGATGAGGATGCCGTTGATGAAGCCCGCCGCCAGCCCCGCGAACAGCGCCAGCGCGATGCCGATCAGGATGACAGGCAGCCCGCCCCCCATGCTTTCGGTCAGCAGGTTCATGACCAAAATCATCAGGCCCGCCACGAAGGCCGCCATCGAGCCCACCGACAGGTCCAGCCCGCCCGAGGTTATGACGAAGGTCATGCCGATGGCGATGATGCCGATGAACGCGGATCGCGCCAGCACGTTGGTGACATTGGCAAAGCTGAGGAAGTTCGGGTTCATCGCGATGCCGATCAGCACCAGCACGACCAGCGCCACGACCGGGGCGATGACCGCCAAGTTTACCTTGGGGCGGCGGGTCTGTCGAAGGGTTGCCGTGTTCATGCCGCACTGTCCTTTTGGTCGTCCATGCCCATCGCCAGGCGCACGATATTGCCTTCGGTGACCGCATCACCCGCCAGTTCGCCGGCGATGCGGCCGGCATGCATGACGATGACGCGCCCGGCGAGGCCGATGAGCTCTGGCATCTCGGACGAGATCACGATGATGCTTCGGCCTTCCGCGGCAAGCTTCGCGATGAGGGTATAGATCTGTTGCTTGGTGCCGATGTCGATGCCGCGCGTGGGCTCGTCGATGATGACGACCTGGGGGTCGGGCAGAAGGGTCTTCGCCAGAAGCAGCTTCTGCTGGTTGCCGCCCGACATGTCGCCCACCTTCATGCCGCGTTCCGGCGCCCGGATGGCGAAGTCGTCGATGGCGCGATCCAGAGCCGCTTCCTCGCGCCCGCGGTCGATCAGCGGGCGGCCAAACGTCTCGAGCAGCGGCAGCGTCAGGTTCTCGCGCAGGGTCTTGTCCAGCAAAAGGCCGGCGCCCTTGCGGTCCTCGGTCAGGTAGGCCAGCCCCGCACGCATCGCCTGCGCCACCTGGTTCGGCGGCAGGTCCTGCCCGTTCAGGCGCACGGTGCCGCTGCGCGGGCGCAGCCCGGCGATCGCCTCGGCCAGTTCGGTGCGGCCCGAACCCACCAGCCCGCCGATGCCCAGCACCTCTCCCTTGTTCAAGGTCAGGCTGGCATCCTCGACGACGCCTGGGACCGAGACATCCTCGACCTCCAGGATGGCATCGGCGCCGCCCCCGGCCTTCGGCGGGAACAGGTCGGACAGCTCGCGCCCGACCATGGCGGCGGCCATGTCGTCCTCGGTCACATCTGCCGTTCGGTCGGAGCGGATCATCGTGCCGTCGCGCAGGACGGTCACGCGGTCGGCAATGCGCTTCACCTCGCCCAGCTTGTGCGAAGTATAGAGGATCGCCACGCCCTCGGCGCGCAGCCGCTCGATCTGGCGGAACAGCACCTCGGTCTCGCGGCCGGTCAGCACGGCGGTCGGCTCATCCATGATCAGGACGCGCGCCTGGCGCGACAGAGCCTTGGCGATCTCGACCATCTGCTTATCGGGAACCGACAGCTGGTTCACGGGCGTCGCGGGATCGACGCGGCATTCCAGCTGAGACAGAAGCGCTGCGGTCCGGGCGCGCATCGCCTTGTGGTCCAGAAACGGGCCGCGCTTGATTTCGCGGCCAAGAAAGACGTTCTGGTCGACCGACAGATGCTCGGCCAGATTGAATTCCTGGTGGATCATGATGATCCCCAGATCCTCGGCCTCGTCCGAACCGGCGAAGCGGGTGGGCTTACCACCGAAGGTCACTTGGCCCTCAGTCGGATCGAGATAGCCCGCGAGGATCTTCATCGTCGTGGACTTCCCGGCGCCGTTCTCGCCGATCAGCGCATGCACCTCTCCGGGATGCAGGGCGAAATCGACGCCGTGCAGGATCTCGATGGGACCGAAGGACTTGGTGACGCCTTCCAGCGCCAGGACGGGACGGGTCATGCCATCACCTCGACCCAGGCCGCATCGGCAGCGTTCGACCGAACGCAGGCGTCGATGAAATGCAGTCCCTCCAGCCCGTCGTCGATGCCCGGCAGGGTATCGGGGATGCGCCCGGTGCGGATCGCCTCGGCCGCCTCGGAATAGAGGTTCGCGAAACCCTCCAGATAGCCTTCGGGATGGCCCGGCGGCACGCGGCTATGGCCAGCGACCGTGCCGGGGCCGCCACGGCGCAGCTTCTGGGTCGGCTGGCCGAAGGGCGTGAACCACAGTGTCTCGGGCGCCTCGTGCTGCCATTCCAGCCCGCCCTTGTCGCCATAGACCCGCAGCTTCAGGCCGTTCTCGGTCCCCGGCGCGACCTGCGACGCCCAAAGCATCCCCTTGGCGCCATCGGCATAGCGCATCAGGATATGGGCGTTGTCGTCCAGCCGGCGCCCCGGAACGAAGCTGGACAGATCGGCCGCCAGCCGTTCGGGGCGCAGGCCGGTGGCGAAACGGGCCAGCTGGAACGCATGCGTGCCGATATCGCCGATCGCGCCCCCTGCCCCGGCCTTTGCGGGATCGCCGCGCCACGATGCCTGCTTGCTGTCGCTGTCCTCGGTCAGCCAGTCCTGAGCGTATTCGACCTGCACCAGGCGCAATGCGCCCAGATCGCCGCGCGCGATCATCGAGCGGGCCTGCCGGATCATCGGATAAGCCGAATAGTTGTGGGTCAGCACGAACATCGCGTTTGACGAACGCGCGATCGCGGCAAGCTCTTGCGCCTCTTCCAGTGTCGCGGTCATCGGCTTGTCGCAGATGACGTGGATGCCCTGCGCCAGGAAGGCGCGCGCCACCGGGAAATGCAGGTGGTTCGGTGTGCAGACCGACACGGCCTGGATGCCGTCGTCACGACCGGCTTCGGCGCGGGCCATTTCCTCGAAATCGGTAAAGCTCCGCGCGATGCCCGCATCGGCCGCGCTGGCCGCCGCACGGTCGGGATCGGATGACAGAGCGCCCGCCACAAGCTCGAACTGGCCGTCGAGACGCGAGGCGATCCGGTGCACGTTGCCGATCATGGCCCCGGCCCCGCCGCCGACCATGCCAAGGCGGATGGGAACGTGGCGGCTCATCGGTCCAGCCCCAGCATCCGGCGGTTCGCAGCCATGTCGGCCCCGCCATTGGCGAAGTCGTCGAAGGCGCGGTCGGTCACCCGGATGATATGGTCACGCACGAAGGCCGCGCCTTCGCGTGCGCCATCTTCGGGGTGCTTCAACGCGCATTCCCATTCGACCACCGCCCAGCCGTCGAAGCCGATGGCCGTCAGCTTCGAAAAGATGGCACTGAAATCAACCTGCCCGTCGCCGGGGCTGCGGAACCGGCCGGCGCGGTCGACCCAGCCCTGATAGCCGCCATAGACGCCCTGCCGGCCGGTCGGATTGAACTCGGCATCCTTGACGTGGAACATGCCAATCCGGTCGGCATAGATGTCGATGTTCTGCAGATAATCCAGTTGCTGCAGCAGGTAGTGCGACGGATCATAGAGCATCTTCGCCCGCGGATGCTGGTTCACGCGGTCCAGGAACATCTCGAAGCTGACACCGTCGTGCAGGTCCTCTCCGGGGTGGATCTCGAAGCAGATATCGACGCCGCGGCTGTCGGCATGATCCAGGATGGGACGCCAGCGGGCGGCAAGTTCGTCGAAGGCGGCCTCAATCAGACCTTCGGGACGCTGCGGCCAAGGATAGACATAGGGCCAGGCCAGCGCGCCAGAGAACGCCGCCACCCGGTCCAGTCCCAGCATCGCGGACGTGTCGATGGTTTTCTTGACCTGATCCACCGCCCAGGCCTGCCGCGCCGCCGGATTGCCACGAACGGCCTCTGGTGCGAAGCCGTCGAATGCGGCGTCGAAGGCCGGGTGCACCGCCACCAACTGCCCCTGGATATGGGCAGACAGCTCGGTGATGCAGACGCCGTGCTCGGCAGCCTGGCCGGCAAGTTCGTCGCAATAGTCGCGCGACGTGGCAGCCCGGCCCAAGTCCACCAGCGCATCCGCCCCGGAAGGCACTTGCACCCCCAGATAGCCGCATCCGGCCGCCCATTCGGTGATCGCGCCGAAGCTGTCGAACGGCGCCGACGTGCCGACGAACTGGGCCAGAAACAGCCCTGGGCCCTTGATGGTCTTCATGCTTCCTCCCGAAACCAACACCGTCTATGTAATCGGTTTCAAGCAGAAGCTGTCACAAGCCGATCCGGTTTACAACAGCAATTTTTTGGCTAAAGCCTGTCACTGTCCCGCAACGAGAATGCCGTGCCCCAGTCCCTGCGCCCGCCCCGCATCCGCGACGTAGCCCAACTGGCTGGCGTGTCAGTTGCAACGGTCAGCCGCGCCATTTCGAACCCGTCCATTGTGTCCGAGACGACGCGCAAGGCCGTCGAAGAGGCCATCGCTCAGACCGGCTATACACTGAACTTCACGGCGCGGAACCTGCGGCAGATGCAGGTCGGTGCGGTCCTCGCGCTTGTGCCGAAGCTTTCCAACCCGTTCTTTGCACAGATTCTTTCAGGCATCTCGGGAGTATTGCGGACGCGCGACCTCAGCCTGCTGGTGCTGGACACCACCGCCGTGGCCGACCAGCCGGCCCTGAAGGTGCTGGGCCCCTATCTGAACCGGTCGCGGTCGGACGGCGTGATCGTCCTGGACGGCGGGCTGGACCCGAAGCTCTTTGCCGAACCGGGCTGCCCGCCGCTGGTGCAGGCCTGCGAATGGATCGAGGGGCTCTCCGCGCCGCGGGTCCTGGCCGACAATGTCGAGGGCGGTCGGCTGGCCGCGCGCCACCTGGCAGGCCTCGGGCACCGGCGGATCATGCACGTGACCGGGCCGGCCGGAAACTCGCTGACGGTCTCGCGCCGGCAGGGCTTTGCGTCCGGACTGGCCGAGGCCGGGCTGCCCGATGCCGCCCACCGGGTCGAGGGAGACTTCACCGCACGTTCCGGTCTTGCGGCCGCCGAACGCCTGCTGGCGCTGCCGGACAGACCGACCGCCGTCTTCTGCGACAACGACGAGATGGCGATCGGCCTGATGAACGGGCTGGTGACCGCAGGCCTGCGCCTGCCCCAGGACATTTCGGTCATGGGCTTCGACAATATCGAGATGTCGGCTTTCTGCCTTCCCGGCCTGACCACCATCCGCCAGTACCGCGCGCGACTTGGCCAGCGCGCGGCCGAACTGCTGCTGGCGCGCATGGCGGGCGAGGAAATCACCGACAGCACCACCCTCGGCGTGGACCTCCTGATCCGCGGCAGCACCGGCCCGGCGCCGGAGGTCCTGCGGAAAACGTGACTTGTGGCCCCTGTGCTGGTTTTTTAATGTCCGGCCAACGGCAGGTGCGTTTTCCTGCCCCAACAGGATGCATATGCCCCAGGTCGAATTGCCCGAAGCCCTGCGCGATCAAATCGGTCGCTCGACCATCGCGTTGTCCCTGGCCACCGCCGAGGATGCCGACATGCCGCTGTGCCTGGCGAATTCCGCCTTCTGCAGCCTGACCGGCTATGATGCGAAGGAGGTTCGGGGCCGCAATTGCCGGTTCCTGCAAACCCCTGACACTCCTCCTGAACAGGTGCGCGCCATGTCGCAGTTCCTGCATTCGGACGACCAGGACGACGGCCGCTTCCCGGTGCTGAACCGGACGCGGCAGGGCCGGATGTTCACCAATCTCGTGTTCATGTCGAAGCTGCGTGGGCTTGACGGGCGCGTCCGCTTCATCATCGCGTCGCAGTTCGACATCAGCGCGGCGGACCGGGCGGCGACGCAGCCCGCCCACAGCGGCAGGCTGGCCCGAAACGTCAGCGACCTGCGCGTGGCGGCGGCGCAGTTCGGCTTGATCATGACGGATTCTTCGGCGCTTCTGGCCCGATCGATCAGCACCTTGGCGCGGATCACTGTGCGCGATGAATGACGCCTCGCCCCAGCAGGCGCAGCAGCGCCATGACTTCGCCGTCGTCGGCATCGGCGCCTCGGCGGGCGGCCTCGAGGCGCTGCAAGACCTGCTGCGCGAGGCGCAGCGCGAGGACCCCGCCGCCTATGTGGTCATCCAGCACCTGGACCCCAACCACGACAGCGTCCTGGCCGAGCTTCTGGACCGGCGCACGGCGCTGACCGTCCAGCAGGCGACTGACGGCACCCGGCTGCAGTCGGGGCATGTCTACACCATCCCGCCCGGCGCGCGCATGCTGATCCGCGACGGCGTCCTGCGCCTGACCGGCTTCGACCAGCCGCGCGGCCTGCGGCGTCCGATCGACGACTTCTTCGAAAGCCTGGCCCAGGACCGGGGCCCGTCGGCGGCCTGCGTGATCCTGTCGGGCACCGGCGCTGACGGGACCTTGGGCCTGCGTGCCATCAAGGAAAACGGCGGCATGTGCGTAGTGCAGGAACCCCGCACCGCGCGCTATGACGGGATGCCCCTGTCGGCGGAATCGACCGGCCTGGTCGACTTCGTGCTGTCGCCGGACCGGATCGTCCCGGCGATCCTGCAGTTCTTCGACACCAGCGACGCCGATCTGGCCGAGGATGTCTTGCTGGCCGACACGCGGCGGATCTGCAAGTTGCTGCTGGACCGCAGCGGCCACGACTTCGCCGGTTACAAGATGTCGACGCTGGTCCGGCGCATCCGGCGGCGGCTGCAGGTGCTGAACATCTCGAACACGCGGGATTATCTGAACCACCTGCAGCGCGACTCCGATGAGGTCGACGCTCTGGTCAACGAGTTTCTAATCAACGTCACACGCTTCTTCCGCGACCCCGAGTTCTTCCAGACACTGCGCGAACGCGCGATCCGGCCGATGATTGCCAGCGCCGAGGGCGAGGAACTGCGCGTCTGGGTTCCCGGCTGCTCCAGCGGCGAGGAAGCCTACAGCGTCGCCATGCTGATCGACGCCGAAATGCGCGAGGCGGGCCTGCGGCCGCGCTTCACGGTCTTCGCCACCGACATCGACAAGAAGATGATCGAGGTCGCCCGCGCAGCGACCTATCCGATCAGCGCGCTGGCCGACATTCCCGAGCCGCTGCGAATGCCCTACACCACGCATCGCGATGCGCTGATGCAGATCACGCCGCACCTGCGCGACCGGGTGCGGTTCTCGCTCCACAGCGTGCTGCGCGACCCGCCCTTCGCGCGCGTGGACCTGATTTCCTGCCGCAACCTGCTGATCTATCTGGACGAGGACCTGCAGTCGCGGGTCCTGCCCCTGTTCCATTACGCGCTGCGGCCCGGCGGCTTTCTGTTCCTGGGGCCCTCGGAAGGGGTGCGTCGGGAATCGGCCCATTTCGCGGAACTGGACCGTCACGCCAGGCTGTTTCAGCGGGACGAGTTGCCGGCCCGCCTGCCGCTGTCGCTGCCCTTCAGGGGCGGCGATGCCGATCGCGACGGCACGATCCGCCGGCCTGGCGGCGCTGGTGGGGGTCGGTCGGACAACGGCGGCCTTGCGGCGCAGCGGCGGGTGCTGGATCGTTTCGCGCCGGCCTCGCTGCAGGTCTCTCCGACAGGAGAGGTTCTCTGGACCGCCGGGCGGCTTGGTCGTTTCCTATCTGTCGATCCGACGGCCCGCCAGCCGGCCTTGGCCGCGTCCATCGTGCATTCCGGCCTAAAAGAGGCCGTGACCGCTGCGCTGGAGCAGGTCGCCAGCAGCGGCCGGGCCGTGATCGTGCGCGAGCTGCTGGCGCGGTCCGACATCGGCACTCAGCCCGTGACGCTGTTCGTCGAGCCCCTGCTCGACCAGACGGTGCTGATCGTCTTCCAAGAATCAGGCATTCAGACCACCACCGACAGCGGCGACGACATCGACGAACTGCGCGTCAACGAATCGCGCACCGACCTTCTGGAGGAACGGCTGCGCCTGACGCGGATCGAGTTGCACGGCGCCGTGCAAGAGCTCGAAACCGTGAACGAAGAGCTGAAAAGCTCGAACGAAGAAATGATGTCGATGAACGAGGAGCTTCAGTCCACGAACGAGGAACTGAGCACCGTCAACGACGAGCTGAAGTCCAAGATCGACGACCTGACGGCGGCCAACAGCGACCTGCAGAACTTCTTCTCGGCCACCAAGATCCCGCTGCTGGTGGTGGACCGGGACGTCCGCGTCCGCAACTTCACCGCGGCGGCGCTGCAGATCTTTCCGTTGCGCCGGTCCGACCACGGCCGCCCGCTGGCGGACGTGTCGAACATCTTCGGCAGCGACGTCCTGCAGCAGATGGCTGCCGAGGTCGTCCGCCGGGGCGAGCCGCAGGGGACCGAGATCCACGAAGGCGGCCGTGACCGCGTTTGGCGCGTCGATGCCAAGCCCTATCGCGGGGCCGATGGCCATCTGGACGGCGCCATGCTGGTCTTCGAGGACGTGACCGCCCTGCGCGACCTGCGGGTCGAGGTCGAGCGTCAGGATGAACGGCTCAAGGCCGTCCGGTCGATGGCGCGGATCACCGTGTGGCACCTGGACGCCGACGGCCAGACGCTGATCGTCGACGACAGCTCGAACCTTCTGGGCATCGGACAGACCGCCCGCCTGCCCCTGCCCGCCTTCGCCGCCCTGATCGCCCCCGAGGATCGCGACGGCCTGCAGGCCGACCTGGCCGCCTGCATGGCCGGCACGCCCTTCCGCCGCGTCGTGTCGCCATCGGCCAAGGCGCTGGCGAACGTCCGGCTGGAGGCTGTCGGAGAGCGGTTCGGCGACGACGGCTCGCGCGTGCTGGGCGTCATGGTCGACGTGACGGCCGCGCAATCCGCCGCCAAGCTGCGAGAGGCCGTGATTTCCGAGATGGACCACAGGGTCAAGAACCTGTTCACCCAGATCTCGGCGATGCTGCGAATGGCGGGACGCGAAACCGACGACGCGCAAGAGGTCGTCGAACAGGTCTGCGAACGCATCACCGCGCTGGCCAATTCCCACAGCCTGACCACCGAGCGCCGCAGCAGCGCCGAAATCGAGCTTCGCCGGCTGATCGAAACTTCTTTGGCGCCATATCGCGGCGCCGACATCGTCCTGGACGGCGATGGGGCGGTGGTCCTGCCGGGCCGTGTGGTCCCCCTGTCGCTGATCCTTCACGAGCTTGCGACGAACGCGTTCAAGTATGGCGTCCTTGGCCCTATCCGGGGCAGGCTGACGGTGGCGTGGCGCGTTGTGGACCGAGACATCATCCTCGACTGGATCGAGACCTATGCCGAAGAACGCGCCGAGGAAGAGGCCGGCGGCGGCTTCGGCTCGATCCTGCTGGAAGGTGCCGCCGCCCAGATCGGCAGCGAGCTGGAGATCACGCAGGAACCGACCGGCCGTCGGACGCGGCTGCGTTTCTGACGTCTAGCAGAGAAGCTTCGCGACCCGATCCAGCTGGTCGCGTGTCATTGCGCGGATGTCGTCCTCGCTGCAGATCGTGCCCTCGGCCCAGGCTTTCACGGCGTTCGACAGGGCGTGGGTTCCCAACTCCGCCAGAAGCCGCGCCTCGAAGGCCATGTCCCGCCCCAGCCGCGCCTCGAGCAGGCCCGACAGCGCCAGCGTCATCTCGTCCATGCTCTTGCGGAAGACCGCCAGCAGTTCGGGCGTTTGGTCCACGACCTGGATGATCCGCTTGAGGATGCCGCGGTCGGGGCGGTCCTCGCACAGCATCTCCCCCAGCAGGCGAGAGATGTCATCGATCAGAGGGCCGTCGGACGTGACGATCCATCGCCCCGCCTCGACGTCCAGGACCGGCGGCTGCCCCAGGATCGCCGCCTGCTTGTTGCAGTAATAGTTGAAGAAGGTGCGCGGACTGATGCCTGCCTCGGCCGCGATGGCTTCGGTCGTCGCCGCACCATAACCCGTCCGCAGGGCGACGTTTAATGCGGCCAGCTGGATCTCTCGCGAGGTTTCGCGGCGACGGCGATCGCGAAGATTGGTGCTCATCCTTGGTGCAACCCCCTATTGCAGTGAAAGCAAATATTGCACAGTCCGCAGCTTTGTGCAATGAGCGCACGGAACGTGGTGCCCGCGGGGCAAGATCGGGATGGTTCACATGATGCGCGACTTCAGCCTTCACGCCGGGATGGTCATGGCGGCGGCGATGTTCCTGACACAGCCGGCGGTGGCGCAGGCGCCGGGGGGGATGCCGCCCAAGCAGGTTGGCGTGGTCGAGGTGACCCGGCAGGACGTGCCCCGGATCGTCACGCTGCCCGGCCGCGCGGTCGCGGCCAATTCGACGGCCATCCGGCCGCGCGTGGGCGGCATCGTGACCGACATCCTCTATGAACCCGGCAAGCCGATCGAGGCTGGAACGCCCATGTTCCGCATCGACGACACCACCTATCAGGCGAACTTGGCCAGCGCCGAAGCGCAGGTCGCATCCGCCGAGGCGCAGGTGACGCAGGCCGAATCGGCCTTCAACCGGACCGAGCAGCTTCTGGGGTCGGGGACGACGCAGGCCCAGGCCGAAACCGCGCGGGCGACGCTGGACCAGGCGCGGGCCGCGGTCCAGTCGGCCAACGCCGCGCTGACGCTGGCCCGCGCCGAACTTGATTGGACCACCGTGACCAGCCCCATTGCCGGCATCGCCAGCGTGTCCGAGATCTCGATCGGTGACCTCGTGACCGCCGGGCAGGCTGACGCGATGGCGACGGTGACGCAACTCGACCCGATCGAGGTCGACATGTACGAACCCGCCTCGCGCTTTCTCAGCCTTCTGGATGATATCGAGGGCGGCAACCTGCGCCTGAACGACGAGCTGAACGCCAAGCTGACGCTTGAGGACGGGCAGACCTATCAGGCGGTGGGCGAACTGGTGGCGCCGGGCGTGACCGTGTCGACCTCGACCGGGTCGATCGACACGCGATTCCGGTTCGACAACCCGAACAACCTGCTGCTGCCCGGCATGTTCCTGCGCGGCCAGGTCGAGCTGGGCGTCACGCCCGCCTTCCTGGTGTCGCAGTCGGCGGCCAACCGCGACAAGATCGGCAACCTGTCGGCTTGGGTCGTCGAGGACGGCAAGGTGAGCCAGCGCCAGCTGACCGAGGACGGCACCTATCAGAACCAGTGGATCGTGACCGACGGCCTGACCGACGGCGACCTCCTTGTGGTCGACGGGCTCGCGGGCCTGTCAGAGGGCGCCGAGGTCGTCACCGTGCCCGTCACCTTCGATGAAAACGGCGTCGTCCGTGACGTGGCCCCGGCTGCGGACGCAGCGGCCGCCCCCGCCCCTGCAGGCGAGGCGCCTGCCGAAGCGCCCGCGACGGAGTAACGCCAGATGGCACGATTTTTCATCCACCGCCCGGTCTTCGCCTGGGTGCTTGCCATCGTCACCATGCTGGTGGGCGCGCTTGGCCTGAACACCCTCGCGATCGAGCAGTACCCGCAGATCGCGCCGACGACGGTGCGCGTCAGCGCCGCCTATAACGGCGCCTCGGCCGAGATCGTCGAGTCGTCGGTGACCACGGTCATCGAGGATGCGATGACCGGCATCGACGGGCTGATCTACATGACGTCGAACTCGACGCCGGGGTCGGCCTCAGTGACGCTGACCTTCGACGACACGGTCGATGCCGACATTGCTCAGGTGCAGGTGCAGAACAAGCTGCAGCTGGTGACATCGCAGCTGCCCGACGTCGTGCAACAGCAGGGCGTGCAGGTTGCGCGATCCACCAGCTCAATCCTCTTGGTGGGGGCGCTGACCTCACCTGACGGCAGCTATTCCTCGGTCGAGCTGGGCGACCTGATCGGCCAGCTGATCGAGGATCCGGTCAAACGCACGCCCGGCGTGGGATCGATCAACACGTTCGGGTCGGGCTATGCCATGCGCATCTGGATGGACCCGATGAAGATGGTCCAGTACCAGGTGACACCCGCCGACGTGACGGCCGCGGTCGCCGCGCAGAACACCAACGTCACCGTGGGCGACCTGGGCGCGCAGCCTGCGGCCCAGGGCCAGCGGCTGACGGTGTCGGTGTCGGCGCAATCGCAGCTGTCCACTGTCGAGGAGTTCGAAAGCATCCTGCTGCGCGTCGATCCCGACGGCTCGACCGTGTTCCTGGGCGACGTGGCGCGAATCGAGATCGGCCAGGAAAGCTATGGCGGCGCATCCCGGCACAACGGCAACCCGGCGGCAGGCTTCGCCGTGAACCTGGCCACCGGCGCCAACGCCGTCGACACCGCCCATGCGGTGCGCGAGACGATCAACAGTCTGGCCGGGTCCCTGCCCGCCGGGGTCGAGATCATCTATCCCTACGACACCTCGCCATTCGTCGAGGAGTCGATCAACCAGGTCTATCACACCCTGGCCGAGGCCGTGGTGCTTGTCTTCCTAGTGATCCTGGTCTTCCTGCAAAGCTGGCGCGCGACGATCATTCCGGTCGTGGCGATCCCCGTCGTGCTTCTGGGCACCTTCGCGGTGCTGGCGGCGGCCGGCTATTCGATCAACACGCTGACCATGTTCGCGATGGTCCTGGCCATCGGCCTTCTGGTCGATGACGCCATCGTCGTCGTCGAGAACGTCGAGCGCGTGATGGAGGAAGAGGGCCTCGGCCCCGTCGAGGCCACCGAGAAGAGCATGGAGGAGATCACCTCGGCCCTTGTCGGCATCGTGCTGGTCCTGTCGGCGGTGTTCCTGCCGATGGCCTTCATGACCGGGGCGACGGGCGTGATCTATCGCCAGTTCTCGATCACGATCATCACGGCGATGGTGCTGTCGCTTGGCGTCGCGGTCATCCTGACGCCCGCCATGTGCGCCAGCCTTCTGAAGCCGCGCAAGCACGGCGACGGGATCGCACCCGCCCGCTGGTTCAACCGCAACCTCGACCGCACCACGAACGGCTTTGTCGGCGTCGTCGCGCGGCTGGTCAAGCGACCGCTGCGGATGCTGATCGTGCTGGCCGCGATCGGCTTCGGGGTCTATGCGCTGTTTGACCGCCTGCCGGGCTCGTTCCTGCCGGACGAGGATCAGGGCGTCGCGCTGGTCATCATCCAGGGCCCCGACGGGTCCACCACGCAGCAGACCCAGGCCCTGGTCGAGAAGGTCGAATCCTATCTGCTCAACGCCGAGAGCGAGACGGTCGAGTCCGTGTTCTCGGTCCTGGGCTTCAGCTTCGGCGGAAGCGGCCAGAACAACGCCATGGTCTTCATGAAGCTGCGCGACTACGAGGAACGCGAGGGCCTCGACATCGCCTCGCTGGTGAACCGCGCCAACGGATACTTCTTCACCACCAACCGGCAGGGGCAGATCTTCGTGCTGCAGCCGCCGGCGATCCAGGGGCTTGGCACCTCGTCAGGCTTCACCATGTATCTGATCGACCAGGCCGGTGCGGGCCAGGATGCGCTGACCGCCGCCGCCGACCAGTTGGTTGCAAACGCGCAGCAGGATGGCCGCGTGACCGGCCTGCGCGGGAACGAGGCTGCGACCCAGACAGCCCTGCGGCTGGACATCGACCAGCAGAAGGCCGCCGCCTTCGGCCTGTCCATCCCCGAAGTGAACGCCATGCTGTCGGTGATCTTCGCCGGACGCGACGTCAACGACTTCGCGCTTGGCAACGACCTGCGGCCGGTGATCGTCCAGGGCGAGGCCGAGACCCGGTCTCAGCCCGAAGACATCAACCGCTGGTATGCCCGCAACGCCCAGGGCGAGATGGTGTCCTTCGGTGCCTTCTCGGACCAGCGATGGGAGCAGGAACCGCAGGCGCTGGCCCGCTATGGCGGCACCCGGGCGCTGGAGCTCAGCGGTTCCGCCGCCGCGGGTCTCTCGTCGGGCGACGGCATGACCGCGATGGAGCAGATGGTGGCCGACTTAGACGGCAACTACGGAACCGCCTGGACAGGGCTCTCCTATCAGGAACGACTGTCGGGCAACCAGGCGCCCTTGCTCTTCGCACTGTCCGCGCTGGTCGTGTTCCTGTCCCTGGCGGCGCTTTACGAAAGCTGGTCGGTGCCGCTGGCGGTCATGCTGACCGTGCCGATCGGCATCCTTGGTGCGCTGGCTGCGGCGCTGTATTTCGGCCAGTCGAACGACGTCTATTTCAAGGTGGGCCTGCTGACGACCATCGGCCTTGCTGCGCGGAACGCGATCCTGATCGTGGAATTCGCCCAGGCGCAGGTCCAGGAAGGCAAGTCCGTCGTCGAGGCCGCGTTGATCGCGGCGCGCCAGCGGCTTCGGCCGATCCTGATGACGACCTTTGCCTTCATGCTGGGGGTGCTGCCGCTGGCCATCGCCTCGGGCGCTGGCGCAGGGGCGCAGAACTCAATCGGGATCGGGGTTCTGGGTGGCATGGCCTCGTCGGCCGCGATCGGGATCTTCCTGGTGCCGGTCTTCTACGTCGCCGTCCTTCGGCTGCGCTCGACCTTCTCGAGAAAGGAAAAGACCTCGTGACGTTTCCCCGCCAATCGAAGGCGCTGTCGCTGATGGCGGCGCTGCTGCTGTCCGCCTGTGCCGCCGTCGGCCCCGACCCGACGGACCTGCCCGACGCGGGCGTACAAGGCAGCTTCGCCGAAGGCGGTGGCGGTCCGGCCGGACAGGTCGGCACCAACGCCTTCTGGTCCGGCTATCGCGACCCGACGCTGTCGACCCTGATCGCGCAGGGCCTGGGCAACAGCCTGGACATCATCGCCGCGAACGAACGCATCCGCGCCGCCGCGGCCGATCTGCAGGCGACCCGGCCGCTGGCCGCCCAGGTCATCGGGGAGCCGGCATCCGCCAGCCGCATCAGGTCCGGGGGCGACGGCCTCTCCGACGGCTATACCAGCAATGCGAACCTGTCGGCGGGCTTTGTCTTCGACCTCTTCGGCGGCGCGCGCCGTGCCCGCGAGGGCGCGACGGCGGCCTATGCGTCGGCCGAGGCGCAGGTGCAGGTGACGCGCCTGGCCTGGCTGGCCGAGGTGATCAGCGCCTATTCCGACGCCCGCTTCTATCAGCAGGCGCTGGCGCTGACGCGCGACACGATCCGCGCGCGCGAAAGCACGCTGGAGGTGACGAACAACATGCTGTCCCTGGGCCTGGCGACCGACTACGACATCGCCCAGACCCGCGCGCTTCTGCAAACGGCACGGGCCGACCTGCCGAATTACGAGGCGCTGTTCAACGCGCAGGTCTATCGGCTGTCGACGCTGTTGAACCAGCAGGCCGGCCCGCTGATGGCGCGCATGCAGGGCGGCAGCGGCACGCTGCCGATCCCGCCCGGCCCCGGCACGGGCGTCCCGGCAGAGCTCTTGCACAACCGGCCGGACATCCGCGCTGCGCAGCAGGATCTGGTGCAGGCGCTGGCGGCAGTCGGCGTGGCGACGGCGGACCTTCTGCCCTCGCTCTCGCTCAGCGGGACGGTCAGCGACACGGGCGGTTCGGGCAGCTGGGGCTTTGGCCCCCGGATCAGCCTGCCGGTGGCCAACCAGGGCGTTCTGCAGGCCACCCGCAACCGCCGCATCTCCGAGGCCCGGCAGGCGGATCTGGCGTGGCGCAGCCAGGTCGCGTCGGCGGTCGAGGACGTGCAGACCAGCCAGTCGAACCTGCGCCGCTATCGCCAGCGCGTGGCGGCCCTGGACGAGGCGGCGCAGTCCTACAACCGCGCCTACGACCTTGCCCGCGCGAACTTCGAGGCAGGGGCGCTGCCGCTGGTCGACCTTCTGGACGCCGACCGCCAGCGTGCCGCGGCGCGCCTGCAGGCCGCCTCGGCCCGAAATGACGCTGCGAAGGAATGGGCCGCGCTGCAGATCGCCACTGGCGCCGGCGGAGCGGTGCAGGCCATCGCGACGGCGGCAGAGTGATCCCCTGCCCGGCAATTCCGCGCAGGTTCTTCAGCCGGAACCGTCGATACCACGTCGTCGCCTGATATGGTCAGAGCCGCGGGGCAACTTATTACTTGGAAGGGGCGCCTTGGGCGCCTCTGCCACGCCCAACGTGCGGTAAGGCGGGCAACTCTGGCACCGGCCGCGGCAGGCGCTCATCTTGCAGGCCTATTCGTTCGGACGCCACATCAGGGCGCGGGTCAAAGGGTCCTAGCGGTGAGAGCATCGGCAGCCATTGCGGAATGCCCCTTTAGCACGGTCCGCGGCGCCTAGAATCGCATGATCGGGGGGTAATTTGTATCGGTAACAGCTATGTCCCCGGCGGCGCGCAGCACCATCGTTGGACGATTCCCCGGTCACTCAAGCAACACGCAACATCTGCGTGGATGCTTTGGGACATGAGCGTCACCTGATCATCGACTGCCCCGCAGATGCCGCTCGTCGAAGGATCAAGTTGCTGCCTGTAGCGGCATGGATGATATCCGAGCGAGCGGTTGTGCAGACCACTGCCCCGAATGTCATCTCACGCAGGTCGTGCGCCGCTGTGATGCCCGCATTCCGCCCCGCGGCCGGATAGAAACCTTAATCCGGCATGTCGTAGGTGGCGACGATAGAGGCGTACCAAGCGGCCAGGCTGGCGATGTCCTCATCGGTCAGGTCGCGCGCGATGATGCTCATCTGGGGATCCTCTCGCCGTCCGGCACGGAAATCCTGCAGCTGCTTCGACAGGTATTCAGCGCTCTGCCCGCCGATGTTGGGGATCATCGGGTTCGTTCCCACACCGTCCAACCCGTGGCAGACCCGGCAGGTCTGGGCCAATGAGCGACCTTCCTCGGCCAGACCTCCACCGGTGGCCGTCTGCGCCTGCGCGGCACTGCCGGCCAGAGAAAGTGCGGCAACCACGGCCGCACGGCAGAATGACATCATGGAAAGCTCCTCTTGCGGATGTCAGGGCGGCGGATGCCGCCCCGATCTGGATCGTTGATCCTCTGCCCTTAGTTGCCGCCGCCTGCGGCCGCCTCGCCTTCAGCGCCCATGGCGGGATCCGCCGCTTCGCCGGTGTCGGCCGAGGCTTCGGCCGGCGCTGTCGCCGCAGGGGCCTCTGCTCCGCCGCCGGTATAGGCGATGCGCCAGATCGCGCCCGCGAAGTCGTCCGAGACGAGCATCGAGCCGTCCGGAAGGAACGCGACGTCCATGGGCCGGCCGCGATATTCTCCGGTTTCCTGGTTCAGCCAACCATCGGCGAAGACCTCGGTTTCCCCGGCACTGCCGTCTTCGTTGACGCTGGTGAACATGACACGCGCGCCAACGGGCGTCGTCCGGTTCCAGCTGCCGTGCTGGGCCGAGAAGATGCCGCCGTGATACTTCTGGGGGAAGGACTTGCCGCGATAGAAGCTCATGCCAAGATCGGCGGCATGGGCGTCCATCTCGACCTGAGGCTCGACGAAGCTGACGCCCTCGGGGCGCGGGACGTCCTTGAAAGCCTCGATCTCAACGCCCGCGTTCGTCCAGGGGAAGCCGAAATGCTGCCCGGCTTCCGTCTGCCGGTTCAGCTCGCCCGGCGGAATGTCGTCGCCCATCCCGTCGACCTGGTTGTCGGTGAACCACAGATCGCCATTCGCCGGATTGAAGTCGTGGCCCACCGAGTTGCGGATGCCGCGGGTATAGACCTCGCGCTCGCTGCCGTCCGGGTTCATGCGGATGATGCCGCCGATCCCGATCTGGTCGTATTTCTCAAGCTTGTCCACCGGCTGGACGTTGTGCGGCTGGCCGAGCGAGACGTAAAGCTTGCCGTCGGGCCCGATCCGGCAGACCCGCGCGGTGTGGTTGAAGCTTTCCTCCTCGGGCGGAATCAGCTCGCCCTGGGCCACGACGGTAGCGACCGCGGGATCAGGCCCCTCGAAGAAGAACTCGGCCGCCGGGAAGCTCAGGACACGGTTGCGCTCGGCGATGAACAGGAAGCCGTCGGGCGAAAAGCAGGGGCCGTTCGGAATGTCGAAGGTCAGCGAGGGCGCAAAATCCTTGACCTCGTCGGCGACACGGTTGCGGTCGCGGTCGACGACCGACCAGACCTTGTCCTTGCGCGTGCCCACGAACACGACGGTGCCCTGCGGTGCCACCGCCATAGAGCGGGCATCGGGGACCACGGCATAGAGGCTGGCCTCGAACCCGTCGGGCAGGTTGATGTCCGGCACGATCGCCTTCAGCGCCTCGGCCGTCTCCCCGGTCTGGTCGATGTTGGTGAAGGTGGCGTCGGTGCGCTGCATGCCCTGCAGAGTCTCCAGGTTGTCCTGGGCGATGGCTGGCGTGGCAAGCGCGGTTGTCAGAAGAAGTCCACAAAGTCTGGTGCAACTCATAGCAGTTCCCTCCCTGATGATACTCTGTCTTCAGGCACGCCTGCGGACCGCCTCCTCCCAAAGGCATTTGCAGCAGGCGGGCCGGATTGCTGGTTGCAGAAACCGGACCGTCGCACCGTCCCTCTTGTGCCTGGAGAAAGATGATCCGCGAATGCATCGCATTTTCAACAGTTTTGTTGTCACGGCTGACCGGCGGTGTGCAGGCGACCGCAAACCGGTTCCTGCGCAGTCCCGCCCGGCCTCAACAAAATGGACTCTGCGACTGCAGACATCATCTTAAAGTCAGTGGTCGGGCACTAGGACTTGTCAGAACGGTATCTTGCCCCTCAGGATGGTGATCGCGGTGCAAGGGACCGGGGAGGGTTCCAGCCGCACAGGGAGGAACCTGCATGACCAAGGACATCGATAACGACAAGGCTGTTTCAAGACGTTCATTCCTGCGCCGCGGCGGGACCATCGCCGGCGGCGCGGCGGCCAGCACGCTGCTGGCGGCGCCCGCGGTTCTTGCGCAATCGCCGATGGTGCTGAAGATGCAGACCAGTTGGCCCGCGTCAGACGTGTGGCAGACCATGGCCCAGCAATACGTGGAGCGGGTGGAGGCGATGTCGGGTGGCCGCCTGTCGATCGACCTGCTGCCGGCCGGTGCCGTGGTGGGCGCTTTCCAGGTGATGGACGGCGTCAGCGACGGCGTGATCGACATCGCCCATTCCGTGTCGGCCTATTGGTACGGCAAGAACAAGGCAGCGTCGCTCTTCGGGACCGGGCCGGTCTTTGGCGGCGATCCGACGAACATGCTCAGCTGGTTCTATCAGGGCGGCGGTCGAGAGCTTTACCGGGAACTGACGCAGGATAACATGGGCCTGGACGTCGTTGGCCTGATGGCCTTCCCGATGCCCGCCCAGCCCTTCGGCTGGTTCAAGAACCCGATCAACGGGGTCGAGGACATCAACGGCATGAAGTACCGGACCGTCGGTCTTGCCGCCGACCTGCTGCAGTCGATGGGCATGTCCGTGGCCCAGCTGCCCGGAGGCGAGATCGTCCCTGCGATGGAGCGCGGCGTGATCGACGCGTTCGAGTTCAACAACCCGTCCTCGGACCTTCGCTTCGGAGCGGCGGACGTGGCCAAGAACTACTACCTCGGCTCGTACCACCAGGCTTCCGAGGCGTTCGAGTTCCTGTTCAACCGCAGCGTCATGGAGGACCTGGAGCCCGACCTGCGCGCGATCCTGGAACACGGGGTGGAGGCCGTGTCCACCTACAACACCGCCTTCGCACTGGACAACTATTCCGCGGACCTCATCAAGCTGCGCGACGAAGGCGGCGTCACGATCCATCGGACGCCCGACAGCATCCTGTCGGCCCAGCTGGACGCCTGGTCCGAGATGATCACGTCGCTGGAAAGCGACCCCTTCATCAAGAAAGTGCTGGACAGCCAGCGGGAATGGGTCAAGCGGACGACCTATTACGAGCTCATGAACAAGCCGGACTATACCCTGGCCTACGAGCACTTCTTCCCAGGCGAACTGAAGCTGTAAGGGCCATCCGCCCGCCCCTGCGCCTGCCGCGGGGGCGGGTCCGATCGCGGAGAATAGAATGCTGTCGTTCATTCGCTTCGCCGACAGCCTGTCCGGCTGGTTCGGCAAGACTTTCGGCTGGCTGATCATGCTGATGACCCTTGGCGTCAGCTACGAGGTGTTCGTACGCTATGTCCTGAACAGCCCGACGTCATGGTCGCTGGACGTGTCCTTCATCATGTACGGCACGCTGTTCATGATTGGCGGCGCCTATACCTTGTCGCGCGGCGGCCATGTCCGTGGTGACTTCGTCTATCGCCTCTGGCCGGTGCGGGTGCAGGGAGCGGTCGATTTCGTGCTTTACCTGCTGTTCTTCTTCCCCGGCGTGACGGCGCTGATCCTGTCCGGCTGGAAATACGCCGCACGGTCCTGGCAATACGGAGAGGTCAGCGTGAACAGCCCCACCGGCATCCCGATCTATCAGTTCAAAGCGGTCATCGTCGCCGCCGGCATCCTGCTGTTCGTCCAGGGCATCGCGCAGCTGTTGCGCAGCGTCATCGCGATGCGCGATGGCGTCTGGATCCTGGCCGAGGAGGACGTCCAGGAGACCGAGGAGCTGCTGATGCGAGAGCAGGCTCAGAAAGAGAAGATCCATGACAACTGATTTGCGCGCCCACGGACCCTTCTCAGGCACTGGCACGGAGGTCCGAACGTGACCGACCCCCAGATCGCCCTTCTGATGCTGGGCATCTTCATCTTCCTGGTGTTCCTCGGCTTTCCCATCGCCTTCACGCTGATGGCCCTGGGCATCGGCTTCGGATACTACGCGTATTTCGATGCGGGGCGCATGTGGCGCGGGTTCGACCGGCTGCCCGAGGACGCCAGCTGGCTGACGCAGCAATGGTCATGGCTCGAGGGGTTCTACAACAACCGCATCTTCGACCTGTTCATCAACCAGACCTATACGGTCATGTCGAACGAGGTGCTGACCGCCGTCCCGCTGTTCCTGTTCATGGGCTATGTGGTCGAACGCGCCAACATCGTCGACCGCCTGTTCTCGACGCTGGCCATCGCTGCGCGTCGGATGCCGGGGTCGATGGGCGTCGCGGCGTTGATCACCTGCGCCCTCTTCGCCACCGCGACCGGCATTGTCGGCGCCGTGGTCACGCTGATGGGCCTGCTGGCCCTGCCGGCGATGCTCAAGGCGCGCTATGACCCACGCTTTGCGGCGGGGATCATCTGCGCAGGTGGCACGCTGGGGATCCTGATCCCGCCGTCGATCATGCTGATCGTCTATGCGGCGGCGTCCGGCGTGTCGATCGTGCGGCTTTACGCGGGCGCAATGTTGCCCGGCCTGGTGCTTGTGGGTCTCTACCTGACCTACATCGTCGGACGGTCAATCCTGCAACCGTCCGTCGCGCCCCGCCTGACCGAGGACGAGGTGCCTGCGGTTCCCACCGGCAAGCTGGTCTGGATGCTCATCAGCTCGTTCCTGCCGCTGGCCCTGCTGATCCTGGCCGTTCTGGGATCGATCCTGTTAGGTCTTGCCACCCCGACCGAGGCCGCGGCCATCGGCGCGCTCGGCGGCATGGTCCTGGCGGTCGTCTATCGCGCCATGAGCTTCCAGCGGCTGCGGGAATCCGTTTATCTGACCGTTCGCACCACCGCGATGGTCTGCTGGCTGTTCGTCGGATCCTATACCTTCTCGTCCGTGTTCTCGTACTTGGGCGGAGAGCATCTGATCTCGGAATTCGTGACCGGGCTGGACCTGACGCCGCTGCAGTTCCTGTTGCTGGCGCAACTGATCATCTTCCTTCTGGGCTGGCCCCTCGAATGGTCCGAGATCATCATCATCTTCGTGCCGATATTCCTGCCGCTTCTGCCGATGTTCGGCATCGACCCGCTGTTCTTCGGCATCCTGGTGGCGCTGAACCTGCAGACGTCGTTCCTGACACCGCCCATGGCCATGTCGGCCTATTACCTCAAGGGGATCGCACCACCCGAGGTGAAGCTGACGCAGATCTTCGCGGGCGTCATGCCGTTCCTTCTGATGGTGTTCATCGCGATGGCCATCATGTATATCTTCCCCGACATCGTGTATGTCCTTCCGAACATGATCTATGGCTCTTGATCCCGCATCCCTTGGCGCCGTCGCGTTGCGAGACCTGATCGCCTCGGGCGCCATCTCGGCCGAGGCTGCGACCGCGGCCTGTCTGAAGCGCATCGCCGACACCGAACCCCAGTTGCAGGCCTGGGCCTATGTCGACGGCAACCATGCCATGGCGCAGGCCAGGGCGCGGGATGCGCATCGCAAGGCGGGCCGCGCCACCGGCATGCTTCACGGCGTGCCGGTCGGCATCAAGGACGTGATCGACACTGCCCGCATGCCGACCGAATGCGGCACCGAGATCATGAGGGGCCGCGTTCCTGCCAAGGACGCGCATCTTGTATCGCGCCTGCGGGCCGAGGGTGCCGTCATCATCGGCAAGACCGTGACGACGGAACTGGCCTTTCTTGAACCTTCGCGCAGTCGAAACCCGCATGACCTCTCCCGCAGCCCCGGTGGCTCATCGGCCGGGTCGGCGGTGGCGGTCGCCTCGGGCCAGGTGCCGCTGGCGGTGGGCACGCAGACCGGGGGGTCGGTCATCCGTCCGGCATCCTATTGCGGCATCGTCGGGTTCAAGCCGAGCTATGGCCTGATCGGCCGGACCGGCGTGCTGATCCAGTCGCCGTTCCTCGACACGATCGGCGCATTCGCCCGCTCGGTCGAGGATGCCGCCCTGCTGGTCGAGGCGATGTCGGGTCACGATTCGCACGACGCCAGCACCTCGCTGTCGCCCGTCCCGCGGCTGGTGGATGCGGCAACACAGGATCCGCCACTCCCGCCCCTCCTTGCGGTGCTGTCACTGCCCGGCGCAGATCCCGTGATGGCGGATGCGCTGGACGAGCTGCGGGGGGATCTGGGCGACCGCGCACATGCTGTCGACCTGCTGCCCGGCCTGGCCGAGGCCGACATAATCCGCCGCCGCATCAATCTGGCCGAGCTGTCGAAGTGCTACTATGCCCTGGAACGGCAAGGCCGGGATCGTCTGTCACAGCGGATGCGTGATGCTCTGGACGAGGGAAAGGCCACGCTTGCGCGCGACTACATCGCGGCGCTCGACTGGCGGCAGGTCCTGAACGCGGGGCTCGAGGAGTTGCTGTCGCGCTGCGACGCGATCCTCTGCCCGGCCGCGACGGGACCGGCACCCCTGATCGCCGACGGCAGCACCGGCTCGCCCGTCATGAACGGTCCCTGGACCTTGTGCGGCGTGCCAACGATCACCCTGCCGCTGCTGACCGACGGGACTGGCCTGCCCCTGGGTGTGCAACTGATCGGCCGGCACGGAGAGGACGCTCGGCTGATCCGGACCGCGAACTGGTTGATGCGGCGGCAACTGCAGAACCAGGCAATCGACGAAAGAAGGGTGGGATGATGGACAGGATCATGGTGCTCTGCGCCTACGCGGTTCTTCTCTGCTTTCTGGGGATCCTGATTTGGCACGTCCCCCGGCTGGACCTCGGCGGAGTTGTGTTGATCACGCTGCTGCTTGCGGCCGCCGACACCGTCCATGCCTTCCGCCGTCGTGACAGGCCGGAAAGTACATCGGAAAAGGTCCGGTGAGGTTAGCAGTCCGAGCGCGTGGGCGGTGGCAGCAGGAGCTTCGGACAGCTTCCCCGCTTTGCGACGCAGCTTCGTCAGCCGATGGCCAGAGCCACGTATCGCCGCCTGGCCGCCCTTCGCTTGCACAAGCGCGCGCTGCATCTTTCCCGCCCCCTGAAAAGTGGTCCTCCCTGAAGTATGGCTTTTGAGCGAGTTGGAGGATGCAGGAATGCCCCAGAGAAGACACAAGCCGGAAGAGATCGTCGCGATGCTCCGGCAAGTCGATGTGCTGGTGTCGCAAGGCCACTCTGTCGCCGATGCGGTGCGCTCGATCAGCGTGACGCCATTTACCTCCGACCGGTGGCCCCAGGAATATGGCGGGCTGAAGATCGATCAGGTGAAGCGTCTGAAGGTGGACCTGCACCTGTTCCGTTCCGGTCTTCTGAGAGCGATGCTCTCTTCAAAGGAGACAGGA
>NZ_JAOTBE010000060.1 GCF_026162645.1 Paracoccus rhizosphaerae
TGAAAGACTGGAGACGTGTCGCCACGCGTTACGACAGGTGCCCGGAGACTTACCTCTCCGCAATCGCATTGGCCGCGACCGTCATGTTCTGGCTGTGATCAAGAACGAGTCCTGACCCTAGTGAAGTTCCTACGGCGCGGTGCGTGACGCAATCCACGACAATCAGCGCCCCTGATCGTCAGGCCGTTACGCCCGGTTCCAGCTGGGCGCCCAGTGTTGTGGTCAGATGTTCAAGCGCTTCCACGCCCGTGACGATCCCCGGTGACAGTCGCAGGATAGCACCACGGGCATCGGCGTAGAGCCCCTCGGACCTGAGCGCCGCCAGCAGCGACTGCGGATCGATCGTCTCCGGCAGCCGGATCATCACGCTGCCCCCACGCTGCGTGCTGGCTGCGGGCGAGGCAAGGCTCAGGCCCTCGGCCAGCACCCATTCGCACAGCCGCGCGGTCTTCTGGATGTTGTCCTTTGCCAACGCCTCGACGCCCGTCTCGAGCACATAGCTCAGCCCGGGGATCGAGCCGACGGCAGGCAGAGGGGAAGGCGTGCCGTTGCCGAACCGGCGCGCGTCCGGAGCAAAGGCAAAACTGTCCAGATCCCAGTTGAAGGGGTTCGTTTGGCTGAACCAGCCGCGCAGCTCGGGGCTGCATTCCTCGATCAGCTGCGGGCTGACTTGCAGCACGGCGGCGCCGCTGACGCCGCCGAGCCATTTCAGTGATGAGCCGATGGTGAAATCGGCCCCGATCCGGGCGATGTCATACGGCCGGATGCCAATCCCTTGCGTCACATCGACCCCGACAAGGCTGCCCATGTCAGCGCCGTGCTGCACCAGGCGTTCCAGATCGGATAGGTGAGAGCTGGTCGAGGTGACCCACGTCAGCAGCGCCAGCCGCACGTTCCGATCCCAGAAGGCGATCATGCGATCGTCGCTGACCCACGCCTCGCCCTCGGCAGGCGAGACGGTCACAAGCTCTGCGCCCAGGCGGCGGACGACTTCGGCCAGCAGGAAATGGAGGGACGGGAAGCAATCCTGGGCGATCAGGACCTTCCCGTCCCGCAGCCGTCCCTCGGGTAGGGCGCGGACCAGATTGTAAAGCGAAGCTGTCACGCTTTCCGCCTGCGCCACGGTGCCGTCAGGAGCATTTAACACCTGCCCCCAAAGCTTCAGGAACGTAGCTTGCCGTTCTAGCGCATAGCCCCACTGGCCGTCATCCTCGGCAGACCACCTTGCGGCGTAATCTGCAAGGGCCGCACCTACCGCTTCGGACTTGCCGGGAAACATGCCAATGGAATGGTAGAGGAAATATCCGCTCATGCGCTGCCTCGATCAGGTTCTGCCCAAAAACTGCCGGACCCGCGCGCCGCCAGGCCGCGGCGCGGTTACTTAATTTAGGGCTAAAGCATATCTGGTGCAACAGCGGCGCTTCAGCTACCTGCAGGCTTCAGTCCTGTGACAAAAATTCAAGCAACAGATCATGGGTCGCGGTGATGTCGTCGGCCATGGCGGCCTTGAACCCGGCCTTGTCGCCGTCATCCAGCGCAGCGACCATCTGTTCATGATACTTCGTGAAGCCCGTCTTGTAGCTTGTCTGAAGCAGCTCGCTCATCTTGTCCGACAAATAGCGGACATAGGGGCCGCTGCGTAGCCACAGGTTCTCGATCTGGCTGACCAGAACCTCGTTTCCCGACGCGGCATAGATGCGGAAATGGAAGGCCCGGTTCGCGGCCAGCATCGCCACGATGTCCCCGCTTTCGCCGGTGGCCCGATGCGTCTCGATCAGCGTGCCAAGGGCCGTCCGGTCGTCGGCGGTGATCAGGTCGAACGCCGTTTCGGCGGTAGCCGGCTCGAGGATCAGGCGCGTCTGACGGATCTTGCGCAGTTCGTCGATATCGAGCGACGGGACGGTCGCGGTTCCCGCCGGTGAGATGCGCAAGGCGTTTTCGGCCGCCAGCCGTCGCAGGGCCTCGCGGATCGGCATGTGCGACGTCATGAACTTCTCGGCCAGAGCCGGAATGGTGAAGGCTTGCCCGGCCTCGAACGCGCCGCTGACCAGCGCTTCGCGCATCTGGTCATAGACCTGGTCCTGGACCGTCCGGCGTGTTTTGACTGGCTTGAAATCGGAAGTGAACATGAATGCCTGCTATCTAAGCTTCGGGTCGAGCCGGTCGCGGAGCCAATCTCCAACCACGTTCACGCTGACCACCAGGGTCACCAGAACAAGCGATGGAAACGCGACGATCCACCATTCGCCGGAAAACAGGTATCCATAGCCCACCCGGATCAACGTGCCAAGCGAGGGCTGGCTTGCCGGCATGCCGAAGCCCAGGAAGGACAGCGTCGCCTCGGTCATGATCGCAAAGGCGATGTCCATCGTGGCAAGGACGAAGACAGGGTTCAGCGAGTTCGGCATGATGTGCCGGAAAAGAATGCCTGCATGTCCGCGCCCGGACAGGCGCGACGCCATGACGTAGTTCTTTCCTGCCTCGGATATGACCGCCGCACGAACCAGCCGCGCGAAGTGCGGCCAGTGCGAAATCCCAAGCGCCAGCACGACAATGAAGAACGCGGCCTCCTCCTGCTGATTGACGGGCAGCATTGAGCGGGCAAGCCCGCCGATCAGCAGGGCCAGAAGCATCGCAGGGAAGGTGAACTGGATATCGGCCGCCCGCATGATCAGCGTGTCGGCCCAGCCCCGCGCATAGCCCGCGATCAGGCCCAGAAGCAGCCCGATGGTTACCGACAGCGCCACCGCCAGAAGCCCCACCGTGAGCGAGGTGCGAAGCCCGTACATCAGCAGCGACAAAAGGTCGGCGCCTTGGCTGTCAGTGCCCAGAAGATAGCGCGCGTCCCCCCCATTCAGCCAGCTTGGGGGAAGGTGGCTGTCAAAAAGATCCAGCGAGGCCAGATCGCTTGGGTCAGAGGGCGCAAACCATGGCGCCGCCGCAGCGACGACCACTAGCGCAAGCAGGATTGCCGCAGCGCCAAGCACCGCAGGTTGAGTTGCCATCGCGGTGACATGGTCGCGCATTCCTGTCATCGAACTCATCGCATCATCCTTCCGCCAGGCGAACCCGCGGATCCGCAAGCGCATAGAGCATGTCGACGATCAGGTTGATGCCGGCAAAGAGGCAGGCGATTAGCATCAGGAACGCCGTGATGACCGGGATGTCGGACTCGGTCAGAGCTGCAAGGAACATCGTGCCGAGGCCGGGCCACTGGAACACCTGTTCCACCACCACGGCGAAAGCGATGAGGTAGCCGATCTGGATCCCGCTGACGGTGATGATGGGCAGCAGGGTGTTTCGCAGGGCGTGCCGGAAATGCACGACGCGGTCGCGGATGCCGCGCGCGCGGGCGAAGCGGATATAGTCCATCCGCAGCACCTCCAGCATCTCGGCCCGGACAAGGCGCGCGACAAGCGCTACCTGAGAGATCGCAAGCGAGATGGCGGGCATGATCAACGCAGCTAGCCCCGAGGCCGTCAGAAGTCCCGTCTGCCACGCACCGATCGCCACAGTCTGCCCGCGTCCGAAGGATGGCAGCATGCCAAGCTGAACCGAGAAGACGAAGATCAGCATGATGCCCACAACGAAGGTCGGCAGCGACACGCCGACGACCGAGCCGGTCATCAGCGCGCTGGCCCAGCAGGACTCGCGCCAGATGGCCGCAACCACGCCAAGCGGGATGCCGATCCAGAGCGACAGGATCAGGGCCGAGATGGCAAGTTCGACAGTTGCTGGGATCCGCTCGACGATGATGTCCGCGACCGGGCGCTGTGCGCGATAGGACATGCCGAACTCGCCCTGAAGCGCGTCGCCGATGAAGGCGAGATAGCGCACCGGCCAAGGCTGATCGAGACCCATCTGCTCGCGCAGCGCCTCGCGCGCCGAAGCAGGCGCATCGAGGCCGAGGATTGCCGTGACCGGATCGCCAATCACCTCTCCAAGTTGGAAGGCGATCAGGCTGACGATGAAGACGACCAACACCGCATGGCCGACGCGTCTGGCGAAATAGACCGGGTTCATGTCCGCTTCTCTCCGTGCGGCATTATGACTTTCGGCAGGGCAGAGGTCACTCCGTTCCCACCGTCACGTCGCTCAGGACGACCGCGCTGTCGGCGCGGACCGACGCATCGACCTTGTCCGCCATTGCCCAGATCAGGAAAGGCTGGTGCAGGTAGATCGCGTGCTGCTGTTCTTGGGCGATCCGAAGCCCTTCACGATAGAGGGCGGCACGCTCGTCGGGATCGAATGTCGATACCAGCTTCTCGAACACAGCGTCGAAATCCGTATTGCTCCACATGGCCCAGTTCTGCTGGCCCAGCCCGCTTTCGTCGTCGCGGGTGTGGAGGATGGCCCCGAAGACGTCCTGAACGTCCCCGGAATTGCCAAGTGCCCCGATCAGGTGGAACGAGCTGTCCGGGCCGTTGACCAGCATCCGTGCAAATTCGGGCCAGACCATGCCGTTTACGGTGACTTCAATCCCGACCCGCGCCAGAAGCGACGCTGACGCGCGGCAAATCTCTTCCGTGTTGACATAGCGTTCCAGCGGGCAGTTCAGGGTCGTCCTGAAACCGTCCGGATAGCCGGCCTCGGCAAGCAGCCGCTTCGATTCCTCCAGATCGACCCCCAGATCCTTCTCGAGATCCTCGGCATAGCCCTGGAACCCCGGCGCGGCCGGCATGGAGATGGGACGCGCATATCCGCGCATGACGCGCGAGACGATCGCCTCGTTGTCGATCGCCAGGGCGATCGCACGCCTGACCCGGACATCCTTGAACGGATTGCTGTCCAGCGGCTGCCCGTTCTTATCGAAGGACGCCAGCGCAACGTCGCGCGTCCCATCCATCTCGAGCCCCATATAGAGGCGCTGCGGCCCGTCGGCCACCTTGAAACCGGCGGTCTCCTCGACGCGCACGACGTCCTGCAAGGGAACGTCGGTGATCAGGTCAACCTCGCCGGACAGAAGCGCGGCCAACCGCGTCGGGGCCGAGGTGATCGCGACATACTCGGCCCGGTCTACGTTGCCGGTGAAGTCATCCCACCAGTCGTCGTTGCGCACGAACACCGTCCGCTCGCCGGGGACCTGCAGTTCAAGCTTCATCGGCCCCGTGCCGTTGGCATGGCGCAGCGAATAGGATTCGCTCGACGCCGCCCCCAGGTCAGGGACCTCCACGACGTCGTTGGCTTCGGCCCAGGCTTTCGACATGACGAACAGCAGCGACAGCTTGACCGGCATGACGGCATCCGGCTGCGCCGTGACGATGTCCACTGTGGTCGCATCGACGACATTGGCTTCGGTGATCTGACCGAAGAGCGACTTGTAGCGCGGCGACGAGGCCTGACGCATGATTGAGAAGGACACGTCCTCGGCGGTCATAGGCGTTCCATCGTGGAACGTGACGCCCTCGCGCAGGGTCAGGCGCCAGGCGGCATTGTCGATATACTCCCATTGCGTCGCGAGACCCGGCACCAGCTGCGATTTGGCATTGAGTTCGATCAGGCTCTCATAGGTTTGCCGGGCGATTGCCGTCGTGACGAAGTCGTTCGTGGCGTGAGGGTCGAATGTCAGCGGGGCGGTGGCGCCTGCGTAGCGCAGGTTTTCGGCAAAGGCGCCCTGCGCCAGCACCGTCGTCAACGCAAGACCTGCAAGGATGAGAGAATGGGATTTCGGCATCATCGTCTCCTGTTGGTAGCGCCACCTTGCCACAAAACTAGCGTTGATCAAACGATATTTACATCTGATGATCGTATGTGGCATGTCTTGTTCAAGGAAGCATCAGGAAAGGCTGGTTCATGTCCGTGTTCACGACCCAGGCTGCCGCTGGATCCCCGGTGCTGACGGTGCGGGGACTGGATGTCGTGCTGAAGCGCCGCGGGGCCGATCTGCCGATCATCCGCGACGTGTCCTATGATCTGCGCGCGGGCGAGATATTGGGCATTGTTGGGGAATCCGGCGCCGGCAAGTCTATGTCCGGCAATGCCGTTGCCGGTCTGCTTCGCCTTCCGCTATCAGCTTCGCGCGGAGAGGTGCGGCTGAACGGCGACCGAATCGACACCCTGTCGCCACGCCGCATGGCCGACATTCGCGGCAAGCGGATTGCGATGGTCTTTCAGGACCCGCTGACGTCGCTCAATCCCGTCTTCACCATCGGCGCACAACTGATCGAAACGATCGAGCGGCATACAGCCGCGCGTGGCAAAGCCGCCAAGGCGCAGGCCGTGTCCCTTTTGGAGCAGGTGGGTATTCCAGCAGCAACGAAGCGGCTGAGCCAATACCCGCACGAGTTCTCGGGCGGCATGCGACAGCGCGTGGTCATCGCTCTGGCCCTTGCAGGAGAGCCGGACATCCTCTTTGCGGACGAGCCGACCACAGCTTTGGATGTCTCAATCCAGGCGCAGATCATCGCACTGTTCCGCCGTCTCTGCCAAGAGAAGGGGCTGGCGGCGGCGCTGGTGACCCATGACATGGGCGTCATCGCGCAAGCCACCGACCGCATGGCGGTGATGTATGCCGGACGCATCGTCGAGACCGGCACCACCGCGCAGATCCTGCACCGGCCGCGGCATCCCTACACGTCGGCGCTGATGCAATCGATCCCGCAGATCGGCAAGCGCCAGCACCGCCTGCCGCAGCTGCAGGGGGCGATGCCGCGTCCCGGCAGCCTGCCGCAGGGCTGTGCGTTCTCGCCTCGTTGTGCCCTCGCAACTGCCGGATGCCTCAAGGCGGTGCCGCCTATGTCCGGGCCCGAGGATCATCAGGCGGCCTGCATTCACCCGCTGAACCGGGAGGCGAGCGATGTCTGAGCTGGCAACACCCTTGATCGACGTGGCGGACCTCGGGCGCACCTACGGCGCCGAGGCGGGGTTTTTGAACCGTCTCCTTGGCAGGAAGCCGCGGCAGGTCAGGGCCGTTCGCGGTGTCGACTTCCAGTTGATGCCAGGCGAGACGCTGGCGCTTGTCGGCGAGTCCGGCTGCGGAAAATCCACCATCGCCCGCTGCGTCGCCGGCCTGGAGACGCCGAGCGACGGCGTCGCCAGCTATCGCGGCCAGTCCATGGACGTGATCGCCCGCCGTTCTCTGCCCGAGCGGCGGGATGTGCAGATGGTCTTTCAGGATCCCAATTCTTCGCTGAACCCGCGTTGGCGGGCCGGAGAATCCATTGCCGAACCGATTCGCGTACTCGGGATCGAGTCGGGGCGCGCCAAGATCGCCGCGCGTGTTGCGGAGCTGCTGACCCAGGTCGGGCTGTCCCCCGAGGATGCCGAGAAGTATCCGCACGAGTTTTCGGGTGGTCAGCGCCAGCGCATCGCGATCGCGCGCGCGCTGTCGACCCGGCCCAGGGTCATCATCTGCGATGAGCCGACTTCGGCGCTGGATGTTTCGGTGCAGGCCCAGATCCTCAACATGATGAAGGATCTGCAGGACCAGTTCGGCATGTCCTACCTGTTCATCACGCACGATCTGGGCGTGGTGGACCATATCGCCGATCGCGTGGCCGTCATGTATCTCGGCCGCATCGTCGAGATCGGACCGCGCGATCGCATCTTCGAGCGGCCGCGCCACCCCTACACGCGCATGCTGATGGAGGCTGTTCCGGCGCTTGGTCCGATGACGGATGCGCCGCCGCCATTGGGAGAACTGCCCGATCCCGCCAATCCGCCAAGCGGCTGCCCGTTCCGGACGCGATGCCGCCATGCCGAGGCGCAATGCGCGCAGAACGTTCCTGCGCTGAGGTCGCTTGACGGGCGTCAGGTCGCCTGCCTTCGAGCGGAGGAGATCGCATGAACGCGACCTCCTCGCTTGGCTCAGTGCTGAAGTCGCGCGGTCACTTCGATCTCGACCTTGATCTCGTCGTTGACGAAACCGCAGATGACGGTCGTGTTCGTGGGGCGCGGATCGCGGAAAACGGTGCCAAGATGCTTGGCGATCGGAATAATATCCTCGCGGCGGGCGACATAGACCCGGAGCGACACGATATCCTTCAGGGTGCCGCCGGCTTCCCCCAACGTCGCCTCGATGATCTCCAGCGACTTGCGGGTCTGGGCAACTGCATCGTCGGCATCGACCTCGCCTTCCACATACCCTGCGGTGCCGGAGATAAAGACCCAAGGTCCATCGACCACTGCACGCGAATAGCCGCCGATTTTTTCGAAAGCTGAACCTGATGAAATTGCATAGCGCATGTCGAATCTCCATCTGTATATTTGATCAAACGATCATTTGCAGTCATGTGCATGATCGTCAAGGCAGCGTCTGATGGTCACGGGTCAACATAAGGACACGCTGTGGCGTCGGACGTCGCGTGCCGCACCGCTGAGGACGCAGGACCTGCCCGACCACGCCGAGGTTGCGGTCATTGGCACAGGCTTCACGGGGATGACCGCTGCCTATCACCTTGCCAAGGCCGGCAAGCGCGTGACGATTGTTGACGCAGCCGATCTGGGTGAGGGGGCGAGCGGCCAGAACGCCGGCTTCGTCGTGCCGAACTTCGCCTTGGCCGATCCGGATGCCGTGGAGAAGGCACTGGGCGCAGAGAAGGGCGGAGCGCTTCTGGACTTGGTCGGGGGCGGCGCGGATGCGGTCTTCGACCTGATCCGGCAAGAGGGCATCTCATGCGACGCTGCCCAGACCGGCTGGCTGAACCCGGCCGCCGGCAAGGCAAGCGCCGAGATGCTGCGGGCGCGTGCCGCCAAGTGGCGCGCGCGCGGCAGGTCCGTTCGCTTCCTTGACCGGCAGCAGATTCAACAGCAGACAAGCATGTCCATCTATGATGGCGCTCTGCTGGACGAGAGCGGCGGGACCATCCACCCGCTCGATTACCTTCTGGGACTTGCTGCCAGCGCGCAGCGCCACGGCGCCACCATTGTCCCCCGGGCGCCAGTCGTAGAGCTTCGGAAAAGCGGAAACGGTTGGCGGCTGCAGTTCGAGAGTGGAGAGATCCTTTATGCGGCGCAGGTGCTTCTCTGCACCAATGCCTTCACCATGGGTGCGGCGGGCCAGCTTGGACGGGCGACCGTTCCCCTGCGGGTCTACCAGGTGGCAACGCGGCCGCTGGATGCCGCCACCGTGGCGCGCGTCGCGCCCGACCGCCGGCCCGTCGGCGACACGCGCAAGAACCTGTTCACCTACCGGCTTGACCGGGACAACCGGCTCATCTCGGGCGGCATGGCGGCTGTGCCGCTTGGTGCGCGCCAGAGGCTGGGGCAGGCCATTCTCAAGCGCCTCGCGAGCGAACTGAGGCTGGATCAGCCGCCGCAACTCGAGGTGACCTGGACCGGCGTGGCGGCGATGACCCCGGATTTTCTGCCGCGTGTTCATTGTCTGGGCGAGGGCGCTTTCGCGGGGATCGGATGCAATGGCCGGGGCATCGCGATGACGGCCCAGCTGGGGCGCGTGCTGGCCGACGCCGTCCTCGGCACGCCGCCAGAGCAGTTGCCCGTGCCGGTCCGGCCGCTGCGCCGCATTCCTTTCCATGGACTGACGCCACTCGCCGCATCCGCTGGCCTGATGAAGGCGCGTCTGACGGACATGCTGACACGAGACAGGAACTGACATGACATCGACCGAAATCATATCCCTGGACCTTCGCAGCGACGAGCCTTTCGCGGAAGGCGCAGGCTTTGGCGAAACCGGCCCTTACCGGTTGATCAAGGGTCGCGCCCATCTTGCAATCCGTCCTGAGGATATCGGAGCGGACGGGTTCTATCAGCGCGATGCCGTCACGACGGATAAGGTCGGCCGCATCTGCGCGACGTCCGACCTGTTCATCCTGGCACCGCAGGACCCGGCCCGTGGCAATGGCACGCTGCTGTTCGAGTTCATCAACCGCGGCAACAAGCGGGCGCTGCAGTTCTTCAACGAAGGCACCCCCGGCAACGATCCCCGCAACGCGGCGGATGCGGGCAATGGCTGGCTGATGCGGCAGGGATATACGCTGGTCGTCGTGGCTTGGCAGGGCGATGTGCTGCGGGGCGACGGGCGCATGACGGCAGATCTGCCGGGCTTCACCGACGACGCCCCGACCCGCATCGCAGCCGAGTTCATCGTCGAGGATGAAAGGACGCGCTTTCTGCCCCTGTCGACCAAGACCGGCACCCGAAGCTATCCGGCAGCCTCGCTGGACACCACGAAGGCCCGCCTGACCCGCCGCCGGTATCCCGGCAGCCCGCGGGAGGAGATCCCGTCCTCGGCCTGGGCGTTCGAGCGGATCGACGGCGACGCGGCGGGTCTGGGCGGCGGCGACATCATGGCAGCCGAGCAGGCGATCGTTCCCTGCAGCCGCCACATCCACCTGTTCACTGGGTTCAAGCCCGGCTGGCTGTATGAGCTGGAATACGATGCCACCGACGCGCTGGCGCTGGATGTCGGCTTTCTCATCGTTTCCGAAACTGTCGCGTTTCTGCGTCATGGGCAGCAGGGCAACCCGCTGGCGGGCACCATCCGCAACGCGATCGGGTGGGGACGGTCCCAGTCCGGGCGCGCGATCCGCGACTTCCTGTGGCGGGGCTTCAACGCGGACCATCAGGGCCGGCAGGTGTTCGAGGGGATGCTGCCTCACATCGCGGGCGGCGGCAAAACCAACATGAACCGCTACACCAACCTGGTCGTCGCCGCTTCCCGGCAGCACGAGGACAATCACAACCCGTCGGACCAGTTCCCGTTCTCGTATGCGGAAAGCACCGATCACCTGACCGGCAAGACGGACGCCATCCTGCGTCATCCGACAACGGACCCGTTCGTGATCCATACGCACACAGCCTCGGAATACTGGTACCGCCGCGGATCGCTGGTGCACACCGACACGCAAGGCAATGACCTGCCGCAGCCGGAGAAGGTGCGGATCTACAGCTGGGGCAGCTCCCAGCACTGGGCCGATACCCGTGCCGGAAAGCCCGTCAAGGGGCCGTGTCGGGACTATTTCAACAATGTCTACACGGCGCCCTTCTTCCCGGCGACGCTGCAGATGATGCGCGGCTGGATCGTGGCTGGCGCCGCGCCGCCGCCGTCGCGCATCCCCACGGTTGCGGATGGTACGCTGGTCACGGTCCAGGCCTATCGTGACCGGTTCCCGGATCTTCCCGGAACCATCGTTCCGCTGCGGGCGAATGATCTGCCGCGCATCGACTATGGTCCGGGCTTCGAGGCCGGCGCCGCAATCGCCCATCCGCAAGAGGTGACGCAGGATCAATATGCCGTTCTGGTGACGGCGCCGGATGCTGTGGGCAATGACTCGGCGGGACTTCTTGCGCCGATGGTGCAGGCGCCGCTTGGCACCTACACCGGCTGGAACATCCGCGCGCCCGGTCATGGGCATGGCATGATGCTGACCTTCATGGGCAGCTACATTCCGTTCCCGGAGACCTCCGAGGAGGCGGCGCTGACGGGCGACCCTCGGCCCGCGATCACCGCGACCTATCCCACGGCACAGCATTACACGGATGCCATCATGGCAGCCACGGACCGCCTGATCGCCGACGGCTTCCTGCTGCCCGAGGCGCGGGCGCGCTTCCTTCAGCTGGCGCAGAATTACGGCGCCATCAATCACATTCACCGCATCTGAACAGGCATACCGATGAAACACCTTGCCAAGCGCATTACCCAGACCTCGCCCAAGTCCTTCGGGATGTATCAGAAGGCGGCCTCGTCGGGGCGGGACGACCTGATCCACATGGAGCTTGGCCGACCCTCGGCTGATACACCCCAGCATGTGAAGGACGCGACGATCCAGGCGATTCGCGATGGGAAGGTGCACTACTCGGACCTTCCGGGGCAGCGGCACCTGCGTGAGGCTCTGGCCGACAAGCTGCGCCGGAAGAACGGTATGGATGTGGGGGCGGACCGCATCATCGTCACGAACGGCCTGACCCACGGCTCTTACGCCGCGATCATGGCGTTTCTGGACGACGGGGACGAGGCGATCCTGCTCGAGCCCTACTATCCCCAGCACATCGGGAAGGTAGAGCTGGCCGGCGCGACCCCTGTCCTCGCGCCGCTGGACGCTGCGAACAACTTCGGGATCGATCCCGCTGCCATCGAAGCGAAGATCAGCGACCGCACCAAGATGATCGTGCTGATCAACCCGTGCAATCCGACGGGACGCGTTTATGAGCGTGACGAGCTTCAGGCCTTGGCCGACCTTGCGATCAAGCATGACCTGATCGTTCTGTCGGACGAGGTCTACGAAGACATCCTGTTCGACAACGCGGAGCATATTTCCATCGCGTCCCTTCCGGGGATGGAAGAGCGCACCGTCTCTCTCTTCGCCTTCACAAAGAGCTACGCAATGGACGGCTGGCGGATCGGCTACATGGTCGCGCCCGAGGCCGCGATCGGGGCGCTGCTGAAGATCACGGCGAACGACGTCACCCATGTGAACACCTTCATCCAGGAGGGGGCGCTGGCAGCGGTGCAGGGCGATCCCGCGATCCTGGCCGCGCTGATTGCTGAAGATGCCGAGAAGCGGCAGATCGTCGTCAGCAGCCTGAACCAGATGCCGGGGATCACCTGCAAGTGGCCCGAAGGAACCATCTACGCTTTCCCGAACATCTCCGGCACGGGCCTGGCCGCGCAGGATTTCGCGGACCAGCTGCTGGAAAAGACCGGCGTCGTCGTCGAGGCGGGCAGCTTCTATGGCGCGACGGGCGAGGGGCACATCCGCGTCTGCTTCGGCTCGATCAGCCACGACACGGCCGAGCAGGCGATGAGCCGCATCAAAAGCTTCGTCTCGGCCTTGCAGGGCGTGGAAGCATGAGCGGCTTCGACTATTTCGCGCAGATGGCCGAACATGCGTTCGGCTGTCGCTGCACCACGGCGCTGCTGCACCATGCGGAGGACGCCGAAAGGCTGTATTCGTCGGACCCTGCCTTCGTGTCGCCCGTAGGGCGGAAGCGGTTTGCGAATGCCCCGGCGATGGCGCAGATGAAGGCCGAAGCCGCGCCGCAATGCTTTGAGGGTGAGCTGCAGATCCGGGCCATGTTCGCCGAGGCCGACAAGTTGATCGACAGCGGGTTTCTATGCCTCTTGAACCTGCCCGTGAAGGATGCGAACGGCCGCCTGCAGGGGCAGGTCAATCTTGCGCTGCCTGAGGGCCGGTTGGATTCGGAAGGTATGGCGGCTCTCGCGGCAGAAGCGCAGAAGCTTCTGCCTCTTTTTATGGCAGCACGCCGTGACCGCTAGGGAAGGTGGGCAAGGGTCAAGCCGTCACTCTACCAGCTGTGACGGCTTGTCTTTCCAACGAAACTCCTCCCATACCTAAAGTTCTTTTTGGCCTGAGAAGTAAGCGAATACCGAGTATCTTGCCACACCAGTAAAAAATTATTGTGTATTTGAAACTCATAGGTATCGTTTGATCAACTTCGGACAAGCAGCTCAAGCCAGGCGGAAGATCCGGCAGGGCGCAGACACAGAGTGAGGTACAGATGACCCTGCACAAGATCCTACTGCTTGGCACTGCGATGATGGGGCTGACGGCCGCCCAAGGCGCGGCGCAGCAGGCCGATAACGCCGTGCGCTTCGCCTATGATCAGGCGCTCGAGAGCCCCGATCCCTATTTCACCACGCTGCGCTTGGGCGTCATCCTTGGCCGCAATGTGTGGGACACCCTGGTCATCCGGAACCTTGAGACCGGCGAGTTCGAACCGCTTCTGGCAACCGACTGGACATGGGCGGATGATGAGACGCTGGAGCTGACCTTGCGCGAGGGCGTGACGTTCCACGACGGGTCCAGCTTCGACGCGGACGATGTCGTCTATACTTTGTCCTACGTCTCGGACCCGGCGAACCGCATCGTATCGCAGCAGATCGCTGACTGGATCGACAGCGTCGAGAAGACGGGCGACTACTCGGTCCGGATCCACACGAAGGGCCCCAGCCCGGCGGCGATGGAATTCCTTTCCAGCCAGCTGGCGATCGTGCCGGACGGCTACTATTCCGGCCCGGCCGGCGCGACCGAACAGGCGCTTCCGATGGGCACGGGGCCGTTCCGCTTCGACAGCTACAGCGCCGGCGGGGAAATCGTTCTGGCGCGGAACGAGGACTATGTCGGCAGCGAGTTCAAGACCCCGGCCTCGCTTGACCGCATCTCGATCCGGACGATCCCGGATCAACAGACCCAGATCGCCGAGCTGATGTCCGGCGGCCTTGACCTGACGATGGGCCTGCCCCGTGATCAGGCAGAGATGCTGGCCCAGATGCCGGGCGTTGCGGTCGAAAGCGGTGAGACGATGCGGATCGTCTTTCTTCAGATCGCCACCTCCGATGAAAGCAGCAACGAGGCGTTGAAGGACATTCGGGTCCGCAAAGCCTTGAACCACGCGATCGACAAGCAGGCGATCTCGACCAATCTCGTGGGCGAGGGATCGAACGTCATCAACGCGGTCTGCTTCATCGACCAGTTCGGCTGTACGGAGGAGGGGGTCACCGCATACGACTATGACCCCGACACCGCGCGCGCCCTTCTGGCCGAGGCGGGTTATGGCAACGGTCTGACCCTGCGACTGCATGCCTATCGCGAGCGACATATCTCGGAAGCGATCATCAACTACCTTGCAGAGGTGGGCGTGACGGTCGAGCTGAACTACATGCAACCCGCCGCGATGCGCGACGCGATGCGGTCGGCTTCAGTCGATCTGGCGCAGAATGCCTGGGGCTCGTATTCGATCTACGATCTGTCGGCCTCGACCCCCGTCTACTTCGGCGGCCAGCCCGACGACAACAACCGCGACCCCGAACTGATCGAGATCCTGACCGAAGCCGAGAGCGTCATGGACCCCGACGCCCGGAAAGAGCTATATGCGACCGCGCTGCGCCGGATCGCGGACGAGGCTCTGGCAGTCCCGATGTTCACGCTGCCGGTCTACTACGCCGGCGCCGAGGGCCTGAAGTTCGAGACCTACCCGGACGAGATCCTGCGCTTCTGGGAATACAGCTGGCAATAGATCGACCTACCGCTGCCGGGTACAGCGTGCCCGGCAGACACCAGTGCCGGAAGGAACTGCCGAAATGCTGATCTACATCCTCAAACGGCTCGGGCTTGCCGTACTGGTCGCGCTGTGCGTGTCGGTGCTGGCCTTTGCGCTGCTGCGTGTGCAGGGCAACGCCGCGAGCGCCTTGGCCGGCGAAGGCGCAAGTGCGGAAGACATCGCCATCATCATCCGGACGCACGGGCTCGACCGGCCCGTCGTCGTCCAGTACCTGACATGGCTCGCGAATGTACTTCAAGGTGACCTCGGAACGTCGTACTTCTTCAAGCGTCCGGTGGCCGAACTGATCGTGTCGAAGATCGGCAACACCGTCATCCTTGCGATCATGTCGCTTGCCATCGCCCTGACGCTTGCTGTGCCGCTTGGCGTTCTTGCGGCCGTCTATTCGGGAAGCTGGATCGACCGGATCTGCTCGGGAATCTCGCTTCTGGGCCAGGCGCTGCCGTCGTTCTTTCTGGCGCTGTGCCTTGTGATGCTGTTTGCGATCCATCTGCGCCTGCTTCCCGCGTCAGGGGCGCAGACCTGGCAGCACTTCATCCTTCCAGCCGTGACCCTGGGCTACTACATCACCCCGCCCTTTATGCGCCTCGTGCGTGCTGGGATGATCGACGCCCTGTCGAACGACTACGTCCGCACTGCCCGTGCCAAGGGCATTCCGAGCCACAAGGTCGTTCTGAAACATGCGCTGCGAAACGCCTTGGTGCCGGTGGTCGGCCTCGTGACTGTGCAGCTGGGCCTGCTGATCGGCGGCTCGGTCGTGATCGAGTCGATCTTCGCGCTCGATGGGCTGGGCTACCTGGCCTACCAGTCCATCGGATATCGCGACTTCCCCGTTCTGCAGGCCGTCGTCCTGCTGCTGTCGCTGGTCTATGTGGTGCTCACGCTTCTGTCCGATGTCGTGAATGCCTGGCTGGACCCGCGCCTGAGAGTGAGCTGATACATGACAGATACGACGCCGACTGCCAGCATCCCAACCCCTGGTGCCAGCATGAAGTCCCCTTCGCGCCTGTCGCTGCGCCGCATCGCCGAGCAACCCTCTCTTCTCGTGGGCGGCGGTATTGTGGTGCTGATGATCCTGATTGCGATCTTCGCGCCGCTGCTGGCGCCGCATGACCCGTTTGTCCAGAACATCGCAGCCAGAACCGTTCCCCCCGTCTGGTACGATGGCGGCAGCTGGGAGCATATTCTCGGGACCGACCAGCTTGGCCGGGATTACCTGTCGCGGCTGATCTACGGCGCGCGCATTTCCTTGTTCATCGGCTTTGCTGCCGTGGCCATCGCCGGCGTGATCGGCACGACCCTTGGTCTGCTAGGCGGCTATTTCGGCGGCCGCGTGGACATGGTCGTGACCTTCCTGACCACGGTGCGCCTGTCGCTGCCGATCATTCTGGTGGCCTTGGCGATCGTCGCGATCTTCGGTGGGTCGGTGACGATCGTGGTGATCGTGCTTGGCCTGCTGAAATGGGACCGCTTTGCTGTCGTCGTTCGGGCCACGGCGGCGCAGATCAGCCGGCTGGACTACATCAATTCGGCCAAGGCGGCCGGCGCTTCGACCTTCTACATCCTGACTCGGGAGGTCCTGCCCAACCTTGCCCCGCAGCTGATCGTCATCGCCACGATTGAAATCGCTTCAGCCATCCTGATGGAAGCGGCGCTGTCTTTTCTGGGGCTGGGCGTGCAGCCTCCGACGCCCAGCTGGGGCCTGATGATCTCCGAGGCGAAGAACTACATGTTCTTCTCTTTCTGGCTGATCGCCATCCCGGGAACCGCACTTGCACTGCTCGTCTTCGCGATCAACCTCGCGGGAGACGGGCTGCGTGACCTGATCTCGCCGGACGGGAGGGGCTGATGGGCGCTTTGTTGACGGTCGATGACCTGCGGGTCGATATCGCGACGCCGCGCGGAACCCTGCGGGCGGTGCGCGGCCTGACCTTCTCGGTCAATGCGGGTGAGACGCTGTGCATCGTCGGCGAGTCCGGCTGCGGGAAGTCGATGACCTCGCTGGCGCTGATGGACCTTCTGCCGCGTGTCGCGAAACGCTCGGCCGCGACGCTGAACTTTGCTGACACGGACCTTTCGGACCGTCGCAAGGCGCGGAGGATCCGCGGCAACCAGATGGCGATGATCTTCCAGGAGCCGATGACGGCGCTGAACCCCGCCTTTCCCATCGGCGACCAGCTGACCGAGGCCTACCTGCACCACAAGGGCGGCAGCCGTGCCGCCGCCCGGGCGCGGGCGGTCGAGATGCTGGATCTGGTCGGCATCGGGTCGCCCGCCGAGCGTCTTGGCCAGTATCCGCACCAGCTTTCGGGCGGGCTGCGTCAGCGCGTCATGATCGCGATGGCCCTGATGACCGACCCCAAGCTGCTGATCGCGGACGAGCCGACGACGGCACTGGACGTCACCATTCAGGCCCAGATCCTGCGGCTGCTGCGTGACCTGCAGCAGAAGCTGGGGATCGCCGTGATCTTCATCACGCATGATCTTGGCCTCGTGTCGCGGATCGCCGACCGCGTGATGGTGATGTATGCCGGTGCCATGGTCGAGGAGGGAACGGCCGCGCAGATCTTCGGCGCACCGCGGCACCCCTACACGCAGGCGCTGATCGAGTGCATTCCGCAGCCCGGCCGGACCGCGCGCGGCACGCCCTTGGGCACCATCCCCGGCGTGGTGCCATCGCTTGTCGGCCAGATCGAGGGCTGCGTCTTCCGCAGCCGCTGCCCCTTGGCCCGCAGGGAATGTGAAAGCCATGTGCCGACGCGCGGCGCCGAAGGGCATCGGTGGGTCTGCGTCGATGATGCCCCTGCGCCCGCGCTGGAAGGGACCACAAGATGAGCATGACCCCGATCCTCGAGACGCGGAATCTGCACCGGCGCTTCCGGGTCAGCCAGGGCCACTTCAAGCCGAAGGCGACGCTGCAAGCCGTAAATGGCGTCGATCTGAGCGTGCAGCGCGGCGAAACGCTTGGCATTGTCGGAGAGTCCGGCTGCGGCAAGTCCACCTTGGCGCAGATGCTGCTTGGGCTTCTTCCCGCGACCTCGGGCGAGGTGCGGCTTGATGGTCGCCCCATCGCGGATCTGCGGCGTGTCGATTTTGCGCGCCGCGTTCAACCGATCTTCCAAGACCCGTTTTCCTCGCTGAACCCGCGCAAGACGCTGCTGGACATCGTCACGATGCCGCTCAGGGTGCACGCCATAGGCTCACGCGCCGAGCAGGAGGCAAGAGCCCGCACCTTGATGGACCGCGTCGGCCTGCCGGCAGGCTTCGCCGATCGCTATCCAAAGGAGCTGTCGGGTGGCCAGCGGCAGCGCGTGGCTATTGCCCGCGCGCTGGTCATGCAGCCGGATGTCGTGATCTGCGACGAGCCGACCTCGGCGCTGGATGCGTCGGTGCAGAGCCAGATCCTCAACCTGCTGATGGAGCTGAAGGCGGACTTCGGGCTGACCTATGTCTTCATCTCGCACAACCTGTCGGTGGTCGAACATATCGCGGACCATGTCGCGGTGATGTATCTGGGCCGCGTGGTCGAGAAGGCGCCGGTCGATGCCATCTTCGACGCGCCGCAGCATCCCTATACACGCGCGCTTCTGGACAGCGTGCTGACGGTGGCACCCGATGCAGGCGTGCCGGAACTTGCGCTTGGGCCCGGCTTTCCCAACCCCCTGCGCCCCGCGCCGGGATGCCCGTTCCACCCGCGCTGCCCCCGCGCGTTCGAGCCGTGCAGCACCATCCCGCCGACGCCGGTCCCGGCCGAAGGCCGCGGCGCCGCCTGCCACCTGACCGAAATGACGCCCCGCGGTGCTGCGGCGTGAAAGGCCCGGACATGAACGACAACACCTCGACTGCAAGCCGCGACACGGCGATCTCCGTGGCGCTGGATCATCTGGCTTCCGGCCGGTTCGAGACTGATCTGGCCCGCCGGGTCGCGATGCCCACCATTTCGCGCGAGGCGGCGCACAAGCCCGATCTCGACAAGTACATGACGGACGAGATGATCCCGCTATACAAGAAGCTGGGCTTCGACTGCCGGCTTCTGCGCCACGACGCGGCACCGGGACCGTTCCTGCTGGCAACCAGGATCGAGGATGCCTCGCGTCCGACGGTCCTGATGTATGGTCATGGCGATGTCGTGACCGGCGTTCCTGAGATGTGGAGCGATGGCCTATCGCCCTTCACCATGTCCGAGCGGGACAGTAAGTGGTACGGGCGCGGCACCGCCGACAACAAGGGACAGCACTCGGTCAATCTGGCCGCACTCGAGGCGGTTCTGGCAGTCCGGGGCAAGCTGGGCTTCAACCTTAAGTATCTGGTCGAGATGGGCGAAGAATACGGCTCCCCGGCCTTGGACGCCATCTGCAAGGAACATGCAGCAGATCTGGCGGCGGATGTGCTGATCGCCTCGGATGGGCCGCGCATGTCGCTGGACAAGCCGACGATCTTTCTCGGGGCGCGCGGCGGCATGAACATCCATCTGCAGGTGGACGCGCGCGACGGCTATCACCACTCGGGCAACTGGGGGGGCTTGCTTGCCAATCCGGGGGTCGAGATGGCGCATGCGATTGCAGCACTCATCGGCCCGACGGGCGAATGTCTGCTTCCAGAACTGACGCCGGGCCGGATCCCCGACAATGTCAGGGCCGCGCTGAAGGACTGCGTGATCGAGACGACCGAAGGCGACCCCGATCTGGACCCTTGGTGGGGCGCGCCCGGCTTGACGCAGGCCGAGCGGGTGTACGCGTGGTCGACGCTCGAGGTGATGGAGATCGAGGTCGGCAACATCCAGAAGCCGCTCTATGCCATTCCGCCCTGGGCGAAGGCGCGGCTGCAGCTGCGTCACCCGGTCGGCGTGGATACCGATGCAGTTGTCCCCGCCGTCAGGCGCCGGCTGGACGAGATGGGGCTGCAGCGTGTGCAGATCGGTCCGTCGCCGGACGCCTCGTTTCCTGCAAGCCGCTCGAACCTGGACGGACCTTGGGTCCGGTTTGCGATCGCGTCCATTGAGCGGACAATGGGACAGCCGCCTGTCGTTCTGCCAAATCTAGGTGGCTCGCTTCCCAATGCGATTTTCACCAACACGCTCGGGTTGGCGACGATCTGGGTCCCACACTCCTACCCAGGTTGCCGTCAGCACGGAGCCGACGAGCATCTGCCGAAGACGATTGTGCAGGAAGGGCTGAGAATCATGGCGGGGCTATTCTGGGATCTCGGCGAGACCTAACAAGCCGCTAAAAAAGTCGGGCCTCGACGCTCATCGCAGAACATGATTCCTCGTCACCACTGGATGGACGGAGGTGGCGATGCGCGGAACGGACAAGATGACGGGCTCACTGTTCA
>NZ_JAOTBE010000061.1 GCF_026162645.1 Paracoccus rhizosphaerae
GGCTTCGAGGTCAACGACGGCGATGGTGCCGTCAAAGTCCCTAATCCAGCGCGCCAGCGCTTCCGGCTCGCTGGCCGCCTGCGCCTCCCTCACGATCTTCCCATGCTCGCTGATGACGCAGATCGCAGTCTTCTCCAGTGATACGTCCAGTCCGACAAACAGCTTCATCCCGCAGTCCTCCCGATGGATACAATACGGGAATGGCGCCAACTGGCCCTCGCCTTGGCAACGGTAACGGGCGGGTTGCTGCGCAGGCCCCGTTACGGCATCTGGAGCCTAGCCGGGATCCTGTCGACCGTGACCGAGGACGAGCAAAACGCCTTCAGGTCCGACCATGCCACAAGCCAGGGCCTGCTACAGGTCAGTATGACGGTGCCGCCAGACATTCCCCGTGAATCAAATCAAGGGATCTTCACCCGGCACGGACGCCACGACGCGGTCATGCGCCTGTCGGCCAGCCTAGGGATGTGCTAGACGACAGCTTCTCGTTCCCCGGCTTAGGGCTGGAATGCGGTGCGAAAGAAAAGGTGCCGCCGGGGGACGCCGGCTGGCGGATGGTCAGCCTTGGATTCGTCCCGAACTCCGCCGCAGCTGGGGCGCAAGGCGTGTCATGTCCGGCGAAGCTCGATCAGGTCGCAGCGGGGGGCCTCGGTCCGCAGGGTGGTTCGCCCGACTTCGGTCCAGGCGGCGGGATCGAGCGGTGGGAACCAGGCATCTGCGCCCTCGACCTCCAGATCTGCCTGCGTCAGCAGGATGCGGTCGGCGTGGGGCAGCATCTGGCGATAGATTTCGGCCCCGCCGATGCAGAAGACCTGACGGCCGGGGTCCGCTTGGATCAGGCGCAGCGCGCCCGGCATGTCCAGCCAGGGAACCTCGGTCCCCGTTTGCGGGCTTCGAGACAGCACGATGTTGTCGCGCCCCGGAAGCGGGCGCTTCGGCAGGCTGTCCCAGGTCTTGCGGCCCATGATGACGCTATTCCCCGTCGTGGTGCGTTTGAAGAAGGCCATGTCCTCGGGCAGGTGCCAGGGGATCGTGTTGGCCCGGCCGATGGCCCGATTGCGATCCATGGCGGCGATCAGGGTCAGCATGGGCACCTCTCTCAGACGGCGACGGGGGCCTTGATGGCGGGATGGGGATCATAGCCTTCCAGCACGAAGTCGTCGTAGCGGAAGTCCAGCAGATCGGTGACCTGGCGGGCAAAGCGCATCCGGGGCTGGGGCCTTGGCGCGCGGGTCAGCTGTTCGCGCACCTGGTCGACGTGGTTGGCATAGATATGCGCATCGCCGATGTGATGGATGAACTCTCCGGGCTCATAGCCCGACACATGCGCCAGCATCAGCGTCAGCAGCGCATAGCTGGCGATGTTGAAGGGAACGCCCAAGAACATGTCGCCCGACCGCTGATAGAGGATCAGGTTCAGCTTTCCGTCGAGGATCAGGACATGCCACAGCGTGTGGCAGGGCGGCAGCGCCATCCGCGACAGGTCGCGTGGGTTCCAGCCGCTGACAATCAGGCGGCGGCTGTCGGGCTGTTCGCGGATCATCCGCATCAGGTTCAGGATCTGGTCGCTTTCGGGGCGAACCTCTTCGCCAGCGCTCAGCCCGAAGCGGCGCCACTGGTGGCCGTAGACGGGCCCGAGGTCGCCGTTCTCGTCCGCCCATTCGTCCCAGATCGTGACGCCATTCTCCCGCAAATAGCCGATGTTGGTATCGCCGGACAGGAACCACAGCAGCTCGTGGATGATCGACTTCAGGTGTACGCGCTTGGTCGTGACCAGCGGAAAGCCCTGCGACAGGTCGAAGCGCATCGACCGCCCGATGCTGCGCAGCGTGCCCGTCCCCGTCCTGTCGGTCGAGGCGATGCCATGCGCCATCACGTGCCGCAGCTGGTCCAGATATTCCTGCATGCCGTTTCCTCTGCCCGGTTTGCGTCCAGCACCTAGCTGCTGGGGGCGATCAAGACCAGTCCGTTTGGGCGCGAATTTCAGGTTCCTCGGTGTCTTGGCGCGACACTTTCTGGATGACCGTCGCCTTCAACCTCTGTGCCAGCGGCGACAGGGGGCGGCGTCGCAGGTTCAGCATGTAGTAAGGTGGAACGCGGATGTCCCGGTCGATCGCCAGACGCCGGAATCTGGCGCCGACCGATGGCCCGGTCAACAGCTGCGCAACCTCGGCGGACAGGGGGGCGATGGCATCGCTCTGCGCCAGATAGGAGAGGGTGAACAGCAGCGACGGGCTGTTAACGACGTTCCGAGGCTCGGGCAGGCCTTCGGCGGCGAAGGCTTCCAGCGTGGCCTGCCGGATCGGCGCGCCGCGCTGCTGCATGATCCATTCGCGGCCAGACAGATCGCCGAACCCGACAACCTCCGGGCCGACCAGCGGATGCCCCGTCCTGACCAGGAAGGTCACCTCCTCGTCCCGCATGGGATGGATGACGAAGTCTCGGCTGTCGAAATCGGGCAGGATGCGGGCCAGGACGAAGTCCATCTCGCCCGCTGTCAGGTGCGTCAGCAATTCGCGCGAGGGCATGACGTCGACAGTGACATCGGCCTCGGGGGCGTGCTGCTTGACCTCCCGTATGGCGGCGACGAGGTAATCGACCGCCGGGCCGGTGACGGCGCCGACATGCACGGAACCCGCCAGCCCGTCGCTCAGGGCGCTGACATCGGCGGCCATGGCCTGCATCTCGTGCAGGATCACGCCAGCGCGGCGCAGGACGTTCAGCCCGATTTCGGTCGGCGACATGCCCTTGGGCTGGCGCAGGAACAGCGCCGCGCCCAGCTGACGCTCGGTCTCGGCCAGCATGCGGGATGCGGCGGGCTGCGTCAGACCGCAGGTCAGCGCCGCCTGCTGAAGCTGGCCCGTATCGGCGATTTCCAGGATCAGCCGCAACTGAGCGGGCTTGAGCATCAGCCGAAGCGGGGCCAGAGACATATCAATCCTGCTATGCGAATTGCGATTTAAGTCAATTTACCATCATGTCGCGCAGTTGCTAGTGTGAAACATGCCTTAGGGAGAGGCAGGTGGAGATCGGCGGCATCGAACCGCCTGGAGGGGATGATATGGCATTGAAATCGACGGCCATCGCGCTTGCGATCGGCGTTTCCTGGCTTGCAACCGGGGCTATGGCCGAAACCATCGGCATCTCGATGCCGACCAAGTCGTCGGCGCGCTGGATCGACGACGGCAACAACATGGTCAAGCAGTTCCAGGACGCGGGCTACGACACCGACTTGCAATATGCCGAGGACGACATTCCCAACCAGCTGGCCCAGGTCGAGAACATGATCACCAAGGGCGTGGACGTGCTGGTGATCGCCGCCATCGACGGCACGACGCTGTCGAACGCGCTGGCCAACGCGGCCGCGTCCGACATCAAGGTCATCGCCTATGACCGCCTGATCCGCGACACGCCGGACGTCGACTATTACGCCACCTTCGACAACTTCAAGGTCGGCGTCGAGCAGGCGAATTCGCTTGTGAAGGGCCTCGAGGAACGCTTCCCCGACCAGCAGCCGTGGAACGTCGAACTGTTCGGCGGCAGCCCCGACGACAACAACGCCTATTTCTTCTATGACGGCGCGATGTCCGTCCTGCAGCCGTTGATCGACGAGGGCAAGATCGCCATCCCGTCGGGCCAGACCGGCATGGACACGGTGGGCACGCTGCGTTGGGACGGCGCCGTGGCGCAGTCGCGCATGGATAACCTTCTGTCGGCCAACTACACCAACCAGCAGGTCCATGGCGTTCTGTCGCCCTATGACGGACTGTCCATCGGCATCCTGTCATCGCTGAAGGGCGTAGGCTACGGCTCGGGCGACATGAAGATGCCCATCGTGACCGGGCAGGACGCCGAGGTGCAGTCGGTGAAGTCGATCTTGGCCGACGAGCAGTATTCCACCGTCTTCAAGGATACCCGCGAACTGGCCCGCGTCACGGTCGGCATGGTCGACGCGATGCTGAAGGGCGGCGAGCCCGAGATCAACGACACCGAGACCTATGACAACGGCGTCAAGGTGGTGCCGTCCTATCTGCTGGAGCCGGTGCCGGTCGACAAGTCGAACTGGCAGCAGGTGCTGGTCGACAGCGGCTACTACAGCGCCGACCAGATCCAGTAAGGCTGCGGGCCGCCCGCGAAGGGCGGCCCTTGAAAGGAACCGGCCATGACCGCGCTTCTTGAAATGCGCCGTATCAGCAAGACCTTTCCGGGCGTCAAGGCGTTGGACAACGTCAGCCTGGAGGTCCGCGAGGGCGAGATCCACGCCATCTGCGGCGAAAACGGTGCAGGCAAGTCGACGCTGATGAAGGTGTTGTCGGGTGTCTATCCGACCGGCAGCTACGACGGGCAGATCGTCTTCGACGGCCAGGTCGCCGATTTCCGCACCATCCGCGACAGCGAGGATCGCGGCATCATCATCATCCACCAGGAACTGGCTCTGGTGCCGCAGCTGACCGTTGCGGAAAACATCTTTCTTGGCAACGAACGCGCCACGCGCGGGGTGATCGACTGGCCCCAGACCTTCAGCCAGACCGAGGCGCTGCTGGCCAAGGTCGGACTGCGGGCGACGCCGGGCCAGCTGGTCGACAGCCTGGGCGTCGGACAGCAGCAGCTGGTCGAAATCGCCAAGGCGCTGTCCAAGAACGTCCGCCTGCTGATCCTGGACGAACCGACTGCTGCGCTGTCGGAAAGCGACAGCCAGGCGCTGCTGGATCTGCTGCTGGAGCTGAAGGCTCAGGGCGTCACCAGCATCATCATCAGCCACAAGCTGAACGAGGTCCGCCGCGTGGCCGACAGCGTGACGGTGATCCGCGACGGCGCCTCGATCAGCACCATTGATGCGCGCGGGGGCGATCTGACCGAGGACCGGATCGTGCGCGACATGGTCGGTCGGGACATGGCGAACCGTTATCCCGAACGCGAACGGCGCGCAGGCGAGGTCGTGTTCGAGCTGAAGAACTGGAACGTCTGGCACCGCGACCATCGCGACCGCCAGATGATCCGTGACCTGTCGATGACTGTCAGGGCGGGCGAAGTCGTGGGCATCGCAGGCCTCATGGGTTCGGGCCGGACAGAACTGGCGATGAGCGTTTTCGGCGAAAGCTGGGGGCGCGGCATATCCGGGCAGGCGCTGATGCACGGGCAGCCGGTCGACCTGTCGACCGTGGACCGCGCGATCAAGGCGGGCCTTGCCTACGTTACCGAGGACCGCAAAACCCTGGGCCTGATCCTGGACGAGACGATCCGCAGGAACACCGTACTTGCGAACCTTGACGCCGTAGCGACCCGCGGCGTCGTTGACGAGGCGCGCGAGACCGAGGTGGCCGAGGGATACCGCCGCACGCTGCGCATCCGCACGCCCTCGGTCTTTCAGAAGGTCATGAACCTTTCGGGCGGAAATCAACAAAAGGTCGTGCTGTCCAAGTGGCTGTTCACGAACCCCGAGGTGCTGATCCTGGACGAACCGACGCGCGGCATCGACGTGGGCGCAAAATACGAAATATACAGCATCATCAACGACCTCAGCCGCGAAGGTAAGGCCGTCGTCATGATTTCCTCGGAAATGCCTGAACTGCTTGGCATGTGCGACCGGATCTATGTGATGAACGAAGGCCGCTTTGTCGGAGAGCTGGAGGGTCACAGGGCCAGTCAGGAAGCGATCATGTCGCTGATCGTCAGGGAATAGGAAGGGGCAGCGGTGGAACAGACCGAACGCGCGCCGGGCATCGGCATCGGCGACTATATCACCAAGCACATCCGCGAATACGGGCTGCTGTTCGCGTTGATCGCGATCATGGCCTTCTTCCAGGTCGTGACGGGCGGCGTGCTGCTGCGTCCGGTGAACATCACCAACCTGTTCTTGCAGAACAGCTATATCATCATCATGGCGCTTGGCATGCTGCTGGTGATCGTCGCGGGCCATATCGACTTGTCAGTGGGGTCTGTCATGGGCTTCATCGGCGCATTGGCAGCGGTGATGATCGTCAGCTGGGGGATGCCCGTGTGGCTGGCCATGGGCGCATGCCTGCTGGCGGGCATCGCCATCGGCGCGGTTCAGGGATATTTCGTCGCCTACTGGAAGATCCCGTCCTTCATCGTCACGCTGGCCGGGATGCTGGTCTTTCGCGGGCTGTCGCTGTGGCTGCTGGCCGGGCAGTCTATCGGACCTTTCCCGAACAGCTTTCAGGCTCTGTCCACAGGCTTTATCCCCGATCTGTTCGGCATCGGGCGCCCGAACGGCCTGGCACTGGCGGTAGGCGCCGTCGCAGTCCTGCTGATCGTCTGGCAAGGAATGCGCACCCGCGCCCGCAATGCCCGCTACGGGATCGAGGACGAGCCCTTTGGCCTCTTCGTCCTGCGCAATGCCATCGTCGCGGCGGCGCTGCTGTTCGTGACCTGGAAGCTGGCCTGGTTCCGGGGCCTGCCGAACGTGCTGCTGTCGATGGTGATCCTGACCGTCGTCTATGTATTCCTGACCGAGCGGACGACCATCGGCCGCCGCGTCTATGCGGTCGGCGGCAACGCCAAGGCCGCCAAGCTGTCGGGCATCAGGACCGAACGTCTGACCTTCCTGGTCTTCGTGAACATGGGCCTGCTGGCCGCACTGGCCGGTCTGATCTTCGCGGCCCGCCTGAACACCGCCACCCCCAAGGCCGGCTTTGCGGTCGAGCTGGACGTCATCGCCGCCGTCTTCATCGGCGGGGCCTCGATGTCCGGTGGCGTGGGCAAGATCGTGGGTGCCGTCGTCGGCGCCTTCATCATGGGCGTGATGAACAACGGCATGTCGATCATGGGGATCGGCATCGACTATCAGCAGGTCATCAAGGGCCTGGTGCTGCTGGCTGCCGTCGTCTTCGACGTCTACAACAAGAACCGAGAGGCCTGATCATGTGGCTGTCCCAGCTGACACTACCCGACGGCACCCGCGCCGTCGCCGCCCGCACCGGTGACACCGTCCGTCTGGTGCCCGGCGCCACCACGACCCGCGACCTGGCGCTGGATGCGCTGAAGGCCGGCCGCGGTCTGGTCGCCGAAGTCGAGGCCCGTGGCCAAGGGGAGGGGGTCGATCTGGTTGCCGCGCTGGAGGAGGGGCGCCTGCTGTTGCCGCTAGACCATCCCGATCCTGCGCATCTGCACCTGACCGGCACGGGCCTGACGCATCTTGGGTCGGCCGCAGCCCGTGACGCGATGCATCAGGGCGCGGCCGAAAACATGACCGACAGCATGAAGATGTTCCGCTTGGGCCTCGACGGCGGCAGGCCGGATGCGGGCCGGGTCGGCGCGCAGCCTGAATGGTTCTACAAGGGCAACGGTCATGCGGCCGTCGCGCCCGGGGCGGCGCTGGTGTCGCCCGGTTTTGCCGAGGATGCGGGCGAAGAGCCCGAGATCGCCGGCCTCTACGTCATTGCGCTCGACGGGCGGCCTGTGCGGCTTGGCTTTGCGCTGGCGAACGAGTTTTCCGACCACGTGACGGAACGTGGCAACTATCTGTGGCTGGCGCATTCCAAGCTGCGCCCCGCCAGCTTCGGCCCCGAGATGCGGGTGGGCGACCTGCCGGCCCATGTCGAGGGCACCAGCCGCCTGATCCGCGACGGCAGGACGGTCTGGGAAAAGCCCTTCCTGTCGGGTGAGGCGAACATGTCACACAGCTTGGCGAACCTGGAACACCATCACTTCAAGTACGAGCTGTTCCGCCAGCCGGGCGATGTGCATGTGCATTTCTTCGGCACCGCCACCCTGTCCTTCGCCGATGGGATCACGACCCAGGACGGCGACATGTTCCAGATCGAGTGCGCCGACTTCGGCCTGCCGCTGCGGAACAGCCTTTTGCAACACGATGCCGACCCGACGCCTGTCGCGGTCGCAGCCCTCTAAGGTCCGAAGATGAGCTTTACCCCAGCCCCCTGGCCCCGGAAACTGCGTTCTCAGGAATGGTACGGAGGCACGTCCCGCGACACGATTTATCATCGAGGCTGGATGAAGAATCAGGGCTATCCCCATGATCTGTTTGACGGACGCCCGATCATCGGCATCCTCAATACCTGGTCCGATCTGACGCCCTGCAACGGCCACCTGCGCGAACTGGCCGAGAAGGTGAAGGCCGGCGTTTGGGAAGCCGGCGGCTTTCCCGTCGAGGTGCCGGTCTTTTCCGCGTCCGAGAACACCTTTCGCCCAAGCGCCATGATGTTTCGCAACCTGGCGTCGCTGGCGATCGAAGAAACCATTCGCGGACAGCCAATGGATGGCGCCGTCCTTCTGGTCGGCTGCGACAAGACCACGCCCAGCCTCATGATGGCGGCGGCCAGCTGCGACATCCCGTCGATTGTCGTCACCGGCGGGCCCATGCTGAACGGATATTTCCGTGGAGAGCGAGTTGGTTCCGGCACACATCTCTGGAAATTCTCGGAAGCCGTTAAGGCCGGAGAGATGACCCAGGACGAGTTTCTGGAGGCCGAGGCGTCGATGTCCCGTTCGACCGGGACCTGCAACACGATGGGCACCGCCAGCACCATGGCCTCGATGGCCGAGGCGCTTGGCATGGCGCTGTCGGGCAATGCCGCGATCCCCGCGGTGGACAGCCGCCGCCGCGTGATGGCGCAGCTGTCGGGGCGGCGCATCGTGCAGATGGTCAAGGACGACCTCAAGCCGTCGGACATCATGACACGCCAAGCCTTCGAAAACGCGATCCGCGTCAACGGCGCGGTCGGCGGGTCGACCAATGGGGTCATCCACCTTCTGGCCATGGCGGGCCGGGTCGGCGTGGACATCACGCTGGATGACTGGGACCGGCTTGGCCGCGACGTCGCGACGATCGTGAACCTGATGCCATCGGGCAAGTATCTTATGGAGGAGTTCTTCTATGCCGGCGGCCTGCCCGTCGTCATCAAGCGCCTGGCCGAGGCGGGACAGCTGCACAAGGACGCGCTGACCGTCAGCGGCACGACTATCTGGGAGGAGGTCAAGGACGTCGTCAACTGGAACGAGGACGTGATCCGCCCTGCCGACAACCCGCTGACCGCCCAAGGCGGCATCGCCGTGCTGCGCGGCAATCTGGCACCGTCGGGGGCGGTGCTGAAACCCTCGGCCGCCAGCCCGCACCTGCTGGTCCATCGCGGCCGCGCCGTCGTCTTCGAGGACATCGACGACTATAAGGCCAAGATCAACGACGAGACGCTGGACATCGACGAGACCTGCGTGATGGTCCTGAAGAACTGCGGGCCCAGGGGCTATCCCGGCATGGCCGAGGTCGGCAACATGGGCCTGCCGCCGAAGGTGCTGAGAAAGGGCATCACCGACATGGTGCGCATCAGCGACGCGCGCATGTCCGGGACGGCCTACGGGACCGTGGTCCTGCACACCTCGCCCGAGGCTGCGGCCGGCGGCCCGCTGGCGGTGGTCCGCGACGGCGACATGATCGAGCTGGACGTGCCGAACCGCCGCCTGCACTTGGCGATCAGCGACGCAGAGCTCGCCGAGCGTCTGGCGGCCTGGCAGCCCCTGCCGGACCAGCCGACCAGCGGCTATGCCTGGCTGCACCAGCAGCACGTGATGGGCGCCGATACCGGCGCCGACATGGACTTCCTGAAGGGATGCCGCGGCAATCCTGTCGGAAAGGACAGCCACTGATGCAGATCGCACTTGTCGGCATCGGAAAGATCGCTCTGGACCAGCACGTCCCGGCGCTGAGGGCTAGCCCCGACTGGACGCTGGCGGCGACCGTGTCGCGTCACGGGACGGTCGACGGCGTGCCGTCCTTCACCGGCATCGACGACATGCTGGCCGCGCATCCCCAGGTCGAGGCCGTCAGCCTCTGCCTGCCGCCCGTGCCGCGATTTGCCGCCGCACAGGCGGTGCTGCGCGCGGGCCGGCACCTGATGCTTGAAAAGCCTCCGGGCGCGACCCTCTCCGAGGTCCACATCCTGCAGCGGATGGCGCGTGACGCTGGTGTGTCGATCTTCGCCACCTGGCATTCGCGCATGGCGCTTGGAGTCGCGGCAGCCAGAGTGTGGCTGGCGGGCCGCAGCGTGCAATCCGGGCGCATCACCTGGCGAGAGGACGTGCGCAAGTGGCACCCCGGCCAGGACTGGATCTTCGAGGCAGGCGGCATGGGTGTCTTCGATCCCGGCATCAATGGCCTGTCGATCCTGACCGAGATCCTGCCAACGCCCGTCCACCTGACCGGCGCGGAACTGGACGTGCCCGCCAACCGCCAGGCCCCCATCGCGGCGCGCATGTCACTGAGCCAAGGGATCGAGGTCGACCTGGACTTCCGCCAGGATGGCCCGCAGACCTGGGACATCGACCTGCAGACCGACGGCGGCACGCTGACCCTGCGCATGGGCGGCAACATCCTGGAGGTCGACGGCCGGCCGGTCGAAGGGCAGGATGACATCATGCAGGAATATCCCGCGCTCTATGCCCGCATGGCCGGGCTGGTGCGCGATGGGGCATCGGATGCCGACCTGTCGCCCATGGTGCTGGTGGCTGATGCCTTTACCCTTGGCAGGCGCAATGTCGTCGAGCCGTTTGAGTTCTGAAGGAGACCCCATGAACCAGCACATCCGCGGACAGCACCTGATCGCCGGCGACTGGATCGGAGGAGAGGGCAGCTTCCGGTCTTCGCCGGCCAGCGGCTCTGCACGGGATTTCGCATCGGGAACAGCGGCGCTTGTCGATCAGGCGGCACAGGCCGCCGAGGCCGCGTTCGCGGATTACGCCGCGACCACACGCACAGCGCGTGCCGATTTCCTGGACGCCATCGCCGACCAGATCGAGGCGCGCGCCGATGCGATCACCCGCGTCGGATCCGAGGAAACCGGCCTGCCGGAGGCCCGCCTTCAGGGCGAGCGTGGCCGCACCACCGGCCAACTGCGGCTGTTCGCGGCGCATATCCGCGAGGGAGCCTACCTGGACCGCCGCCATGACGCGGCCATGCCCGACCGCCAGCCGCTGCCACGCCCTGACCTGCGGATGATCCAGCGGCCCATCGGACCGGTCGCCGTCTTCGGCGCGTCGAACTTTCCACTGGCCTTCTCGACGGCGGGGGGCGACACGGCCGCGGCGCTGGCGGCGGGCTGCCCGGTCGTGGTGAAGGGCCATCCCGCCCATCCCGGCACCGGCCAGATCGTGGCAGAGGCCGTCGACGCGGCGATCCGCGACTGCGGGATGCCGGCGGGCGTGTTTTCCTTCATCCACGGCGACACGCACGAGGTCGGGCAGGCGCTGGTTCAGCATCCGCTGATCAAGGCCGTGGGCTTCACCGGCAGCCTGCGCGGGGGCCGGGCTCTCTTCGATCTGTGCGCCGCCCGGCCCGAGCCGATCCCCTTCTTCGGCGAACTGGGCAGCGTCAACCCGTGTTTCGTGCTGCCGCAGGCGCTGGCCGCCCGTGGCGCGCAGATTGCCGAAGGGTGGGCTGCCAGCCTGACCATGGGCGCTGGACAGTTCTGCACCAATCCCGGCCTGCTGGTCCTGCACCGCGACCAGGCCGACGATTTACTGGCCGCCGCCACCGCGGCGCTGCGGAATGCGCCGGCACAGGTGATGCTGTCTGACGGCATCGCCGAGGCCTATCGCACCGGCGCTGCGCGGCTGGCCGATCGCGCCACTGCCGTCATTCGGCCCGAAACCGACGGCCGGACCGCGCGTCCCAGCCTGCTGCGCTGCACGTCCGAGGAGTATCTGGCCGACCACGCGCTTGGCGAAGAGGTCTTCGGCCCGCTCGGTCTGGTCGTCACCGTGGACACGGACGATCAGATGCTGACCTTGGCACAGGGACTGGAGGGTCAGCTGACTGCGACGCTGCAGATGGACGATGCCGACACAGACCTGGCCCGCAGGCTGATGCCCGTGCTGGAACGCAAGGCCGGTCGGGTGCTGGCCAACGGCTGGCCAACCGGGGTCGAGGTCTCCGATGCAATGGTGCATGGCGGCCCTTATCCCGCCTCGACGAATTTCGGCGCCACAAGCGTCGGAACCCTGGCGATCCGGCGCTTCCTGCGCCCGGTCTGCTTCCAGAACATCCCCGAAGCCCTGCTGCCCGGGGATCTGCGCGACTGACGGAGGAAAAGTCGCGAAACCACAACAAGGGAGGAACAAGATGACACGGAAGACACTGATGATGACCGCTGCCGCGCTGGCCGTTTCGACGGGCGCCGCCATGGCCGAGGGCGAGGTCGTTGGCTTTTCGCAGATCGGTTCGGAATCGGGCTGGCGTGCGGCTGAGACGACGCTGACCCGCCAGCAGGCCGAGGAACGCGGCATCCAGCTGCAGTTCTCGGACGCGCAGCAACGGCAGGAGAACCAGATCGCCGCGATCCGGTCCTTCATCGCGCAGGGCGTCGACGCCATTCTGCTGGCGCCGGTCGTGGCGACGGGCTGGGATTCGGTCCTGCAAGAGGCGCAGGAGGCCGAGATCCCGGTCGTGCTGCTGGACCGCCAGGTGGACAGTGCAGATGACCTCTACCTGACGGCCGTAGGATCGGACTTGGTGCACGAGGGCGAGGTAGCCGGCCAGTGGCTGGTCGACGAGGTCGCCGGAGAAGAGTGCCGCGTGGTCGAGCTGCAGGGCACGACCGGGTCCAGCCCCGCCATCGACCGCAAGACCGGCTTTGAGAACGCCATTGAGGGCCATGACAACATCGAGATCGTTCGCAGCCAGACGGGCGATTTCACCCGTGCCCAAGGCAAGGAGGTCATGGAGAGCTTCCTTCAGGCCGAGAACGGCGGGCAGGACATCTGCGCGCTTTATGCCCACAACGACGACATGGCCGTGGGCGCCATCCAGGCCATCAAGGAGGCCGGCCTGAAGCCCGGAGAGGACATCCTGATCGTCTCGATCGACGCGGTGCCCGACATCTTCCAGGCCATGGCCGCCGGAGAGGCGAATGCCACGGTCGAACTGACCCCGAACATGGCCGGACCCGCCTTCGATGCGCTGGCGGCCTATTGGGCGGACGGCACCATGCCCGAGAAGTTCATCCAGACGGAATCGAAACTCTATACCCAGGCCGACGACCCGCAGGGCGAATACGATCGCCGCAAGGATCTGGGCTATTGACAGGCGGCGGCCGGGGGGCATCCGCCCCCTGGCCCTGCGACGGGGAGGGGGAACCATGCTGCTGTCGATCAGGTCGCTGACCAAGGTGTTTCCGGGCACCCTGGCGCTGGACGGCGTCGATCTGGACATCGCCGCCGGCGAAATCCACGCCCTTCTGGGCGAGAACGGGGCCGGCAAGTCCACGCTGATCAAGTGCCTGACGGGCGCCTATCAGCGAGACGGGGGCGCGATCACGCTGGACGGCGCCCCCATCGACCCCAAATCGACAGGGCAGGCGCAGGAGCTGGGGATTGGCACCGTCTATCAAGAGGTGAACCTGCTGCCCAACCTGCCCGTGGCCCAGAACCTGATGTTCGGCCGAGAGCCGCGGCGCTTCGGCCTGATCGACAGCCGCCGCACCCGCGCCGAGGCAGAAGCCATGCTGCGGCAATACGGGCTGGGGATCGACGTGGGCCGCGACCTCGGCACCTATTCCGTGGCGATCCAGCAGATCGTGGCGATCGCCCGCGCGGTGTCGCTGTCGGGTAAGGTGCTGATCCTGGACGAACCCACAGCCAGCCTCGACCGCCGAGAGGTCGAGATGGTCTTCGACGTGGTGCGGGACCTGCGCGACCGGGGCCTGGGCATCATTTTCGTATCGCATTTCCTCGACCAGGTGTTTGAATTGACGGACCGCGTGACCATCCTGCGCAACGGTCGCAAGATCGTGACCGAGCGGACCGCGAACCTGGACCGGATGTCGCTGATCGAGCACATGCTCGGCCGGGCGCTGGAACATGAGGTGACTGGCACCGCTACCGATGGCGAGATCAAGGCGCCGATGCTGCAGTTCGACGGCATCGGCCGCGCCGGCGTAATCCAGCCCTTCGACCTGACCGTGGGGCAGGGCGAAGTCGTGGGCCTGGCGGGGCTTCTGGGGTCGGGGCGCACCGAAACGGCCGAGATGCTGTTCGGGCTGCGGCAGTCCCAGGACGGGCAGGCGCGTGACGCCGACGGTCCGCTGGATCTGCGCAACCCCCGCGCGGCCATCGGCGCGGGCTTCGGCTTCGCCCCCGAGGACCGCAAGACGGACGGCATCGTGGCCAGCCTCTCGATCCGCGAGAACATCATCCTGGGACTGCAGGCGCGCCGCGGCTGGTCCCGGCCCATCCCGCGGGCGGAACAGAACCGCTTGGCCGACGACTATATCCGCAAGCTGGACATCCGCACCTCTGACCGCGAAAAGCCGATCGGAGAGCTGTCGGGCGGCAATCAGCAAAAGGCGGTCCTGGCCCGCTGGCTGGCGATGAACCCGCGATTTCTGATCCTGGACGAGCCCACGCGCGGCATCGACGTCGGCGCCCATGCCGAGATCCTGCGCCTGATCGAGGACCTGACCGCGCAGGGCATGTCCGTCCTGATCATCAGCAGCGAAATCGACGAGCTTGTCGCCGTGGCCGACCGCGTGATCGTGCTGCGCGACCGCCGCCACGTCGCTGAACTGACCGGCGCCGAGGTTACCGGCGACCGGATCATGCGCGCCATCGCCGCCGACGACGAGGCCGCCGCATGACCCTGCTGACACGTATCGCGCCCCAGTTGATCGCCCTTGCAGCGCTGATCGCGTTGGTCTCGCTGTTCTTCCCCGGCTTCCTGGCAGTGGACGTCAGCGGCGGGCGGCTGGTCGGCCCGGTGATCGACGTGCTGAAGCGGGGCGCTCCGGTGGCGCTCTTGGCGGTGGGAATGACGCTGGTCATTGCCACGCGCGGGATCGATCTGTCGGTCGGCGCCATCATGGCAATCTGCGGCGCGGCGGCGGCACTGTCGATATCGTCGGGGCTGGGCCTGGTGCCGGCACTGCTGGTTGCGCTGGCGGCAGGGGCGGTGGCCGGGCTGTGGAACGGGGTGCTGGTGGCCGTGGTCGGCATCCAGCCCTTCGTGGCCACGCTGATCCTGATGACCATGGGTCGGGGCGTCGCGCAGCTGATCACCGAGGGCCGCATCCTGACCTTCAGCGATCCGGGCTTCGCCTGGCTGGGGTCCGGCGTCCTTCTGGGCCTGCCGGTGCCCACCTGGATCTGGATCCTGACCGCCGCCGCGGTGGGTCTTGCCGTGCGTCGCACCGCGCTTGGCCTGCTGATCGAGTCGGTGGGCGTCAACCGACGCGCTTCGGCGCTGGCGGGCGTCAATGCGACCCTGCTGCTGATCGCAGTCTATGTCCTTTCGGGCCTCTGCGCGGCGCTGGCTGGCATCGTCGAGACCGCCGACATCCGCGGCGCCGACGCCAACAACGCCGGGCTCTGGCTGGAGCTTGACGCCATCCTGGCAGTCGTCATCGGGGGAAATTCGCTGATGGGCGGGCGCTTCTCGATCGTTGCGTCCATCCTGGGGGCGCTGATCATCCAGACCATCGGCACAGGCATCCTGCTGGCGGGCTTTCCGTCAGAATACAATCTTGTCATCAAGGCGGCCTTGGTGCTGATCATCCTGGTCCTGCAATCGCCCCGCATCGCGGCCGAGTGGAACCTGTGGCGCGAAAGCCACCGCGTCCAGCCCCGTGAAAGGAGGCGGACATGAACACTCGTGCGCTGCCGCTCTATGCGACGATCGCCATCTTCCTGCTGGCCTATCTGCTGGCCTGGACCCAGTTCCCGAATATCCTGTCGACAAGGGTCGTCGGAAACCTGCTAACCGACAACGCCTATCTGGGCATCGTGGCGGTCGGCATGACGCTGGTGATCCTGTCGGGAGGGATCGACCTGTCCGTGGGGTCGGTCATCGCCTTCTCGGGCGTGTTCATCGCCGTGGTGCTGCGGGACACGGGCCTGCATCCGCTGGTCGTCTTCGCCCTGCTGCTGCTGCTGACCACCGCCTTCGGCGCGGGGATGGGTTTCCTCATCGACCGGCTGGCGATGCCCGCCTTCATCGTCACGCTGGCCGGGATGTTCCTGGCACGCGGGGCAGCCTACATGCTGTCGATCCAGTCGGTGCCGATCCAGCACCCGTTCTACCAGACGCTTCAGGGGGCTTATTACCTGATGCCGGGCAAGGGGCGGCTGACGCTGATCGGGGTGTTGATGCTGCTGGTCGTGGTGCTTGGCATGGTGATCGCGCACCGCACACGGTTCGGAGCCAGCGTCTATGCGCTTGGCGGCGGCGAACAGACCGCGCGGCTGATGGGGGTCCGGCAGGGGCGGACGACGGTGCTGGTCTATGCGTTTTCGGGCGCAATGGCGGGGCTGTCAGGGATCGTGTTCTCGGTCTATACCGGATCGGGCTATTCGCTGGCGACGGTGGGAACCGAACTGACGGCCATTGCGGCCGTGGTCATCGGCGGCACGCTGCTGACAGGCGGCGCGGGCTATGTATTCGGAACGCTGGTCGGGGTGCTGACGATGGGCCTGATCCAGACCTACATCGTCTTTGACGGATCGCTGTCCAGCTGGTGGACCAAGATCGTGATCGGCCTGCTGCTGCTGGTCTTCATCCTGCTGCAGAAGGGGCTGCTGAAGCTGTCCGGCAGCCGTCTGGCCGGAGGTGCCGCATGAACGCCTATGACGACCGGCCCTGCGAACTGGGCGAAGGCCCGCTGTGGCACCCTGAGCGTCGGCAGTTCTTCTGGTTCGACATCCTGAACCGCCGCCTGCTGTCGCGCGAGGGCGCGCGGTCGCGCGAGTGGCGGTTCGACCGCATGGCCTCGGCCGCGGGATGGGTCGACTACGACCGCCTGCTGATTGCGACGGAGATGGGGCTGGCGCTTCTGGACCTGCGGGACGGTGGCCTGTCCGAGGTTGCCGCCATCGAGGCCGATGATCCCGGCACCCGGTCCAATGACGGGCGCGCCGACCGCCAGGGCGGCTTCTGGTTCAGCACGATGGGCAAGTCCGCGGAAGCCGGTCGCGGATCGATCTATCGCTATTACCGGGGAGATGTGCGGCGCATTGTCGAGGGGCTGACCATCTCGAACGGGATCTGCTTCTCGCCGGATGGTCGGACGGCGCATTATTCTTGCACCAAGGCTGCGACCGTCTGGCGGCAGCCGTTGGACGCCGATGGCTGGCCCGAGGGTCCGGCGCAGCTGTTTCTGGACCTGTCGTCCGAAGGTGCCAATCCCGACGGCGCCGTCGTCGATGCCGAGGGGGGGGTCTGCTGCGCGCTGTGGGGCAGGGGCGCCGTGCGCCGCTATGACCCGAACGGACGCCAGACGCACGAAATTGCGGTGCCCGGCCGCCACAGCAGCTGCCCCGCCTTCGGAGGTGACGACATGCGTGACATGCTGGTGACCACCGCGAAAGAGGGGATCGAGACGCCGGACGCGCTGCAGGGCCTTCCCTATCTGGTGCGCGCGCCGTTCCCCGGCCTGCCCGAACCTCGGGTGATCCTGTGATCGCCCCCGCCGGCACGCTGCCCGATGGCCGCAGCGTCGGGGCCGTGACCCTGCGCGACGGCGCGCTGAGCGCGCGCGTGCTGACGCTTGGCGCCATCGTGCAGGACCTGCGGCTGGACGGGGTCGATCACCCGCTGGTGCTGGGTTGCCCCGACGTGGCAGATTATCTGGACCGCGGCCGGTTCATGGGCGCCATCGTCGGCCGGGTCGCGAACCGGATCGGCGACGCGTGCTTTCGGCTGGACGGCACGCGCTATCGCACCGATCGCAACTTTCGCGGCCGTCACACCCTGCATGGCGGATCTGACGGGACCGATGTGCAACTGTGGCAGGTCGCGGCGGTGGCGCCAGACTGGGTGACGATGTGCCTGGTCCTGCCGGACGGCCACATGGGCTTTCCCGGCACGCTGCGGATCACTGCCGTCATCGCCCTGTCCGAGGGCGCGCTCTGCATCGATCTGTCGGCCGTCACCGACCGGGCGACGCCCTGCAACTTGACACATCACGGCTACTTCAACCTCGACGGCCAGGGAGACATTCGCCGCCACCGGCTGACCATCGATGCGGCCGAGTATCTGCCCGTCGACAGGGACCTGATCCCCACCGGCCGGATCGAGCCTGTCGAAGCTACGCCCTTTGATTTCCGCGAGCCTCGCTTCATCGGCAGCGACGGCTTCGATCACAATTTCTGCCTTTCGCGCAAGCCCCAACCCCTCAGGCCCGTCGCGCGGGTGACCGGCCGCAACGGTCTGTCGATGGAGGTCCTGACAACCGCGACGGGGCTGCAGTTCTATGACGGGGTGCAACTGGACGACGTGCCAGGGCTGGAAGGACGGGTCTATGGCCCGCATGCGGGTCTTGCGCTCGAGGCGCAGCAATGGCCCGACGCGTCGAACCAGCCCGACTTCCCCGACATCGTCCTGCGGCCCCGAACCGAGTTCCGCGCGATCACCCGGTATAGATTTCTAAAGGACCGTTAGCGGCCCGAGCCTTTCAGGGCTGCCGACCATGGAATGCGAAAAGGCGGCGCTCCCCGGTCATAGTGGCAGGACAGCACATGACCGGCGGGCCAGCGGTGAACGTCCCGTCCCGGCACCGCCGGCGAATTCGGCCACCACAGACATGCCCTCGCCTCGGTTGGCGAAGTCTCTGGCCGCGGAAACGTGGTGATGATGGCGAGATCATCAAGGCCAGGATGTGTCGTCCGCTGCTACGGCCCTTGTCGTTCCGCCCGTGCATCTTGTCCCAACGAAGCCCGCTCGGCCGCCTTTGCCATCGGCATCAGGAGATTGTGCTCAGGCCTCGGTTCGCAAGGCCCTTCGGGAGGGATGTAGTCGATGGGGTGGAGGCTTTCCGGCGGCATCAATGTGCCATGGTGGCGGGGGTTGAAGCACTGCTTCGAAAGGGAGCGTCCATTGGAGAGATCAGCATCATCGGCCTGATTGTGGCCAGGAACGTGTTTCAGGCGCGTGGCGCGGCAGCTGAGGAGCGGTGGTCTTCCGCCGGAAGCTCTCCCGGGCGCAGCTGTTGAAGTTCATGGCGGCACAGGCTCCTTGCATAGTGGCTATGGAGGCCTGCGCCAGTGCCCATCACTGGGGCCGGGCGATCGGGGAGGCGCTATCCTGAAATGCGATTTTCTGTGCTCAACAATGGGTTGAGCCATGAAAGGATGGTTGTGCCGCGAATGTGGTGGAAACCGCCGAGCAGCGCGCTCCGGGCATGCAACTTGGCTCCAGTCAGGCCGCGAGCTGATGACGTCCCGGAGCGTGGTGTAGGTGTCGGTGGCCATCGGGTTTCTCGGTGGGGTCGGGTTGCTGGCACCAACCTGAACCGAGGGATAGACCCGATGACCAAACCGATGATGGACCTCCGCGCGGTCGTCGAGAAGAGCGGGGATGCAGACCTGGCTCGCGCGAGATGGTCGACCCATGCGGTCGACGCTTCGCCGCCGAGCGGCTCATGGAGATGGAGGTCGGCACCAGGACTGGTGCCGAGTATGGCGAGAATTGGACCTGTCCCGGTTCCGTTCCGGTCTCGTGCTCATGTTAGGCGGCCTTGTTTTCGAAGGCCACGGGTGATTTCCAGCCCAATGCAGAGTGTCGGCGCCGCGGGTTGTAGAAGCCGTTG
>NZ_JAOTBE010000062.1 GCF_026162645.1 Paracoccus rhizosphaerae
CCTGAAAGACTGGCGCGGTATTGCGACACGATATGAGCGATGTGGTGACATCTTTCTCAACGCCATCGTTCTCGCCGCAATCATCATCTTCTGGATCTGAATTTTATAGGGATGGACCCTACAGCTGGCCCGACGACTTGCCCCGGATTTATGGGCAGGTCGATCTGGCCTGGCTGATCGACCGCTATCAAGCCGGCCAGAATTCCGACTGGCTGCTGCCGAACAGGCTCTACGAAGGCTGCCTGAACGGTGCCGTGCCCGTCGTGCTGAACGGAACCGAGGTCGCGCGACGGGTGCAGGCGTGGGACTGCGGCCCGATCCTGCCCTCGACCGACGACGGCGCCATCCGCGCCACCTTGTCGGGCCTTTGCGCGCAAGACCTGGCGCGGTTCCGTCACGCGTTGGCGGCGATCCCGAAGGACCGGCTTCACATGGACAGGGCCGAATGCGGCACCCTGACCCGCGCCATCTGCGGCACCGCCGCGGTTCCGGCCGAGGAGGCGGCATGACGCGGCTGCTGATCGTCATCCCGACCCTGAACGAGGCAGCGCATATCGCCGACGTACTGACCAGCGTCTGCGGCTTTCCGGCGGCCGGACAAGCCATGATCGTGGTTGCCGACGGCGGCTCGACCGATGCCACGCGCGACATCGTGCACCGTTCGGCTGCCCAGGATGCGCGGATCCGGCTGATCGACAACCCCGGACGTCTGCAATCGGCCGCCGTCAACCTTGCCGTGGCGCAGTTCGGGGACCAGGCGGAATGGCTTCTGCGCATGGACGCGCACAGCCATTATCCGCAGGACTTCGCAGACGTCCTGCTGGCCGAGGCGGCCGCGACCGGGGCCGACAGTGTTGTCGTGTCGATGGACGCGCGGGGCGAGGGGTTCTGGCAGAAGGCCATCGCGGCGGCGCAGAACTCCCGGTTGGGAAACGGAGGGTCTGCCCACCGGCTGGCGGGCAAGGGCGCCTGGGTCGATCACGGGCATCACGCCCTGATGCGGATCAGCGCCTTCCGCGCCGTGGGCGGCTATGACGAAGCCTTCAGTCACAACGAGGATGCCGAATTGGATCACCGTCTGGGCCGGGCGGGCTTTCGCATCTGGCTGACAGGGCGCACGAGGCTTGTCTATGTGCCGCGCAGCAGCCTCGCGCTGTTGATGCGCCAGTACCAGGCCTTCGGCCGCGGACGGCGGCGCAATCTCTCGAAGCACGGCGCCCGGCCCGGCATGCGGCAGGCGGTGGTGGCCCTGCTGGCTCCGGCACTGGCGCTGGCCGTGCTGGCCCCGGTGGGGTGGATCTTCACCCTGCCCCTGCTGGGCTGGATGGCGATCTGCCTTGCCGGCGGCATCTCCATCGCCCTGGCCGAGCGTAGCCTGGCAGGCCTTCCCGCAGGCTTCTTCGCCGGCGCGATGCACCTGGCCTGGTCGGTCGGGTTCTGGCGCGAATGGCTGGCCGGGCGCCGGCCCTCCAAAGGCGGGCTGCGTCATGGCTGAGGACATGATCCTGATCGGCATCTGCACCTTCCGCCGGCCCGAGCTGGCGGACACGCTTGCCTCGCTCTGCGACCTGCAGCCCTGCGGGATGGAGGTGAGGGTCGCCGTCGCCGACAACGACGACGCGCCTTCGGCACGAGAGCTAGTGGCGGGGACGGCGCGGGACCACGCGCTGCCGATCGACTATCTGCACGCACCGGCCGGGAACATCTCGATCGCGCGCAATGCGCTGCTGGATCATGCCGAAGCGCTTGGCGCGCGGCTGTTCATCTATCTGGACGACGACCAGACGGCGCGGCCAGAATGGCTGCGCGAACTGGTCACCGCCTGGAGGGCCGATCCTGCGGGTGCCGTACTGGGTCCGGTCAACGCGGCCTATCCGCCGCAGGCGCCGGCCTGGATGGTGCGCGCCCGCGCCCATGACAACCGGCCGGTCATAGGGGCCGACGGGCGGATCCGCGCGGGGTATACCGGCAACAACATGATCGACATGGCCGATCCTGCTTGGCGGGGCCTGCGCTTCGACCCGCAGCGCGGCCGCACCGGCGGCGAGGACACCGCCTGGTTCTCCGACTTCCTTGCGGCCGGTGGGCGCATCGCCTTTGCGCCCCTGGCGATCATCGACGAGGCCGTGCCCCTCGCCCGCGCGAAGCTGCCCTGGCTGCTGCGCCGCCGCTATCGGATGGGACAGACCCATGCCAGCATCGTCGCGCGCGGCCGGGGACCGGCAGGCCGTGCCCTGGCCGCCGCGCTGGCGGCGGCCAAGGCAGTGGCCTGCTGCGCGATGGCGGCGGCCCGCGCCGCCGATCCTGCTCGCCGCAACCCGCAATTGATGCGCGCCGCGCTGCATGCAGGGGCGACCCTGCATCTGGCAGGGGCGCGCCCCGTTGAACAATATGGAACCTTGCCCGGACTGCCCGGCAGTTCGAAAGGAAACCGATGACCCGCGAACTCAGACCCTATATCAAGCCCGTCTCTCCGGACGCGACGCCCGCGCCGCCCACGCAGACCATCGAGCTGCGCTGGATGCTGACAGCACTGCGGCGGCAGAAGACAACCATCCTGCTGCCTGCCGTCTTGCTGGGCTGCCTTGGGCTGGTCTATGCCATCGCCAAGCCGGACGTCTACAACGCCTCGGCCACGCTGCTTCTGGACGGGACGATGAACAACTCGATCCGCCAGGTCGGCGGCATCGACGGCCGCCCCGTCCCCGAGGATACGATCGAGAACGCGCGTGTCGTGATGTCGTCGGACAAGCTGGCCCACGACGTTTTGGACATGACCGGCCTGACCCAGGACCCGGCCTTCCTGACGCCGCCGGATTCGCCGATCTCGACGGCACTCGACAGCGTGCTGAAGACGCTGTTCCTTCCGGTCACATGGTTGATCGACAAGGTGACGCTGCTGGTGACCCCCGCACCGCCTGTCACCACGGACGCAGGCGCAGAGGCCGGGTCCGACGCGACCGGCGACGGCGTCGATCCGACGACCCGCCGCGCCACCTGGCTGCTTCAGCGGGGGATCACCATCGCCCGCATCGGCCGCAGCAGCGCCGTGTCGGTGGACTATGCCTCGCACGATCCGGTCTATGCGGCAACCGTCGCCAATGCTTATGCCGATGCCTATGCACGCGACATCCTGACATCGAACGCCTCGGCCGTCGGAGAGACGAACGACTGGATGCGCGAACGTCTGGACGAGCTTCGCGCCCAAGCCCAGGCCGCCGCGGACGCGGCCGAGCGGTTCGCGACCGACAACCAGTTGGCCATGTCCTCGACCGGCGTGCTTCTGGGCGAGCAGGCGCAGGGAGAGCTGAACGCCAGCCTGACCGAGGCGATCAGCGAACGCGCCCGCGCACAGGCGATCCTCGACATCTATGAGGATGCCGTCGCCGGCGGGGTCGAGGGGCTGCAGGCAGGAAGCGCGCTCAGCATCGGCGGGCCGGTGTCGGATTCGCTGCGCACGCGCCTGGACACCTATAACGACGTGCAGGCCAGGCTTCAGCAGCTCATCGCCAGTTCGGGTCCCGATCATCCCCAGGTCGCTGGCCTGAGGGAGACGCTGAACAGCGCGGCAGAGCGTCTGTTCATCGAGCTGCAGGCCCGCCGTCAGGAGGCCGAGACCGAACTGGCCGTCGCCGAAGAGCGTGTCAACGCCCTGAGGCGCAGCCTTGACGAGGTGACCGAGACGAATGCTGGCCAAGCAGCGGCGCTGGTCCGCCTGCGCTCGCTCCAGCAAGAGGCCGAGACGCTGTCGAGCCTCTATCAGGCCACGCTGACCCGCTCGCAGGAGTTTGAGCAGCAGCAGTCCTTCCCGGTATCGAATGTGCGCGTGCTGTCCTATGCGCAGGTGCCCAACAACCCTTCGGGGCCGGCGATCGCCCGCACGGCCGTCGCTGCGGGCCTTCTGGGCCTGTTCATCGGTCTGGCCCGCGCCGCGCTGCGCGAGGCACGCGACCGGTCGATGCGGACCGCAAGTGACGTGACGGACCGGTCGGGCCTGCGCTTTCTGGGCCACCTGCCAGTGCTGGGCCGACCGCGCCGTCCTGCTCCGGAACGGCTGCGGCTGACGCACACGCCCAGTGCCGCCAGCAGGGCGAACCTGCCCGCAGTCGCCCGATCCGAGATCCCGCATATCGCAATCCCGGTCCTGTCCCATCCCGACTCGCTCTATGCCGAGACGCTACGACATGTCCGCCTTGCTGCCAGCAGTCGCAGCGGGTCGCTCCCGGTGACGGGGATGACCTCGTTCCACCGCTACGACGGCCGCGCGATGGTCACGCTGAACCTGGCGGGGCAGACGGCCGCATCCTCGGGGCGGAGGGTGCTGCTGATCGACAGCGACCGCCGCGACCGGCAGCTGACCAAACTGGTGGGCCTGAGCGAAAAGAAGGGCCTGACCGACCTGTCGGGCGATTCCTCGGACTGGCGCTCGCACCTCTATGACGTGAAGCACAGCCATCTGACTGTCCTGCCCGCCGGGACCGGCGGCAACGAGGCGGTGGACGACCTGACAGTCGCGCGGTCCCTGCGCAGGATCCTGGATCAGGTCGGCGACGAATTCGGGCATGTCCTGCTGGACGTCCCGCCGCTCTATCCCGGTGCACAGGGGCTGGCAGTCCTGCAGGAGCTGCAGGGGTTCGTCATCGTCGCCGAATGGGGCAAGACGCCGCGCGACATGGTCGAGACCGTGCTGACCAACTACCCGCAGCTCGAGGCCTACTGCCTTGGCGTGGTCTATGACCGCATGATCCCGCGGCGGCTTAAATCGTTTTTGGTCCCCGGCTCGGTCGAAACGATGCTGGTCTCCTCGCCCAAGGGACGAAACTGACACAGTGGCATCGGCAATTTTCTGCCATTGCCAAAATTTCTTTTCCACTGCCCTTCACCCCTATACAATCGGTGGGTGAAGGGGCGGAGACTGATGTTCGTACTATTATATTTAATCGCCGTTGGTGCGACTTCGATTCTGATTGCACTGCTGGGGATTTTCGACGGGCTGTCGTTCTGGACCATCCTCACGCAGCTTGCGATTCTGCTTGTCGCGGCGCAGGTGCTGGTCGTCGGCTATGTGGCGCTGCAGGCCACATGGTCCAAACGTGACGTGGCACGGCGAAGGGCTGGTCGTTCCGGGCGGAACGGGGCCGCGAAAGCGGGCCGCCGTTGGGCCAAGGTTCCATCCGCCAACACGGCCGGCCATCGCCATTAAGACCTGTTCCGCGACCCGGAGTCACGCTCGCTGCGAGAGGCTGAAGTTGCGCCCATAATAGAGCGCGGCGATGGTTAGCACGGTCAGGATGTCGAACTGGAAGAAGAACACGACCTCCACGCCCATCGACATCAACTGCCGGACCATGAAAAGCGCCAAGAACAGCGACGGGCCGGAATGGCTGCGGATCGTCCATTTAAGGACGTACCACAGACCCATGAAGAAGATAGATGCCTGAAGGATAGCACCGATCAGCCCGATCTCGACCGCATTCGAGATCAGCGTGTTGTGGAAATGGAAGCCGGAGCGCGCCTTGATGCCGAACATACTCCACAGTTCCTCGGCCAGGGGGTTGCCGTGGACCCAGAACGCCTGGAAACCTGCCCCGAGGAATGGGCGTTCGACAATCTCTTTGAAGGCAATGCGCCACAGGTCTGTCCGGCCGGTCAGCGTGACGTCCTTTCCCGTCGCATCAAGGAACATCAGCGCCAGCGTGTCGACCATGGTCGACAACATCACCACGACCGAGGCGGTCAGCACGATCGACAGCACGACCACGATCACGCGCGTCGGGGCATTGAGGCGTTGCAGCAGCAGGATCGGACCCACCGCCAGGACGGCCGCGACCACGGCCGCCAGCGCACCGGTCGACTGGCCCATGACCAGAAGCATCAACCCTAAAACACTGCCAACCACGCCTAAGCTGCGCCACAGCCAAGACATGCGGCGGTCCAGAAGGACTGCGAACGACACCAGGAACAGCAGGCCCATCGCTGCAGCGAGCGCGTTCTTGCTGCCATAGATGCCCAGAAACCCGCCCACGTCCCGGGCGCGGCCCGAGGCGAGGCTGAGGACACCCGCGACGAGATGCGTCGCCAGCACGATCTTGGTCAGGATGCGCACCGGGATCCGGTCGCAGATGGCAATCACGATCAGGATCGTCAGAAATAGCTGCAGCCCATAGCGGATGGTCAGCGCGGGATAGTCTGACCAGGTGAATGAGCTGAGGCACCAGACCGCCATCAGGACGACCAGCCATTCCTGACGGACCGCCCGCAGAATGCGGTCGGGGCCGGTCACGATCAGCCACATGCCGGCGGCCAGGAAGGCAAGCGCAGACAGCGATTCCAGAAGCGGCACCAACGCCAGCGCCCCGATCGCGACGGTTGCGGCAACTACGTCGGGCGACCATGTCAGCCGCAGCCCCTGACGTGCCGGCCGGGGGCGCCGCATATCCGCGTGGATCGGCAACCCCGTCAGCACGTCACCGAGCCTTCGAACAGACATTCCTGATCTGGCGGCGTATAGGCCAGCCAGTCGATGCGATAGTCGAGCGGCCCTTCCCGCGGCCCTTGCTCTCCCATCCAGTCGGTCAGCATCGTCGTGCTCCAGAACGACATGTAGATTTTCTGCGGGTTTTCGGGCAGCGGTGAGCCTTCCGCGGTGCGGTGCACCTCTTCCCCGTCCAGATACCAGGTGATGCGGTCGGGTTCCCACTTCATCGCGACGGTGTGGAACTCCTCGTCCATCGGCGGGTCGACGGGCACCACTTCGCCGTTGGCCATCTTGCCGGACACGAACGTGTTGAAGGTGACTTCGGACGTGTCGCGGGTCAGGACCTCGACGTCGATCTCGTCATGCGGCGCCTTGAAGGTGGGTCCGGTATAGGTGAAGACCGATGCGTTCAGCCCCGACGCCCGCGGTGTGCTGATCCTGGCCTCGATCGTGCCGTACTTCAGGAAGGCATGGGTCTGGATCTCACCGCAGAGCGGCAGGTCGTCACCCTCGGCCGGAATATGTGACAGGTGCAGGAAGCCGTCCTTCACGGTCACGGCCTTCTTGGACCATTCGCAGTCCTGGTGCTTGCCGTTGGTCCATCCGTCCGAGACATACCAGCGCTTGGTGTTCAGCATCGGCGCCGTGAAGTCGTCCCGGAACCCCGGCAGCAGCGGCTTGTCCTGCGCCAGCGCCGGCAGGGCGACGGCTGCAGCGATGGCGGTCGCGCCGGCAAGACGGGCCGCACGGCCCAGGGTCTGCGTCATCTTCGGCATGGTGTTCCCTTGCAATGGCTGGCGGATGTCGGCGGTTGTCGCACCTTTTCCCCACGGTTATGAGAGTGGCGGAAACTGGGGTCAACCGCGGGGCGCTTCTATCAGCATGGAAAACGAAGCACCTCTTGCGCGAACCGAGGCAAATGCCGCCGGGTCACGGGAAAATGCGCTTGTCAGCATCGTCATGGCGAACTTCCGGGGTGCTGCCTACCTGAGGCACGCGATGCAGTCGGTCCTCGACCAGACGCATGACCGAATCGAGTTGATCATCGCGGACGACGCCTCTGACGACGACAGCGTCGCCATCGCACGGGGAATGGCGCGGAACGATGACCGGGTGCGGGTGCTGGCGTCGGCACAGAACCAGGGACCGGCGGCGACCCGGAACCGTGCGCTCGATGCGGCGTCCGGCGACTGGATCGCCATCGTCGACAGCGACGACCTGATCCACCCACAGCGCATCGCGCGGTTGCTGGCGGCCGCGCAGGGGCACGGTGCGGATCTGGTGGCCGACGACCTGGTACATTTCGGCGCACCCGAGGCGCAGGGCGGCCGGACACTGCTGCAGCCGCTTGCCATGACGACACCGCAGATCATCGATACGGCGCTGTTCCTGCGCGCCAACAGCGGCGACCCACGCGTGCCGGGCCTGGGATACCTCAAGCCGCTGATCTCTCGCCGCGTGCTTGGGTCGCGCCGCTATGACGGTCGCCTGCAGATCGGCGAGGACTACGACCTGATCCTGCGCATCCTGCTTGGGGGGGCACGCTACCTGCTGTTGCCGGACCCCCTCTATGCATATCGGCGGCATGCATCGTCGATCTCTCATCGGCTATCGGTGGACCGGATGGCGGCGATGCTGGCTGCGCATCGCGCCTTGCCGCGGATGGAGGAGCCCGCGGCACGACAGGCCGCCGCGGCGGTCGACCGCCACCTGCGCCGCGCCCTGCGATACGAGCGTCTGGTCAGCGACATCAAGGGGCGCAATCTGACGCGCGTCGCGCCCCGGATGGTCGATCCCGCCATGCTGGGTCGGCTGTTCGCCAGTCTGCAGGACCGCCGCCGGCGCGGCGCGGCACAGGCCGGACGACCGGCCGCCGGGCCGGTCGCCTGTCCGGCAATGCCCCAAGCCGGCGCGGCTTGGCCTTCCGCACCCGCGAACCCTGCTGCGGCCATCGCGGCCGAGGCGAGCCAGGGGCGGACGGCGCTGCCAACCGGCGCCCCCGAGTGGGCGCGCTGGCTGGACGCCGCCGTCCGCTGACCGGCGCTATTGCGCCGCCATGCGGTGCGTTTCGGGCAGCGAGCCCGCCAGCACATCGTCGGCCCGCGCCTGACGGTTCTCGACCGAACTGGTCCACTGGCCCCAGACCGCCGGATCGATGGTGTCGCCGTTCCGGCCCAGTTTCTCCAGCCGCGACTTGTCGTCGTCGGTCAGCACCTGGCCATCCAGCGGTGCCATGCCAGCGACGTCCTCGACGCTGATCCCGATGCCCTGCCCGACGCGGGTGCCATAGTCATCGTGGACCATCAGCAGGTGCCAGACCATGCGTTCCTGAACATCACGTTCGCATTGCGACAGAAGGTCTGTCAGGTTGGCAACCAGGTCGTCGCGCTCCCACTCCATCATCGTGCAATAGCGGCCGCGCGCCTGGACATAGTCGTTGCGACGTTCCAGCACGCTGCGGGTCAGGCGGCCGGTGATCTCTGGCGGGTTGTTCGGCTGGCGCTCGGCCTCGCGCAGGCCGTTGTGGATCGAGGGTTCGTAGTTCACCGAAGGGTTCTGCCCCGGCGCCATGTCTCGGTAATAGGACATCTGCCCGCCGGACTGGTTGGTCGAGACCGCCGCGCGCGGCTGGTTCACCGGCAACTGCAGATAGTTCGGCCCAACGCGGTACCGCTGAGTATCGGAATAGGAGAACGTCCGCCCGACCAGCATCTTGTCGTCCGAGAAGTCCAGTCCGTCCACCAGCACCCCGGTGCCCATGGCGATCTGCTCGTTCTCGTTGAAGAAATCCTCGACGTTGCGGTTCAGCGTCATCGTGCCGACATGGCGCAGCGGGAAGTCCTTCTCGGGCCAGATCTTGGTGTCGTCCAGCGGGTCCCAGTCCAGTTCGGGGTGGTCGTGATCCTCCATGATCTGGACGTACATGTCCCATTGCGGGAAGTTGCCCATCTCGATCGCAGTGAACAAGTCCTTCGAGGCGGAACCCAGGTCCTTGCCCTGCACCTTCTCGGCCTCGGCCGCGGTCAGGCTGGCAACGCCCTGGCGGGGGTGGAAGTGGTACTTGACCAGGACGGTGTCGCCTTGGGCATTCACCATCTTGTAGGTGTTCACGCCGAACCCCTCCATGTGGCGATAGCTGGCCGGGATGCCGCGGGGGCTGAACAGGTGCGTCAGCATGTGCATCGACTCGGGCGTCTGGCTCATGAAGTCGAAGATGCGGTTCGGCTCCTGGCGGAAGGTCACCGGATCAGGCTTCAGCGAATGGATCACGTCGGGGAACTTGATCGCATCGCGGATGAAGAACACGGCCAGGTTGTTGCCGACCAAGTCCCAGTTGCCATCTTCGGTATAGAACTTCACAGCGAAGCCACGGGGATCGCGGGCGGCTTCGGAACTGTCGCGGCCGCCGATGACGGTGGAAAAACGGATCGCCAGCGGCGTTTTCTTGCCCTTGTCCTGAAACAGCTTGGCGCGGGTATAGGTGCTGGCGGGTTCGTCGCCGATCATGCCAGTCGCCTCGAACTCACCATAGCAGACAAAGCCGCGGGCGTGGACGACGCGTTCGGGGATTCGCTCGCGGTCAAAATGGGAAATCTTTTCGAGGAACTGATAGTTCTCCAGCGTGGCGGGGCCGCGACTGCCGACGGTGCGCTGCGACTGGTTGTTGGACACCGGGTGCCCTTGCCGGTTGGTCAGCACTCGGTCAGCCGTTCCGGCCGGACGCATGGCGTCATCGCTGCGGTCTGTCATGGAGGCGCCTCCTTCTGAAGTCGATGGGACCGGGGGCGTGCCGCACATCCCCGGTCGGCTGGCATGCGAACCGCATAACGCGCGAGGGGCCGGATTAGTTCGATCAAGGACGATGCAAAGCGCCCCCTGCCGGAACCGGTTGGAACAAAGCCGGTGCCGATCCCGTTACCGGCCAATGGATGATGGGCACTGACAGGAGACCGGGACGTGACAGGACAAAAGCATCGGAACGCGACCGCCGGCGATGACGCCCGATCCCCCGGCGAGGTATCGCCCCGCGGATGGAAGCAGATCCTGTTCCGCGTCAAGGACGAGATCACGGCGGATCACATCTCGGTCGTGGCCGCGGGGGTCGCGTTCTATGGCTTGCTGTCGGTCTTTCCGGCCATCGCGGCGCTGATCTCGATCGCGGGGCTGGTGCTGGACCCGGCGCAGATCGCGTCGCAGCTGCAGACCGTTGTTTCAATGCTTCCCGAGGACGCCGCGGCGATTCTGCAGGACCAGGTGGACAAGGTCGCTGGCGGCGACCAGACCGGCACCGGACTTGTTGCGGTCTTCGGCCTGCTGATCACGCTCTATGGCGCCATGAAGGGGGTGATGACCCTGATCGAGGGGCTGAACATCGCCTATGACGAACAAGAGCGTCGTGGCACCGTCCGGCTGTATCTGACGGCATTCCTGATCACGCTGTTCCTGATCCTGGGGCTGATCGTCGGCCTAGGGCTGGTGGTTCTGCTGCCGTCGCTGGTCGCGCTCGGCCATCTGCCCGAACCGATGGCCACGGCTGTCGGCTGGCTCAAGTGGCCGGTGATGGCTGTCCTAGTCATGCTGGCGCTGGCCGGCATCTATCGCTTCGCTCCGTCGCGCGCGGAACCGAAATGGCGGTGGGTCAGCGTCGGGGCAGTGGCCGCGACCATCCTGTGGATCCTGGGCACGGTCGCCTTCTCGATCTATGTCCGGAACTTCGGGTCCTATACCGAGACCTACGGGGCGATCGGCGGCGTCATCATCCTGCTGACCTGGCTGTGGCTTTCGGCCTTCGTGGTGCTGGCCGGCGCGGAGCTGAACGCCGAGACCGAGCAGCAGACCCCTCGCGACACCACGACAGGCGCGCCCCTGCCGATGGGCGCGCGCAACGCGGTCAAGGCGGATACCCCGCCGGGTGAGCGGCCCGCGACCGAAGGTGACCGCCCCGCCCGAGAACGCAAGAGCAAACCTGAGGCCGCGCGCGCCGCGACGACCGCCGGGGCGGATCTGTCGATGGCGGCGCTGCTGTTCGGATCGGCGATCGTCAAGTCCGTGCGCGGCCGCCGCAACTAGATCTTGGCGGAATCGAACATGACGTCGAAGCCGCCCCAGATCATCCGTTTCCCATCGAACGGCATCTCGGGAAAGTCGCGGCCGTCCATCTCGGCCTCCATGGCCCGGCCGGCTGCGTCGCAGGTCTCTCGGTCGGGCCAGGCGGTCCAGCTGAAGACGGGCACCTCGCCGTCCTCGGCCTTGACGGCGCGGTGAAAGTCGGTGCGCTTGCCGTGCGGCACGTCGACGCCCCAGGTCTCAAAATTGCCGAGGCAACCCTTGGGGCGGAACATCTCCTCCCAAGCCTGACCGGCCATCGTGACATAGGCATCGCGGTTGCCGCGCGGTACCGCCAGCGCAAAGCCCTGGATGTAGCCTGCGTTGCTGTCCGTCCCCGCCTTCAGGACCGGCTCAAAGCCGCCAAAGATCATGCGGCTGCCGTCATAAGGCATCTCGAGCTTGGCCATGGCCTCGTCGCCCTGCATGTTCTGCCATGCGGCGTCCGCGGCGGCCTTGTCTGGCCACTCCAGCCACGAGAAGACAACCGCTTCGTCGTCCTTGGCCTCGACCGCGCCATAGAGGTCGTTGATCTTCCCCCGCTTGATGTCGGCGCCCCAGGCCTCGACCATCCGGGTGGCGCCGTGGCGCTGGAAGATCGCCCAGCAGTCGCTGACATGCTGCCGATAGCGGTCCTTGTTGGCCGTGGGCACGGCGGCGATGCAGCCGGTGTAATAGGTCATGACGATTCCTCCTGATCACTCGATCCGTCAGGCAAGGCTGCGCCTTGCAGTAGTAAAAAGCAACTGATACTGCGAAAAAATGACCTATGACGGCAAACACCCGCCCATCCGCTATGACGAAGGTTGCCTGGCGGCCCATGCGCTGAACTTGGTCGGCGATCGATGGGCGCTGCTGGTCGTGCGGGAACTGATCTTCGCGCCCAAGCGGTTCGGGATGCTGCGGGCCGGGCTTCCGGGCATCTCGGCCAGCGTGCTGAACGGCAGGCTGGCGCAGCTTCAGGCGGCAGGGATCCTGTCGCACGACCGCCGGCTTGGGATCTATGCGCTGACGCCCGCGGGACAGGGGCTGCTGCCGGTGCTGCAGGCGCTGTGCCGTTGGGCGCTGACCGTTCCGGGGCACGATCCGTCGCGCTTCATCAGCCCTTCGGCGCTGATGATCTCGATGGGCGTGACCGGAGTGGGACATGACGCGATGCCTGCGCAGGGCGGCTTCGACTTCGGGACCGAAGCCTTCGAAATGCGGCTTCAGGCGACCGGCCCCGCGACCATGGCCGTCGAGCGCCCCGAGGCCCCCTTCGTCCTGCACGGCAGCGGGAACGCCCTGGCGGCCGCGGTCTATGGCCGGGTGCCGCTGGCTGCGATGACCACGATCAGGGTCGAAGGCGATGCGGCGGCAGCGCAGGATTTCGTTGACCTCTTCAACCTGCGCCCCATGGCAGGGTGAACCTCCGTGGCCGGGGGTGCGTTGTCCCCGCTGACGCCCTTCGGGCACAGGACAGGCGGAGACATGGGCAGCACGACATGGACATGAGCCGGACCAGCGATGTCTGGTGGAAGAACGCGGTCTTCTATTGCTTGGACGTCGAGACTTTCCAGGACAGCGACGGCGACGGAGTGGGCGATTTCCGTGGCCTGTCGCAACGCATCGACCACCTGGCGGCCCTTGGCGTGACCTGCATCTGGCTGATGCCCTTCTATCCGACGCCGAACCATGACGACGGCTATGACATCGTCGACTATTACAGCGTCGACCCGCGCCTTGGCAGCATGGGCGACTTCGTCGAGTTCGTGCGTACCGCCGCCGACCGCGGTATCCGCGTCATCGCGGACCTTGTGGTGAACCACACCTCGGACCAGCACCCGTGGTTCCAGGAGGCCTGTTCCGACCGCAACTCGCCCCGGCGCGACTGGTATGTCTGGCGGGACAAGATTCCCGACCACGGGCCGACCGGGGTGGTCTTTCCGGATGCCGAGGACAGCAACTGGGAATGGCACGAAGCGACGGGCCAGTATTACCTGCACCGCTTCTATGCCCATCAGCCCGACCTGAACATCAGCAACCCACGCGTCCGCGAGGAGATCCGCAAGATCACCGGCTTCTGGCTGCAGATCGGCCTGGCCGGTTTCCGCGTCGATGCGGTGCCCTTCCTGCTGGAAACCAAGGGCATCGCCTCGCCCATGGCGCTGGACCCCCACGACTGGCTCGCCGACCTGCGCAGCTTCATCTCGCGCAGGCAGGGCGACGCGGTCCTGATGGGCGAGGTGAACCTGCCCTATGAGGAGGTGCGCCGCTTCTATGGCCAGGGCAGTAGCGAACTGAACATGTGCCTCGACTTCAACATGAACCAAGCGCTGGCGCTGGCGCTGGTCCGGCAGGATGCGGGGCCGCTGGTCCATTGCCTGCGGTCGATGCCCAGCCTGCATCCCGACGATGCCTGGGCGCATTTCGCGCGCAATCACGACGAGTGGTCGCTGGACAAGCTGACCGAGGCCGAGCGGCAGGAGGTCTTCAAGGCCTTCGGTCCGCGGGAGGACATGCAGCTTTTCGGGCGCGGCCTGCGACGCCGCATCCCGACCATGCTGGACGGCAACCAGGCGCGCATCCGCATGCTCTACAGCCTCGTCTTCGCGCTGCCTGGCGCGCCGGTCCTGTTCTACGGAGAGGAGATCGGCATGGCCGAGAACCTCGACATCCCCGGCCGACTGAGCGTCCGTGCGCCGATGCAGTGGTCCGATCACCCCTCGGCCGGTTTCTCGACCGCGCCGCCCGACCAGCTGCGACGGCCCGTGGTCAGCGCCAAGGGCTGGGGCCCCGCGGACGTCAGCGTGGCCGCCGAGGATCGCGACCAGGACTCGCTGCTGAACTGGATGCAGCGCCTGATCCGTCGCCGCCGCGAGACGCCCGAGATCGCCTTCGGCCAGAGCAGCTTCGTCCCTGTTCCCAAGGCGCAGATCTTCGGGTTGCGCTATGACTGGGGCGGCAGGACGGTCCTGCTGCTGCACAACCTGGGCGAGACGCGCTGCAAGACCTCGTGCCAGATCGACGGCACCGAAGGGTGGGACGGGTTGTCGTGCTTTTCGGGCAGCGGCAAGTTCGACCTGTCAGATGACGGCACGCTGACGGTCGACCTGCCGGCCTTCGGGACGCTGTGGCTGCGCGCGGCCACTGGCGCGGCGACGGCAATCAACGGCGGCTAGGCACGGGTCGCATTTCAAGGGTGGCAGGTGCTTGCCCAGGTGCCGCCAGTTGCTGGATGTTAACTGGCAATCCGCCGAGAGTTGATTAACACTTTGCAGGCGCACAGGGTGAATGGGCACGCTCGCTGCCGGATGGGAACAACGATGACCGAACAGGTGCTGAAGATCCTTGTGATCGAGGACGATTTTCTTGTGGCCCAGAAACTTGCGAACGAAATCCGCGCCCGTGGGGACGAGGTCGTCGGTCCCTTTGCCGATGTCAGCGATGCCATCGAACGGCTGGACAGCGTGCAGGCGGCGATCCTCGATGTCCGCGTCCAGGACGGGACAACCTTTCCGGTCGCTGACAGTCTGATCAACAGCGGCATTCCGTTCGTCTTCCTGACCGCCTATGACCGTCGCCACATTCCCGACCGCTTCCACGGGCACGGCATCTATTCGAAGCCCAGCAACGCCATGCCGCTTCTGGACAGCCTTCACCGCGCACACGATCTGAGCCAGCGGCATCGCGAAGATGACATGGAGGCCGTCGTGATGCAGGTGCTGGATCGCGCCCGCGTCATCATGCGCGACAGCGACGCGGCGGATCGGATGGTCGAGGCCGTGCTGCTCACTGCCATTGCCGAGGCGGAGCAGGGTGGCCGGCCCGAAGACCTGCGGCGCTGGCTGATGTCGCTGCTCGAGAAGGAATACAAGGACCGCGGCAAGCTGCATATGCACTGACGTTGCCACCCCTGTGTGAAATGGGACACAGGGGCCATCTGCTGTCCGAAATCACCTGCATCCGCCATGCAGGTGATATATCATGGGCGGGCGTCACCTCACCCGTTGCACCTTCAGAATCGACATCATGACTTCGGACCCCCAGAACGACCAGCCGCATCCCGAACTCGACGGCCTGATGGCCGAGCTGCGGGACCGGCTGCGCAGCAGGCCGATCCCCCCGCGCCTGCAGGAGCTGGCTCAGGAGCTCGAGCAGGCGCTGGCGGGCCGGACCGGCGGGGATGCGGCGGACCCGACCAACGACAAGTGACGGCGCCGCAGCTTGCGGCGTCGTCCGATTGGTATTTCCGACATTGGCGGGTGATGGCCGCACGAATGTGAAGCCTTGGGCCATTTTGATCAGAAAGCGCGCTACGCTGAAGCTTTCAAGCGCACGTTGCTGATGCATCCGTTGCGATCGATCGCTAGCGCGGCCTGCGCTTCAGAGGTCAGATCAGCCCCCGAACCGCCCCTCGCGCGCGTCGGAGTTCAGCAGCGCAATGACACCGCCCGCGACTAGTCCGACGGCGACAGCGGCAGCGCCGGCGCGCAGGCGGGCGGGACGGATGCTGCGGACCTTGGACCTGGCGCGGTCGCCGAAGCGGCCATTCGCACCATGGTCCTGCAGGTCGTCGACAGGGTCGAACAGGTTGTCACGCCGGTTTTGGGCCGGCTGATCCGTCTGCTGGCCCGAATAGGCCTGCCCGGCCAGAACGCTGTCGACCACGGCCGGCGCGGCGGCATCGCCCAGGATCGCCTTCACGGCCGAGCCAGCCAGCCAGACCTCTCGGGGCGCTTCCATGGCGGCACGATAAACCTCGACGGCGATCGCCTGCGGGCTGTAGATCGGCGGCACGGGCTGTGGCCGATGAGGCATCTTGTTGCGCGACCAGTCGAACTGCGGCGTGTCCACGGCCGGAAGGTGCACCTCGGTCACGCGCAGCGGACTGCTGTCGTGAAGCAGTTCGGCCCGCAGTGAATCCAGAAAGCCGCGCACCGCGAATTTGGCGGCGCAATAGGGTGCCTGCAGCGGGATCCCGCGATAGGCCAGCGCCGAGCCGATGCTGACGATGGTACCGTGTCCCTGCCGCGACATCTGCCTGACCGCGGCCATCGTACCGAACACCTGCCCCAGATAGGTGACATCCGTCACCCGGCGGAATTCCTCGGGCGTCACATCGCGCGACGGCGCCAGAACCGTCGCCATCGCTGCGTTGATCCAGATATCGATCCCGTCCCAGGCCGCGACGACTTCGTCAGCCGCCCGGTCGACCGCCTGGGCATCGGCCACGTCGACGGCGATTGCCAGCGCCACGCCACCCTTCCGCTCGACCGCGACGCGCGCCCCCTCGAGGCCGGCCCTGCCGCGCGCGATCAGGCCAACGTGCCAGCCCTTTGCAGCGAATTCCTCGGCCACGGCGCGGCCGACGCCTGCGGAAGCGCCCGTGATCACGACCCTAGAGGGCCGGCTGCCGCGGTGGTCGGCCATGATGCGTCACCCCTTGCCTTGCTGTCTTGCAGGCTCAACCGGGGTCGGGCGCCGAGGTTCCGTTCCGCCGGCCGCGATCAGAACAGGAAGTCGTCCGCGTCGAGGGACTTAAGGTCCAGCAGCAGAACCTCGAAGTCGGCTTTGCCATCGCCGGTCACGTCCGCCTGCACCAGAACGCCGTTGCCTGCGGCAGATGTCCAAAGCGAATGTGCGGTTCCCGCCGTGTTGGGGAAGACAAGGTCCTGCTGCCCACGCCTATCACTGTCCGCGTCTACGTTGGACAGGTCGATCAGGTCGATGCCGGAGATGAAATCGCCGATCCTGTCGTGGCCGCCACCTGCAGGACTGTCAGCGACAGTCAGGAAGATAAACCTGTCAGGGGCCAGATCAACGCCACCAAACATAAGATCGGCCCCTGCCCCGCCTTCCAGCTCGTCCGCACCCCCGGCGCCCGACAGCTTGTCGTTGCCAGCACCTCCGTTCAACGTGTCGTCGCCGCCGCGACCCTCAAGCTGGTCGTTCCCGTCGCCGCCGGAAAGGTCGTTGCCGGCGCTGTTGCCGAAAAGCCGGTCCCGACCGGCGCCACCGACGACGTTCTCGAAGTTCAGAATGGTGACGTCGCCCTGCCCCGTCTTCTGCAGACCGGCGCGGTCAAGGTCGATCGTCACCCCTGCCGCCCGACTGGCATCCAGCGTGTCGATCCCGCCGCCACCGTCCAGAACCCCGGCGAGGCCGTTGAAGACGATCCTGTCGTCTCCGCTGGCCGGCGGCAGCTGATATTCGCTGTGATACTCATCAGGACGAACGTCCCCTCCGCTCAGCCGGGCAACCAGCGGGCGGCCGGGATCACTCCACTTTCCGGCCCAGCTCTCCTGCGGCTTGGGAACGGCCCAGAGATCAGCATAGCCCCTCATCGGCCCGATGTTCCAATGACCGCCCTGCATGTCCGCCGACGTGAACTCGGCCACACTCCGGCCGTCGACGCGAAAGATCGCGCTGTCGTCGGTAACCGTGACCTCATAGAGGTGCTGTCCTTGCGCCGCGTCGAAGCCCAGGTCGATGACCGCCCGCGGTCGTGCCGCCGAGGTCAAGGTGACATGGCGGCCCGCCTCGTCTTCCATATGGATGTCCAAATAGACCCGCCGCGTTTCCTGGCCCACAATTCGAAGTCGAATTCAACCCAGGGCTGGCGGGACCAATCGTCCTTGTAGGTGAACATGCCGAAGACCGCGCCGGAAACCATTTCGGGCGCCTGAGCAGTCCAGCTCCAGGTTCCGGTGGTTGCCGCCTCGGCCGACTGTATCTCACCGCCATCGAACGGTCTGGCAGCACCGCCAGCAGCACGGTCCAGGACCAGCTCCACCGCCCCATCCTGGGCGACCCGGACGTTTTCGGGCGACCATTGCAGGATGTTCGACTGGCCGGCTGCCCAGTCTGACACCAGCCAGCTTTCCTGGCTGTAGCGATCACCTAATTCGTAAAGATCGAAAGCGGGGGCGTGGGACAAAGCTGCGCCGCTCATCAGCATGCACCTTCATTGGGTCTGGGAGGGGACAATTCCAATGACACCGCACCGATTCGGGCACCTTGGATGAACGCCCTTCATATAGCCTATCTCGCCGTCATTGTCAGCCCTGGGTTGTCTATGTGAACATTGACAGGCGTTGTTGCGTAACTCTGACGTGGGACGATTCACATCGCGAACCCGTGCGGTTAGACGGGTCGCATGAGCAAGCCTCCACCCGCCCGCTACCGCACGATGAACTGGTCCAGCCATAACGCCGGGTTGCGCAAGCGCGGCTCGATGCTGATCTGGGTAGACCAAGAGATGGCTTGGCTGGCGCCGCCCAAAGGTCGCCCCGGCCGTCCTCCTGTCTTCTCCGATGCCGCCATTCA
>NZ_JAOTBE010000063.1 GCF_026162645.1 Paracoccus rhizosphaerae
TCGGCAGGCTTAAAGACTGGAGGCGCGTGGCGACCCGCTACGACCGATGCCCAAAGGTCTTCCTATCCGCGATCGCCCTCGCAGCTGTCGTCATCTATTGGTTATGAATCCTGACCCTAGAATGCCGTGGTCGAGATATGGTCGGAGCCGCTTCATGCGGGTCAAGGCGTAGCGTATCGCAACTGCCAGTGGCGATTTGCCGGATATGCTGGGCAGTTGGGCATGCAGCCAGGATTCGAGACCATCAAAGATCGGCTTCGCGCTGGCTTGTCTGATCCGGGCGCGCTTATCTGGCGGCGATCCCCGGGCCTCCTTCTCGACAGCATAGAGCTGCGCGATGCGCCGGATGACCTCGTCGGCGATGGCCGATCCCTGGGCCCTGTGGACGTCGACGAACTTGCGCCGGACATGGGCCATGCATGCAACCTCGTGGATGTCGCTGGACCGATAGATGTTCTCGAACCCGGCGTAGCCATCGGCGTGCATCCATCCCCGGTAACCTGCGAGATGATCCTTGGGGTGCTGGCCCTTCCGATCGGACGAGAACCGATACCAGCTGGCGGGCGGGGCATCGCTGCCCCAAGGCCGCTCGTCGCGCCCATAGACCCACAGCCGTGCTGGCCCTTTCTTGCCGGTGCCGGGCGCCAGCATCTTGACCGGCGTGTCATCCGCGAAGATTGCCTGTCCGGCCAGCACATGCCGCCTGATGGCATCGGCGAGCGGTTCCAGAAGCGCAGTGGACTTGCCGACCCAATCCGCCAGCGTCGAGCGGTCGAGGTCGAGCCCCTCGCGCTCGAAGATCTGGCTCTGGCGATAGAGCGGCAGATGGTCGGCGTATTTGGAAACGAGGACGTGCGCCAGCAGGCCAGGGCCGGGACGGCCGCGCTCGATCGGACGGGATGGCAAAGGGGCCTGCGTGAATGCCTCGCAGCCAGAGCAGGCAAAGCGCGGCCGCACGATCCGGTTCACGATGAACCGTCCTGGAACATATTCCAGCTCCTCAGTCACATCTTCGCCGAGGCGACGAAGAGTTCCGCCGCAATAGGCACAGTCCTCGTCGCCGGTGGTCAGCTCGATCTCCTGGCGCGGGATGTGGTCGGGAATGGGACGACGCTTCGGCTTGTCCTTCTCTTCCTCGTCCGGCAGGCGCAGCTTTGCGGTCATCTTTGCGATAGAGATCTCGGTTGCCTCGAGCGCCAGTTGAAGCTGCTCGATGGTCTCCGACGACGTGCCAAAGCGATGGCTGCGGTGACCGGCCAGCTGATGGCGCAGCTTCTCTATCAGCATCGCCTGCGACTTCACTTCAGCCAGCAGAAGCGCCGTGAACCGCCGCAGTTCCTCGGGGTCTTCGGGCAGGGATTTGGCCACGTCCAGCATGGCCAATCATACCAAAACAAGCGCGACACAGGAATCCCGAACGTGCTGTCGCGCCCGGTTTATCCGGCCTTGAGCGGCCTCCAGCTACGCCGCGGCAGGCGCCAGTCGATCCCTTCCAGCAGCATCGCCAGTTGCGCCGGCGTCAGCGCGATCTTGCCCTCCTTCGCAGACGGCCACACGAACCGGCCCCTCTCCAGGCGCTTGCTGAACAGGCATGCGCCCTGGCCGTCCCACCAGATGATCTTGATCAGATCACCGCGCCGACCGCGGAAGACGAACATGTGCCCGGCGAACGGGTCCTGCTTCAGCACTGTCTCTGCCTGTGCAGCGAGCGTCGTGAACCCGCGCCGCATGTCGGTCACGCCTGCCGCCTGCCATATGCGGGTGTTTGCCGGGACAGGGATCATCCGGACAGACCCCGGATCAGCCGGGCCAGCACAGCCACAAACCGCATCGTCGGCCGCGATGCCGCTTCCGCAATCGCCTCGGCATCGGCCATGTCGTTTTTCTGCCGCTTCACGAACGGCTTCACATAGGCTGGCGGGATCAGCCGCACTTCATGGCCGAGGTCGACGATCGCCCGGCCCCAGTGATGCGCACTGGCGCAAGCTTCCATGGCCACCACGCAAGGCGCCTGCGCCGCCATGAAGTTTAACAGGTGCGCCCGTGACAGCTTGCGGCGGAAGATCACTGTTCCGTCAGCTGCAGCGCCATGCGCCTGGAACACGTTCTTGGCCAAATCCAGGCCGATGATGCTAACCTCTTCCATGGACGCTCCCCTCCGTAGCGGTGCTTCAACACCCGCCACCATGGCACATCGATGCCGCCGGGGGGCGTCCAATCCATCGCTTACGGCTCTTCTGCGATGACAGGTTATCCGGAATGATCACCTCGCCGGGTCGCAGTGTCGGGGCCGGTCGGGCTTCGCCATGGAGCTCGGACAGTTCACGGTTCATGGCACCGTCGATCACCCAGGGGCGCATCCAGCCGGACATGGCGCAGGGCGGCGATGAAGGTCCGGGTGTTGCAGTGGCCGAAGGCGCATGGTGGACAAGGCGCGCCTTCTGGAGGCCATCCGGTGGTCCCGGCCATGTTCGTCTTCGGCGACGTCTCGTCGATGAAGCCGAGGCGCGTCGACGCGCTGCGCATGAACGGTTGGCGTCGCGTGATCCGGATATGGCGTGTCTGCCGGATCTCAGGCCGCTTCTGCTCGAGGGCTTGCAGGTCTTTTTGTGGGTCAGCCCGAGACCACTAAAACCTTCAGACTGAGACACGGTGAATGGCCATGCCGTGATGATCTGCAAGTTCGCCCATCAGGTCGTTCGGGGTCAGATCGGGCTTCGCCTTTATTCGCGCGGTGATCCGGTCCGCGACATTAACCAACCTTGTCCGGTCCCGTCACTCGCCATAGCTCCGCGTGTAAATCCGCGAGATGTGCTCAAGCGCCCTCGGAAGGGCTGCGCGCCAGAACATCCAGTCATGTTCGCCCTCGTGCACCTGAAAGCGGTGCCGGACACCCGCCCGATCCAGCGCGATATGGGCCGCGGCGTTTCCCTCGAAGAACGGGTCCTGCGCAGCAAGGTCGAGGTAGAGCCTGGGAATGCGGAGAAACGGCGTTGTGTCTATGCCGGAAAGGATCTCGACGGGGTCGTTCGTTCGCCAGGGTTCGTTCAGGCGGGCTTGACCTTCCAGACCTTCACCAAAAGCTCCGGCAAAACGCAGGTCGAAACCCGTCTGCTCCATTGTCGCCAGCTGCTGAGGCGTGCGAAGCGCCGCGCTGAGCGCCGCTGCTCCGGCGAAAAGGTCTGGCCGCAGAAGTTGGTTCAAGAGTGCCGCATGTCCCCCCATCGACAGGCCCAGCAACGCGCGCATCTGCCAGCTGCCGATGGCCTGGTGACGCGCCTCGATTCCCGGAATGAATTCCTCCAGAAACATCGTGCGCCAGCGGTAGGACCCATCGGCATCGTCGAGAAAATATGTCGCTCGCGGATCATCCGCCGGCCGCCGCCCGTCGGGGGCGACGGCAATGCAGGCGGGCATTCGGCGTTCGGCGATCATCTTGTCCAGCAGCACATCAACCCCCGCCATACGAAACCAGTCGGCGGGTTGTCCGTCGCCGCCGCCGTGGAGCAGATACAGGACCGGATAGCGTCGGTTGTCCTGCCGATAATTCGGTGGCAGGTAGAGCGAATAGCTCACAGGATGCCCCAGAACCCTACTTTGCAGGATCTGAGCCTCTTGCACGGTTCCGCCCCATGCGCGAGTGACCAGGAGTGGGGCAGCAAGGCCACCTGCAAGGATGGCCCGCCGTGTGGGTCGGATCGGGCGAGGGTTCTGCATTCGGTCTCCGTCAGAAGCTCCAGTTGTAGGACAGACTCAGAGAGCCGCCGTGGAACAGGTCGACATCGCTTGGCGACCGGTTCCAAGGCCAGCGGTTGTTGGAATAGTTGGAATAGCTCAACGTGACGCGAGGTCCGAACGTATAGCTGGCCGAATAGAAGAAGTCGGCATCGCTCTCGTCCTGCGCCCCGCTAGGATAGGCCAAGGCTATAAAGCGGACCATCAGGCGCTTCGTCACGCTGACGCCGCAATTAAGGCTGGCGTTGGTGGAACTTGAGGTCGAGACGCTGATGGACGCGGAACAGTCCAACGCCCGGCTTGGCAACCCCTTGGACCAGATCGGGACCCTGGGCAGCCGCCTGGAAAGTTGCAAGCGGCCGTCGCCCAGTCCCGCTAACGCCCGACCGGCGGTAAGCGCCGCGGTGTAGTTTGCATAGGTGAGCGTTACTCTGTCAGTAACGCGCCAGTTCAAGGCATAGCTGTAGGTTAGATCGCCGCCATGCTTGCCTGAGATCGGCAAGCTTGTCAGACCGCCGCTGAAGGTCAGCCGCGTCCCGAGACGCCCACTACACGACAGATTGGCCGAGATCTGGCCGAGGTCCGCGATGTTTTCCTGCCCCAGAGCGATTGCGCTTCCAAAGGTGCAGCGGGTCACCTTAAGGCGCGGGTAGAAGACACGGGTGGGGGACATGGGCCGGTGTGCCGCAGCGGCGGGTGGTGGCGTCGCGGGGGGCAGGCGACGTTCGGTGACACGAGGCAAGGACGTCGCGTAAGGCATCCGCGCCACCTGAAGCGGCCCGCGGACGGCGTCCCTGCTTGGGCGCGACAGCGGCAGAAGATTGGCACGATCGGAGCTGCCCCCTGGCGCAACTGCGCTTCCCCTCGTGCCAATGCCGGAGGCAGACGGACGCGGCAAGGGCCGCCTTTCCTGATCCCGCAATTCCGGCTCTGCTGGCGTTGTCACCGCTGACGAAGCGCCCTCAGTTTGCGCTTCGGCGCCCGGGCGATCTTCCGGTTGTTCGGGGGTCGCGGGGCCGGGCTTGGTTGCTAACTCGGGAACTGCTTCAGGTGCGTCCGGAGGGGTCGAAGAATCTGCGGCGGCCTGGCTGCCGGGGGGCGGGGGCTGCTGCGGGGGCAGAACGGACAAGTTCAGGGCCTGCGGCTCTCTGGGCGGCAGAGGGAGCGGCTCTGACGGATCGGGATCTGGTCCGAGAACTGGCGCATCAAGAGCGGGCGCGGATACCACGCTGCTATCTTCGGAAAACGGTCCCGCCGCCCGGCAAACAAGCACCTGTGAACCGGCCGCAGGCGCTCCGGAGCCTTCGGCGGCCGGAACTGCCCAACAAAGATAAGCCTGATCTCCGGCGGAGAGGGGAATCGAAGCGAGCGGTTGCCTTGACGGTCGCGGAGTTGCCGGAGCAACCTGGCGTCCTGCCGGTTGTTGGGGCTTTTGCGCAGGTTGAGGGCTTGATGGAGCCCCCTCGGTTGCGGGGGCAGGTTGCTGCCGCGACGTATCTGCCGAGATCGGCTGCAGTGCGGGATTTGACGGGGCGGCGGTTGTTGGCTGTGGAGACTCTTCCTCGGCCGGCTTGGCCGGAGGTGCCGCCGTTCCTGTCGCAGCCGCTGGCGGCTCGCGTGTCAGAACCCTCGGACTGGCGGACTGTCCCGGCGCGACCAAGGCTGGCGATGGAGCGGTCTGGACTGGTGGCGTTGCGGGGGCCGGTGACGCCCGCCCCGGCTGTCGCACAAGCGCGGAGGATTGATCTGCTGGAACCGCGGGTTGGTCCGGAGAGGAACCTGCATCAAACGCGGACGCACTCGGCGCGGCAGCCTCTGCAGGAGTGGCCGGCCCCGTCACGGGCACAGTGGCGGACCGAGACGCAGGCTCATTGCCGGATGGTGGCAAGACCGGGGCGGGTGCACGCGAGGGCCCTGGGCGCTCGCTCGCAGCGGCCAAAGCCCGGCTTGCGGATCCGGTTGCGGGTGCCGTGACGGGCGGTGGCGCTGGCGCGTCGCCGGCGGGTGATGGGGCCGAAGTGGAAGTCCGCGACGGCCCTGGTGCATCCGGATCTGCGGCCTTGGCCGGTGTCGTAGAGCCGGACACTGCCGCGGTGGTGGCGCGGCGGGATCCTGGCGCGGTGGTAGGACGTTCAGGGTCGGGTGGCGCATTTGCGGCCGCAGGGGTTCTCGTCGGCTCCGGCTCCAGCAGGCAGCTTGCCAGCTGTCGGGCGCGGGGTTGGATGTCAGCGGGAACGGCGCCGATATAGCGGTACCGGCATGTTCGGTCGGACGAGTCGCAAGCGACCTCGATCCGCCATGCCTCCATGTGCGGACCCAGTCCGATCATTCCCAGCCCGCCGGGATATACGCGGTAAGACAGGTCCCCTAGCCGGCCCTGCTGCCACCGGCCGGGAAAGCGGGCCGTGGGTATATCGGCGTGGCGCACCTCGACTGACGTCGCCCCTGCAGGGGGTACGGAGAAATCCGGACCGGGACAGGCTTGGTCGCTCAGCGCCGCCGCTGGCAGGAAAGCCAGCATCATAATGGTGCTGAGCAGCTGAGCTTTCACCGCTGCACATGCATCAGCGGTCCCGTGGCACGAAAGGCCTGTGCCGCAAGGACAGTGGCATTGGTATTTGCTGTGAACGACGAATTGACGCTGCCGTCGCTTTCATAGATCCCCTCGGGCCAGCCACGCTCGGGATCGGCGACGGCGATCACGGCCTCGACCATTTCCTGCGTGTAGTCCGTCGAGAAGAGCGCGTCCCACCCGAAAGCGGCCTTGGTCGACAGGGTCCGCAAACTGTCGATCCGGTCGCCTCCGAAGGTGAGGACAGCCCACGGCGCGCCTCCTCCCCAAACCGAGGCATAGGCGAAATGGGGCTCTTGCGTCAGGTGACCCTCGCTGACGCCGGTCAGCGTTCCCGTGTTGCGATAGCGCATCTCCTGCGCCCGATAGACGACAGTGCCGAAGACATGGGTCAAGGCATCGAAGCCGTATTCCAGACCGTCCAGCACATAGGGTTCGCTGGTCGTCAGGGCGGGCGTGCTGTTGCGGTTCAGTCGGGTGTCAACGGGAATCGGCACGCCCTCGACTTCGACGACCTGCAGGTTTCCGCTGACCTCCATGGCTGCCGTTGCATCGAAGCCCCAGAGCATCATGCCCTTGGCGGCGTAGCGTTCATAACCGACGCGGCCTTCCTGGTTCTCGCGAACGGAGCCGTCAATGACCGACGCGCCGTTCAGTTCGCCTTCCAGAACAACCCGGTCCAGATCCCACCCGTCCACAGTTCGGACAACCGCATCGGCCAGTCCAGGATAATGACGCTGAATGATCTCGAGCGCTGTCATCAGGCGGCCGATGTCCAGGGCCGACCATCCCAGCCCGACCGAGGTCGGACGATTGGCGTAGTCCACCATCTGCAGAGTACGGATGTCATAGGCCTTGTTGGGCAGGCTGTCCTCGAACAGCTGAAGGCGCGAGAGCGCGTCGACGGCCTTGGCCGCACGCGCCTCTGCCTCGGCTGCGGTGATGAGGCCGAGGCGCTCAGCCGAGACGATGGCAACAAGATAGGATGCGGTTTCCCACATGGTCGTCGACGGGTACTTGTCCACCGAGCCGGCAAGTCCCGTGTCCGGATCGGTGTTGTTCTCGAAGTACGTCCAAGCAATCTCCGCAAGATCGCGCGTCTGCTGGGACCGTCCCAGCCCGTCGGCCAGCGGCAGGGGAACGACCTCGTCGAAGACGGCAAGCATGTCGGTGTTCTCGGTGCGGATGTGGCCGGCCCTTTCCAGATAGAAGATGAGCGTGACGCCTGAAAGAAGGGCGATGATGAAGATGATGTGGCTGCGTGCCTTGATCAGGTTCGTCCTAAAGGTCATGAGTCACGATCTCCTGTCAGTTCCGGTTCGGGCTTCCATCGGGCGGCCCTAATGATGCCCGACATGGCAAGGCAATTGTTGACGCCCCAGAGCGCGTTGGTGACCACGCCGGTGATACTGTGGCCCGTGTCCGCCCAGATCAGCGCCCCCACGCCCCAGGCCAGCGCCGCCAGCGTCAGCAGCACCAGAGCGATCTGCGGACGCACCAGGCGGAGGTGGTTGCCCACTTGGCGGTCCTTTGGCGTGACGGGAAATGAAATCTTACGACCTGCCGCCACGGCGGCGATGGCCTGCAGACCCAGGGGGAAAAACGCAAGATAGCTGGACTTGCTGGCGTAGCCCGCGATGCCCCAGGTCCCGACCATCATCGACAGCTCCAGCGCGACAAGGAAGGCGATGGCGTGCAGGAAGAACGGCAGGGTATAGGCCGAGACGGGCGCGATCCCGGTGGCCAGGTAGATGATCGGCGCGACCAGAAAGACCACGTTCCACAGGGGCGCCAGGTTTGACCAGAAGGTCATCGCGTACATCAGCCGCTGCGCAAGCGTCAGGCCGCGCCGGAAGAGCGGGTTATCATGCACCAGGATGTCAAGCGCCCCGCCGGCATACTTGAAGCGCTGGACCGACCAGCTGAGCAGGTCCTGAGGCGACAACATGCGCGATTCGTAGGTCGGGTGCAGAACTGACTTCCAGCCCCGTTCCCGGTCGGAGTGCAGAAGGATCGAGGTGTAGATGTCCTCGGACACATGGAAGCGGTAGGGAGCCAGCACTTCGGCCACCACCGCCTCGGTCCGGATGGCCGACATCAACGACGGGTCGACCATTGGCTCCCGGCTGGTCAGGGTGATCTCTTCCTCGGCGGCGATGACGCGCTTTTCGACGCTGGCGGCAAAGCTGCGCAGCGCAGCCTCCATCACGGCCTCGCGCCGGTGGATCGATCCGGCCCCGCAGCAGAAGGACGCGTTGGCCCAGTTCCGGCGGCGCAGAATGACCTGATAGAACATCTCGGCATCGTTGACGAAAGGATCCTTGCCGATACGGATCTCTCCGAATATGCCCTCGACTGACCGCCCGAGAACGCGACCGGCGGCACCCAGCTTCTGCGACAGGCGTGCGGTCAGGGTCACTCCCTCGGGCAGGTCATAAAACCATTGCGGCGTCTGAACCCAAGCCATCTTCGGGTCGCGGAAGTAGCCAAGCGTGTGCTCGAGGATCGTCGGAAATGGACGGGTATCGGCATCGAGAATGACGATGAAGTCGCCCGAGGTCTGCTCCATCGCGTGGCGCAGGTTTCCGGCCTTGAAGCCTTCGTTGGTGGCGCGGGTGATATAGTTCACGCCCTCCTCGGTGCAGACCTGCCGCATCTCGGGCCGGCGCCCGTCGTCGCAGACATGGATGCGGATGTCGATCGGATGCGGATAGGTGATCCGCTTGGCGTCGCGGACGCCCAGCCTGACCAGTTCGGGGTCTTCGTTGTAGGTGGCGAAGAACAGGTCAATCACCAGCGGCCGGTCGGGCGCGGTCAAGTCGTTGCTGCCCGGCGCGACCGTCTGGTGCAGGGACGCCACCGGTGTCGGAACGGTAACAGGCTGGTCCTTCCACAGGTTGAAGATGAAGAGCAGCAGACCGACATAGGCGCAGGTTTCGGCGACAACCAGCGGGACTGCGAACCACATGGCGTCAGGGTTCAGCGACTCCGTCCAGCGCCACCAGACATACCAGCCGCCGACAAGTGCGGTGATCGTGGCAAGCGCCTGCCACAGCATCTCTCTGGCAGCCGAGTACGGCAGGGGCTCAGGCGGGCGTCGGTTTTCAAAGCGGCGGAAGTAGTCGTCCATGCTCAGCCTCTCTGGACGTGTTTCTGGCGCCGCGCTTCCCACGGGGTGGGACCAAGGCCGATGGTCCAGGCCAGCGGGGTGAACCGCGAAAGTCCCACCGCCAGAAGCAGGGCGGCAGGCAGGACAAGGATGAAGCGGCTGACGACGACCATCCACGGCGACATGGCCGGCGCGATGCCGATGCTGAGGACGATGGCATCGAAGATGTCGATCACCAGCGGGTGGACCAGATAGACGCCAAAGGTGTACTGCGCCAGCCAGCTCCAGCGTGGTGACCAGTCCTGGTACTGCGCCCCCATGAAGAGCGAGAACATCAACAGAGGCATCAGGAAGTGGCCGTAGAAGGACCAGTTCTCTCGCACCCCCCATGACCCGGTAAATAGCGCCGCGCCGAAGAAGGGCACCGTCGCCAGGTAGGCCATGCCCGCGAAATAAAACGCGCCCTTGCGGATCAGGCGCGATTCACCGCGCGGAATGCCGTCACGCCACAGCCCGTAAAGGGCGAAGGCTGCCAACCCATAGCCAACGTATCCCATGACCTTGGTGGCGCGGATCAGGTAGTCGCGCAGGTCGGGATCCAGCCCAAGGCTCCAGATATAGTCTTGGATGTGATGCATGGCCCCGAGGGTCGCGAAAAGCGTGATGCCCAGGATAGGAAATCGCAGCGCCAGCCGCATGACCGGGTAGAACAGGAACAGCAGGAACAGCGTCGGCAGGAAGTGCATGTGATACTGGGACTTGCCCAGGATGAAGAAGCCCAGCCAGGCCTGGGGCTCGGCCAACTGGGCCCATATCTGGGGCGCATAGCCCACGACATCGGCCTTCAGCAGGCGGAAGAAGGCATAGAACACGGTCCAGAAGGCGAACGGGATCAGCAGGCGGCGGGCCTGTTCGCGGATGGCATGGCCATAAGGCGGGCTGCGCCGGTCGATGCGCATCGCCATCAGGAACAGCGAGAAGAAGAAGAACATTTCCGAGCCCGAGAACTCGGCCACCGAGCGCAGGAACACTGGCACGATCCGCTCCTCGGGGGGCACATTGGGGAAGACGCCGCCCGAGAAGTCCGTCGTACAATGGATGAGCACGACACCGATCGCGGCCCAAACGCGGTTGGCGTCGAACCAGACATGGCGCGGTTTGGCTTGCTTTTCCATCACGGTCCTCCGGGAACGGGGCACTGGCTGACTCGGGCGGAAATCGGCGCCGGTGGCGGCAGGTCATGTTCCTCGAGGCTGCATTCGGTCGCCGCGATCGTGCCGTCCGCCTGAGGGACGGGGCGGCAGTAGAGGAACTCATCAACCGGGACTGGCGGCTGAACCGGAAGCGCCTGGCAATTGCAGCAGACGGTTTCCGGGCGGGGCTGCGGCAGGCATCGGTTGGTGCGGGTTTCCTGGTACTGATACGCTGTATCCCAAAGCTGCGTATTGTTGTTCAGGCGGTGCAGGATCGGCCCCTGCACCTTGTAAAGCAGGGCGGCCAGGATGATGCCGTTGTTGTTCGCGCTCTGGACCGGAATGTAGCCGTTGCCGTTCTCGTAGAGGCCCTCGTAGAAGCCGCCGTCGTCGGCCGAAAGATCCCCTACCGCGTCCAGCAGAAGGTCGGTATATGGCGTCTCCCACAGCGCCCACATGCCGATCGCGGCCTTCGAGGCGATGGCCGCGCGGTCGGGCTGATAGACGTCACTGGGGTCCAGCGTGTGCCAGGCGAAGCCGTTGGCCCAGATGGAGTCATAGACGAAGAAGGGCTGGCCTTCGACCTGATGCTCGGACTTGGCGGTCAAAATGCCGGTCTGCTCGAACCGGCGTTGCTGGACCAGATAGATGCGGTTGGCGAACTCGGCCCGCCAGCCCTGCGTGGCAAGCCCCGGCCGCCCGGCCTGGCGGTCGCCCGGCAGCTTCCAGCCCAGTTCCAGCCCGTCCAGCAGATAACTTTCCGTCAGCACGTAGTTCATGTTCTGGAAGACACGCGGGTCGCGGGCGTCGATGGGAACGCGCACGTCGTAAATCTCGGTAAAGGTGACGGGTTCGGGGGACAGCGCGGCAGAGACGTCGAAATCCCACAGCGCAAAGCCCTTGGCGGCGTATTCCTCGTATCCCAGGCGGCCCTCCTGGACGTATCGCGTCTCTCCCTCGCCAGTCACGATCGAGCCGCGCATACGGCCGTCATCGGTGATTGCGTTGCAGAAGTTCCAGCGCAGCACGGTGTTGTCGATGCCGGGGGCGAGATAGGGATAACGCTCCTTCAGGATCTTCAGCCACACCAGCAGCCGCCCGATGTCGAGGACCGAGAACCCGACCTCGCCCGGCTGGTTGGCATAGTTCACCTTCTGACCGGTCTGGGTGTTGTAGACTTTGTTGGGCAGTTCGCGCTGGAACAGGTCCAGGCCGCGCAGCGTGCCGATCAGCTGGTTGACGCGCAGGTCGAAGGTCCGCTTGTCGATGATCCCAAGCTCGTAGGCGGCGACGAGCCCGCTGATATAGGACGCGGTGTCCCACATCGTTGTTGACGGGTAGGACCCGACCGCGTTCACGAGACCTGTTTCTTCCTGGTAGGTATTCTCGAAATAGGTCCATGCCGTCTCGGCCATCTCCCGCTCACGCGGGGTCAGAGGGCCGTGGCGGCCAAAGTGAGCGGCGAAAGCGGGGTCATCGGCGGGGGCCGGTTCGTTTTCGGCAACTTCAGCGGCAGGAGCGTCGTCAGCTTCAGGTGTCGGGCCCTCGGCTTCGGGCGCCGCATTGTCGGCCCCGAACAACTGGTCGAAGAGGCTCGGTTCGCCTTGGCCGGTCGGCGCGCCTTGCCCCATCAGCAGCACAACCGCCGCCGCTGCAACAATGACTGACGAGAATTGGGAGCGGGTCATTGATCCTCCATCAAGGCAGCGGTCGGTTCTGCTGTCCGGTCGAAGGCTTCGGCCGCTTGCGTCAACGCGGCTTCCAGATCGCTCACGGCCAGCGCAACGTCGGGCAGATCGTCGGGGACTGCGGTCGAGGCCTGAAGCGCAGTCTCGTGGCGACGGGCCAGCGCGGCGACGTCAGAGGCGCCAAACGTGGCCGCGATACCGACCACGGAATGGCAGGCGCGAACCAGTGTCGCGTGATCGTCGACTCTGCCTGCCACGGCGTCCTCGATGATAGACCGCAGGCGTGCCAAGTCCTTCAAGCTTGCCTGCACCAGCATCGGCACGTTTTCGGGGCCGATCTCCTCTGCCAGTTCTGCCAGCCGGCCCTGCAGACCAAGATCGCGCGGGGCCGCGCCTGCCCGCGCCGCGGCGGTGGGCGCGTGATCGACTGGCTTCCACCGGCTCAGCGCGCGGCGCAGCGTCTCAAGTTCCAAGGGCTTTGTCAGAACCTCGTTGCAGCCGGCGGACAGGCAGGCCTTGTGCTCCGTCTTGCCGGCATGGGCCGTCAGGGCAAGGATGGGAATGGAGGCCTGGGGGCCGTCCATCTGCCGGATGCGACGAGTTGCCTCGATCCCGTCCATCCCGGGCATCGAGATATCCATCAGTAGCAGATCAAATTTCTTGCGCCCCACGGCCTCCAGCGCGGCGATGCCGTCCTCGGCGAAGTCGACGTCCTGTCCCAGGCGGTTCAGCATCGAGCGCGCGACAAGCCGGTTCGTGGCGTTGTCCTCGGCGACCAGGATCGACAGCCGCGGCAGGCCGGCCTCGGGGCTGGCGGATGCGGTATCTGGGTCGGGCTCTGCCGCGGCTGTCTCCAGGTCCAGCCAGAATGATGACCCCTGGCCTGGCTCGCTGATGAAGCCGATTTGCCCGTCCATCAATTCTGCAAGCGACTGGCTGATGGCAAGGCCAAGCCCGCTTCCGCCGAAGCGGCGCGTATAGGACGTATCCAATTGGTTGAATCGGCCGAAGACCTGCTGGTGGCGGTCCGGAGGAATGCCGATCCCGGTGTCGGTGACGCAGAAACGCAGCCATAGCCGATCCGCCGTGGGCTGCCGATCCGGGACGGGGCCCACGTCCAGCTTGACCGAACCTTTATGCGTAAACTTGACGGCGTTGCTTACCAGGTTGGCTAGGATCTGCCGGATGCGGAGCGGATCGGCGTTGATCCAAAGTGGAAGATCCTCCCGGATCTGTGCTGTCAATGCGAGGCCCTTGGACTTCGCGGTCTCTGAATAAAGATTGACGACCTCGCTCACCAGCGGGCGCAGTTCGAAGGGGCGCTCCTCAAGTTCCATTCGCCCCGCCTCGATCTTGGACATGTCCAGGACATCGTTCAGGATCACTAGAAGTGCTTCGGCACTTGTGCGGGCGACGCGGACTTGTTCGCGCTGCCGATCGTCAAGATCCGTGGCCTCGACTGCGCTCAGCATCCCCAGAACACCGTTCATGGGTGTTCGCAGTTCGTGGCTCATCACGGCCATGAAGTCCGACTTGGCGGCGTTGGCGCGTTCGGCCTCGCTCAAAGCATCGCGCATGGCCCGCTCTTGCTCGATGTCGCTGGTCACATCCTGAAGGGACCCCGTCAGCATGTCCGGCGCACCTGCGTCATCATAGCTCATCTCTGCGGTGCCGCGGATGAAGCGTAGGGTCCCGTTGGGGTGCACGACGCGGCAGTCGAAATTGGCCTGCCGCTCACCCCCGGCGGGACCGCCCCGCAGAAGATCCGAGAAGATCGCCTGAACCTCGGCGAAGTCGTCCGCATGGACAATCTGCCGCAGCGGGCGCGGGCCCTCGGCCGGATCGCAACCCAGCACCACGTATAACTCGGACGACCAGGTCGTCCTTCCGGTCGCGTAGTTGTGCCGGAAGCTGCCCAGATGCGCGATCCGCTGCGCCGCAGCCAAGCTCCGCTCGCTTTCACGGAGGGCCCTTCGAGCTTGGGCCTCAACGGTGATGTCGCGGACGGTGGACATCATGCTGTGCGGCGTGCCGTCCGGATTGGCGGTCAGCTCGGACTGAACCTCCAACTCGATGACCATGCCGTCGGTCCGCACGGCGCGGAAGTTCAGGTCGCGTCGCACAGGGACGTTCGTTTCAGCCGAACGGGCGAAGGCTTCGCGTTCGCTCTCGATGACGCTCTCCGCATCGGCGGGCAGAAGCAGAGCTTCGAACTCGGCTCCCGTCATTTCTCCATGTGAATCGAGGCCATAGATGCGAGCAAATTCCGGCGACCAGGTCACGGTGTCGGTTTCATAGATCCGCCGGACATTCCCCACATGAGCGATCCGCTGCGCCTCGGCAAGGTCACCCATGACCGTGTTCAGCGACGCTTCTGCGCGGCGCAGCACGCGGTGCTGCATCCAAAGCCCGATCAACGTCAGGACACCGACTGCCAGCAGAAACAGCGCCAGCCGCTGCGCCACCACGATGGCGCGCGTCAACTGCGAACGGTCATTGGCCGTGATCTGCCCCAGGCGGCGGAACGCGTTCAGCAGATAGCGGTCGATGGTGGGGAGGTCCGCCTCCAGTCGAACGATGACGCGGTCACGCAGGGCTGGGCCATCTGGGTTTGCATCCTGCAGCTGCGCGGCGATCTGGACAAGCCGGTCGCGGCTGCGCCGCAGAGGTTCGGCGTTTTCCGGAAGCATGCCGATCGCTCCGGGATAGGCCAGCACCACCCCCAGTCTGTGCGCAAGAAGCTGGGCGCGCTCGTCGAACTGAAGGCCCAAGGCTTCGGACGGCTCATCGCCTGTCAGGCGTGCGGCCTGCCAGTCCGCGATCGCGTTCCTCATTGCGTCAATGCTCAGGTGCAACTCGAAGAGCTCGTTGCGCATCGAGGTCCTGTCGGCGGTCTCCATGTTGCGCGACAAGACGAATGGCGCCAGAGCCATGGCCAGGAAGACGGCGCCGACCACAGCGATCAGGCACAGGTTCATCAGGCGCTTCTGCCAGACAGGGATGATCCGGCCGCTTCTCATTCTACACCCCTGACGGTGAAGCGCAGCGTCATGCAGTTCGAACGCCCGGCTGATCGATAGTCGAGAGCGTCCGACAAGGCCTTGATCAGCGGGATACCACGGCCGCTCTCCTCCAGCGGATCGACGTCAGCGATATCAGGCGAAGACTGGAGCAGGTTTGGTGGAATCGGCGGGCCGGGATCGCGGATTTCAACATCGACCTGTTCCGGCGCCTTGCGGACGAGCAGGTCGATCGTTGATTCGGCCGGCAGGTCGCCGTGCAGGACGATGTTGGTCATTGCCTCGGTGACCGCGATCTCCAGACGTATCATGCCTTCGATGGGAAGGGCGTCAGCCGCAAAGGCGCACAGATCTGCCATGGCCGTGTCGACTGCCTCCAGGCTGCATTCGACAAGGAGGGCCCGGCTTTGCATGGCTAACCATCCAGTGCGGCAGTGGCTGCATCGGGGTTGGGAAAAATCTGAAACACCTTCTCCATCCGGGTCACGCGGAACATCTGCCGGACTGCATCCGACAGCCCGCAGACGACCACTTCGCCGCGGTTCCCGACCTTCTTCAAAAGGCCGACGATCGCTCCCAGCCCCGAAGAGTCGACGAAACGGACGTCTGAGAGGTCAATGATGATCCTGTTGTTGCCTTCGTCGACCAACTGCGAGGCCTCGCGGCGGAAGTCGTTGGCGCCGAGTGCGGTCAGCCGGTCCCCTTCTGGCCGGATGACGCAGATGCCGTTGGTTCGGACTTGTGAGTAGATCATGCCGCAGGGCTCCTTGCCAATGCGAGAACGGTAAGGTCGTCTTCCAGCGGCTGGCCACCCCGCCATTGCGACAGGGCGGACATGATAGCGTTCGGCAGGGACTCCACGTCCTTGTGCGAATGGCTTGCCACCAGGCCGCGCAGCCGATCCTCTCCGAACGCGATGCCGTCAGGGGTCTCGGCCTCGATGGCACCATCGGAACAAAGGATCAGGGCATCTCCCGCGCTCAAGGCGACCACCTCTGTTTCGAACTCTGCGGGGTTCAGCAGCCCGACGGGAAATCCGCCGTCGCCCACGATCTCTGTCGTTCCGTCTTCCCGGGCGAGGATAGGACTGGGATATCCCGCCTGACAGAAGAACAGTCGCTCGCTTGTTCGGTCGAGAACACCGCAGAACATCGTGAAATAGTCGGTTCCGTCATCGCGATAGAACCTTTCGTTCAGGTCGCGGGCCATCGCCGCGGGATCGACCGCGTCAGAGGCCGAGACGACTTGGCTGGCGAAGTACTGCGATGTCACGAGATGCCCGATAGCAACCGAAAGCAGCGCAGCATGGACGCCGTGGCCTGCGACATCGACGACATAAAAGCCCAGCTTGTCCGGCGACAGCTGGAAGTATCCGAACATGTCGCCCGAGACATAAGCCGATGGCTGGAACGCAGATCCGAACCGACAGCCTTAATTGACGCGCGTCTCGCCCGGTAACAGCCGGCGCTGCGCCTCGGCAGCGACGTGCAGGTCGTGTTCGATCCGACCCTTGGCCAACTGCAGGGCGCGGTTCTTTTCCCACAAGGCAAGTTCGTGATCGACAAGACGGGCGGCCGCGCGGATCCGTACGGTCAGGACCGCCGAATCCAGTGGCTTGGTCATGAAATCATCCACGCCCGCCTCGAGCGCCAGCCGCCGCTGCTCGGCCTGACCGGCCGAGGTCAGCATGACGATGTGGATATAGCGCCCCAGATCGGCCGCGCGGATCTGCCGCGTAACCTCGTGACCGTCGAGGCCTGGCATGTCGAGATCGCAGACGAGGATGGATGCGCCACTGCTCTTGACCAGTTCCAAAGCTTCAAGCCCGTCCTTGGCCAGGATCGGCGTGAACCCGATCCGGCTGATGACGGAGGATGCAAAGATGCGTTGGGTTGCGTCATCGTCCGCGATGACCACCTGTTCAGAGGCAAGCATCTTCCTTGGTGCTTTCTGATCGAATGGCATTCAATACACTTGAGGCACGAAATGAAGTTACATCTCTAAGTTTATATTTATAACTCTTAACAATCCAGGGATGTTCCTGTCGATACGGAATTATGGAAGATGCGGCAGCACCTGTGCTCCGACTGATCTGCCCCCCGGCGGTCGTTCTTCATAACGAGAGGCTGCCGGTTTGTGCGCTGCCTCTTGTTTTTGGACCGTTCGAAGCCGGAGTTTTCCAGTTCTTCGCGAGCCTAAAACCGTGAGGTTTCGGTTTGTCGAAAAACAGCGTGGAGCCTTCTCGGTCGACCTCCTTTGTCGTGTGATCAATGTCAGCCCGCGTGGCCTGCGAGCTTTCCGCAGCCGCCCGGCTAGCCGTAGGCAGCACATGGACATGGTGGTTCTGGCGCACATCAAGGAGCAGTCGCGGCTGAGCCTGGGCAGCTACGGTCGGCCCAGGATGACCGAAGAACTCAAGGAGGTTGGCGTTGATGTGGGGCACCGGCGTATCGGGCGGCTGATGCGCGAAAACGGGATTGTGATTGATGGAACACGCAGATTCAAAGCGACCACTGGGAGTGTCCTGAACTTTGTGTATCTGGCCCGGTCCATGCCGTTTGGGACACTCAAGCGTCGAAGCGTTCGCTAAACGTTATGGCGAACTGATTGCGGACTGCGAACCACTCGCGGACA
>NZ_JAOTBE010000064.1 GCF_026162645.1 Paracoccus rhizosphaerae
TCCTTGCCCATCTCAGAGCCTTTTTGTGTTTGCTGCTTTACCTGGTGCGCCGTCATCCCGCGAGGAAATCCCCGTCAGCACCTCCCATCCGCCGCCTGATAGAGGTGTTCAGGCGGGACTATGTACATCCTTGCTCTGCAGCGCGTCAGAACAGGAAGTCGTCCCTTGTCAGCGATTTGATGTCGGTGATCAGGATCTCGAAGTCCGCAGTCCGATCACCATCGACGTCCCCTCTCACCAACAGGTTCGAACCGGCGTCCACTGACCAAACGGAGTGTGCCGCGGCAGCCGTTCCGGAGTAGCGGAAATCCTGGCTTCCCGACGCCGACCGGTTCGCATCGAAGCTGGAGAAGTCGAACTTGTCGACACCCGAGACAACGTCGTGAACGACGTCGCGACCGCTTCCAGGACGACTGTCAGAGGCGGCGTTGAAGATGAACGTGTCCCGCGAAAGATCATCGCCACCGAAGATGATATCCCTCCCGGCGTTTCCGCTCAGCTTGTCGCTTCCACTGCCTCCGATCAGCCTGTCATCACCGCCACGGCCCTCCAAGACATCGTCGCCTGCCAGACCCGAGATGACGTTGTTGCCGCTGTTGCCGCTGATGAAGTTCGCGGCGCTGTTGCCGGTGCCGTCGAGGCTGGCCCCCGTGCGCAGAGCCAATGCCTCGACATGATCGGAAAGCGTCCAGTCGACGGAAGCGTGCGTCCAGTCGTAGCCTTCTCCCGCCTTTTCGATCGTGCGGTCGGACAGGTTATCGACCCAGTAGGCATCGTCACCGGTGCCGCCATGCATCTGGTCGGCGCCACCCCTGCCATCAAGCGTATCGTTGCCGCCAAGCCCGAAGATCCTGTCGTTGCCCGAGCCGCCATTCAGCTCGTTCTTCCCCGCGGTCCCGACGATGCTACCTGCAGGGATATCCACCTTTGGTGCCCCTGCGACCGGCGCCGGAGCGGGCGCAGGAACCTGCGCGGCCGGACCATCAAAGCGAAAGTTCTGCGCCGAAAGTGCGTTTGGCGCGACGCCCTCCAGAAAGATGCTGTCGCTGCCTGAAAGCACCACGCGCGTGCCGCCGTTCTCGGCGCGCAAGCCCTGATAGCCGGTATAGCCGTGCACCTCGAGCACCTCTCCGCCGGCAGCGGCGAAGTCGGTGATGGTGTCCTGCCCGTCGCCCGCGGTGAAGCGGAACACGTCCCTGCCCAGGCCGCCGGTCAGCCGGTCGTTTCCTGTTCCGCCAATCAGCACGTCGTTTCCGCCGCGACCTTCAAGAACATCATCCCCCGCCATGCCCGAGATGACATTGTTGCCGCTGTTGCCGTTGATGAAGTTTGCGCTGCCGTTGCCGGTGCCGTTAATGTGGGCAGCCGTGCGCAGGGACAGGGCCTCGACATCGCTGGACAGCGTCCAGTTTACCGACGCATGCGTCCAGTCATAGCCTTCACCGCTGCGCTCGATGGTGCGGTCGGAGGCATTGTCGACCCAATAGGTGTCGTTGCCAGTGCCGCCATGCATCTCGTCGGCGCCGCCCTTCCCGTCAAGCGTGTCATCGCCACCCAGACCGAAGATCTTGTCGGATCCCCAGTCTCCCTCCAGCGTATCGTTCCCGGAGGTGCCGACAATGCTGCCTTGTGGTGCATCAGCCGGTACGGCGCTGGCATCGGGCGCAGGGATAGGCGCCGGAGCAGGCGCCGGAACCGCGGGCGGCGTAGCATCCGCATCTTCATCGGGCGCAGTGTCGGCATCCGGTTGGACCGGAGGAGCGGCTTCCGGCTCGGCGACATAGGTGCTGCCATACTGGCCGGGGCGGATCTCCGCATCGGAAATCCTGGCGATCAGAGGGCGACCGGGATCAGTCCATGGACCCGTCCAGCTTTCCATCGACCTCGGCGCGGCCCAGAGGTCGACATAGCTCAGCATCGGGTTGAGGTTCCAAGTGCCGCCCGGCATGTCGGCCGCGGTGAAATCACCCACCACCTTGCCATCGACATAAAAGGTCGCGCCGGTCTCGGATACCGAGATCTCGTAGGTGTGGATGCCTTCGGCGGCGTCGAAGCCAAGATCGATGACCACCTTGTTGGCCTTGTTGCCTTGAAGCGTCACATGTTTCCCAGACGCATCGATCATGTGGATGTTCAGTTCCACCTTCGTCGTGTCGTCGCCGACGAATTCGAAGTCGAACTCTGTCCAGGGGGCATTCTTCCAGTCGCTCTTGTAGGTGAACATCCCGAAGACGGCGCCGGGTGCCATTTCCGGCGCCTGAGCGGTCCAGCTCCAGGTTCCCGTGGTGGCCGATCGCGAGCCTTGAATCTCGCCGCCCTCCCAAGGCCGCGACGCACCTTGCGGCGCCCTGTCAAGGACAAGCTCGATCCGGCCATCCGCCCCGACGCGGACGTTGTCATCCGACCAGTTCATGATCGATGTCTGGCCCGCGGCCCAGTCCGAGATCAGCCAACTGTCAGCCGTATGGCTCTGACCAAGTTCATAAACGTGCAGTGCAGGCTGCTGAGCAGTCGCTTCGATGGGCATTTAGTATATCTCTTTCAGGGTTTCGTTGATTGACAGGCAGACCTCCTCTGGAAGCGGGCGCCCGGTTGCGACGCCTGCCTTGTTCAGATAGAGGGAATTGGAGATGGACCGGCACCAGATCGGTCTTCAGACCTTGATCAGGCAATCCGGCGCCGAGCGACCCTTGCGAGGTCGCCGGCCATTACCAATGACAAATCTTATTACGATGGCAGAACAACAAGATCACCGCGGTCACGTCCGGTGACCGTGTCTCTCGTCCTGATTTCTACTCGCCTATCGCAGCGACAGCATTTCCATTCCTGTTCCTTTTCCGCGTTCACACGCCGAAGAAATTTGTAGGGGGAACTAGAAAATTGAAGAAACGCTTACGGGCCGGCACGCCGACTATCCGCTGTCTTGAGGCTTACGACTTTCAGACGGTGAAGGCAGCAGGATCTGTCGCAGCTTTTCTCACAAGGTCGTTAAAAAAGTCTTACTCGCGTCACGGAATTTCGACGATCGCTCACCCGGTGCGGATGATTTAGCCACTCAACGCCGTCCACATGCCGGAGTGGGCGCCTCGAACAACTCGCTCGTCGATTGGGCCGCGCTCAAAGGCATTCCCCTGCACCCGAGCCACCCTGGCGATGTTCTGGAATTTCTACTGCAGTGCATGCGACAGCGCGGATTCAAGGACTGAGATGAAGCTTCGCCAGCCGTGGCTCTGAACTCCAGATGCAGGCCCGCGCTGTTGATCGTTGGGATCAGGCAGTCGTTTGAAATACAAGCCAAGCTGCTGAAGGAGGGCTGCGAGGCGGCACCGACAAGGCGACGCCAGCGGTTGGGGCTGAAGTGGATACAAAGGTTGGCCAGAGGGGCCAAAGAAGCGATCTGAAGCAGGCTCAGGTACCGTCCCCCCGACCTGCGGCAGGCTTGCGGGCATGGAAGAACCCCCGCCACCGCCGCCCCAATCGTTGTCGCCGCCTTTCTTGAGCATGTGACACCGCCGGCATGGCCGAGGCCGCCCGAAAGCCGGGGGCGGGTCAACCACCAGTTTGGGCATTTGCCGCCGCCGGCGGATGGCCCAGAACCATATCCCCGATGACCGCGTTGGGGGGCGGTCAACAATCAGCCAGAGCGAGCAGCAGCCATGTCAGCCAAGGACGACGCCACCAGGACCGGAAACGGCGGAGAGACTCATCAGCAGGCGGGCGGCGACGTGCCTGCCATGACCACGCAGGTTGGCACCCCCATCTCGGACGACCAGAACACCCTCAAGATGGGCCAGCGCGGCCCAACGCTGATCGAGGACCAGGCCTTCCGCGAGAAGATCTTTCACTTCGATCACGAACGAATCCCCGAACGCGTCGTCCACGCTCGCGGCTATGGGGCCCACGGGTTCTTCGAAACCTATGAGAGCCTCTCGGACATCACTTCGGCCGACATCTTCCAGCGCGCTGGCGAAAGGACCGAGGTCTTCGTTCGCTTCTCGACCGTGGCGGGCAGCAAAGGTTCGGTGGACCTGGCGCGTGACGTTCGGGGTTTCGCGGTCAAGTTTTATACCAAGCAAGGGAACTGGGACCTCGTCGGCAACAACATCCCGGTGTTCTTCATCCAGGACGCAATCAAGTTCCCCGATCTGGTCCACGCTGCCAAGCCCGAACCGGACAGTGCCTTTCCTCAGGCGCAGACGGCGCATGACAACTTCTGGGATTTCATCTCGCTGATGCCGGAATCGATGCACATGGTCATGTGGATCATGTCCGACCGCGCGATCCCCCGGTCCTTCCGCTTCATGGAGGGGTTCGGCGTTCATTCGTTCCGCTTCGTGAACGAGCAGGGAGAGTCCCGCTTCGTCAAGTTCCACTGGAAGCCCAAGGCGGGGCTGCAGTCGGTCGTCTGGGACGAGGCCCTTCGGATCAACGGCGCCGACCCTGATTTCCACCGCCGCGACCTGTGGGACGCGATCCAGTCCGGCGACTATCCGGAGTGGGAACTGGGCGTGCAGGTCTTCGACGATGCCTTCGCCGAACAGTTCGATTTCGACATCCTGGACGCGACAAAGATCATCCCCGAGGAGATCCTTCCGGTGCGCCCTGTCGGCCGGATGGTCCTGAACCGGATGCCCGAGAACTTCTTTGCCGAAACCGAACAGGTGGCCTTCCAGACCGGCAACATCGTTCCCGGCATCGACTTCTCCGAAGATCCCCTGCTGCAGGGCCGCAACTTCAGCTATCTCGACACGCAGTTGAAGCGTCTGGGAGGCCCGAACTTCAACCACATCCCGATCAACGCCCCACGTTGTCCGTTCCATCACTTCCAGCAGGATGGGCACATGGCCATGCACAACCCGCGCGGGCGTGCGAACTATGAACCGAACAGCTGGGGCGGCGTCGAAGGCGGACCCAGAGAGGTCGCGCAGGGTGGCATCCGGTCGGTGCCGGTCGCCTATCGCGGCGAAAAGGCCCGCATCCGGTCCGAGACATTCGCGGACCACTATTCCCAAGCGCGGCAGTTCTATGTCAGCCAGACCGCGGTTGAACAGCAGCACATGGCCGACGCGCTGATCTTCGAGTTGTCGAAGGTCAAGACCAAAGCCATCCGCCTGCGGATGCTGTCGCACCTTCAGAACATCCATGCCGATCTGGCACAGGCGGTAGCCAATGGTCTGGGCATCACGGACATGCCCGCGCCTGCAGACGCTGCCCGCCCGACGCGCTCGGACCTGCCCGAGAGCCCGGCGCTGTCGATCCTGAAGAACGGCCCCGACAGCTTTGCGGGTCGCAAGGTCGGCATTCTCGTGACTCAAGGGTCGGACGCAGGCGAGGTGTCGGCCATCGTCGATGCCGTGAAGGCCGAAGGGGCCATGGTGCAGTTCATCGCGCCGACCGCTGGCAATGTCACCCTTTCGGACGGCTCGACCCTGCCGATCGACGAGATGGTGGAGGGAGCGCCGTCGGCCATCTTCGACGCGGTCGCCGTCCTGCCGTCCGCGGAGCAGATCGAAATGCTGGCCGCCATGCCCGCCGCCCGCGACTTCGTGGCAAGCGGGTGGGCCCACTACAAATATGTAGCTTTTAACGAGGCGGCACGGACGCTGTTTTCCAAGGCGGGCCTGCCCGAAAATCTCGATGTCGGCTTTCTGCCCGTCGGCGACGCCCCCGCATTCGTCGCCGCCTGCCGCAAGATCCGCTTCTGGGAGCGGCAGATGGCGGCGTGATCGCCTGAATTGACAGGCATGATCCACGAAGTTGATCGGCAGGGGCCCTTGGGACTTTGCCGACCGCCACCCGCCCGACATATCACCATATCGGCTGCAAATGGATGGCGGATTAGATCAGGGCATCTCATTCCGCCCGGTGCGTCAGGCGCTGTTCACGACAAGGTCTGATACCAGCACCATCTACAAGCCCATCTGAATCCGCGCGACCACTCAACCCCTTCATGCAGAGGACGGGCCTGAGATGGTTGCCCTCCGGCCGACTGACTGGAGGCTACCAGCTTCTTCTGGCTTGAACGGCACTGCCATGCCGTACCGCAGACCTCGTCGAGAGGTCATAAGGGAGGCGGGTTGAGTGCGATCGTGGTGGCCGCGGAACGGCTCGACGGATGGAGCATTGGTGAAGGGATCATGATGTAGAAGCTGGACATCTGTCGAACAAACTCGCCCATCCTGTCGTCATCGTCATCGTCATCGTCATCGTCATCGTCATCGGCGCCGATTTGACATGCCCCACTGAAGTAGTTCGGTTTCAGTCTCAATGCATCAGGGGCTCGGGAGCTATGGTCCGGGTTGCGGGCGAAGCGGCTCCGGATGCCGCGCTGGTGCGGTCCGTCCGCAGGGTGAGGAGCCGAGCCCAAGCCGTCGCTCACGCCAATCTTGTAACCAAATATGCCGGGCATCTGTTTGGCTAGGCCGGTCGACAGTGGCTTGGGTCAGCGCTGTTGCCAAAGGCGGAGCGGGACCTTCTGTCTCGTCATCTTGATAAGCTGGATTGGCTGAATGCCAAGCAGGAGAAGCTGGACAGAGCGTTGGCGCGTTTTTCCCTTCAAGATGCCCGTACCCGGAAGCTCATGAGCGTCGCTGGCATCAGGTCGGTGGTCGCCACAGCGGTCATCGCCGCCATCGGAGAATCTCTTGCTTCCCACACCCGACAGGCTCACGAGCTACTTCGGGCTCACGCCCCGTGTCCGCCAGACCGGCAGTCAACTCGCCATCCACGGCCGCATCTCCTATCAGGGGAGTGCATTCGCCAGAACCATATTGATCGAGGCGGGCTGGTCGGTCGCTCATGCGCCCGGACTGCTGCGGGCATTCTTCCTGCGGATCAAGGACAGGAAAGGCGTCAACGTGGCCGCCGTGGCCACCGCGCGCAAGATCGCCGCCCTGATCTGGCAGTTGCTGAGAAAGGATGCACCCTACCGGTGGGTGCGGCCGGCCTTCGCTGCGATGAAGATGCGCAGGCAGGAATTGCGTGCGGGGGCTCCCAAAGCCCATGGACCGGCGGGACGTGGCCGCGATTACTGGATCAAGGAGATCCGGCATCGTGAAGTGAAACTTGTAGCACCGGCGGAGACTGCCTATGGGCGCCTGGAAGGACAAACCGCCGAATCCGCGAACAGCGTAAGAAAGGCGCAGTTCAACAACATCAGTGGTCGATCTGTCCACGAGTACTCGATTGCCATGAAGGGCGGAGTCTCTAGTCGCGCAGGTTATCGATCACCTGTCCGAGCATGTCGATCAGCCGCATCCGATCGGCAGGGGAGATGCCGCGGGTCAGGCCTTCCTCGTGCTCGAGGGCGGCGCGGCTCAGCACCGCCACCACAGATTCGCCGTGTTCGGTAAGCCAGACGCCCTTGGCGCGGCGATCATCTGGAATCGGACGGCGTTCAAGGATGCCCTCTTTCTCCAGCCGGTCAAGAATCGCAACGAGGCTGGATCTCTGCAACCCGACGGCTTCGGCCAAGCGGTTCTGCAATTGGCCAGGGTTCGCTCTGACGATCCCGAGCAGCCCGAGGTACCGCGGAGCAACGCCATGATCTGTGAAGCTCTCTTCGAACTTCCGATAAGAAAGAATTTGGGCCAGACGCAGGCGATACCCCAAAAACCGTTCCAGCTCACCGCCGCGTAGAACGGCGTTTTCAGTTTCCTCCGAAGCCTGGCACGTTTTGTGGGTCGTCATCCGCGTTCCTTCCGTTGACAGGTCGAGATCAACAGATATAGTTCGATGAAGAACTATACGTTGACGATCAATACAAGTTCCAACGTATTGTGCTCCGGAGGAGAAGGCGGGGCAAGAGAGTATGGGAGGAGAGCGCCATGACGACGCGCGGGAAGGCCTACTGGCCAGCCACCGGTGAAGGTGACTTGGTGGCTATGACCTTGGGTGAACTGCTGGCAGAACAGGCTGCACGGCATGGATCACGACCCGCTGCCGTCTTCATCGACACGACGAGCAGGGCCGAAACCCTGTGGACCTATTCCGAGCTTCATGCCTCGACCGGAAGGCTGGCGCGTGGCCTCATCGGCTGGGGGGTGCAGCAGGGGGATCATGTTGCGGTAATGGTCGCAAATCGCGCCGAGTGGATCGAGCTGGAGGTGGCGCTGGCGCGGATCGGGGCGGTGCTCGTGACAGTCAACCCGGCGCTGCAGGCTCGCGAGTTGACTTACCTCTTGACGCAAGGCCGTATCACGCATCTGATCCATGCGGACCGCTTCCGCAAACAAGACATATCCGCGCTGATCGCTGACCTGCTGGCATCGGACAACTTTCCGGATTTGCGCGGAGTCTGCGCCCTGGACGGAACGGCGCAGTTTACTTTTGCTGACTTGCTTGGCCGAGCTGAGCTTGTCGACGAAGCAAGCCTCGAGGCCCGCGAAGCACGTGTGCGGCCGGGCGACACACTGCAGATCCAGTACACCTCAGGCACCACGGGCAAACCGAAGGGAGCCATGCTTTCCCACCATTCGACGGTCAACAATGCCCGCTTGATGGGAAGGCGCGGTGGGTTCGGGTCCGACGACGTGCTGCTAAGTGCCATGCCGCTGTTCCACACCGCAGGCTGTGTCTGCAACGTCATTGGAATGATGGCCTGCGGCGGCTGCGTGGTCGTGCTTGATGCCTTCGACCCGGCTTCGATGCTAGCTGCCTGGGAGGCACATGGCGCGACGATCATCAACGGAGTGCCGACGATGTACAGCCGGATGCTCGACCATCCGGAGTTTGCGACCTATCGCACCGACAGCCTGCGCCTTGCCTTCATGGGCGGCACCTCGATCCCGCCGAGCCTGATGCGACGGGTCTGCGAAACAGTCGGTGCAGAGCCGATGATCATCATGGGCATGACAGAATGCAGCCCGATTATCACGCAAACCGATCCCACCGATCCATTCGAGATGCGTCTTGCCACCGCCGGTGTCCCGCTGCCCCATACCGAGGTGAAGATTACCGATCCCGGCACTGGCGCTCTCCTCGAATGGGGTGAGAAGGGAGAACTCTGCATTCGAGGCTACCTGCTGACCCAAGGCTATTTCAACATGGCCGAGAAGACGGCTGAGGCGATCGACCCTGAGGGTTGGCTGCACAGCGGCGACCTAGCCGTTCTGGAGGAAAACGGACATCTTACCATTGTCGGACGTTTAAAGGACATGATCATCCGCGGCGGCGAAAACGTCTTCCCAGTCGAGATCGAGGATTTCTTGCTGGAACATCCCGCCATCGCGCAGGCCCAGGTCGTAGGTGTGCCGGATGCCGACTTGGGCGAGGAGATCTTTGCCTTCGTCACGCCCGCACGCAATACCACGCTCACGCCTGCTGAGGTACAGGGCTACTGCCGCGCCGGGCTGGCTCGCCACAAGATGCCAAAATACGTCCACACGCTGCCTGTCTTTCCGATGACGCCGAATGGCAAGGTGCAGAAATTCACCCTTCGGGACATGGCGTTGGATCTCTTGAAGAAGGAAGCCTCCACATGACCTCTGAGTTGCCGCTGCTGTTCGAGAAGACCGGTGGGATCGCGGTCCTGACCTTCAACCGTCCGGCGGCTCGCAACGCGATCAGCCCCGAGGTCGCCTGCCGCCTGGCCGATGCCTTCGCCGATGTGGCCGAGGACGCGGAGGTCCGCGCGGTGATCTTGACCGGGGCGGGCGACCGCGCCTTCTGCTCGGGCGGGGACCTTGCGCTGACGTTGCCGCTGATGACCGGGGCGCGGCAGCCCGAAACGGACTGGGACCACCGCCTATTGAATGAACCTGCGGTGATGGAGCGTTCTGCCCTGCGGGGGTTCGAGTTGAACAAGCCGATCATCGCGGCGATCAACGGAGCGTGCATGGCAGGCGGCATGGAAACCGTGCTGGCTACTGACATACGGATCGCCTCCCAGAATGCCACTTTTGCCCTGCCGGAGGTACGGCGAGGACTAATTCCCTTTGCCGGATCTCTGGTGCGTCTGCCGCGCCAGATCTCGCAATGCCTTGCGATGGAGATGTTGCTGACCGGCGATCCTATCGACGCCGAACAGGCGCTGGCGGCCGGGATGATCAATCGGATCGTGCCGCAGGCCGACCTGATGGAGACCGCATGGGCGCTAGCACTGCGCATCGCTGGCAACGGCCCCGTCGCGGTACAGGAGGCCAAGCGCACTGTTCTCGCTGCCAGCGGCGTGACGCTGAAGGAGGGATATGTCATGGAAGACGCGGCCAAGAAACGCGTCATGGCCTCCGAAGATGCTCGTGAGGGGCCGCGCGCCTTCATGGAAAAGCGACCTGCCGTTTTCCGGGGGGTTTGACGATGCTGGACGGACAGGTGCACGTGGTCACCGGCGCTGGCCGTGGCATCGGGCGCGCGATTGCCGAGGCACTGGCTCGGGCAGGGGCCTCGGTCGTCGTGAATGACGTAGACGATGTCGTTGCCGGGGAGGCCGTCGAAGCAATCCGCTATGCCGGTGGTCAAGCCACCGCCGCCGTGGCCGCCATCGGCGATGCCGAGGCCGCCGATCTCTGTGTCTTGACCGCCATAGAAAGCTTTGGGCGCATGGACGGTTTCGTGGCCAACGCGGGCGTGTTGCGCGACGCGATCCTGTGGAAGGCAACCGACGATGACTTTGATCTGGTGGTCCGCACCCACTTGCGCGGCACCTTCACATGCGGTCGCGCCTGTGCCCGGCATTTCCGTGAAACCGGGCAGGGCGGCGTGCTGATGCTGGTCTCTTCCGTCGCGGGGCAGCGCGGAAACGTGGGCCAGACCGCCTATTCAGCGGCCAAGGCAGGCGTTGCGGCGCTGGCGCGGACCTGGTCAATGGAGTTGGCCCGTGCAGGCGTCAGCGTCAACGCAATTGTGCCCACGGCGTTGACCCGCATGGTGGCCACCATCCCCGGCTTGGGCAAGGCGGTGGAGGCGGCAGAACGCGGCGAGGATATCCCGCATGCGCTTCGCGATGATCTCGGCTTGGGAACGCCGCAGGACGTGGCTCCGCTGGCGGTCTTCCTAGCCTCGGAAGAAGGGCGGCAGATCACAGGCCAGTGCATCGGGATCGGAGGTGACCGGCTGTCACTCTGGTCTCACCCGCAAGAGGTGGCGCTGGCCCGGCAGACCGGCGGCTGGCGTGCAGAGGACATTTCCCGAGCGTGGATCAACACTTTGTCGCCGCACCAACAGACGGTCGGCATCGACCAGAAAAACTGAACAACAGCTTCATCGGGAGGAGAAACCAATGAATATCAAGACCGTGGGATTTATTCTGGCCTCATCGTCCGTGCTCGCGCTTGCCGGCGCGGCGCAGGCGGACACTGCCCTGCGGCTGGCGCATTGGCTGCCGCCGGGCCACGCGCTTCAGACTACTGGCTTCGAACCGTGGGCGCAGTCGATCACCCAAGCCTCCGACGGCAAGATCAGCTTCACGCTCTTTCCGGCGCAGCAGCTTGGTTCCGCCACCGATCATTACGACATGGCGCGCGACGGGATCGCCGACATAACCTTTGTGGCGCCCAGCTATCAGCCTGGCCGCTTTCCCATTATCTCGCTCGCCGAGCAGCCGTTCATGGTGACGAACGGCATCGAAGGCTCCGCTGCCTTCAACGACTGGTACCAGCAGTACGCGGCCGAAGAAATGCCGGATGTTCATGTTTGCATGGCTTTCATGCAGGACCCTGGGACGCTGCATACGGTGGAGGAAGTCATCCTGCCGACAGACCTGCAGGGTTCCAGCATCCGACCGGCGAATGCGGTGATGGGCTCGATGATATCGCTTCTTGGCGGGGCCAGCATTCAGGTGCCTGCGCCCGAGGCGCGCGAGGTGATCGCCCGAGGCGCTGCCGAGGGCATCACCTTTCCCTGGGACAGCGTCTATCTTTTCGGGATCGACAAGGAGACGAAGTATCACATCGACTTTCCACTCTACACGACGGTTTTCGTGATGGCGATGAACAAGGCCACTTACGAGGGCATGGCCGAAGATGAGCGGACTGTCATCGACGAACACTGCACCTCCGAATGGGCACAGAAGTTGGCCAAAGGCTGGGCCGAGCAGGAGAGATCCGGTCGTACCCGCGCGCTGGAGGATCCCGCCCATAGCGTTCATCAGCCGACCGCTGACGAACTCGCCGCCTGGCGTGAAGCCACTGCTCCCCTAGGAACATCCTGGGCGGAGGAGGTCTCAGCGAAGGGGCACGATCCGCAGTCGATCGAGGCCAGCTTCGGCGAGATCATGGGCAAGGCGGGTGCGCTTTTCCAGTGATCCAGCTCGCGCTGTACGAGCACGTATGGCGCAGCCACCTTTGGGAGGTTTGTCATGTCTGCAGTCCGTGTCCTGACGCGTCGCATGGCGGAGGCCGTCGAAACCGTGGCGGCCCTCTGCCTTGCCGTGGTGACGGTCATTGTCTTTGCCTCGGCTCTGGGACGATACCTATTTTCCACCCCGATCCCGGATGCCTTCGATATCTCGCGGATTTTGCTCGGCCTTGCGCTTGCCTGGGGCTATGCGGTCTTGGGGTTCCGCGGTGGCCATATCTGCGTCGACCTTCTGGCCGAAACCCTCCCGTCCCGCGGTCGTCAATTGGTCGAAGTGTTCGCGCAGGCGGCGCTCCTGATTTTCACGGCGGCGTTGGCTTGGAAGATGTTCGGCCGCGTGGTGAGCGCCTATGGCTCGCGGGAGGCGACCTTCGACTTGCGCATCCCGACGTGGCCGCTGATCGGCGGCGTCTGGCTCGGTCTTGCGGTTGCGGTCCTTACAACACTTGCGGGTCTTCTGTGGCTGCTTGCGGGCAAACGGATGGACGATCTCGACTCTGGTGAGGTGACCTATGAATGAGGCCGACTTCGTTGCTATCGGCGGTTTCGTCGTGCTTTTCGTGCTGATGGCGCTGCGCGTGCCGGTGGGTATCGCCATGGGCATCGTGGGCGTGGGCGGATTTGCTCAGATCGCGGGCTGGGGGCCGGCGTTGAACCAGCTGGCGATCTCGCCGCTGCGCACGATCACGGACTACAACACGTCCCTCATCCCGATGTTCATCCTGATGGGGGTCTTTGCCACGAGGTCGGGCATCTCCGGTGAGCTTTTCGCCGCGGCGCGGGCCTGGGTTGGGCATATGCGCGGCGGACTAGGGTTGGCGACGATCACTGCCTGCTCGGGCTTTGCCGCGATCTCCGGTTCGTCAGTCGCGACGGCCGCCACCATGTCCAAGGTCGCCTTGCCGGAGATGCGTGGCGCAGGTTACGGCGACGAACTCGCCACAGGCGTCATCGCCGCGGGCGGCACCTTGGGCATCCTGATCCCGCCCTCGGTTGTTCTGGCGATCTATGGCTATATTACTGAACAGGACATCGGCACGCTGTTCATCGCTGGAGTTGTGCCAGGGATCATCGCGGTGTTCATGTATCTGGGCCTCGTTTGGCTGATCGCCGGCAAGCAGGCGCAATCTACACCTCGGGTCGGCATGCGCGACCGTTTTGCCTCGCTCAAGGGGATCTGGGCAGTGCTGCTGCTGTTTGCTGCAGTGGTGGGCGGCATCTATGCCGGTGTCGTCACCCCGACCGAAGCAGCGGCAGCGGGGGCTTTCCTCACCGGGCTGATCGGCGTACTGCGCGGACGACTGGGCCTGCGCGAATTGCGCGTCAGCCTTGTCGAGGCGCTGCACACGGCCGTGGCAATCTATACCATCCTGATCGGCGCGATGCTCTTCAGCTACTTCCTCGCCATTACACAGACGCCGCAGAAAATCACAGCTTGGCTGACCGGACTCGACCTCGGCGCCTATCCGACGCTGGCGCTGATCCTGCTGTTCTTCCTATTCATGGGCTGCATCCTGGATGCAATGGCGATGATCATCCTGCTGGTGCCCATCGTCTTTCCGGTCATAACCGCGCTCGGCTTTGACCCGATCTGGTTCGGGATCATTATCGTGATGACGGTGGAACTGGGCATGATCACCCCGCCGATCGGGATGAATGTCTATGTCATCAATGCTGTGATCCGAGACGCAAGATTAGCGACGATCTTCCGCGGCGTCATGCCCTTTGTGGCCATCGACATCCTGCGGCTCATTTTGCTGGCCGCAGTCCCCGCGATCTCGCTCTGGCTGCCCAACACCATGAGCTAGGCAGCCGGCGGCGGCCCGCCACCATCCACATCCAACGTAATGAGGATATAATGCAACTATTGCACATACAGATCAGGAAAGCGGCTCTCCCGGCTCTTCTGACCACTTTGGCGGCACCTGCGCTGGCGCAGGAGACACCCTGTGCACAACTTGCCGGTGTCGCGGCCTTCGATACGATCGTCAGCAGGGCGGAGGACATGCCCGCTGCCAATGGTCTACCTGCCTATTGCCTCGTGCAGGGCGTCATCGAACCGAGGGTCGGCGCCGAGGGGCGGACCTTCGGGACCGGGTTCGAACTACGACTGCCTGCCACCTGGTCCGGGAGGTTCCTGTTCCAGGGCGGTGGGGGCTGGGATGGCAGCGTCGACCCCGCCATTGGCGTGATCGATCGGTCCAACCCTGAAGACACGGCACTGGGGCGGGGTTTTGCCGTGGTCAGCACTGACGCAGGGCACACCGGCAACAGCTCCACTGACGGCTGGTTCGGGATCGACATGAAAGCGCGCGAGGACAATGGCTACAATTCGGTCCGTCTGGTTACCGAACGGGCCAAATCGCTGCTTCAACGTCACTATGGAAAGGAAGCGGAGCATTCCTATTTCTACGGCTGCTCGAACGGAGGCCGACAGGGCATGGTCGCCGCTGTGCGCCAGCCCGAGGCATTCGACGGCATCGTCTCCGGCGCGCCGGCATTTGACCTGACGCCTTCAATCATCGCCTGGAACTGGAACACCCGGGCCCTCATGCAGGCGGCGCCCAAGGGGGCCGACGGCCAGCCGATTGTAGCCAAGGCATTCTCCGACGCCGATCTGGAACTGGTCTCCGATGCCGCCGTTGCGGCCTGCGATGTGGATGACGGAGCCGAGGACGGCAATGTCTTCCGCCCCGCACAATGCAACTTTGATCCGGCTGTTCTGCAATGCGAGGCCGGCAAGATCGACCAGTGCCTGAGCTCTGAGCAGGTCACGGCCCTGCAGCAGATCCAGCAGGGACCGAAAGACGGCAGCGGAGAGGTCATCTACACCGGGTGGCCGCTGGCCGACATGGCGGGCGAGTCCGGGATGCGGGCTTGGATGCTGGGTTCATCTCAAACGGGCGAGCCGAACGCTCGCGGCTTCAGCTTCTCGCAAGGCTGGATGCGCACCGTTGGTTCGACCCCGCCGCGGCCCGACTTCGACGCGATGGAGTTCGACATCGACAACCGCGAATTCCTGATGGAGAACGCGCCCGTCTTTGCGGCGACATCCACCGACTATCAGGCCTTCCGGGACAATGGCGGCAAGATCATCTGGTGGCACGGCAATGCCGATCCGGCATTCTCGGTCAGGCACTTTCTGAAGTGGTACGATGAATTCAAGCAAGCCAATGGCAAGGCCGAGGACTTCTCGCGCCTGTTCCTGGTGCCGGGCATGCATCACTGTGGCGGCGGTACGGGGCTCATCAGTTTCGATGCCCTGTCGCCCATCGTGGATTGGGTTGAAGAAGGGGAGGCGCCCGAGGAAATCATGGCCAGCGTACCCGGACAAGGCGCTTCTGCTGACCGACCTCTGTGCAACTTCCCGGAATACGCCCAACCCGACGGCAGCGGAGATGGCTTCACCTGCCGTCCATGACCCTGACACGGCTTGTGCGGGTGGCCGGGCCCGCGCAAGCCGTGCGACGGAAGACACAGCATGATTGCTCTTAAAGTGCTGCCTGAAGCGGTAGGCTGCTGCGCCCGATGGTCGATACACGCAATGTCGTAAGCCCATACCCGCATGACGCGATTATCTCAGGCAGAGCTATCTGCAAAACAGTTTACGAAGAACTTCTCGGAAGGAGGATCATGAGTATCAAGAGCCAGGCATTCGTCGTGGGCGCATACGAGCATCCGACCCGCAACGCGGCGGACATTCCGCTGCCGCAGTTGCATGCCGAAGTCGCGGCTGGCGCGTTGGCGGACGCCGGATTGACCCTCAATGATGTCGATGGCTATTTCTGTGCCGGTGATGTGCCCGGATGGGAGTCGCCGGGTTGTGGACCCTTTTCCATCGTCGAGTATCTCGGGTTGAACTTGAGACATCTCGACACCACTGAAAGCTGGGGCTCGGCCTACATCAACCATGTGGCCCACGCCGTTCAGGCAATCGCGGCTGGGAAATGCCGCGTTGCCCTGATCACTCAAGCTGGTCGTCCGCGCGCCGAGGGAAAATCTCCCGAACGGATGCACAGGGAGCAGAGCCAAGGTGCGCATGAGGCACAGTTCGAGCTGCCTTACGGCCCTGTTGTCACTAACATGTACGGTATGGTTGCCGCGCGGCACATGTATGAGCACGGAACCACATCGGAGCAGTTGGCCTGGATCAAAGTCGCGGCGTCGCACCACGCACAACACAACCCGAATGCCATGCTACGCAAGGTCGTGACGATCGAGGACGTGATCGAATCGCCAATCGTTTCAACACCTCTGCACCGTCTCGATTGTTGCATCATTAGCGATGGTGGCGGCGCGCTTGTCGTTGTTCACCCCGATGTGGCGCGTTCTCTCGATCGGCCGATGATCACCCCCACAGGGTCGGGCTACAATGTCAAACATCTGAACGGGGGTTATTTCGATATCCTGGCTTCGGGCGGCGTACGGTCCGGTGCCGAGGCCTTCGCGCAGGCCGGGGTGACGCCGCGTGACATTCAGTATGCATCCATCTACGACAGCTTTACCATCACGGTTCTCGTACAGCTCGAAAACCTCGGGTTTTGCGAGGTAGGTCAGGGCGGTCGTTTCGTGTCTGACGGTAACCTGATTTCCGGTGTTGGTCGGCTTCCGTTGAACACCGACGGGGGCGGCTTATGCAATAACCATCCTGGCAATCGCGGCGGCATGACGAAGCTCATAGAGGCGGTGCGCCAACTGCGGGGCGAGGCGCAGCAGGCGGTGCAGGTGCCGGGCTGTAGTCTGGCTCTTGTACATGGCACAGGGGGGCAACTCGGCTCTCGCCACGGAAGTGCTACCCTCATTCTGGAAAGAGTCTGACATGACAACCGACACGCCTCCGACCGCTCCCGAGCCGACGGCGGAAACAGACGAATTTTGGGCCGCTGCTAATCAGGGCCGCCTGCTGCTGAAGCGTTGTTTGGGCACAGGCAAGATGTTTCATCCACCCCGGACGTACAGCCCCTTCACGGGGCGATCCGAAACAGAATGGAGCGAGGCCAGCGGCGTCGGTAAGCTTTATTCTTTCAGCGTCACAAACCGCCGCGGAACGCCGCACTGCATCGCCTATGTTGGCCTTGCGGAGGGACCGATCATCTTGAGTGCGTTGGTGGACTGTGACTTTGATACGATCAAGATCGGACAGAACGTGCGCGTCGTCTATGTTCCCAGTGCCACCGGACAGCTGGTCCCAATGTTCAAACCCGATACGAGCGACAGTACTGGCCCGACCTGATCAAGCTCCGGGGCGTTTATCTGCCTGTCGCAGCAAGAGGTCTGCTTCCTTTGCATCTCCGCATCGACGTGTATTAGCGCGGTGACCACCTTACGGCGGCCGGGAAGACTTCATCCCGACGCCCTCAGCTCAGCATTCGTACAAGTCCCAAACTGATGATGGGAACACGATCAACGTCGCAATGCGGATAAGGTCACTGATCAGGAAGGGTAGCACTCCGCGGAAGCTTTCAATCATCGGCACGTCACGCGCCATACCTCAATGATGAAAACGTTCATGCCAACCAGGGGGGGTGATGGCCTGCCCCCTGAAAAGTGGTCCTCCCTGAAGTAGGCTTTCGGGCCAGATGGAGGATAAAGGAATGCCCCAAAAAAAGCACAAGCCGGAAGAGATCGTCGCGAAACTCCGCCAGGTCGA
>NZ_JAOTBE010000065.1 GCF_026162645.1 Paracoccus rhizosphaerae
AGTAGGTCACCGCCAGACCTGGAAAGACACGCAAATCTCTCTCAACGACAACACGATCAGGACAAAATTGGCGCGGGGTAGAGCAGCCCGGTAGCTCGTCAGGCTCATAACCTGAAGGTCGCAGGTTCAAATCCTGCTCCCGCAACCAAACTTTACCGCAAGATATCGAAGGCTTAAGGCCGCCCCCCGGGCGGCTTTTGCGTGTCGCGTCGTGTTGCAAGCCTGTCCCGACCGCTTCCCAAAGATTCCAAAGGCCTACGAGCAGCCCCGATTCCTCCGTGCAACACGGATGCGACACGGGACAGGGTCAATGTTCCGCAGGCGTTCCCACAGTCCCGGGCTAGTGCGCGAGGAGTTGCCCTGACATAATCGCGAGCAAGATAGTTGCTCCGAGTGGTGATATGCCGATTCCAGATTTCCAGACCTTGATGCTGCCCGTCCTTCGCCTTGCCGATGCTGGGGAGATCAAGGTTGCGGATGCCGTGGGTCGGATTGCCGATGAATTTGCCCTCACCGATCAGGAGCGCGAGGAACTGCTGCCCAGTGGCCGCCAGGCGAAGATCGCGAACCGGGTCCACTGGTCGGTCACCTACCTCGTGAAGTCCGGCCTTGTCGAGCGCCCTCGGCGTGGCTACTTCGCGATCACGCCCAAAGGGAAATCGGTCCTGTCGAGCCCGCCAGAGCGGATCGACATCGCATTCCTGTCCCAGTTCGACGGTTTCGACGAGTTCCGAACAAAGGCCAATGAGGATCACCCGGCTGAAGTTGAACCGACGCAGGATCTTGCGGCCGGGACCCCCGAGGAACGGGTGGAGGCGGCATTCGAGGATCTGAACGCCGCGCTACGGGAAGAGCTGCTGGAACGCATCCTGGTGATGCATCCGACCGCGTTCGAGAAGCTGATCGTCGATCTCATGCTGGGGATGGGCTACGGCGCGAATGGATCGGGCGAGCGGCTCGGCCGCACGAGCGACGGCGGGATCGATGGCGTGATCAACGAGGACGTCCTCGGCCTAGACATCATCCACCTCCAGGCCAAGCGCTATGCGACCGGCAACAGCATCGGCGTGGAGAAGATCCGCGAGTTCGCCGGGGCGTTAGACGAGCGCGGTGCCACGAAGGGCGTGTTCGTGACCACCAGCCACTTCGCGCCGGCTGCGATCCAATATGCGCAGCGCAGCCCGAAGCGCCTGATCCTAATCGATGGAGAAGAACTGACCCGGCTGCTGGTGAAATACGGCGTGGCGGTTCGGGGTTACCGCATTCTCGAACTGAAGAAGGTCGACACCGACTACTTCGACGAGGCCGAAGGCTGACCCGGTTCCAGCTGCGCCAGTGCCTGTCGCAGGAGCAGAATGGCATCCGCGACATTGCCGACATGGCCCCAGTGAACATCATCGGGGGAAACGCCGAAATGGTCGGCCGACTGGGCAGCGAGCCTCTCCAGCAAGCCGTCCAACTCGGCCTTCCTGCTGATAAATGCGCTCACCGCCCTTTCGTTCTCAACTTGGCTCATCGGGCCCTCCTCGCGGTGTCGTCGCGAAGCAGCGATCCATAGGTGCGCGGCGAAAGCGAGCAGTTACAGCGGTTTGGCTGATCCTTAGGCCGCCGCCGTCGCGATCCCATCCAGCCGCACGGCGACGCTGGTGACGCCATTCCCGGCGGCCTCGACCGCCACGCCGATGGGGAAGCGTCCCGCCGCCGGGGTGGTGACTTCCTTCGCCGTGTTGTCCCACGCCACGCGCGCACCGACCGTGAGCACCGCGGCGCTGGCCTTCGCCAGCTGGAACACGCCGGTGGTGGAGAGCTCGACCGGGTCGCCCTCGGCCGAGGAGTAGGCGGCGATGCCGAAGATGCTGCCGACGATCAGCGCGTCGCCCGAGGCGATGCCGCCCGCAGGCGCGGTGACGCGGACGATGTGGCCGTTCTGGAGGTAGTTCTTCATCTCAGAGCCCTTTCGAGGATTGGATGCGGACGACCGAGATGCGCTCGGTCGCCCCTGCGATCTGTCGGTTGAGGTCCGCGAGCGCCGCGGCCATCTCGCCGTCGCTCGCGTAGGTGATGCGCTTGCCGTCGTATTCGACGGTGCGGACGCCCCGGTAGCGGGCGGCCATCAGGGCGTCCCGCCAGGCGGTGAGCTGGGCGAGGTCGGCCATGCTCACGCGCCTGCGTTCATGAACCAGCCGCGGTGGTCGATGAACCCGGCCCCGAAATCGAGGATCACCCGGATCTCCACGCCGTCCACGTCCCAGCCCGAGCGGCTCTCGACCTGCGGGCCTTCGGCGCCCGAGAGATAGGCGAACTCCAGCCCGTCGATCTCGCCGGGGTCGGCGGTGACGTACCAGCGAGTCGCGCTGGACAGCCGCGGTTCGACCACCAGCGAGAGCGAGCCGGAGAACGGGTTCACATCGGCCGCCGTCGAGGGCGCGATGCTGGCCAGCCACTTCTCGGCGGTGGTCTCCAGCGCGGGCGGCACCAACAGGTTGCGGGGCGTCACGCGGATCGTCCGATCCTCGATACCCTTCTGGGTGCGGAGCGCCAGCCGGGCCGCCGAAAGCGTCGCATCCGAGATCACCGCCCCGGTGCCCGCCTTGTTGCCGTGATCGGCGTGGAACAGCGTCTTTCCGTCCGACAGGGTCGGCCCGTTGCCGCTGCCCGCCTCGAGGAGCGTCACGAGGATCCGCGCCTCGGTCTCGGCGGCGGCCTGGCCCATGCGCCGGGCGAGGTCGGAGAAAGCGCCGAGATCGTCGTTCACCAGCACCTGCCGGGTGATCCCGATCTTCTTGGCCCAGGTCTCGACCTTGTAGGCCTCGCGCGCCTCGGCCATGGTCCCGGCCTTGATCTCGCCATGCTCGTTGAGCTTCTCCAGGAGCGGCGCCTCGCCCAGCATGATCTTGTTCACCGCCCTGAAGTCCCGCGCCGTGGTCTGCCGGCCGAGGCGGCGGATGCCGGAAGGCGCGGCCTGGTAGGCGTCGCGCAGCACCCGTCCCACCGTGTCCCCGAGGATGATCGGGAAGTCCGAGGTCGTGTGCAGCGCGCGGGTCACGAGGCTCGCAGGCGACAGCGCCATGGTGGACTCGCCGCGCAGGGTCAGCAGCTCCTTCGCCATGTCCACCGGCGTCGAGTAGGCATAGCGCCGCGCGGGCTCGGAGAGCTCGTGGCGCGGGTTGATCCGCGCATAGAGCGCCTCGCCCATCTGCCGGGCGCGGACCACTGGGTCGTCCTGGCTCTCACCCATCTCGACGCGAACCTGCTCGGTGCGGATGCACGGCGCGGATCGCTGCGCCAGCGCCTCGAAGGCCGCGCGGCGGGCGGTGTCGGGATCGGCGCCTCTGTCAATCTGGCCGTCGATCCAGGACTGGTCGAGCCCGGCAATGCGGGCGATGGAGCGGATTTCGGCATTCGCCTCGGCGCGGGTCTCGGTGGTGGGCGCCTTCTCGGCGGCCTCGCGGGTGGTTGTCTGAGTCATCTTTGTCTCCATGCGAATGTGGGCGCCGGGATCGGCGGGTGTCGGCACCAGGGAAATCTCGTGGGGCGTCCAGCGCACGGCGGTCAGCACGCGCGCGCCGTTCTCCGTGGTCTCGGCCCAGTCCTCGACGGAGTAGCCGACCGAGACATGGCGAAGGATGCCTGCCAGCACGTCCTGCCAGACAGGCTCCACCTCGGGCCGGGCCGAGAACTGGATCAGCGCCGTGCCGCGCTTGCCGTCGACGGCGGCGCTGCGGACGGAGCCCAGCACGTCGCGCACGGCCGTCTGGCGATGCGCATCGAGGACGCTGGCGCCTTCGAGGCGCGACAGGTCGACGGCCTCCGGATCGAGGCTCAGCCGCTCGATGTACTGCCCTGCCATGTCGCGGCGGCGCACGGGCGCGCCGGTGGACCAGACCACCTCGACGGTGCGGGCCTCTGCATCAGCGGTGGCGGGCGCCAGCGTGGCGCGGCGGGTGAGCAATTTCAAGATGTCAGCCATCGGCCGCCTCCTTCTGCTGCGGCGCGGATGTCTGGCCGAAGGCGAGCCCCAGCCCGTCTGCGCGCTCGCGGTCGGCGGCAATCTCGGCATCCACCTGCTCGGCGTCGTAGCCGCGCTCGGAGATCGCTTGGGACCGGCTCTTGAGCCCCGCGCCGATCGCCATGATCTCGGCCTGCACGTCCTTCATCGGATCGACGTAATCGAACTTCGGCGGCAGCCATTCGCAGGCGAGATAGGCGTCGGGGTTCCGGTCGAAGTCGCGCGCGGGCAGGTCTCCGGTCAGCACGGCGAGGCGCACGAACCGCTCCCAGACCGGACGGCAGAACAGGTGCACCACCACGTTGTGCTGGAGCTGCTCGACGCGGCGGCGGAACTCGATCAGCCCCGCGCGGATCGAGGAATAGGTCACGCCCTCCAGATCGCCCGAGACCAGCTCGTAGGGCAGCCCCAGCCCGGCCGCGACGGCGCGAAGGTGGTTCTTCACGAAGGGCGCGTAGGCGTCGTGTTCGGTGGGGTTCGAGAAGCGGATGTCGGTGCCGGGCGGCAGCGGGATCAGGCTGCCGGGCTCCATGCCCACGGTCAGCGCGCCGCCCGTGTTCGTGCCCGAGAGTCCGCCCACCGCGCCGTCCGGATCGGTGATGAACTCGGTGAACAGTGCCGCCACCTTGGCCTTCACCAGCGCGGCGTCCTCGAACTGGTCGAGCTCGTGCAGCCGCAGCAGCACCGGCGCGAGCCAGGTGATCCCGCGCAGTTGCCCGGCCGCAAGCGGCTTGAACAGGTGCAGACAACCGGCGGCGGGGACGCGGAGCGGGTCCATGCGGAAAGACCCAAGCGGATCGCCCGGGCGGGAGGACAAGACCCGGTAGGCGACCCGGCGACCGGCAGCATCGAACTCGATGCCCGCGCGGATCCGCGCCCCGCCGCCGATCTCGCGGTGGAGATCCATGGGAACCTGCTCGCGATCCAGAAGCTCGAGGTGGAGGGGGATTGCGGCGGCGTCGCTGGCGACGCGCAGCCGGGCGAAGCTCTCGCCGCTCTCGACCATCGCGCGCACGGCCATGGCCTGCAGCCCGTAGAAATCGGCAAGCCCGTCCGGGGCGGCATGATCGGTCCAGCGCAGCCAGAGCGCCTGCAGCCTCTCGCGCACTGCCCCGTCTGGATGATTGGATTGTGGCTTGATCCCCGCGCCGACAACATTGCCGACGAGGCTGTCCACCGCCGCCGTGACCCACGGGTTGTTCCGCGAGTACCACCCGGCCCGCCGCGCAGCCGTGGTCGCGCCCGCCAGGATTGCCGCGTTCAGCCCGTCGACCGTCCTCGCCCCCTCCCAACGCCGCCCGCCACCCGCAGCGTCGAAGCCGCGAGCGCGCGCGAGGCCGAGTAGGCGATGGAGGAGGGTCCGCATGGACGACAGAATCGCCCGAAACGGAGCCTCAAGCTATTGGGAATGTTTGGGAAATGCCTTTTTTGCTACGAGCCTCCCCGCCACCGTTCTCCAACTGAAGAACCGATGCGAGTGCCTGCGGGCAAATGTGATAGTCTCGGATCTCATTTAGTGGGTTGGGAGGTCATTGCAGAATAATGGTGTAGCATGCGAAGCCACGGTCTGGTCAAAGTCTCTCTACCAAGGTGCCCCAGAAGGCAAAAAAGCTCTCGGTGAGTAAATTGATTGACGAAGAAAAACGGAAAGAAGCTGCAGCTTCTCTGCTGAAGGAGATGGAAGCGACGGCCGCACGCATGCGCGAGCTGATTGTCACGATGCCTGCGCATGATCTGCTCGGCTATATTTATGCTCAGTACATGTTGAAGGCGATGGCAGTCCAAAGCGCCGCCGAAGAGAACGGTGCAGCGGAGGGCCACGACGACCTCATCGGGGATAATCAGTTCTTGCTGGAGTACGTGCATGCCGTGCTGGCGTCGGACGTCGCCCCGGAGGACGTATCCTTTGACGAAGCCCAATGCACTGAGCTCTTTGAGCTGAGCCGTCAACTGCGAGAGCAGGCCATGTTTTTCGCCATGGCTTCATCAGCGGACAAGAAGACCGGAGTGTTCGGCCCAGATACCGCTGATATTGAATTCCGCGCTAAATCGAATTGGGTTCTCTTGCGTGGGAACCGCTACCAGGTCTTGGAGGGAGAGTTCTATAGCTACGTTCTAGCACCTCACAATGATATGCTGACTGAAGTATACGGTATTGGTGCAGCCGACATCGCGGCAGGATTCCAAGGAATGGCAGACTCTGCGCGTTCCGGCCATGCCGATGCCATTACGGACATGAAGAGGCACTTTGATGCGGTGCAGGCTTTTGTGGCATCATTTGATGGGCCTGAAGAAGAGGCTATGGAGGCCTGGCTTGCGGCAAATGGGGAGCAGGCGCAGGCCACAAGGCGGGCGATGGATGATATGCTTCGAGGTGGCATTGCCAATGTGAGCCGTCACACGATGCTGCCGCCGGCGCTCTTAGCGGACTTGGCGTTTCGGCGTGGAGAAGAAACCGATTTCTTCGCTCCGGGTGATTATGCGGGAACGCCTTACCGGACACTGCCTGCTCGGAAGAAACCACTAATTCAGCTAGGGGAAGACTTTTACGCCATCGACCCGTGCTTTGCTCGCGACGCTGGGTATCGCGCGCTTCTCTTCAACCTTCTGAAGCGGAGGCCGGATTACGCGAAGACCTTCAAGGATCGGCAGAAAACGATGAGCGAAGCTGCGTTTGCCGATATTCTCTCAAGCCAGCTTCCGAACGCAGCGCTTTTCCAAGAAGTCTACTATAGGGACCCAGCCACCAAGCAGTGGGCCGAAAATGATACTCTCATCCTCATAGATGACGTATTGTTTCTTGTTGAGGCCAAGGCTGGCGCCGCTGCCACAATCGCGTCGCCAGCGCTTGACTTCGCACGCCATGCGCAGTCGGTGCAGGATTTAGTGATCAAGGCCTACAAGCAGTGTGAACGGTTCTTCAACTATCTTAACTCGGCTGACGAAGTGCCGCTCTATCGCTTGGCAGACGGAAAAAATGAAGAATGCGGCCGTCTCCGCCGCTCCGATTACCGCGTGCTGGTGCCGATTGGGCTAACGGTCGAGTCGTTCTCACCATTTTCCACATACTGCAAGGAACTCGCAGAGATTACGCCGCTCCTTGGAAAGCATCCCTTCGTTTCACTATCCATTGATGACCTATTTGTCCTCAAGCGATTTTTGCCGACCCCCGGCGAGTTTGCTCACTACATGGAGGTGCGACAGGCCGTGGCGGGGATGCGGCGGGCTCATCTGTTTGACGAGTTCGACCATCTCGGCGCGTACCTGAAGAAGAACCGCTTCGATCTGGACATTGCCGATCAGCTGCGTGGCGGCAACGCGACCATGGTCATCTGGGACGGCATGAGCGATATCGTCGACAGGTGCTTCGAAGGTGAAGACTGGGAAAGCAGTCCGTTTCCGACGCAGGCATTCCCGGACGAGGTGCTGAGACTGCTCGGGGCGCTCAACGCCACCCGAGCACGTGGGTGGCTTTCAGCGGAGAGCCGCATCCGCAACCTTGGAGAGGAAGGCCGGAGTAATCTGGCCAAGATGCTGTCCGACCTTCGCCAAACCTTGAGCCTGCATCCGACTCGTTACTTTATGCTATCTGGGGATGATGAGCCGCTCTTCATCTGGCTTCAGCGGCACGACCAAGAAATTTTTTGGGCTGGGGTGAACGACAAGGCCAGTGCGGCCGCCTTGGTCGCCAAAGTGCCTGACGTCATCGGCGTCTTGGTGGAAGTTAACTCGGATGGAGCATTCCGCGCGGCTCGGCCTTTCCCGGTCCGCATACCAACGACCAGAACATCAGCAAACGATCACATTTACGAAGACGCGACGCGCATGTCCCAACGTACGCGGGTCTTGAATTCGAACCAGCCAAATAAGCCTGTCCCAGCTGCCAAGGCCAGAAAGCCGGGGCGGAACGATCCGTGCCCCTGCGGCAGTGGTCTAAAATACAAGAAGTGTCATGGCCGTTGATCTACGCCATCCACGTTGAGCGGATCACCTCATTCGACTTGCTCAACGAAGTCATCGCCGGGCCGACCCCCTGCACCTCCTCGTTCAGCCTGAGCCCCATGCTGATCAGGCCGTGCAGGGCGGCGTGGGCGTAGACGAAGGTGTCGAGGGCTTCGTTGCGCTCGCCGTCGCGTTTGGGCTGCCAGGAGCGGATGGGGCGTCCGCGCTCGAAGCGGGTGACGACGCGTTCGGCGGTCAGCTGGCGGAAGTAGTCGGCGTCGAGACGGCGGGGGAAGTGAATGGCGCCGGGGCCGGGTTCGGTCAGTTTCAGGCGGGCGAAGACGGCATCCTTCACGGCATCCACCCCGACGATGAAGAGCGGAATCTTGCCCTTGTTGGTCCGCGTCGGTCGGCGCGGCCAGACGGGAATGCCGGGCCCGCCGCGGCCCTTGATCGCCCAGATGCGGCGGGCGAGGCGGGTGCGGCAGAACTCGTAGGCCATTTTGGTGTGGTGGCCGCCGGTGTCGATGGCCGCGGCGCGCACCGGCAGGTCGAGCCCCGCGGGATGCGGGAAGGTCGCCTGCAGCACCATGTCGAGGTCGGACCAGAGGCGCGGCCCGGACGGGTCGCCCCAGAGCACGCGGTAGTCGATCACCCACGCTTCCTCGTCGCGGCCCCAGCCGAGGATCTGCACCTCGATCCGGTCGCCCTGCACGTCAACGCCTGCGGTCAGCACGGCGACGGGGGTGGGCAGGGCGTCGCCCCAGTCCTCGCGGCGCGCCATGAGCGGGTCGGCCGGAACGGTGTCGCCCGCCTGGTCCTCCCAGGACTCGCCCAGCTTGGTGTTGACCCAGACCTGCAGGCGGGGCGGGTCTTTTCGCACCCGGCCATGCTCGGCGGCGATTTCGGCCCATGTCTCCCACGGGGAATAGAGCGCGGAGAGGTGGAAGCCTGCGGTGCGGCCGTCTCCTTCGGCGGTCGGACGCCACTCGCCCGCGGCCAGAAGCCGGGGCTTCTCGTGCTCGTGGTGGATGCCGCCGCAGGCCTCGCAGACCAGATGCGCCTGCTCGCGCCGCCCCTCGGGCCAGCGGATGCGCGCCCAGGTGATCGGGGCCATGTCGCCGCAATGCAGGCAGGGGACGTGGTAGAAACGCCGGTCGCTGTGCTCGAAGGCCGCCTCGATGCGGGAATGGCCCTTCAGCGTGGGCGTCGAGACCATGTAGATCTTGCGCCGCCCGCGGAAGGTGGCGGTGCGCTGGATCGCCAGATCGACCGGATCGCCCTCGCCATCGGCGTCGCCGGGATAGCCGTCCACCTCGTCCAGGAACAGGTAGCGGACGGGCGTGGAGCGCAGGCCCACCGCGCTGTTCGCTCCTGTCATCACCAGCTGGCCGCCGGGGAAGGACTTGCGGAACAGGCTGTTGCCCGCGTCGCGGGAGCGGGGCGCGGCGACCAGTTCGCGTAGCGCGGGCGTCGCTTCGATCAGCGGGTCGATCCGGACGGTGGTGTTCCGGCGCACCATGTCGAGCGAGGGCATGACCAGCATGGCGATGCCGGGCGCGTTCTGGATAATGTAGCCGAGCCAGTTCAGCCCCGCCTCGGACCCGCCGGTCTGCGCCCCCTTCATCAGCACGACGCGCTCGTAAGGGCTCGCCGTCGAGAGCGCGTCCATCACGGCGCGCAGATAGGGCGTGCGGTCGGTGCGCCAGCGACCGGGCTCGGCCGAGGTTGGCGGCAGGATGCGGTGGCGGTCGGCCCAGTCCGACACGGGGATCGGCGGTTCGGGGCGGATGCCGCGCCGCCAGGCGAGGTCGATGTCAGGCACCATCACCGAAGCTCCCCAACGGCAGGTCGGCCAGATGTTCGAGATGCTCGCGCATCATCCGGTCGAGGGCTGCGAATGTGGCGCGAGGATCGGCGCCGAGTTCGGCAGCCAGCAGGGGCGCGGTGCGCTGGACCCACGCGAGATGCGCGTCGCGTTCGGCACGGGCGCGCGCAAACACGGTCCTGGTGGCGGCGGCGGTCTCGACCAGTTGGCCCTGTTCGCGCTCGAACGCCAGCTTGGCGCGCTGGACCTTCACGATTTCATGCAGCCGCTTGGCCTCGGCCAGCGTTGTGGCGGCGCGGGTCGGGCTGACCGCGCCACCCTTGTTGCGTCTGGCGGGGTCGAGGTTGTCCTCGATCCACGCGAGCCCCACCGCCACGTCGATCCGCCCGTCCGCGCGCACCGGCAGCCCTTCGGCCACCAGTTGCGAGATGCGGCCTTTGGTCAGGCCGACGCGGGCGGCAAAAGCGGTCTTGGTCTCGTGGCTGTCGAGTTTAGTCATTTCCGCCCCCTGACGCTGGCGGGCGTATGCGCTGCGGGTCCCCACATACGGATCGGCCCGGGAGGAACCGCCCGGCGGCCCGCGATCCGGCGTTCCCGGCCGCTAACGACGGTTCTGAAGTTGTCACGGGGCGTGCCGGGCCGTCCCGCCGGTTGACGATCTGTCTGGTGGGGGTGGTGGAGATTGGTGGGGTGATCCGGCCCGCCCTTGTAAACTGTCATGTCATGCGTGGTGGTGTGATGCATGGCGTCCCATGTCGCGACGTGACACGTCGCTGACACTTTGGGCGACAAACACAGATTTGGACCGGGACAAGTCCACCAAACCCACCAAACCCACCAGACGGATCGAGAATGAGCGTCACGCATCGGCATGGCTCCGGAGAACTTCAGAACGGTTGTTGATCGGCGCGGACCCGGTTTCCGCGACCTCCAGCTGCCACCGCGCGCGCCCTGCCGATACGCCTGCGGAGACCAGGCGCAGTCCGTTCACGATGCGGTTCTGCTGCCCGCCGATCCACTTGCCGAGCCGCCCGCCGTTGATCGCCCCGCCTTCGCCCGCCACGCGCAGCAGGGCCTCGCGGAACTCGGGGTGGATGAACTCCGACCGGCCGTAGAGCTGCTGACGCTGTACCGTGGCGCGCTCGATGATCTCGCGGACGCTGACCTTGTCCATGCCGATCACCTCGCGCCATTGCTCCAGCACGGTGGTCAGCGCTTCCAGCTTCGGGTCGGCCCCGCGCATGCCCTCCATCGTGTCGCAGGGGTCGGCCTCGCCCAGCCAGATCAGCGCGTCGCGCACCCAGCGCGACCAGTCGGTGAAGGAGCCGAGCGGCGCGAGCATCTCGGGCCGACCGGCGATGTGGTAGGCGCGCAGGACCGTCAGCCCGGCCGTGACGTAATCGCCGCGCTGCGCCGTAACCACGGCGAGGGGATCGCGGTCGAAGGCGCGCAACTCGGGTCGCTCGACGCCCGCGTCCAGCATCGCCCGGATGGCGCGGCGGGTCATGTCGCCCTCAAGGGTCAGGTTGTTGCCGGTGGCGAAGACGGCGGCGTTGCTCGGCACCTCGGCGTTGACGGACTTGCCGAGGATGCGGACCTTGAGGCTGGTCTGGGTGAGGGTCTGGCACAGGAGCTCGCCGCCCAGCGGTTCCTCGCAGTTGTCGATGGCGATCAGCACGTCGCCCGCGATCAGCGCCGCGCCCAGCCGCTTTTCCATCTCCTCCTCGGACTTGCCCTGCGCGATCACCGGCGCGGGGCGGGCGGTGGCGATCTGGCTCGCCAGGTCGACCAGCATGGATTTGCCCGTCCCGGCCGTCGGCGCGTTGAACCCGTGGAGCGGCGCCGTGGGCAGCGAGCGGCGCACCAGCGCGGTGAGGATCCCGGAGAGCGCGACCGAGCGGTCCGCGTCGGTTACAAACGGGAAGGTCGCGATCAGATCCTTGAGGAAGCCGAGCGCGCGCAGTGCGGTCGCTCGGTCGGGATCGCGCGGCAGCGCCGGGAAGCGGACGTCCTGCGGGTCGAACAACAGGCCGGTCTGCGGATCATAGCCGGGCAGATCGAGGATCGAGCCGTCAGGTCGCAGCGTCGGGCAGTTGATGATGCCGGTCAGCACCGGCAGGCGCCACTGGCCCTCGCGCGCCAGAAAGGTCTCCGCGATCCGATGGGGGCAATCGGAATTCACCCATTTCTCGGCGCGCTTGTCGAACCGCTTGAAGGAGGCGACGCGGGTGAAGGCCTCGGCCATGTGATGCGCCTTGACGTCCACGAGCCGCGGCGCGTCGATCTTGCGGCCGTCCGAGATTGCCACCGGCACCATCGCCGGGCGCACCACCATGCTGCCACGCTGATAGTAGCCCAGCTCTGCGTGCAGCAGCGCCCCCTCTGCCATGTCGATGATCGTGGGCATCTGTCCTGCAAAAAGATAGATGATCGGCCGCCCGGCATCGTCGTGCGTGGGCAACTCGTCGTTGTCACGCGCGCCGTCGTGCTCGACTTGCTCACCGGCGCGCACGCGGTGCGGTTTCGCGGCCCGCCAGCCGTTCTGCCGCGCCAGCCAGAACAGCGTGCCGACCGTGACGCTGCGCACGCTGGCCAAGCTGTCCCATTTCTCGGCGGTGACGGCGGGATCGTTCTTGGCCGCCTCGGCCGACCAAGTCTCCCACAGGTCGCGGCCATCGGGACCGAGCGCGGCGTAAAGGGCGAGGCCGACCTTGATCCACTCGTCATAGGGAAGGTCGTTGTTCGGGATGCAGGCGAACGCCTCCTCGACCAGCTGGCGCGATGGGGTCTGGTTCCGCTTGAGCCCCGCGACCTTGCGCCCCTCGCGGTCGATGTCCCGGCGATCGGCGGCGGTCTGGCCGCCCGCGGCGCGTAGATAGCGGTCGGCGGCATCGACAAAGCGGCGCGCGCGGTCCTGGTCGAGCAGGGGCAGGTCCGACATCGGTACATCAAGGGGAGAAGCTTCCGGCCAGACATAGGGTGCGCGGGTGTCGGGGTGGACGCCAAACCCCACGAACTGCTGGCCGGTCGCAAGGATCTCGATACGCGCTACCGTGCCGTCGAGCATCTGGAATTCCGGTGTCTGGACCTTGTCGAACGCCGCCTCCGTGCGGAAGGCGAGCAGGCATTTCGGGGCCTTGCCGATGCGCAGGAGCGGTGTGGGGCCGAGGATGTCGAGAGCCATTTCGCACAGTCGTTGCGCGTGATCCGGATCGAGGACGTCGATGTCGACGCCGATCAGCGCGCCGCAGAGCAGCCCGGTGTTCGTGCAGTTGCGCTGCGCCTTCGTCCAGCGTGTGATCTCGGCCTCGTCGGCGCTGGCGCAGACCGTCTCCCAGCCCTTCATCATCGGCCGCTTGCCTGCGCCCTTCATGGCGACATGCGCGCCCAGCACCGGGATCGGGCGATAGCCGTTGCGATGCAGCCGCAGGCGCAGTTCGGTCGGATCCTCTGGCGCAGCCGGGGTGCTGGACGTCGCATCCACAGTGTCGGCGCAAGACGTGTCGATGGTCAGGGGGATGGGCTCGTCCATGGTCACTCCTCGAGCTCCCATCCTGCAAAATCGTCCTGCGCGCGTTCCTCCTCTGTGGTGAGGCATCCCGAGAAGTGCGTTGCCCCTGCGTAGATGTGGCGGGTCAGACGCCGCGGATCTCGCCGCAGCGGCCGGGTGATGTGCAGATGGCAGTCCATCTCCGAGCGCAGGCGATCCACCGCGGCAATCGTCTCGCGTGCAATACGGCTGGTCTCGCTGTCGGGCGGGGCGGCGGCCAGAAGGCCCATGACCGCCCCGCGGCAACCCCGCAGCTTCTCGCCCAGCACGACGTGATCCCAGGGCAGGAACCGGTATAGTGGGTCCATCATCGCGCGGCCTCCTGCTGCTCGATCCAGTCGAGAAGCCGCGATTTGCGTGCGCAGATCACGTTGCCCATCCGGAAGGTGGGCATCCGCACCTTGGCCTCGCCCGCATAGTAGTAGACCTTCCGGCGCGCCTTCGCGTCGCCGAAGACGAAGATCGCGATGGCGTCCGCGCCGCGCAGCAGATCGTCGGCCAGCGTCGGGCAAACCTCTCCCGTGGCGGGTCCAGCCCGCAATTGCTCCTGCATGATGTCCTCCGAAGTTTCTGGTGGGGGTCAGGCGACGCCGAGGGAGGCCTGCACCCGGTGTTCGAGTTGCTCGAGGTTCACCACCGCGAAGGCGCGAACCTTCGGATCGGCGGCGATGCTGGCGATCTCGGCGGTCGGGACGATGCTGCCCGAGGTGATGTCGATCTCGCCCGCGATGTCGGGGTTGGCCTCGGTGGCGCCGACCTGCCGGAAGACCGTGCTGATCACGAACAGCGCCCCACGCCCGTCGCGGAACCGCAGCTGCGCCGTGTGCATCGAGACGACCGCAGGCGAGAGCCCGAGGCGGCTGAACTCGGCAACCGCGCCGAGAACGATGGCATCCTCGTAGGTGAACTTCCGAGCCTTGCCGGACTCGACCGGGTTTTCTGGCTTGAAGTGGCCGCGCGAGATCCACGCCTCGACCTGGTAGCGGGTCAGCTGCGCTGCGTCCGCGAGCTGCTGGATGGTGAATTCCTGGTTCATGGCGATAACCTTTGACAGTATGTCTGAACTATGGATAGATGACCTCAGACACACTGTCAATGGTATTCGTTCGCCTCGGAAATTCGGGCCTTGCCTGTCCCGCGAACCTGAGCGTGATGAAGCGTTGGAGGACGCGCATGGCCACGATCCGGAAGAGAACATTGCCGTCGGGCCTGGTTCGCTGGCAGGTGGATTTCACCGACCAGGCCGGGAAGCGCCGCTCGAAGCTGTTCCCGCGCCGGAAGGATGCCGACGTCTATCTGGTAAAGGTCCGCTCGCTGGTCGCCAACCACACCTATCTGGCCGACAGCGAGAGCATCACGGTGGCCGAGGCCGCCAAGGCGTGGCTCGACCACTGCGAGGTGCGGTGCAAGACGGGGCGGCGGATGGAACGGTCGACGCTGCGCGGCTACAGCGACTATGTGCGGCTGCACATCAAGGATCCCGAGGTGGGGCTCGGAGACAAGCTGATCGCCCAACTGACCCGCCGCCATGTCAACGAGTTCCGCGACCGGCTGCTGCTGAACGGGCGCTCCGAGCATCTGACCCGCCGCGCCATCTCGGTGCTGAAGCTGATCCTCGACCACGCCATCGACAACGGCCAGCTGTTCACCAACGCCGCCCACGGCGTCCGCATCATCAAGTCGAGCCGGATCGACCACAAGGCGCCAGTCCCGTCGAAGGAGGCGATCCGCGCGCTGATCGAGGCGGCGGACGAGGACTTCAAGCCGCATCTGATCGTTTCGGCCCTCGGCGGCCTGCGCGCGTCCGAACTGCGGGGACTGCGCTGGCAGGACGTGGATTTCGAGAAGGGCTTCATCCACATCCGCCAGCGCGCGGACGCCTACAACCAGTTGGGCGAGCCGAAATCGCGCGCGGGCTATCGCGACATCCCCGCCGGGCCGATGGTGCTGAACGCCCTGCGCCGCTGGAAGCTGCGCTGCCCGAAAAGCAACCTCGGGCTGGTGTTCCCCGCGCCGCGCGGCGGCATCCTCCAGCACACCAACACGCAGGCGCGCTTCCGCAAGCTGCAGGAAAAGGTCGAGGTGACGATGCGCTGGCACGACCTGCGCCACTTCGCCGTGTCGCTGTGGATCGAGCAGGGCTTCTCGATCAAGGAGATCATGACCTTCGCGGGCCATTCCTCGATCCAGATGACCATGGAGCGCTACGGCCACCTGTTCCCGTCGCCCGACCACCAGAAGGCAATGGCGATGGTCGAGGCGAAGCTGCTAGGCTGATCCAAAACAGGTCCTGAGGGATAGTGGAGGTGCCGGAGATGGAACAAAAGGCAGATTTCTATTTGGAAGTTGGAGCGATACAGAGACTATCTGCTCAATTAAATGATCTTGACAAACCAGATCGTGATTTCAAGCTGTCCAACTGCCTTGCAGTAGCGAATTTTATTCTCAACGTGATCAAATATCGGTATCTTGAGAGAAACCCTCCCTCCCTGAGATCAAGGCTAGATTCAACTCGTTTGAATGCCGACCTTCAGAATCGATTCTTTATTGAGTTTTCGTTCCTTAAGCCCGATGGGATTGAGAAAAGGCTAGACGACCCAACGCTATACCAAGTTTTGAATTGGTCAAGAAACCGGATAACTCACTATCGAAACGACTTGCCTGACAATACTCCGCCGCCGTGGCCTCGGGGCATACAGATACAAGGTCGAGGGCGGGGCGGCATTCGGACATTCACGATGAGCGGTCCGACAAGTATGGGCAAAAACCCAATAATATCAGCGCGAACGGATCGGCGGATGTTCACAGCGTTGGTTCAGTTCCTTGTTTCTGAATACATAGCTGCCTTGCACGACGCTGGTATGGACACCTCCGTGTCACGAACCGTTTCCCGCACGGAATCGGCTGAGATCGGTTCCTAGGAGATCCAACTGAATGACAGGCGCACTATTGACAGGTGTCATTTTGGCATGATACCCATGACACATGTCACATGTGGAGGGTATCATGCAGCTACGCGGCGTTCCTGATCTGAAGGGGCTGGAGTACCAGCCGCAGAACTTCCGTGACCTGTACGAGACCGAGCTCGGGCAGGAGATCTGGAGCTTCATGAAACGACCGGAGAACGTCGTGAGGATGGAGACAGCAACGTTCCTGGAGCGCGCGGCGGTGGAGCCGCTGGCGCCGGGCCTCCTCACGGAGTTCGGGCCCGATGTCGGTGAGGACCGGATCAAGCAGATGATCGGCCACATGGCCCGCCAGATCATGGAAGCGATTGGCTACGAGATTGAACGTCCAGGGTTGCGGATCACTCGCGAAAGCCTGTTCTCCAGCGCCGCTCGCTACCGAAAGCCCGGTGAGGATCGCGACCGGTCAATGAAAATCACGCGAGAGCAGCGCGAAGCATGGAAAGAGAAAACCGCGTCCAGTCCGTTCAATCGGTGGCTGGATCGGAAGGTCAAGCAGCCCGGAGGCAGCCTCGACCTTGACCAGCTGTACGCAGTGGCCCGGCAGTATGGGATCGAGAAGCGATACGATCATCTCAACCCCGGCCAGCAGCGCATGACCATCGGTATCATGCTGCGGAAGGCGGTACCGGAAGCCGACTATGCCGACGCGTGATCGGATTCCCGTTTACTCCCAACGGTTTGCGGCTGTTCCGTGCGACACGACGCCGACGTTTGGCGCCCAAAACCCTCCTAACCTGCGGAAATAACGAAGGTATTCCGGACGCGGGGGTAGCCCTCATAACCTGAAGGCCGCAGGTTCAAATCCTGCCCCCGCAACCAACACTAATTCGCCAACAACATCAGCAGCTTCATGGTTGCCTGCATCACGCCCCGCTATCCGCGGGGCTTTTGGCGTTCCGGTGAGAACGGCGGTGAGAAACTAGGCCACGGAAGCGGCGGCATGGAGCTGCTGCGGGCGGCGTAAAAGTCGTCCACCCTTTCCCTTTCTGCGGCAGCAGGGAGGGCGCGAGGATTTTCAGCG
>NZ_JAOTBE010000066.1 GCF_026162645.1 Paracoccus rhizosphaerae
TACCTTAAGGCGACTTTGGAAGCAGTCGCCGCCGGTTACCCACAGGCCCACATCGACGATCTGCTGCCTTGGAACTTAAAGCTGTCAAGCTGAACGTGCGTGGGGCGCAACCGCCGCTTACTGATCACCAGCAATCTGCCCTTCGATGAATGGACCGAAACCTTCGGCTCCGAGCGCCTCACCGGCGCACTGCTCGACAGGCTGACCCACCACGTCAGCATACTCGAAATGAACGGCGAGAGTTATCGCCTCGCCAACAGCACCGCCCGAAAGCGGCAACAAAAGTCCTGAGATTAGATCGCCTCGATTTGGCCCCAAGGGGCCAATGCGCCATGGCACGCGCCAGCTCTATGGTAAGCGCGCGCGCCATGGCGCCGGCCATCGTCACCTGGCCTGATTTTACGCCGCCGCGTGGCCGGGTTTTGCACCGCCGTTGACAATTTCCCTCCCGATCGAAGGACGGCCCCTCCAGGAAGGCCCGGAAGCGCTTTCCCGGATGCTGGATACGTGCCCAATCCGAACTTTCAGACGGCCGGAGATCCTCGGGAACCTCGGCAAAGACATCTGCCGTGACTTCGGGCGGCGGGGAGAAGAACATCAGGCCCTCCAATTGCATTTCAACAGGTTTAGATGCAAATGTTTCGTGAAGGCAACGAAAATGTTTACTTAGGTTCTGAAAATGACCAGTCATTTACCTGTCGTCGACTGCCATGTGCATGTTTTTCTTCCGGAATGCTTCAGCTTCTCCGCTCGCCGGAGCTACACTCCCGGACCGGCAACCACGGCCGATCTGGTGGCGCATCTGGACCGAATCGGGGCACACCGCGTCCTTGTTGTTCAACCGAGCCCGTATGGCACCGACAACCGCGCGACGCTTGCAGCCATTGCCAAGCTCGGGCTGGACAGGGCGCGTGGCGTTGCCGTGGTCGATCCCCGCCAGGTCACGTCAGACGACATCAGGACATTGCGTGCGCAGGGCGTCGTAGCCTGTCGCGCCAACCTCAAGACCCGAGGGACAACGGACATAGAAGACTGTGCAGCCTATCTCCGGGCCCTGGACTCTGTCTTGCTCGGCACGGATATGGCGATCGAAATCTATCTGCCGCTGCCTACCCTGCTACGTCTTCGTCCCGTCTTGGCCGCTACTCCGCGCGTCTTCATTCTCGACCATTTCGCCGGATTGGATACGACGTCGGCCAATCTGGATGCTGAGATAGATGCGCTGTGCGACCTGCTGTCTCTGCCAAATGTGATCCTCAAAGCATCAGGCGCATGCCGCGCGACGGGCTATTCCGCAACTAATGACCCTTTGGATCCGATTGCGCCGCTCTTGTTTCGTGCGGCGCCTGGTCGCGTGATCTGGGGAAGCGACTGGCCGCACACTGGGCGGTCAGCCGAGCGCGCCTTCCGGCCGCTGTCGGAGGTTGAGCCGTTCATGTCTATCGACGACATGCGTGCGCTTGCTGATCTCCAGCGGTGGGCAGGCAGTTCCGAACATGCGCAGGCCATTCTTGCGGAAACTCCGGCACAATTGTTCGGCTTCTAGGATCGCTCGCGCAGAGAGGCAGTATAGCGGAAGGAGAAAGGCTCTACGTAAAAGGATTCTCCGTGAAGTATCACGCTGTCGGAAATGTCGAACAGGGTGTGGGAGCGGACGAGTAACGGCGAACCTGGGCCGACACCGAGGTCATGCGCCTGTGCATCCGTGGCGCTGACCGCACGCAGAACAGCCTCGATACGCCCAATTTCGATCCCCAGGCCCTCCTCGATCAACGAGTGAACTCCTTGACTCTCTAGCGCGCTAACCGGAACGTCCAGAACGATGTTCGGCGCAAAATAACGCAGTTCGGAGCCAATGCAGTTGTCATCAACGAAGCGGAGCCGATACAGAGCCAGCACTGCCTCCCCGATCTCGATACCGAGTTTTCCTGCCGCTCTCGCTGGAGCTGGCACTTTCGAGAATGAGACCAATCGGTAGGTGACGCGGTCTCCGGCGACCTTCATCTCGTTCTCGAACGACTGGATGTTGTGAATGTCCAGGTTGACCTTCACCAACATGTCGTCGTCGATCCTGCAGGCGTAAGTGCCCCGACCAGCATATCTCCGCACTACACCTTCGTGCACGAGACGTGACATGGCGGCCTGCACAGTCGACCTGCTCGCCTGGAATTGCGCGGCCAGTTCCTTCTCGGTCGGTACCCTGCCGCCGGGCTTGATGTGGCCGCCGCGGATAGCGTCCACCAAGGAGTCGTATATCGCTTGCTGCAAAGACATAGAGCCGATGGTCCTTCCCCCTCGCCTTGCCTCTGCGAGAGCCGTGTTGACCGGATATGACTATGCCTTTGCAGAAGGGTCAATCCCGCAAGGACTCTCTGACGCGCTAACGCTTCAGGACGCGGTTCAGGATCGCTGCAAGCACCCCTCCCTGCTGCAACAGCTCTACCTCTTGCCGGGTCTCCACGGCCGCCCGAGCTTCCAGCTGTTGCGCACGGCCGTCAGCTCGCAGCCAGACGAGCGGAACCTCCATTCGCGGAACCAGGCCTTCGACAGGTGCTTCAACGGTGAAGCGATCGCGTGGCTTGATCCCAGCTTCATGGGGGCGGAAGCCGCCGGACAGCTCGATCGGCAGGATGCCCATGCCGATGAGATTGGTGCGGTGGATCCGCTCGAAACTATTGGCGATGACAGCTCGCACACCCAGAAGAGCGACTCCCTTTGCCGCCCAGTCCCTGCTTGAGCCCATTCCGTAGCGCTCACCGGCGAGCACGACCACCGATTGGCCCCCTGCGCGCTGACGGTCTGCCGCCTCGAAGACCGGAAGCCTCGTGCCGTCCTCCAGCACCGTCCAGGCAGGCGGAAGATCCTCGCTCAGGTAGTTCCGCGCCAAGCGGTTGGTGTAAAGACCACGCAGCATCACCTCCCAGTTGCCGCGGTAGGACGCGTAAACGTTGAGGTCCTTGGGATCGCCGCCACGCTCGATCAACCACTCACCGGCCTTCGATGCGGGGTCGATCCAACCGGCAGGCGAAATGTGATCCGTGGTCATATCATCCCCAAGGACCATCAGGGGCACTGCGGAATATGTTCCCAGCCGCGTCCCTTCGTCCAGGGACGCGAATTTCGGCCTCCGGAGATCACGGGAGTCCGGATCCCAGGGGAAGCGGGCAGAGCGCGGAGCTTCGATGTTCTGCCAGACCTCGTTAGCGCTTGCGCGCGCAAAGGCTTGTGGAACATCTTCAGCTCGGAACCCCGCATCCATCGAGGCCTCGATCTCGGCATCGGTGGGCCAGAGGTCGCTGAGATAGACGTTCTTGCCGTTCCCGTCCTGACCGAGCGGCTCCGTAAGGATGTCGCCGCGTATCGTGCCCCGTATTGCATACGCAACGACCATCGGCGGAGAGGCAAGATAGCCGAGGTCGAGCTTGGGGTGAACTCTGCCCGGGAAGTTGCGATTGCCCGAAAGAACGGCGCTGATTGCGCGACCCTCTGCCAATGCAGTTTCGATGACTGCCGGAAGAGGCCCAGAGTTGCCGATGCAGGTGGTGCAGCCAAAGCCGACGATGTCGAAACCGACCGCGGCGAGGTCCTCCAGCAACCCTGCTCGTTCCAGATAATCCCGAGCAGAAGGTGAACCGGGCGCCAGCGACGTCTTCACCCAATCCGCCGGACGAAGGCCGCGCTGTTTCGCCTTCCGGGCCAACAGGCCAGCCGCCATCAACATCCGCGGATCAGAGGTATTGGTGCAGCTGGTGATGGCAGCCACGCCGACGGCGCCATCAGGAACCGGACCAGCTGCAGCGTCCAGATCACGGCCTATCGCGGCCTCGACTGCCACCTGCGCCTCCGCTGGTGCGACTCGGTCCTGCGGGCGCCGCGGGCCTGCGAGTACGGGGTGCAACGCGGACAGGTCGATCGAGATCACTCTGTCAAAGCGGGGGGCTTCGGCGGGGTCGAACCAAAGTCCCATGCTCCGGAACAAGGGCTCAATAGCCCCCGTCAGATGATCAGGTCTGCCCGTGCGCTGAAGATAGTCGACAACCTGCGCATCAACAGGGAAGAAGCCTGTGGAGGCGCCATATTCCGGCGCCATGTTCGCAACCACCGCGCGCTGATCCGCCGTCAGGGCGGCAAGGCCAGGCCCGAAGAACTCGACAAAGCTGCCGGTTACACCGAGCAGGCGGAGCTGATGGGTCACCTCCAGGGCCAGGTCCGTTGCAAGAACGCCCGGGGGCAGCGCCCCGGTCAGCTGCACACCGACGACTTCGGGTACCGCCAGCGATGCCGCCTGACCGAACATGACGCTTTCAGCCTCAAGCCCTCCGACACCCCAGGCCATCACGCCGATGCCATTGATCATCGGGGTATGGCTGTCAGTGCCCAGCAGCATGTCGGGGTGCGCAAGCCCGTCTTCGCGCAGTTCAAGTACGGTCGCCAGCTGCTCCAGATTGATCGTGTGCATGATGCCAGTGCCGGGAGGATTGACGTGCACGCCCTCCATGTTGGCCGAGGCCCATTTCATGAAGGCATAGCGTTCGGCGTTCCGCTGGATCTCGTTGCCGGCATTGCGGCTGAATGCGGCAGGTGATGCGTAGACATCAACGGCCAGCGAGTGATCAACAGAGACTTCGACCGGTAGCTGTGGCGTCAGCTGAGCGGGGTCGCCGCCAGCTTCCGCCACTGCATCTCGCAAGCCCGCGATGTCGGCCAGGGCAGGGGTGCAGGTGGTATCGTGCATCAGGATCCGGTTGGGGCGGAACATGAACTCGAAGCTCGTCGGGCGCCCGCCCAACCAGTCATCCAGGGCAGCCAGAAGCGGCTCCTCTTCCTGGGTTTCCCGCAGGTGGTTTTCCGAAAGCAGCCGCAGCACATGGGGGAGACGCGGCAGCCTTGTTCCGAGGCAGGATTTCAGATCCGTATGGCGCCAACTGCGGCCGTCGACGTCTGGTGTCGTCACGAGCGACATTGTTCGTTTCCTTTCAATTTGCGCAGCAGCACCGGCGCCAGCCCCAATGAGAGGAGCACGCGGACCAGATGATGCAATCCTACGAAGGCCACCTCCCGGCCCATCGCGATGGCAATCAGCGACATTTCGGCCAAGCCGCCAGGCGCGTATGCCAGCGTCAGTGCAAGCTGGTCGAAGCCGGTAAGGTGCAACACCACGAATGCGCCGAGCAGCGCGAAGGCGATCTGGACGGCGACCGTGCTCAGAGCAGCGCCGAAGACGCGGACCAGGGACGAGAGCGGCTGGTTCTGGAACCGCGCGCCGACATTCAATCCGATCACGACCTGCATGATCCGGGAGACCTCCGGAGGAACGACGAAGTGCGTGAAGCCGGTGACATGCAGCGCCGCGCACACGGTCATCGGGACGATGATCAACGGGGCAGGAAGACGCCGTGATCTAGCTGCAGCAACGCCAGCCAGGATGCAGAAAGCGAACCAGCCCCAGTCTGGCCAGGTCATCTGTACAGGCGCGATTGGTGCTGCGCGGCTGATTGTTATCCCATAAAGCAAGCTGACAAGCGGAGGGATCACCAGGATGGAAAGCGCAATGCGCAGCGCATGAACGATGGCCACGCGTCGTTGATCCGCGCCCGCCTGGTCGCTGAGGAAGATCATCTCGGCGATGCCACCGGGAACTGAACACAGCGCCGCGTCGGCCGGTGCAAATCCGAAATGCCGTTGCAGCAGACGGTAGTTCAATGCGCCCGCCACCGCCATCACGACCAACATGAAGCTCAGCGATACCCACCACTCGGGGACCGACAGCAGAACCGGCATGGTGATGGACGCACCAAGAAGCGTTCCGACCGACGCCTTCACGTACGGGACGATCAGCACCGGCTGCTGTGCAGGGATGCGCGCGAGCGAAGCGACGATCATCACCAGCATGGCACCGATGAGCCAACCGAGCGGAACATGCAGGGCATCGCATAGCCAGCCTGCGAGACCTGCAGCCAGAAGCGTCGCCCCAGAGCGAACCGAAGCAGGTAACCGGCTCATGCTCGCGGCCTTTGCAGAACCTGACCGAGGAGACGGAGGCGCAGATGCAGGATCATCAGATCGTGCCGAAGGTGGAGCGCAGTTCGCCCACCTGCTCGGACGTGAGAAGGTTGACGCGCTGACCGCGCAGGGCGATCAGCAGGCGGGCCGTTTCCTCCAGCTCCTCCGCTGCACAGACGGCCGAGAACAAGTTCTTCCCGCTCACGACCGGCCCGTGATTGCTGAGCAGGACCGCCGCATACTGTCCGCGCAGAGCCCTGATCAGTTCACCAGTTTTCGGGTCTCCGGGCCGTGTGTAGGGGATCATTCTGACGGTGCCGACACGCATGACAACATAGGGCGTCAATGGTGGGATGCAGTCCTGCGGATCTACATCTGCAAGGCAGGAAAGCGCAGTCGCCCATGTGGAATGCAGATGGACGACCGCCCCGGCGTCAGGGCGCGTGTCGTAGAAGGCCTGGTGCAGGAACGTTTCCTTGGTCGGCTTGTCACCGCCGACATGGTGGCCGTCAAGGTCCAGCTTGGAGATACGAGCCGGATCAAGATCGCCAAGCCGCACGTTCGTCGGGCTCATCAGGATCCCGTCGTGGAGACGGACCGAGACGTTACCTGCGGTTCCCACGGAAAATCCGCGGTCGAAGAGTGATTTGCAGAGGTGCGCCATTTCCTCGCGCGCCGCATGTTCATCGGTCATCTGATGCCTCCCATGACGTCCAGCGCCTTCGAGAAGAAGTCGGGGGCACCAAAATTGCCGGATTTCAGTGCCAGAAGGACAGGCTCCTGCTGGCCGAGCGACAGAACCGGCACTCCTGGATCGATCTCGGGCCCGAGGGTCATCGCCTCCACATCGAGTTCCCTCGCGACGGCCAGCGCGACCGCCCCTGATGTTTCGCCACCTGCTACGACTATACGGCGCCAGCCCCGGCGCAGAAGTTGGCGTGCAGTTTCGGCGAACAACTCATCCAGCTGCGCCGCGACGACTTCCCGCCCGTAACGGTCCTGTATCTGGCGCACGACGTCCGGTGCGCCCGACGAATACACCAAGGGGGCGCCCGGATTCTCGGAAATGAACTCTGTCAGGGTTTCGGCCGTCACGGCGCCAGCCAGCACTTCAGGAACATCGATAGGATAAACCGGGTGACCAGCTGCGATGTGCTGATCTATCTGGCCTCGCGTGGCACCCGAACAGGATCCGGCAAGGATAGCCGCAGGTCCATGGGCGGGAGTGAAAGTGCCCTCATTGCCGGTCGCGTCCCCGCGGACGATGAAGTTGCGAGGCAGACCTAGCGCGATGCCCGAGCCGCCCGTCAGGAGCGGCGCCCCATCCGAGGCTTTCCCGATGCGCAGAAGATCACCATCGCAAACAGCATCGACCACGCAGAGCACCTGGCCTGCCTGACCCGCCGCGGCAAGTTTGGCCGCGATAGCGTCAGCGCCCAAGGCCACGACTTGCTGAGGCACCAGTCCCACGGGCGTGCTGGTCTGCTTGGAGAGGAAACGACGTATATCCGGGTCCGTCATGGGCGTCAGCGGATGGTGCTCCATCCCGCTCTCCGAGAGCAGGCGGTCGTGCACGAAAAGATGCCCCTGGTAAATGGTGCGACCCATGGTGGGGAAGGCGGGGCAGACGGTGACGCCCTTGGCGTCCAAGGCACGTGCCAGCGCTTCGGCCACTGGGCCGATATTACCTGCTGGTGTGGAGTCGAAGGTAGAGCAGTACTTGAACACGATCTGCCGGCAGCCTTGTGCGCGAAACCAGTTCAATGCCGCCAGCGATTCCCGAACTGCCTCCTCTGCCGGTGCCGACCGCGACTTGAGCGCGATCACTCCAGCCTCGATTCCGCTGGCAACAGCCCTCGTCGGGACGCCCGAGAACTGCGCCGTCCGCAGCCCTCCTTCCGGTGGCACGCCCTTTGCGAGCGTGTTTGCGATATCGCTGGCGCCAGTAAAGTCGTCCGCAATCACGCCGATCAGCATGTGCCCTGCTCCGTATGCTGAGCCGCAAGAATGCGGGCCTTCAGGTGCTCGACGGCGGCATCGGGGCTGCTCAGGACCGGCACCGGCGTCAGCGCCTGCGCCCCTTGTCCCGCTGATGCCATCGAGAACTGTGCCAGCATGATCGCGTCCGCCTGTCCAACGGTCGCGGCGGCCTCTGCGATGAGTGCATCGTGACGCGCGGCATCGCCGGCTTGGAGAGCATCCAGAGCGTCCGGCACGAAGATGGGGCGCAGTTGAGCCTTGGCACCGCGGATGGCCACCTCGGCTTGAAACTCCCTGCTCATGCCGTCAACAGCTGGCGGAAAGGTATAGAGCATGACAATGTCGTGGCCGTGGGCCAGCGCCTGGTCGAACATCGCCTCGTTTGGCTTCAGGACAGGGACCGGGCAGAGGCGCGCAGCCTCCTCGATCCCTGCACCGAACGATGAGCAGGTATAGAGAATACCGTGCGGCTGAAGAGCCTCTGTATAGCGGCACAGCGCGACAATCCGCCGGTCAAGCTCTTCAAGGGATGCCGCGCCGCTTGCCCGATCCACCGCCAGGCTCTCCTCAAGGATGGAGAACGCACGCGCCTCAGGCCACAGGCGCGACAGCGCTGCCTCGATAGGGTCGATTGCAACGCGAGTGGCATGTATTAGAGCAATGCGGTGGGTCATGGTCAGCCTTGCAATGGAGGCGGCGGCCCGGATGGCCGCCGCGTGGTATGGGTCAGGCGGCGCTGATCGCCTCGGCGACGAAGCGTCCGAACTGGTCGGTGTTCACGCTGCCGCCGATGTCCCGGGTCCGCTTCGCCGGATCGTCCAGCGCCTTATCCACGGCCGCAGCGATGGCATTGCCTGCGTCCATCAGCTTCTGCACACCGCGCTGCTCACCGAGCCAAGTCAGCATCATGGCGGCGGACAGAATGAGCGAAGTCGGATTGGCGACGTTCTTGCCGGCAATATCCGGCGCGGAGCCGTGCTGCGCCTGAGCACAGCAAAGGCCAGTTTCGGCATTCGCATTGATCGAGCCGGCAAGCCCCAGGGAGCCGGAAAGCTCGGAAGCGAGGTCTGACAGGATGTCGCCATAGAAGTTCGTGGCCACGACAACGTCATAGGCCTGAGGCTTGCGCACCAGCAGCGCAGCAAAGGCATCGACGATGAGTTCCTCGGTTTGCACCTCGGGAAATTCCTTGGCCACCTCGCGGAAGCATTCAAGAAACAAGCCGTCGGTCATCAGGAACGAGTTCGCCTTGTGGATCGCGGCCACCTTCTTCTTGCGCTGCATCGCCAGCTTGAAGGCCTCGCGGCAGATGCGCATCGACCCGTGACGGGTGATCTTGCGCACCGAGAGGGCCATGTCCGGGTCCGGCATCATCTCGCCCACGCCCTTGAACATGTTGCGGTCGGGATAGAAGCCTTCAGTGGCTTCCCGCATGATCACCAGGTCCATCCCCGACGCCTTGTTCGGCAGGAAGTCGCGAGACCGCGCAGGACGTACGTTCGCATAGAGGTCCAAGCCGATGCGGAAACCCGCGGACACGTTACGGCCGCCTTCGGCCACCGGGGGGTAGTCCATGTGTGACTGGGTGCCCAGGATGACACCATCGAATTCGGTGCGCGCACGTGTCAGCACGTCCTCGCGGAGCGTGATGCCGTGGTTCTTCAAGGAGGTGAACCCTGACTCCTCTTCATGGAAGCTGAGCCCGAGGTCGAACTTCTTGTTTGCCGCTTCGACGACCTCAAGCGTTGCCGCCATGATTTCGGGGCCGATGCCGTCGCAGGGCAGGGTCATGATGCGCATTACTGTCTCCTTACGCATGAGCAGGGTGACCGGGACCCTTCGGGTCCAGACGGTCTTGTTCTTGTGATGGCAGCCGGCTCCGCGGTGGCCGAGAGGATCAATCGCCTGCTGCGATTTCCTCAGAGGGGCGGCTTGCTTCGATCTTCGATTTCAGACGGCGTCCCATGATAATCGGCAGGGTGAAGCCGATGATCGCAATGGCCCAAAGCGCGATCGCAAGGGGGCTTCCCACGAGGACCGTCCAGTCGCCATCCGAGATCGTCATGGCGCGGCGCAGGTTCACTTCCATCTGGTTCCCGAGCAGGATGCCCAGGATGACCGGGACAAGTGGCACGTCGAGCTTGCGAAGAACCCAGCCTACGACCCCGAAGCCGACCATGAGCATCATGTCGAAGGTGGAGCCGGTGATGCTGTAGATGCCGACGAAGGAGATCATTGCGACAACGGGCATCAAGATCCTGGTCGGGACCATCAGCACGCGCACGAAGAGGCTCACCATCGGAATGTTCAGCAAGAGCAGCATGATGTTTGCGATGAACAGAGCTGCGATCAGCCCCCAGACCACGTCCGGGTTGTTCGCGAACAGAAGCGGCCCCGGAGTGATGTTCAAAGACAGCAGGACTGCCAGGAGGACGGCCGTGGTGCCGGACCCCGGGACGCCGAGCGAGAGCATCGGCACCAGTGCGCCGCCAGCGGCAGCGTTGTTTCCGACCTCCGGCGCGACAACGCCACGCGGGTCGCCTTTGCCGAAGGTCTTGCTGTGCGGGTCTACGACCTGCTTTTCCACGGAGTACGACAGGAACGAGCCCAAGGAAGCGCCTGCTCCGGGGAGCACGCCTGCGATGAAGCCGATCACTGTGGCCCGAACCATCGTCCAGCGGGTGCTGACGAGGGTCGGCCAATCGGGCATGAGCTTTCCGACGGCAACGTCGCGGCCAGATTTTGCGGCAGCCCCACCTTTGTGGTGCTCCAGGAACACCAGCACTTCGCTCAGGGCGAATAGTCCGACGATTGCAATCAGGAAGTCGATGCCATCGAACAGATGCGGCTCGTCAAACGTGAAGCGCTGCACGCCGGTTTGCGTATCGACGCCGATCATCGCGATCCCGAGACCCAGCATGGCAGCGAATGCCGATTTTGCCTGATTGGTCGAAGAAACGCCGCCCAGGGTGGCGAATGCCACGGTGAACAGGACGAAATACTCGGCAGGTCCGAACAACAGCGCGATCTTGACGAGCTGCGGTGCGAGGAGCACTAGGCCCCAGGTGGCGAAGAAAGAGCCTACGAAAGAGGCGATTCCCGAGAGCGTCAGCGCTTGCCCGGCCTTGCCCTGAAGGGCCATCGGATAGCCATCAAGACAGGTCATCATCGCCGGCTCATCGCCAGGGATGTTCAGCAGGATCGAACTGATGCGCCCGCCATACATGCAGCCGTAGTAGACGGCTGTCAGCAGGATCAGTGACGATGTCGGCCCAAGTCCAAGCGAGAACGCGATCGGGATCAAGATCGCCACGCCATTCGCAGGGCCAAGGCCCGGCAGCGCGCCCATCAGGGTGCCCAGGAAGGCGCCGACGAGGGCCAGAAGCAGGTTCTGGAAGGTAAGTGCGACTGCGAAGCCGTCGCCCAGAGACGAAAGAATTTCCATGTTTGCGCCCTCAGAAGCCGAAGGGGCCCCGCGCCAGCGACAAGCCAAGGATCAGCTTGAAGACGACGTGGATACCGATTGCTGTGGAAATGCCGATGACGACCGAGTTGAGCGGACGCGAGCCGAGCCGCCAGGTGAGATAGGCAGTGGCGACGCTGGTGGCGATGACGAAGCCGACCGTGGGCAGGAACATGGCGTAGGCGAACATGGCGGCGACCGCCAATCCCAGCTCTGCCAATTGACCCAGACCAGGCCAGTGCGGCTCCACATCAGGTTTCAGGATAAAGACGATCGAGCAGATGATGGTGACGATCCCGATGATGATGGGGAACGTCTTCGGTCCGATCGCGTCCGACATGAAGCTGTCAGGGATGATGGTTGCGGCCCAGATATAGAAGGCCGCCAGGGCTAGGCCGAAGCCACCCAGGATGCGGTCGCTCATGGCGCCAGTCCTTGTTGACGGAGAAAGGGCGGCCGCATGCGCGGACCGCCCGGGAGAGATTTACTGGATAATCCCGATTTCACGCGAGATTTCTTCGATCTCGGCGATGTTGCTTGCGATGAACTGATCCATGTCCTCGCCGAAGTGCTCGAAGGGCTCGATGCCGGCACCTTCCAACATCTTCTGGAACTCTTCGTTCTCGGTCATGGCCCGGATCGAGTCTTCCCAGAACTTGCGGGCTTCTTCAGGTGCGTCCTTCGGGATGTAGTAGCCGCGCCAGTTCGGTCCGACGACATCGTAGCCCTGCTCGATGGCGGTAGGGATATCGGGATATGCCTTCAGGCGCTCCGGCGACAGGACAGCAAGGATCTTCACGTCTCCGGAGTCAACGAACCCCCGGATTTCGGACAGATCGCCGGAAAGCGCCTGCACCGAGTCCGACAGGAGTGCCGTCACCGCCTCGCCGCCGCCGGAGAACGCGACGTATTTCATCTGGCGAACATCCTCGACGCCTGCCGCTTTGCCCAGCAGAAGCGGCTTGATGTGGTCATATCCGCCGACCGCAGACCCGCCCGAGAAGGCTACGGACCGAGGGTCTTCCTTGACCGCGTTCATCAGGTCCTCGAGCGTCTCGAACTTTGAGTCTGCCGCAACACCGATGGCTCCGTACTCGGCGCCGAAAGTTGCAAGCCAATCCACGTCCTCGGGGGTCGAGTTCGGAAAGGCGCCCTGAGCGAGGCGCGACGTCGTCCCGTTCGACGCTGCGACGATCACGTTGCCCGCGTCCGTCCGTTCCTTGGCGACGTGAGCATAGGCGACCCCACCGCCTGCGCCGGTCATGTTGGTCACCTGCATGGTGCCATCAATCAGCCCCATCTCACGCAGGTACTGAGCGGTCGTGCGGCAAATGAAGTCCCAGCCACCCCCCGGCGCAGAAGGCGCCAGACACTCTGGGCTGCTGGGCTTGAAATCTTGTGCGTGCGAGGCGGTAGTGGTGACGCTGAGCGCGGATACAGCGACCAGGCCCACGGCGGCGAATTTCCTGAACATGCATTTTCCTCCCTAATGCAGTGCAAAGCAGCTGATTCTCTCTCTGCTTTAAAGATTGCATATCTGACATGCTAAAGCCAATCAAGGGTAGAGCTTGTGCCGAATGAAGGCGGGGGAGCGCGGCTTTCCCGCAAAAATGGCGATTCCATGTGAAGGAGCTTTCCGACGACCGCCGACACTATCGGATTATAGCCTCCTGAAAAACAATCCTGTTGCCTCTCCTATGGCTTTGCGGCACGGTTCCGCTGACGCGACGCACAGCAGGATTATAAATGTCAACGAGCGAGCTTTCCTCACGCATCTCAGCAAGGCTGGCACAGGACATTGCTGTTGGAGAAATTGCTTGCGGGGCGCACCTGCGTGCACAGGAGGTGGCCGATCGCTACAAGGTCTCGAGGACGCCGATACGCGAGGCATTTGCAGCTCTCGAAGAGCAAGGCATCCTGCGACGCTTCCCCAACCGCGGCTATTTCGTCGCCGACAGCATCCCACAGAACATCATCAGCGAGATCAAAGAGGCTGTCGATGTTGCCCGCGACGAGTATCAGATCTTCGCCGAGGATTGGTTGACTGATCAACTGCCGGAGATCGTGACTGAACAGGCCCTCCGCCAGCGCTACAACATGACAAAGGCACGGCTCAGCGACCTCTTGGCGCGCGCGGCTCGGGAGGGCTGGGCGGAGAGGAAAGAAGGCTATGGATGGCGCCTCCTGCCGGTTGCCAAAACCGCTGAAGCATTTGACGAGATCTACCGCTTCCGGATGGCGATAGAGCCTGCGGCGATGCTGGAGCCGTCCTTCAAGCTGAACAAGGAAGCGCTTGCGAGCCTGAGGCGAACCCAGGAAAGGATGCTGGAAGGAGGTGTCAACTCCTTGCCTGCGGAGAAGCTGTTGGACAACGGAGCCACGTTTCATGAAGAATTGGCCCGCATGTCAAACAACCCGTTTTTTCTCTCCGCGTTGGAGCGGGTCAACAGGATGCGGCGTCTTATGGAGTATCGCACAAAGATCGACCGTCAGCGGTTGACAGAGCAGTGCACCGATCACCTTGAGATTGTCTCGCTTCTTGAACAAGGTGAGGTTCTGGAAGCCTCTTTCTTTATGCGAAGGCATCTCAGCAGCGCGCTCAGACGGAAGGCCAGAACTGCAAAGTTCTGGTCGATGACGCATCAGAAGGACTAAAGGCGGTACACGATCCGAAGACTTGCTTCTAACTGACTGCGATCGAGATGACGCCTGCCGGTGTCAGGCGCGGCGGAGGCCACTGGTGGGTGCAGTTGTCACCTGCACCGCTGTAGGAAAGACTAAATCGAGCGCGCAATTCCTTGTGAAAGCTGATGACTAGAGCCAGACAGCGGCCGCTCGCGACGACACACGCGAGCGACACCATGATTGATCGCAACAGTGTTTTGAGCGAGGATGACCTTATTCCCGCTAGTCCTCGAGCCGTGTCAAGAGCGCCGCAACCGCATCGGCCGAGGCCTCGACAGCGCCCGCGAGATATCCGGCTTCCGTGCGGCTCACCTCGCTTCCTGCCAGGAGGAGGCGTTCCTTCCAGGGACCTTCGACCCACTCCGGCGTAAAGCTGGCATGGCCGGTCGAGACGAGATCCTCGGGTGCCGCCGTCCACGGGTCGTCGGCCCAGTCCTTGTAGAGGATCGCGGTGGGTCTGGCCGCTTCAGCACCGAAGATCCGGGCGAACTGACTGATGCAGGCACGGCCGAGCGCCTCCTGACCCATGCGGAGGCGTTCGGCAGCACCGACACCCAGAAATCCGAAGAGTGCGGCCTGTCCATATGCCGTAGTCGCGTCGTGGATCTCCGGCATCGGGCCGACCATGCTTTGTACCGATCCGGAGTACCCGGCGTCCCGCCAGAAGGGCCTGTCATAGAGCGCAAAGAACTTGGCGTGCGGCGCCATCCATGTCGGCGTATTCCGCCAGAGGACCGCGGTCGCTGTCGGCAGCTGTGGCGTGAACCCTATGACAGACAGAGCGACACGCGGCGGCACTGCCATCAGCACATGCTCGGCGGTGACAGTGTCGCTGCTGCCATCAGCGCATGAGACCACGAGGTACACCCTTCCGCTGTCGAGGGTGAGGTGCTTCACCGGCGCGGAGAGGTGCACCCTCTCTGCCGGGACGGTATCGGCGAGTGCCCGGACGAGGGCCGCCGAGCCACCCACCAGTCGAAGCGACTGCGGCTCTTGAGCTGTGCCCGAATAGCGCTGAGCCGGCTCGCGCGACATGCGCTCAAAGACAACGTCGCCGTCGCTGCTCTGGGCGAACGTTTGCAGCCGCAGCTCCTCGACCAGAGCAGCGATTGCGGGCTGCATGCGCGGCCAGAACCAGGACGGGCCGAGGTCAAACCCGCCGGGACCCGGAGCACCGGTCGCATCCACTGTCAGGATGCGCCCGCCGAGGCGGTCCCGTGCCTCGAAAAGTTCAAAGTCGAGCCCTGCCTGCTGAAGAAGCCGTGCGGCATTGAGCCCCGCAAGGCCACCCCCGACGATGGCCACCGTCGTCTGTTTCATCTCTTGATCCTTCTTCACGCAGGCATCCGGAGTACGTCCGGGTGCTGCAGGGGGGCGTCCTTGATCCAGACGTCAGCGCCTTGGCTTCCTGAGTGTGCAACGAAGGGGCGGCCAGCCGGAAAACGGCACCAGCTGTGCGCGCCGAGGTTTTGTCCGTCCACCTCAAGCTCGCCCGACAGGACCAGTACTTCCAGTCCCCGTTCGGTTGGCACTGTGACGGATCGCTCGGGCTGCCAAGTCTCCAGACGAACCTGCTCAGCGCCATCGTCAAAAAGGACCCGTGCCGACGATGCTCTCTCTCTCACTGCGGCGTGGTCGCCCTCACCGGGCTGGCGGACGATCTGTACCTTGTCGCCGTCGCGAAACTGCCAGAGCCGGACAAAGATCGTGCAGCCCGGCGCTGATGCCGGGCTGTGCGACGTTCCCGGCGGGTTCCGGAAGTAGCTGCCGGCCGGATAATCGCCATGCTCGTCCTGAAAAGTCCCTTCGAGGACAAGGATCTCCTCGCCGCCAGCATGGACATGGGCCGGAAAGGCACTGGCTGGCGCGTAGCGCACGATGGAGGTGGCGCGGGCGACTTCGTCGCCTTCCCGGTAAAGCATCTTCCGATCCACTCCGGCCACAGGGCTGGGGATCCACTCCAGACGGGCGGCCTCTACGGCCACCGGCTGCGTAAGGTCGTCATTTATCTGCATCGTCGTTCTCTCCCATGGTCAGCACCATCCGAAACTTGACGTCGCCGGACAGCATGCGTTGAAAGGCTTTAGTCACGCCCGTGAGCGGCATGGTTTCGTTTCACGGCCAGCGCCCGTCAGGACGCTGCATTCGAGGGTGCGCTCGTCCTCATAGGGCGAGCCGGTGAGGGAGTCGACAATGGCCCGCTCTCCTCCGACAAGAAAGCCCGGCGACACAGCCCAGGGATCCTGTCCCACCCCGAGCAGCACAAGCGTGCCGCAGGAGGCAGCCCCGACAGAACGGCTGCAATGGCCTCGGCGGTGGTGATCGCTGACAGAGTGGCCGTCGTTCCTCCAAGAGCCGGCAGCAACGCGGCCGCATCCTCTTGTCGGATGTCGACGTAGCGATGCGCGCCGACCCCCAGTGCCTCAGACGCAATGTCCTGATGAGCTGCCCACTTAAAATTGGTCCTTCCTGAGGTATGGCTTCCGAGCGATTTGGGGGGTGCAGGAATGCCCCAGAAGAAGCACAAGGCGGAGGAGATCGTCGCGAAGCTCCGGCAAGTCGATGTGCTGGTGTCGCAAGGCCACTCTGTCGCCGATGCGGTGTGCTCGATCAGCGTGACGCCATTTACCTACGACCGGTGGCCCCAGGAATATGGCGGGCTGAAGATCGATCAGGTGAAGCGTCTGAAGGTGGACCTGCACCTGTTCCGTTCCGGTCTTCTGAGAGCGATGCTCTCTTCAAAGGAGACAGGA
>NZ_JAOTBE010000067.1 GCF_026162645.1 Paracoccus rhizosphaerae
AAGGGGAAAGCTTGGCCATCTGCGCGTCGGTCAGCCAGAAAAGGTCGCTCATGTCACCGCTCCGTTTTCCGAGCCGTGAATCACGCAGCACATCGAAAATCAATGCATCCTGACCCTAGGAGAACACGGCTTTCAAATCGACAAGATTGTCCGCACGTCCGGCCATGATGGCTCCCTTCCAGGTTCGGGCGCAGGGTTCGAAACGCTCGAAGGTCTGCCACTGGTCATCTCGTGAAACGGCAGCGATGCCTCCGGCCGCCTGAACCAGCGCCACCCCTGAAGCAACGTCCCAGATGTTCGGCGTCTCGATCCGGCAGGCATCAAGCAGACCCGCGGCCACGAACGCCATCTCGATGGCGGCCGAGCCCGTCTTGCGCCCGTCGCGCGATCCGCCCTTTTCAGGGACATGGGGAAGACCCACTAGCCGCCGTCGCACGGCAGGGTTCGCGATCAGTGCGACCTCTTGCCCCTCGAAGCGAAGACTGCCGCCCTTGCGCGCATGGTAGACCCCTGGCCGCAGAGCGTGACTTGTGGAGCACCAAGTCGCTCCGGCGATGGGCAATCCCTTCCACAGAACCCCGATGGCGGCGGCGAACATGGGAAAGCCGTTGACGAAATTGGTCGTTCCGTCGATCGGATCGACAGCCCAGACAAAGTTGTGGTTCTCTCCCACCCGGTCGTCATGTTCCTCGCCAATGATGTCGTGGTCCGGAAATCGCTCATCCAGCCGCATCCGGATGATCTTCTCGACCCGCTGGTCGACTTCGGATACAGGATCGCGCAGTGCGTTCTGTCCCGCGTCGCTGCCCTTGTATCGGATCGCAAGCAGCGTCCCGAGCGCGCCCTGGATCTCGGCCGCGGCAAGCTGCGCCAGCTCGACGGCCAGTTGCTCGATATCTGCCAGAGTGACGGGGTCGACCGGCAGATCTGGGTTCGCTTCGGCCATGTTCAGTCACCTTCTTCTTGTGCCGCATCGGGCAGCAGAACCTGGAAAGGGTCGGGGTCGATGCGCAGCTCGATCCGCTGAGCATCGATTTCCTCAACATGGTCGTCTATCCTGAGGAGTTGCCTCTCCTGCGTCTCGATCACCACGTGCCGGGCAGGCAGAACCGTCACCGGCGGCGGGCCCGCGTCCGGCGTGTTCAGCCATTCCAGCATGTCCAGCCGCTGCTCCTCCTCGAGCAGGACAACCGCAAGCCGTCCGTCCAGCAGGCCCGACCAGGGCGCCAAGGGAAGCCGGGGGCCGGAATGGCTTGTGGTCAGAACCTCGGCCATGAGCCACTTGCCGCTGACCTTTACGCCGTCGAGCAGCATCGCGACCGGCATCGCATCGATTTCGGCCAGCGCCGTGGCAAGCCCGCGCCGCCCGTTCAGGATCTTTTCCCGGCTGGTGCGAGGCGTTGGCTTCTTTCGGTCCATCGACGCGGCGAGTGCCCCGAAACCGGCCCCCTCCAGAAGTGCCTGTTCGCCATTGGCCAAGCGAATGCGGGCAACATGGAACGCGCTGCTTACGGCTTTGCCGGGCCAGTCGCCCCTCATGACGGTCGTGCGATCGAAGCCGAGGCTGCGCGCAACGTTGTTAGATCCACCGACGGGGATGATGCCGAAGGGTCTCTGGCGATCGGGAAGGTGGGCAACGACCTTGCAGACCGTTCCATCGCCGCCGGCTACCAGGACAAGATCGGTCGTCTGCGCAAGGCAGTCGGGGAAGCCTGCATCCTCCGCCGAGCAATAGCTGACGTGCATGCCTTTCGCTTCCAGCTGGACAACCAGGTCCTGTCGCGAGTGATCGCCCATGCCCGCTGAGGGGTTGTGAAACAGGAGGGCGTGCATGTGCTGAGATCCCAAGTGACCTGCGTCTCCAACGCCCCGAGGCCACATCGGTTGCACCGATACTGGTTCCCCTCGAAATGGGGCTCCCGTTCGGGCTCAAGGTGAGGATTGTTGGTGCGGAAAGGATCGAGGTGCTGGTCTTAAATCAAATTGAGGCCTTGCCAGATCTGGAAGAGGTGTTCGCCCGCCATGCCTTTCGATTGGAGTATCTCCAGCACAGGATCGCTGTCGCGACTGTAGAGGAAACGCGTGGCGGGCGATGCTGTGTGGCCCGCCCGCCTATTAGTTACGCGGAGGCTTAGTTGCTTGGATTAGCTGCTTCGCCTTCTGCCGGCTCAGCAGTGCCGTAGGTCTCGGCAGTGTCACCGCTGTCCGGTGACATAGCATCTGGGGTTGCTCCGTCCGATACCTCGCCAGCTTCCGGCGTTGCGGGATCCGCGGCCGCGGCATCTGTCGCCCCTTCCGCGCCAAAAGCTTCGCGAAGATTGGCGGTCGCCATGTCCACGGCCTCCTGCGCCTGCGGCACCACGGCCGCCATGCCGAAAAACTCGTGGGTGACGCCGTCAAAGGTCATCTGCTCCACCTCGACACCCGCGGCGGACAGCCGCTCGGCCAGGATCTCGCCCTCGCTTTGCAGTGGGTCGATCTCGGCGTTGATCAGGGTTACCGGCGGCAGTCCCTGAAGATCGTCGCGCTCGATCAGATCCACGCGCGGATCGGACGCCTGTGACGGGTTCTCGAAGACATGACTGAAGAACCATTCCATTCCCGCACGCGACAGCGGCGTCGCGTCCGCGTAGGCCTCGTAGGATCGGGTCTCCATATTGTCGCTGGCGATTGGATAAACGGACAGCACATGGTCAGGCTGGGTGAGTTGCGCGTCGCGGGCATGAAGCGCCACGTTCAGCGCCAGGTTGCCGCCCGCGCTTTCCCCCGCCAGCGCAAGCCGCTCGGGGTCGGCGTTGAAGCTGCCAGAATTCTCGATGATCCATTCGTAGGCTGCATCGGCATCCTCGTGCTGCGCCGGGAACGTAGCCGAGGGCGCCTGACGATAGGTGGCCGACACCACGACGGCATTCGCCCCGGTTATGTCGCAAACCGTGTGGCCGGGCACAGGCGGGCAGCGCCTTCCTCGACTTCAGGCGGCGAGCTGGCAGAACTGCTGAAACGGGCGTAGCTCGGGCGCGAACTGGCCTTTGCGGATCATGTTGACCAGCTCAATGCCTGCGATAGTCGATGCGGCAGACTTGAGGCTTTTGAAGCCGAGCATCGGTCTCACCCTACGCTTGATGAAGCGATGGTCCTGCTCAACGAGATTGTTGAGGTACTTTATCCGCACCATCTCGATCGGGACCGGGCAGCCAAACCGCTTCAGCATCCTGTTGATGTCCTTGATGCCTTCGGTGTTTGCCGCGCTCTTATCGATGACGATCTTCCGCGGCAGGCCATTCACCTCCATAGCGCGGGCGAAGAACTTGATCGCCGCAGGCTTGTTCCGGCGCTCTGAGAGCATGAAGTCCAGCGTCTTCCCGAACTTGTCGACGGCGCGGTAGAGATAGACCCATTGGCCTTTCACCTTGATGTAGGTCTCGTCCATACGCCAGGATCTGCCGGCGGGCCGCTTAGACCGACGCGCATCTTCCGCGACCTGTGGAGCATACCGCACGACCCATCTTTTGAGCGTCGCGTGGTCAACCTACACCCCACGCTCCGCCATGATCTCCTCGAGGTCGCGGTACGACACGCTGTATCGCAGGTAGAAGAAGACAGCGTGCAGGATGATGTTCTTTGGGAAGTGAGCGCCCTTGAACGAGATCGTCATCATGTCCTCCCATCATGCCGCTCCACCTATCCAAATGTACCTCAGGCTGGAGCAGCAGCAAAATTTGCGACAGAGCCCTTGCACCCGCTGGTCCGGGGTTGCCTCGCGGGGCTGCTCTGGCGGCGGGCCGGGCTCTCCCCACCGGACCGGGTGATCGATCCGGCCGTTTTTGCCGGCCGGCTGATGGCGCAGGGCTGCGAGCGCCTCCGGTTCGCCCCGCTCGGATCTGCCGGCCGCCGGGTCTGGACCGCGGGCGGGGACGTCGCGGCGCGCCTGGCCGGCCATCTCGCGGCGGTCGCCGCCGGGGCACGCGCCGGGCGCGACGAGATCCGCCGCTTGGACAACTGGGCCGCGGAGGCGCGGCGGGCGATAGAGGGCATCCGCGGCGCGAACGCCGACCGGGTTATCACCGTCCCGGCCGCCCGCCCGCTGGTCTCGGCCGAGGACGTGGCCACCGGCGCCGGCATCAGCCGGATGACCGCCGAACGGATGCTGAACCGGATGACGGAGATCGGGGTGATCCGCGAGATCACCGGGGCCAGCCGCTTCCGGCTCTGGCGAGCGGGTCTGGCAGCGGCGTGAACTCCTTCTTAAAGGCGACGTAAGTCTACCGGCGCCCCCATAACGGGATAAATGGTTTGGAAATCATTGCGCCACGCTCGGCCTTTCATCATCGCCGGTATAGCTCTCCATCAGTCTTCGCATTTGGAAGAGTGCTCAACGACATCTGTGGCGCGAGGCCTGACGCAAATGACGTGCCAGGCATTATTCGACAAGTCCGCTTTGCCCAAAGTCACTGGAGCTTGCTGCAGGCCTCCGCGATGGCGGCGCACGCCTCCTCAATGATCTTCATCGACGTCGCGGTGGAGATGCGGAAATATGGCTCTAGCCCGTAGGCGCCGCCGTGAACCGACGCAACTCCGGCCTCTTCCAGCAGGTAGAGGCTGACGTCCAGATCGGTTTCCAGAACCTTGCCGTCCGGTTTCTTCTTGCCGATGAGGCCCGCGCAGCTGGGATAGAGGTAGAAGGCACCATCGTGCAGTGTGCAGCTGAGGCCATCAATGGCGTTGATCAGCTGGTGCGCGCGGTCGCGGCGCTGGCGATAAACCTCGACGGTCTTTACCACGTCGCTTTGATCGGCGGTCAGCGCGAAGGCGGCGGCCGCCTGACTGATGGACGAGGGGCAGGACGACATCTGCGACTGCAGCTTGTTGATCACGTTGATGAGGTCCAGCGGCCCGGCGGCATAGCCGATCCGCCAGCCGGTCATCGCATAGCTTTTCGACACGCCGTTGACGACCAGGGCCTGCGACTTCAGCGCCGGCACGACGCCAAGAATGCTGCAGGGGGCGAAGTCGGCATACCAGATGCGGTCGTAGATCTCGTCGCACATGACCAGCACATGGGGGTGCTTGACCAGAACCTCGCCAAGGGCGCGCAGCTCCGCCTCGGTATAGGCGGCGCCGGTCGGGTTCGACGGCGAGTTCAGGATGACCCATTTCGTCCGGGGTGTGATCGCAGCCTCGAGGGCGGCGGGGGTCAGCTTGAAGCCGACATCCTCGCCGCAGGGCAGGATGACGGGGGTGCCGCCGTTGGCGATGACCATGTCGGGATAGCTGACCCAGTAGGGCGTCGGGACGATGACCTCGTCGCCTTCTTCCACAGTCGCCATCAGCGCGACGAACAGGACCTGCTTGGCGCCGCCGCCAACGCAGATCTCGTTCAGCTCGCAGTCGATGTTGAGGCGGGTCTTGAAGTCGTGCTGGATGGCCTTGCGCAGCTCGACCGTTCCGTTGACCGGCGTGTATTTCGTCTCGCCCGCTTCCATGGCGCGGATCGCGGCTGCCTTGATCGGCTCGGGCGTGTCGAAGTCCGGCTCGCCCACGGTCAGGTTGAGGATCTTGCGCCCCTCGGCCTGAAGGTCGCGCACCTTTTGGGCGGCTGCCGTGCTGGGTGAGACACGGATCGAGGTGACGCGGGACGCCAATTTGATGTTGCTCATGTTCTGTCCTCCGCCGTGGCGGTTACGACTGGACCCTCTACAGTGAGCCAGCCGCGCCGGTTGTGCAATACGAGCATGCCGTTGTCGCGACCCGTCGCGGCGCCATCGTCGTCACGCTGCCGGGCTGACGCGCGACCGAAGACCTATGACGCGCAGGAGGTGACCCATGCAGCCATTCCGCCAGCCGCAGTCCGGAAAGCTCATCGGCGTCATCTCGGACACCCACGGCCTGCTTCGCCCCGAGGCGCTGGAGGCTCTCGAAGGGGTCGACCACATCCTGCATGCTGGCGATATCGGCGATCCCTTCCACCTTGACGTGCTGGCGGATATCGCCCCGGTGACGGCAATCCGCGGCAACATCGACCGCGGTCACTGGGCTGAGGCCTTGCCCGAAACGGTAAGCCTCACGATCGAGGGCCTGCGGATCCACATGATCCATGACCGCAAGGCTTTGCAGGCTTGTCCGGCAACCGAGGGGTGGAACGTCGTGATCTCGGGCCACTCCCACAAGCCCGGCATCGATGAAACCGGCAGCGCCCTCTGGCTGAACCCCGGCGCAGCCGGTCCCCGCCGCTTCCGCCTGCCCATCACCCTCGCCTTCCTCTGGGAAGAGGACAGCCAGCCCCGCGCGGTGATCCACCCTTTGTGCGTGTGACGGGGAAGGAGCAGGGGCCGCTGGCATTCCGGGCCCTTGTGAATGCAGTGTTTGCTTGGACCAGTGGCAGATTGAGCCGAAGTGCGGACGGCACTCTCCATCTTGCCCTCGCCAGGTTCAGTCAAGCATACCTTTCGAGTCCAGCCACTCCACAAGAAGATCGGGCCACGCCTCCGCCGGCATGTCGCGCACCATCCGTAATGAGAAGCCGTGTCCACCTTGTTCGAACTGGTGCAACTCAACCGGAACGCCGGCCTTCCTCAAGGCGGTCACGAGGCGGAAAGTATTCTCTGGAATGACCGCGTCATCGTCATTGGCCCCAAAGATGAAGGTCGGTGGCATCTCGGCTGTCACGAGCTTGTCGATCGAGTGAACGTCCAATGTAGCATCATCGGGTGTCGAGCCGAGCAGTTCCTCACGCGACTGCGGATGGGTGATACCCTCTTCCATGCTGATCACGGGATATCCGAGAGCAAGGAAGTCGGGCCGGGCAGATGCCGTATCCGCCTCATCGACAGGCTCGTAAGCGTCGAGGGTGGGTGCGGCGGAAAGCTAGGCTGCCAGATGCCCGCCGGCTGAGAACCCCAGTACGCCCACACGTGAGGCATCCAGGCCCCACTCGGCCGCATTGGTGCGGATCAGCCGCATCGCCCTTTGCGCGTCGGCGATCGGCGCATTGGTTGCCTGTCCGCCGCCCGGGAGTCGGTAAAGCAGTCGGAAAACCGTGATCCCCGCTTCGTTCAAGGCCGGCGCGATCTCATCGGCCTCCTTGTCATAGACAACCCGCGCATAAGCACCGCCTGGTGTCACCAGCATTGCTGATCCATTTGGATTGTCGGGAACGTAGACCATGAGGTCAGGCGTCGTGATGTTGAATGCCGCCCGGTCCTTCACCGCAGGGTCTTCCGACCGCTCGCGGATCTCTTGCGGCTCTTCGAACGTGGCGGGCCCCGCCGGCGTATCCGGCCAGACCTCGATCTGCATGCGATCTGTCAACGGTTCAGCATGTGCAGCAGCACCCATCATCCACATGCCGAGCATCACAATCGCGAGGTTGCTTTGGATCATGTATCTCGAACTCCCATAGTGACCTCGGAATTGCCCTGGCCTTCCAATTACAGCTTCATGATGGTGCTGCGAGCGTCCAGCCATGCACCTTGCTTACAGGACCAAATGATGAAGATCGGTGAAGCCCCTTGCTGGAGCGACCGGTGCCTATGGGGTCCCTGCGCCATCTGCCTGGCAACCTGCAGCTATGCATCAGCGGGGCAGGAAGATCTGCCGCATGCTGGACGCGCTAGCCCAGTTGCGACAATGGTTGCCGGGAGAGTTTTTCGCGTCTGTATCCACGTCCGAGCAGGTTGGCCTTGAAGACCTCGGCAGGGGTGCGGAAGCCGAGACACTTACGCGGCGTGGCGTTCAGGCGTGCACAGAGCTGACGGAGCTCCTCCTGAGAAAGCGTGTTCGGATTGGTGTCGCGGCAGAGCCAGCGCCTGAGTCGCTTGTTGGCGTTCTCGACGGCATCTTTCTGCCACGGCGACTGCGCTTCGCAGAACCAGGTCTGCGCACCTACTTCAGCCTGTAGATGCGGCCAATCGATAAACTCGGAACCACGGTCAAAGGTGATCGAACGGCAGGCATGCCGGGGCAGGGGCGTCAATGCCTGGGCGATCTGCGCCATGATCGGCTTGGTGCGTTGTTCGGCGTTCTTCAACGCAACCAGAAAGCGGCTGGTGCGCTCGATCATGGTGGTGACATTGGCCGGCCCATACTTCTGCCGGAACAGCACCAGGTCTGCCTCCCAGTGCCCGAACTGCTTGCGATGCGCGACGACATCCGGACGGAACAAGATGCTGAGTTCCAGCGCGAATTTCGGCGGCGGACGCTCACGTAAATGATATCCCCGACGGCGCCGGCGGCCAGAGGGCAGGTGGCGCCACAGCTCCGCCCGGCGACCGTGCGCGGAATGGATGTGTTGATAGATCGTCTCCCGGCAGACGCGGCGCGGGGCACCCTTATACCGCATACGGCCGGCGATCTGCTCAGGCGTCCAGCCAGACCTCAGACAGCGCTCGACCTGGTCGCGGGACCCGGGATCACGCACCAGCTTGCGCTGCCTTGTCCGTCGTCCATCCGAATAGCTTTGCGCCACAACGCACCAGTAGCCGCTGAGCTTCGGGATCTCGCTGTCGTGGAAATGATTGCGCCTCAGCTCGCGGAAGATCGTCGAGCGGTGCCGGCCGAGCCGGCGCGCCATCTCGTCAGGGCTCAGCTTCATCTGCCGCCAGCGCTCGATCTTGCGCCGCTCGGAAAGGGAAAGGTGAGAGAACCGAACCTTCATTCTATGATCCTTTCATGGCTCAACCCATTGTTGAGCACAGAAAGTCGCATTTCAGGATAGCGCGTCCCGGTGCGCGGGCGCGGGGTGATTCGGAACCTGGAGGTGATGCACCCACTTTGCTTAATCGATAAGTTGCTCAATACGGCAGCATCTTTGCCCTGCCCATGCTCTGAAGGTTATTGAGGTGAGGGCGCTGCAGAACTTTCACCAAACTGCAACAATTGCCGCTAAAAGCAAGAAACTCATCAAGGTGAGTAAAAAAAATTTCTTAGACGGTCTTTGCACTTCGGTGCCGCAATGTAGCAGAGGCGCCCTTTAAGTACTAGAACCGCCGCCGTTCAGAAGATTACCGTTGAAATAAATATTTCTTGACCTGTTTAATGAGGTCAAAGTGAGGACGGTACATGACACTTGCGCTACCACAGGCATTCACCGCTTCTTCTGAAGCACTTCTTTCAGGATTTGCGCCCAGCTTTGAGTTCGAGCCCCTCCCGCCGCTGCCCGAGGAAGAGTTTGCGGATCGTCTGCGGCGCATCCGCCGCGAGGCGACCGTTGCCGGGCACGACGTCATCCTGATCCACAGCGACGGGATCGGCTCGTATCGAACATCGAATTCTTACCTGCGCTATGTCTGCGATTGGGCGCGTGAGGGTGTGCTTATTGTTCCGACAGACGAAGACAAGCCGCTGGCATTATTCTCGTTCTTCAGCAGCTCGGTGATTCTGCCGCCGGCGGGCGAGCCCCTGTTGGTCGAGGACATCTGGCAGGTAGGTACCTGGGGGCGGGAAACCTACAACCGTCCCGGACGCACTGTGGATCGCGTGGCCGAGGCGCTGGCCGGGCACCTGGAGGCGACGGGCTTTTCGTGCAGCCAGATTGGCGTCCTGGGAGATGCGACATCCCAGCCGTACTGGAAAGGCCTGAGCACGCGGCTGCAGCGCTGCCGCCTTGTGCCGGACAATGGCATCATCGAGCGTATGCAGCGCCGCCGCAGCAAGCGCGAGCAGGCGCTGGTGCGGGCCGCCTCGCGACTCGCCAGCATCGGGATCGAGGCGGCATGGCACGTCACGCGCCCCGGCGTGACCGACCACGAGATCTACGCGGCCTTCACCTACGCCCAGATGGCGCGTGGGGGGGAATGGGGCGATGGCTACCAGATCGGGATCAACCGCTTCGGCACGGCCTGCGGCAAGCCCTACGGTCATGTTGTCCGGCCGGGCGACCTGATCAACCTCTACATCTCGGCGGTCTCGTATCACGGGTACACGGCGCAGATCGCCCGGATGATCGCGGTGGGCGACATCACCGACCGGCAGGAAGAGGTCCTCGCCATGTGCACCGAGGGCGTAGAGGCTGCCGCCGCGCGTGTCCGCCCCGGGGCGCTGGTCTCGGAGGTCGCGAACGCGTCGTTTGAGCCCTACATCCGCCGCGGGTATCTCAGCTCGGCCGACAGCCGGACGATGCCCTACAACTGGAACGCCAACGAGGACGGATCGCCCCGGCTGATCCCGCGCAAGCATGTCGTGGACGAGGACTGGGAGCGGCAGGGCCGCAAGCTGATGCACATCTATCCGGCCACCAACGGCCCGCACAATCCCAATGTCGGCCATTCCGTCTCGATGGCGAAGATGACGCCCTACAACATCGCGTCCAACAACCACGACCGATTGGAGGAAGGCATGACCTTTGTTCTGCACTCGCAGTGGCTCGAGCCCGAAGTGGCGGGCGCCAATATCGGCGACTGCTATCTGGTGACCGACGACGGGGCCGAGAACCTCAGCCACCACACGCCCTTGGCGGTGCACCGCATCAAGGCCTGAAAACATAACCAACAACAGGGAACATCATGAAAAAAGCATTTCTCGTTTCCGCGGCTCTTGCAGCACTGGCCGGGCCGGCCGTGGCGCAGGAGGACGTCACGCTGGTCATCTCGAACTCGCAATGGCTCGACGCCCTGCGCGGCGAGAAGCTGTGGGCAGCGATCAAGGCTTATGAAGAGGTCGCGCCGAACGTGACGCTGGAGCAGGAGGCGATCCCGTCCAAGGATTATGCCGACCGCATCATGACCGAATTCGGCGCAGGCCAGGGTCCCGACCTGGCGATCATGCAGGAAGGCGTCTTCTACTCGCTGGCCGATGCGGGCTTCCTGGTCGATGTGGGCGAGGTCGCGGCCAGCGCCGAAATGAACAAGACGATCGACAATGCCGTGGTCGATGGCGTGACGCTCGGGGTTCCCTGGCAGCGAGCCGTTTATGCGCTGATCTACAACAAGGAGCTGCTGGACGCGGCAGGCGCCTCGGTCCCGACGGATATCGACGGGCTGATCGCGGCAGGGCAGGCCGTCGAGGCGCAGGGCGCGATCGGTTTCACGTCGCGCCACCAGATCAACGACTTCTCAGGCTGGTTCATGGACTTCCAGAACTGGGCCTATGGCTACGGCGTCGATTGGGTCGACGATCAGGGCAACCTGACCTTGAATACCCCTGAAGCGGCCGAGGCCGTCGCCGCCTTCAAGAAGGTCTATGACAGCGGGATCATCCCGGTGGGCGACGACATGCCCACGCAGCGCACGCGGTTCAAGGAGAACCAGGTCGGGCTCAGCATCGACAATTCCGGCGGCACGCTGAACATCGCGTCGGGCGGCACGCTGGATAGCGCCAACCTAGGCGCGGCAGCCCTGCCTTTCCCGCACCCCGGCGCGCATCAGCAGATGTTCATCAGCATCAGTCAGCACAGCGACCACCCTGAGGAGGCGGCAGCCTTCCTGACCTGGCTGGTCAGCCCCGAAGGCCAGGCGCGGCTGCGCGAGGCGTCGGGCCCTGACGCCTTGGCGACCGACGTTCCCGTGACCGAGGAATTCGCGACCGCGAACCCGTGGGCACCGGAATTCGCCGAACTGGCGCAGCACTCGCGGTCGACGCTGATCCCCGGCTTCGAGGTCGAGACCGGGCAAATCATGCGCTCGGTCATGGAAGCCGTCGAGGAGGTCTTGATCCGCGGAACCGATCCCGCCGAAGCGCTGGCGACCGCGCAGGGCAAAGCCGAGTGGATGTTCTGAGGACGCCATGACCGATCTCCTCCTTCAAGCCGATGCGAAGACCCCCGTCGCGCGATCCGCGCGAGGGGGGATCCGGTGGCGCGGCATGCTGCCCTATGTCTTCATCGTGCCGCCTGTCCTCTATCTGGCCGTGTTCATGTTCTACCCGCTCGGCCGGCAGATCTGGTTGAGCTTCACCAGAACGCGGCTGATGAACCCGAACCGCAGCGAATTTACCGGGCTGAGCAACTACGAACGGCTCTTCGCCGACCCCGAGTTCTACATGGCCCTCCAGGTCACGGTCGTCTATTCGGCGCTGGCCGTCATCCTGGGCGTGACCGTCGGGATGATCGCCGCTCTGGCGCTGAACCGGCCGTTCCCGGGCCGCGCGATCGTCCGCGCCGTGCTGCTGTTCGGGTGGGCCTGTCCCAATGTCGCGGCCTCGCTGGTCTGGCTCTGGATCTTCAACGAGCGGTCGGGCGTACTGAACACCATCGTCACCGGTCTCGGCCTCGACCGGATCGCGTGGCTGACCACGACCGAGATGGCGCTGCCTTCGATCCTGCTCGTCACGGTGTGGCAGGTCGCGCCCTTCGTGATGCTGGTCATGCTGGCCGCGCTGCAATCCGTGCCGGAAGAGGTCAAGGAGGCCGCGCGCATCGACAATGCCGACAGCCTCTCCGTGTTTCGCGCCGTGACGCTGCCGCACGTGATGCCGACGCTGCAGCTCGTTTCGCTTCTGGTGGCCGTGTGGTCCATCCGCCGCTTCGACATCATCTACCTGCTGACCGGCGGCGGGCCGATCGGCAGCACCTCGACCCTGATCGTCAAGCTGCGGCAGATCGCCTTCGAGAACTACGATCTGGGCCTCGCCAGCGCCTACGGCGTGATCGGCCTGATCCTCGCGCTGACGGTCGCCGTCATCCACGCGCTGTTCAACCGGCGCCGCCAGAAAAGGAGCCAGCAATGACCTACCTGTCCCGCACGCTGCACGCGCTGCTGATCCTTTTCCTCGTCGTCTTCGGCGGCTTTCCGATCTACTGGATGGCCGTGACCGCCCTGTCGACGAACGCCGAGCTCTACAACACCGGGCAGGTCTGGTGGCCGCAGATCGGCAACCTGCCGATGCTGTTGGCGGACCTTGCCGATGTTCCGCTGGTCCGCTGGCTGGCCAACACCGCGATCGTCGCGGTCGGCACGACCCTCCTCAGCCTGACCTTAGGCGCGCTGGCCGGCTACGCGCTGTCGCGGTTCCGGTTCCACGGAAAGGGCGTCATCGGCTTTCTGCTGTTCATGACTCAGGTGGTGCCCGAGGCGCTGATCCTGGTGCCGCTTTACGCGATGTTCATCAGCCTGGGACTGATGAACAGCCTAGGCGGGCTGATCCTGGCGAATGTCGGCTTTTCGCTGCCCGTGGCCGCCTTCATCATCAAGGGCGCCATCGACGCGGTGCCATATGAGATCGAAGAGGCCGCCACCATCGACAACTGCCCGCGCTTCGGCGTGCTGACGCTGATCATCCTGCCGATCATTGCGCCTAGTCTGGCGGCCGCCGCGGTCATCGCCTTCTTCGCCGGCTGGAACGAATACCTCTTTGCTGCCACCTTCCTCATGGACAACACGCATTGGCCTGCCAGCGTCGGGCTTGCCTCGTTCATCGGTCAATACGAGACACCCCTGTCGGCCGTTATGGGCGCGGCGCTGATCTTCAGCCTGCCGGCCGTATTGTTCTTTCTCATCATTCAACGAAAAATCGTCGCGGGGATTACCTCGGGCGCCGTGAAGGGTTGAACCATGCCCCATATCGAACTTGATCACATTGGCAAGTCGTTCGGCACGACGAACGTCATCCGGGACTTCAATGCCAGCATCGCCGACGGAGAATTCCTAGTCTTGCTGGGCCCGTCAGGCTGCGGGAAGTCTACGCTGCTGCGGATGATCGCCGGCCTTGGCGACATCACGCGCGGCATTCTTAGCTTCGATGGACGCCGCGTGAACGACTGGACCCCCAGCCAGCGCGGAGTCGCCTTCGTGTTCCAGTCCTACGCGCTCTATCCCCACATGACCGTTCGCGAGAATATTGCCTTCCCACTGGTGATGGACGCCTTCCGCAAGTGGTATCACATCCCGGTCGTGAACACGGTCATGCGCTGGAAGCTGATGCGCCGCGCCGATATTGCCGAGCGCACGGCCCGCATCGCCGAGCAGCTGGAGTTGACGGCCCTTCTGGACCGCCGCCCGGCCAACCTGTCGGGCGGTCAGCGGCAGCGGGTCGCTTTGGCCCGGTCGCTGGTGCGCGATCCCTCGCTTTACCTGCTGGACGAGCCGCTTTCGAACCTCGACGCCAAGCTGCGCACGCAGATGCGGGCCGAAATCTCGACCCTGCACAACCGGGTCCGCAAGACGTTCATCTACGTCACGCACGATCAGGTCGAGGCGATGACGATGGCGACCAAGATCATCGTCATGAACAAGGGCGAGATCCAGCAGATCGGCACGCCGGACCAGATCTATTCGGACCCGGCCAACACCTTCGTCGCCCGCTTCGTCGGAGCCCCGCCGATGAACCTGCTGGACGTGGCGACGGCGCGCGGGACAGTCTCGATCCCGGGCGGACCGTCATGGGGGCACGAGGCCGCGCCAGAGAACGCGTTGATGGGCATCCGCCCCGAAAACCTGGTCCTGAACCCCGAAGGCGACGGCCCCATCCCGGTCGAGGTCGTGGTGGTCGAGCGCTTGGGCGCCGAAACGATCATCGGCTGCCGCATCCTCTCGGACCGGAGGGACCAGCGGTTCCTCGACACCGATCTGGTCTTCGTGCGCGTGCAAGGAAATCCGCGCATCGTTGCCGGAACACGGTATGCGCTATCCTATGCCGCCGAGGATGTCCGTTGGTTCGACCGCGCCACGGGAGCCGCTATCCCTCATGCGACCGCCCTGCCCAACTGCGCCTGAGGAGACACGATGCATCGCTACCACGTCACCGCCACCGGCCACAGCCTCAACTACCTGCCCGAATATGTTGCCACCGAGCAAGGGTTCTTTGCCAACGAAGGGCTGACGGTCACCGCCTCGGTCCCGCGTCCCTGGGATCTGGTGCTGGACGATCTGCGAGGCGGCCGGGCCGACGCGGCACTCGGCGGCATCTGGGTGCCGTCGATGTATCTTGGCCGCTCGACGCGCTTCATTCCCTTTGCGCAGATCGCCAACCGCGCTCCGCTGGCGCTTGTGGGGCGCGAGGACGCGGCTGCGATTTCGTGGCAGGCCATGCGCGGCAGGACAGTCCTGATGAAGGGCAGCAATGGGGCCAGCGTCGGCCTCTACATGAAGATGCTCCTGCGCGAAGAAGGCGTAGATCCGGCCGAGCTGAACTACATCCAGGACCTCGACGGTGCGATGCTGTCAGAGCTGTTCCTGGGCGGGATGGGCGACTATCTGGTCATCGACTATTCGGGCGCGCTGAAGCTGGCGGCCAGCGGGGGATGCCGAGTCGTGCAGGCCTTCCCAATCTCGGGCGGCGGCATCCCCTGGAGCGTCTACTACGCGCCCGAAGGCGCCGACATCGCGCGGCAGGCGGCCTTTTGCCGCGCGCTCGGCCGCGCGATGACATGGATCCGCGAGACAGACCCGGAAGACTACGCCGACTTCTTGGCGGCGACGTTCCCGAACCTGCCGCTGGACATCCTGCTGCGCGTGACGCGGGACTATGTCAGCTGCGGCATGTGGACGTCGCCGCGCATCAACCCGCACGGCTACAGCCGCTGGCAGGCAGGTATCGCGCAAGGTCACCTCGTGCCGAGGCCGATTGCGTATAACGATCTGGTCGATCCGCGTCCCACCGAGGAACTGGCATGAAGATCGCCATCATCAACCCTAACACCACGGCCGCCATGACCGAGGGGATCGGCCAGGCCGCCCGGGCGTTCCGGTCATCGACGGTGCCGATGCCGCCATCCGGGCCGCCATCCGGCTGGGTGAGGCATTGGCTGGATCAAGCCTTGCACCGTCTAAGATCGGCGGATGGGCCTATCCGAGCCGCGCCTAGCCGCTGCACTTGGGCGTGGACACGTCATCCAGCAGCTCGACCATCCGGTCGATCCTGCGAAACCGCTCGATGCTTCTATCCCCGAGACGCGCGCCCACGCTCCAGACGATATACTCGATCACCGTCGCAGCTGCCGTGAACGAGTTGAACGGCGTGGGCGAGTGACACCGACACCTGATCACATGGCTCGCCGCCTTGGCGCTGGCCGAGGCGCTGATATCCGTCACCAGCACCGCAACCGCGCCCGCGGCCTTCATCTCTTCCAGAAGCAGCGCCAGCTGCCGAGGCCGCCGCCGAAATGCGAAGACTAGTGCAACATCGCCAGCCCGCACGCTCGCCAAATCATGGGCCATCGAAGTCCCGCTGGCCGGAAGGACCCGGACGTCATCCTTGACCAACCCGAAGTAATGCGAGGCCAGATGGGCGAGGCCGAAGCCATTGCGCAGCCCCACGATCCACACCCGCTCCGCGGAAGCGATGCTTTCCGTCACCACAGCCAGCGTCGCGGGCGGGATGCCATCGGTCGTCGCCCTGATGTTGTCGATGTTCGACTGTACGACGCTGGACATCGAAATCTGACCCGACAGGCTGTTGTCCCGGTCGATCAGCCCGCCTTGCGGCGAGCCCCAGTGCATGCTTTCCCGGATCATCCGCTTCGCCTCCGGATAGGAGTTGTAGCCAATGGTCCGGATGAAGCGCGCAGCCGTCGCCGTGGACACGCCAGCCTTGCTGGCTAGCTCTGAAGCGGTATAGGAGGCGAGCTCCATCTGATGCTCAAGCATGACATCTGCTAATCGACGTTCAGCTGGCGACAGAGCCGTGTAGACCGCGTAGATGCGCGCCTCGAGCGATTTCCCGTGTTGAGCCAATTCGTCTCCAAACTTGATTGGCCAGCAGTTGATCTCATTTCGCCGGCGACTGCCAAATTGTCGCTTTCATGGCAAGCGAGCAAGTTCTAGCTATGTACGATAATTCATGTCGCCGTCATTCATGAAGCTGCAGATGTTCTGCGCGACTGACCTGCCCCCATCGGGTGGTCCGGTTTCAGTCTTAATGCATGACGGGTCTGGGCGCTACGGCGGGCGTGGCCGGCGAAGCGTCTCCGGATGTCGAAGCCGGCCACGAGATGAC
>NZ_JAOTBE010000068.1 GCF_026162645.1 Paracoccus rhizosphaerae
AGTCCGCATCGCCATCCTCAACCGCTTCACCGCACTCGGCATTCCCGTCACGCAGCCCGTCGGCTGACTTCAGACGGGAAAGGGGAAATCTGATCTTCAAACGCTTCATGCAACAGCGCCCATTCTGTAGTCTTAACAAGCTGAACCCCTTGCCATACCCTTCACTAACCCCCTGCGACTTCCAGCCGCCGATCTGCTCCCGTACATCCTTTGGCACCCCCGCGTCCCTCAGGCGGTCCACAAGCGTATGCCTGAAGCTGTGAAGGCCCTGACCCTCCTTTGCTAGTTTGTTCTCCTTGAGCCACTTGTTGAGTGCTGCTGAGGCTGAGTTCGGGTTGAACGCTGCCCCCGCCTTCTTGGGCTGAAAGACAGGAAACAGGTTGTCACCCTCAGTCGTCATGGCCCGTTGAGCAACCCAAAGGGCCTCCCCCACCAGAGGCACCTTCCGCTCCGACTGAGCGTTCTTCAGTCGCCGGTTCTCGTTGGGACGGATCAGGATGTGGGGAACATCGCCGGTCAGGTTGACCTCATCCTTCCGCAGCCCAACAACCTCCGCCTGCCGTGCTCCGGTATCAGACAACATTGCGATGGCCCAGCGCCTCTGGTCGTCCATCTCCCGGCAGCGTTGTTGAATGGCCTCCAGTTCCTCCTGTGTGTACGGGAGGCGCTCATGGGGCTTCTCAGGGCCGCTCCCAGCGATGGTCAGGCTCTCGAAGGGGTTGGAAATGCCCAGTTCGAACTCCCTGATCCCCGTGTCGAGGACAGGCTTGATCTGGTACACGTACTTGGAGATCGTGTCGGAGGTTATGCCTCTGGCCCGGAGCTTCTCAACGAACTGGTTGGCGTGTTCCCTGCGAATGTCCTTCAGGAGAGCGTCCCCAGTGATGCCCAAGAGCATAGCCCAAGCCCGGTCGTACTGCTGCTGGGCAGTCTTGTTCCTCGGCCCCTTGCCAAGATCGATGTGCTTCTCCTGAGCGTCGCTCAAGGTCCGGGGGATGGCTTTGCCCATCAAAAGATCAAGCGTCAGGCTGTCCTGAGCGGTGGGTGTCGGACGATGATCGCCCTGCTCGTAGGGACCGCCTCTGAGCGCCTCAATGAAGTCACTGATGGTGGGGTCTTCTGGGTACCGCAGGGCATCCCCCGGCCTCAGCCCAGCGGCTTCCAGACGACCTTGTGCAGCCCGTGGATCGACTGCCTCGCAGGTACTGCCGTTCAGGTAGTTGCCCCACAAAGCATCCTGCCTCCGGGCATGTTCATTGGCCCGCTTCGCCGCCTCCAACTGGTCGCCCGTCTTAAGTGAGAAGAACAGCACCGATTGCGGCTTGCCCTTGGCGTCCCTGTGCAGTCCTTAACAACCCACAGCCACACGGCGGCGGAAGTACCAGACGTTGCCCTTCTTCTGGATGTATTTGGCAGACAAGCGGAAAGCCCCTAACCGAACAGCAAGACTACGGTGTGCCACCTTATGTGTCACCTTGTGGATGCCAGTCCTTCGCACAGCATATTGTTTTCAGTGAAGAAGACGAATGTCTTTGGCGGAGGGAATGGGTCTGCCGTCGAACCTTCTCTGCGTGTCTTGCGCGCACAGGAAGCTCACCCCATAGCTAAGGCGGCTACAGCATCAAGACGCTACACGGGAGGGAGGTGGGTAGACCCTGGTTTGTCCATCAGCGTCGCGTTGTGGAGCAAACAGGCCGAAGGTGGCGCTTTTTCCTCCGCGTTACGGCAGCTCCCATGTTCTAGCTATGGATCAGTAACGCGTCCTGAATGCGGTTCCGGTGGCCCATCAGCCTAATTGCAACTGAACCTCGCTCAATAGGGGACTACCGCTGAAATACGCGTCAAGGTTATCGATCATCAGGGCCGCCATCGCGTCCCGCGTTTCGACCGTGGCCGAAGCCTGGTGCGGCGAAAGGGTGACGTTTGGCAGCGAGGTCAGGCGCGGGTCCGGGTTCGGTTCGGTCGCAAAGACATCAAGTGCGGCTGCGCCCAAGCGTCCCTCTGTCAGCGCGGCGATCATTGCAGCCTCGTCGATGACAGATCCGCGGGCGACATTGACCAGCAGACCCTCGGGGCCGAGAGCGTCGATAACCGCAGGCGAAATCAACTCGCGGCTCCCTTCGCCCCCTGCCACGATGACAATCAGAATGTCGCTGCTCCGCGCCAACTCCTCCAAATCTCCGACTTGTGGCCAAGTAAGCTGTTTCGGGCTGCGGTTCCAATAGGCAACCTCCAAGCCAAGCACCTGGGCCAGTTCCGCCACCTTTCGACCGATGGTCCCCATCCCGACGATGCCCAACCTGCGACCGCGATGCCCCCGGCCGAGCGGGAAATCTCCCTGCTGCGCCCAATGCCCGTCGCGCACCCAAACATCCGCCGCGACTAAGCGCCGCCACCCGGCCAGCGCCAGCAATAGCGCCACGTCGGCAACCTCCTGTGCCAAGGCGGGTGACGCATTCGTCAGCCGGACCTTGCGGCGGGCGAGAGCTTTGATATCAAAAGCGTCGTAGCCGGCTGATGAGCAGCAAACGATTTCGAGCGCGGGCAGGTGGGCGAGAAGCGCCTCGTCGATCGGCGCATGACCATTGGCGACGATGGCGCGAAGCGCGGGACTATGCTCGCAAGCATGGCCTGCGGATCACTCGCCTCATCTAGCCGATGCAGGACATAGCCGTCCTCGAGGCGCCGAAGGGCAGCTTCGCGCGTAGAACTAAGCATCAGGACATGCGGCTTCATCATGCAAAGTCCTTTGGCATGAGGGCGTCGGGGAGGTTCTGGTAGCAGACCGGGCGCAGGAAGCGGCGGATCGACAGCGTGCCGACGGAGGTTGCGCCGAAGTTGGTGCTGGCGGGGTACGGGCCGCCATGGACCATCGCGTCGGCCACCTCGACGCCGGTGGGGAAGCCATTGGCCAGCACGCGGCCGGCCATGCGCTCCAGCACCGGCAAGAGGCGGCGGCCCAGATCGGTGTCGCCGTCGTCCAGCTGCAGCGTCGTCGTCAGCTGGCCGGCAAAGCTGCGGGCGACCTCTTCCATCTGCGCGGCGTCGGCCACGCGGATGATCAGGCCCAGGGGGCCGAAGACCTCCTCGGACAGCTCGTGGTTCTCCAGCCAGTCGGCGGCCGAGACCTCGAAGAGATAGGGTGCCGCGTGGCGCGCCTCGCAGGAGGTGCTGACCAGCGAGCGCACGCCCTTGCCCGCGCCGACGCGCGCCGCGCCGCTGCGATAGGCATCCGCCATGCCGTCGGTCAGCATCACCTGCGGCGCCGAGGCCTGCAGCGCCTCGGTCGCGGCAGCGGCGAAGGCGTCGGCATCCGGGCCGTCGATGACCACGGCAATGCCGGGATTGGTGCAGAACTGTCCCGCGCCCATGGTCAGACTGGCGGCCCAGCCCGTGCCGATCTCGGCCCCCCGGGCCGCGGCGGCGGAAGGCAGCACGAACATTGGGTTGACCGAACCCAGTTCGCCGAAGAAGGGGATCGGCTCGGGCCGGTTGGCGCAAAGGTTGTAAAGCGCGCGGCCCCCGCCCAGGGACCCGGTGAAGCCCACCGCCTTAATGCGCGGGTCGGTGACCACCGCCTCACCCACGTCGCGCTTGCCGCCCTGGACCAGGCTGAAGATGCCCGGGTCCATGCCAAGCCGCGACAGCGCCGCAACAATGGCGTCGCCGACGATCTCTCCGGTGCCGGGATGGGCGCTGTGGCCCTTGACCACGACCGTGCAGCCGGCGGCCAGCGCCGCGGCCGTGTCGCCGCCCGCGACCGAGAACGCCAGCGGGAAGTTCGAGGCGCCGAAGACCGCCACAGGGCCGATCGGGCGCTGCATCATCCGCAGGTCGGGGCGCGGCAGCGGCTGGCGGTCGGGCAGCGCCTTGTCATGGCGGCGGTCCAGGTAGTCGCCCTTGCGGATATGCTCGGCAAAGAGCCGCAGCTGGCCGGTGGTGCGGCCGCGCTCGCCCTGCATGCGCGCCTCGGGCAGGCCGGTCTCGGCGTGGCCCACGGCGGTGATCGCGTCGCCGCGCGCGTCGATCTCCTCGGCAATGGCCTCCAGCAGCGCCGCGCGCTCCTCGCACGTGGTGGCGGCAAAGCCCTCAAAGGCGGCATGGGCGGCGGCACAGGCCTGCGCCACCAGCTCCGGGTTGCCGGCCGAGAACTCGTGCGACTGCCCCGTCGCCGGAGCCGAGGAAAATCGACCCTCGCTCCGGATCCTCTCCCCCCCGATCAGGTGGTCGCCATGCGGAGTATGCGTCATCTCAGCGTCCTTTCAGGTGGGTCGGACGGATGCGCGGCGTGTCCGCAGACGCCGCAGCGCACCCATAAGAGCAAGGCTCCAGATCAGCAGCACGCAGATCCCCAAGGCAGCGGCGATGGGCCTGTCGAAGAAGGCACCAAGTTCGCCACCGGACTTGATCATCGAAGTCATGAACATCCGTTCGAACATAGGGCCCAGCACCAGTCCCAAGATGATGGGCGCCACGGGAAAGCCGTTCTCTTCCAGCAGCCAACCCAGAAGGCCGATCGCAAGCATGATGACAATTCCGAAGACCGAGTTCGTCATCGCGAACGAGCCAACGATGCAGAAGCTGAGGACGATCGGCAAAAGCACCCGCGGCGGAACCCGCAGGACCTGCCGCGCGGCCTTTACCGCTGCCCAGCCAAGCGGTACCATCATCAGAGTCGTCAGGATGAAGATCATGAAGACGGCATAGATCAGCTGCGGGTTCTGGATGAATACGGTCGGACCTGGGTTCAGACCCTTCATGTACAGAACGCCGATGACGATCGCGGTGACGCTGTCGCCGGGGATTCCGAAGACAAGCGCCGGGATCCACGCACCGCCAACCGCTGCGTTATTGGCGGCAGACGCATCGACAAGCCCCTCAACATGTCCTTCACCATATTTCTCAGGCGTCTTTGAAGAGCGCTTCGAAACAGCATAGGCCATCCAAGCCGCGATATCTGCACCCGCGCCGGGCAGCGCCCCTATCAGCGTGCCCATCAGTGATCCGCGCGCGATGTTTTTCGGATGGTGCCGGATTACTCCGCCGACGCCACGAAACAGCGGTCCATCGTTGCGAGGCATCGGGGCTGGCGGGATGGAGCGGTTTAGTCGTATGACTCCGCGCAGGACCTCAGCCAGCGCGAAAAGACCGATCATGGCGGGAATAAATTCGACCCCCGCCATCAGGTCCACTTGGCCTAGGGTGAAGCGTGGCACGCCCGTTGTTGGGTCCAGTCCAACCGTCGCCAGTGCAAGGCCGATCAGCAGCGCGATCCCGGCCTTCAGCGGATCGGCCGAGGCGATGAAGATCGCGCAGGACAGCCCTAGCGCAGCCAGCCAGAAGTACTCGTAGGACGTGAAGCGCAGCGCGAACTCTGCCAGCAGCGGGGCGGCCGCGATCAAGACGGCGACGCCGAACAGCCCGCCGATGCAGGACACCAGCAGGTTAGTCCCAAGCGCGAGGTTCAGCTTTCCCTTCATGGACAGCCGGTAGCTGTCTTCAACGTAGGCGGCCGAGGCGGGCGTGCCGGGGATACGCAACAGCGCGCCGGGAATGTCGCCTGCGAAGATCGCCATTCCGCTGGCCGATACAATGGCTGCAAGCGCCGGGATCGGCTCCATGAAGAAGGTCATCGGCACCAGAAGGGCCGTGGCCATGGTCGCCGTCAGGCCTGGCATGGCGCCCACGAACATGCCGAAGGCACCCGCCAGCAACGCGGTGATCAGGACCCGCGGCTCGAACACCAGCGCGGCGGCTTGAAAAAGGACGTCTGCGAAATTCATGTCAAAGCACTCTGTCCAGAAGCCCGCGCGGCAGCGGAACGCGCAGAAGCCCCGCGAACAGCCACCAGCAGGCGAAGCTTGTGCCGACCGCCAGGGCCGCCGCCGCCCAAAGGCGCAAGCGCAGCACCAGGAACAGGACCAGCAGCCCAGCGGCCGAGACGGGGATGAAGCCAAGCCACGGCGCGAGCCATATCTGCGCAAGGATGTTGCCCAGGACCGCTAGCAGCGCAGGCATACCGCCGGCGCGCAAATCCGGCACCAGATGCAACCAAGCGCCTCCATCCGCGTGGCGACGCGCCATCACGTCACGAAGAACCAGAAGCGTGCCGCCCAGGATCAAACCGGCGGCGAGGATTGAGGGCAGCAGCGCCGCGCCATAGGGCTGCCCCCCGAACGACGGAAACTGTGCCGCCTGCCAGAGCATGAACAGCCCCAGCAACATCAGCAGCACGCCCGACAAGGCGTCGGTCAACTTCATGGGCCCCTCCCCTGGCAGTGCGGGCGGGCAAGGCCGACAGGCCACGCCCGCCCGACATGTTGCGCTTCTAGCCTTGGACCAGGCCGGCGGCGGCCATCGTCTCGGCCATCTGCGCATCGGCTTCCGCCATCATCTGCGCATGGGCAACAGGGTCGAGGTAAGCGATGTTGAAGCCACGGCTGTTCATGAATTCCACGAACTCGGGATCCTCCGCGATTTCGGCCAAAGCCGTGGAGATCGTGAGAGCGACATCCTCCGGCAGGTCCTTGGGGCCGGCGACGCCGCGCCAAGTCGCCAGCGCGAATTCGCCACCGCCCGCCTCGGCCAAGGTCGGTAGATCGGGGTGGCTTGCAGTCCGCTCAGTTCCCATCAATGCCAGGTTCGTGGCGCGGCCCGCATCGACCATCGCCTTTGTTTCGGCCAGCGAAACCGTAACAATGTCGACGCCGCCTGCAATCAGGTCCTGCATGGCCGGGGCTGAGCCTTCCGATGGCACCCATGTCACGTGGTCAGGCTGAAGCCCCAGGGCCTGCAGCCAGCCCACCAACGCCAAGTGCCAGATCCCGCCTTGGGCCGTTCCCGAAGCCTTAAAGGTACCAGGCTCCGAGGCACGGATCGCCTCGGTCAGGCTGGCAATGTCCTTGTATTCGCTGTCGCTCGACACGGTGACGGCCGGGCTGTCAGCATTCATCAAGCCGAGCGGGGTGTAATCTGCAGGTGTTAGTTGCGTCAGGCCCATGTGGTGCATCATCGCGATCTCCACGGTGACGATGCCCAGCGTGTACCCGTCCGCAGGCGCCGTCGCGATGGCGGAATGGCCGATGACCCCTGCCCCGCCGGTGCGGTTCACCACATTAACCGGCTGGCCCAGCTTGCGCTCAAGCAGCGCCGAGATCATCCGCGCCGTTGCATCGGTACCGCCGCCCGCTCCCCAGGGCACCAGCATCGTCAGCGGCCGCGACGGGTAGTCCGCAGCCCAAGCCGCAGCGGGCAGAAGCCCCAGAGCGGACAAGGCCGCCGCGCTTTTCAACAGGCGGCGGCGGGTCGGTTTGGCAAAGTTGGTCATCTTTTCCTCCCAGATGATGATGCCCGTTCGGGCGACGTTATCAGGCGGCCTTGGCCGCCCTGAAGTCCTTCTCGGCCGCCAGCAGATCGCGGGCGGCAGCGGCAACACGGTCGCGGTCCGCTTGCGCAATCGGAGTCATCGGCGGCAGGATCGGGCCCATGTCTGCCAACCCCGACAGGCCGAGCGCGTCGTGCAGCACGCGGATCTCGTTGATCGAGCCGCGCAGATCCTCCAGCGCACGCATCGGCTGCAGCAGGCGTTCGGCCTCGTCCCGGTTGCCGCGCTTCAGCGCTTCCAGCAGCGCCATGGACATGGCGGGCGCGATGCAGACGCAGCCCGCAGTATAGCCTGCCAATCCATCTTCCAGCATGTGGGAAATCGCCGGCGGCTCACCAAAGCCTGAGATGACCCGGTCGGCACCAATCGCGGCGATGATGTCGCGAAGGTATGGGTCGACCTCGCCTGGCTGGCGCGGCACAGCATACTTGACCCCAAAGACGACACCCTCGGCCAGCAGATCGCTCAGCAGTGCGGCAGGAATGTAGCCGTCTGTCTTGATGTAGACCAGCAGTTGCACGCCGCACCCTGCGTGGAAGCGGCGCAACGCGACCCCCATGCCGTCATGCGTCAGCGGCGCCCCCATCGGCACCAGCAGCGCGACCGGGAATCGCCGCGACTTCAGCACCGCCGCCTGGTCCATCAGCTTCCCGGCATCCGGACCGACCGAGGGTAAGAGCCATGTGTCGTCGGATGCCATGGCCGCCAACCGGTCCAGCCAGTCGGCGTAAACCGAAACCGGCCAGTGCTGCGCCAGCGCATTGCCGCCATAGAGCACCGTCGTCACGCCACCATTGCGCAGGTGCTGCAGCATGGCCGCATTAGCGGCATCCGCGAACTGGCCGTCGGTCGTACAGGCCAATGGTGGAACCGCCATGACCGAGGCGGCAAGATCCGAAGGGGTAACGCTGTGACGCATGGCACCTGTCCTTTCAACTTAGTCAAAATCGGTAATGCTAAAATAGTCATTGGTCAATAGTTGTAAAATTTGCTCGAAAGAGATAATCCGTTCGGCGAGCAACAGGAGGATACGATGCAGGACCTGACGATTGCTGTCGCGGGAGCTGGCGCCATCAGCGAGTTTCACCTCAAGGGCTGGCAGGCACAGCAGGCCGTAACGCTTGCCGCTATCTGCGATCCCGACCGTGCGCGGGCCGAGGCTCAGGCGGAGCGCTTTGGCATCCCAGCGGTCTTTGCCGACATGGGCGAGATGCTTGCAGCAACGCAACCGGATGCTGTCGACATCATCACGCCCGTTGGCAGCCACGCGCCGCTCGTCCGGCAGGCCGCCGACATGGGCGTGCACGTAATGTGCCAGAAGCCGATGACTCCCACCGTCGCCGAGGCCGAGGCGCTGATTGCCGATGTGGGCGAGCGGGTGCGCTTCATGGTTCATGAAAACTATCGCTTCAGGCCACATTATGCTGAACTGGCGCGCCGCATCCATGCGGGCGAGGTCGGGCGGCTCCGCCATGCGCGGCTGACGGTACGATCGTCTTCGCTGCTGGACTATCCGGGCAAGGTGCCGTTCCTGCTAGGCCGGCAGCCTTACCTGGCAGACTTCAAGCGCCTTTTGGTCTTCGAGGTCCTGATCCACCACCTGGATGCCCTGCGGTCGATCTTGGGAGAGATGACAGTCGCCACCGCCCGGCTGGACCGCATGAATCGTGACCTAAAGGGCGAGGATGTGGCGCTGGTGCAGTTGGAAAGTGCAGACGGCGCGCTGGTTCAGATCGACGCCAACATCTCGGCCCCCGGCCACCCGCCGCTGCCGACCGACCGACTGGAACTGCTGGGCGAAACGGACACACTGATCTATGATCGCGACCGAATTACTTTGCTGTCGCAGCCTGACAACGTGTCGCTGCATGACCTGACCGCAAACTACCAAGCCTGCTTTACCGGCGCGATCACCGATTTCGTAGAGGGCCTGCGCAGCGGAGAGTCGTTCCGGACCGACCGGCTGGACAACCTGCGCACGCTACGGCTTATGGAAGATATCTATCGCACGGCCGGTGTTGCCATCTAGGAAAGGAGCCTCCGCTTGACCGATCCGCGACCGTCCCTGTCCGATCAGGTCTACGACCGGCTGCTGACGCAGATCGTCGAGGACAGCTACCCGCTGCACAGCCGCCTGCCCTCCGAGGCAATGCTGGCGCAAAGTTGTGGCGTATCGCGGCCGGTCCTGCGCGAAGCGCTGGCGCGACTGCGAGACGATGGAATCATCACCTCCCGTCGGGGGTCGGGCAACTATGTGGCCCGGCGCCCGGACCGGCAGGTGATGAGCTTTGTACCGCTGGGCTCCATCACAGACATCCAGCGCTGCTATGAATTCCGCGTCGATGTCGAAGGCGCAGCCGCGGCCTGGGCCGCCCGCCGCCGCAACGAAGCTGACCTTCTGGCACTCGACGCGGCCTTCAACCACATGGACCAGACTTACGCAGAAAAAGAACTCGGAGCCGACGCTGACCAGATGCTGCATCTGGCCATCGCCCGTGCCACAAAGAACCCCTTTTTCCAAGCGACGCTAGAGTCGCTTGGTCAACAGATAGGGTTCGGGATGCGACTCTCGCGCTCGCTCACCCTGCTGGGAGCCCCTGGGCGTCAGGAGATGGTACAGGCTGAGCACTCTGCCGTGATCGAGGCAATCCGTGCGCAGGACGCCGATGCCGCCGCCTCTGCAATGCGCAGGCACATCGCGGCGGCACGTGACCGCATGTTTGTGGGTGCACCCGACGATACTGCATGATGTCAGCAGGTTCGCCATAGTCGTTGGATTGATGCGGTGGGAATAGTCCCAGTCATTCCTCATTTCGTGACAAAATTCCGGAGCGCGCACTCATAACATGCCGGTGCGCACCTTTCCATTTTCCGAGGCATCCCAAAGTGCCCACCTGCTAGGGCCATGGCAATAGTCGGAAGGATGCTTCTTGGCATACTCCGCAGCACCGCAGGTACTAGGAAGGAGGTTTCCGTGCTGCTTGCATGACCGAAAACCTGTAACGAATTCTCTCCACGCTGCGCGTATTGGCAAAGACCGTTCGTATTCAGCCAATCGCTTTTATACGTCGGAGTTATCATCTCCGAGATGGCCAGGTGCTGGAACTGGTTTGGCCAACCCAACTACGGAGGGAAAAAATGATGAAGCGCAAGTTCGCCGCCATACTCCTCGGCTCGATCGCCGTCTTGCCGCAGGCGCATGCGGCGGAGCCTGAGGAATGCCACACCCCGAGCTTTTCGGACGTGGGCTGGACGGACATCACTGCGACCACTGCGACTGCCACTCTCATCCTGGAGGCTCTCGGCTATTCCCCCGAGACCCAGATCCTGTCGGTTGCCGTGACCTTCGAGTCGCTCAAGCAGCGCGACACCGACGTCTTCTTGGGCAACTGGATGCCGCTGCAGGAGCCGATCCAGAAGCCCATGGTCGAAGCTGGCGAGATCGAGGTCGTTCGCGCGAACCTTGAAGGCGCATTGATCGGGTTCGCGGTTCCAGCCAGCACCTACGAGGCCGGCCTAAAAACCTATGCCGACATTGCAAACTTCGAGGACCAGCTGGGTGGCCAGATCTTCGGGATTGAAGCTGGCAGCAGCGCCAATACAACCATCCTGAAGATGATCGAGGAAAACAGCTTTGACCTGGCGAACTTTGAGCTGGTCGAATCCAGCGAACAGGGGATGCTGGCACAAGTACAGCGTGCGATCGGTTCGGATAATGCCATCCTGTTCTTTGGCTGGCGCCCGCATCCGATGAACGTGCGCTACGACCTTGAATACCTGACCGCCGGCAACGATGTGTTTGGACCGAGTGACGGCGAGGCGACGGTCCTGACCGTAACGCGCGCGGGCTTGTCCGAGGACTGTCCGAACCTTGGCAACTTCCTGTCCAACTTGGCATTCACCGTCGAAGCCGAGGACATGATGATGGCCTATATCCTTGATGAGGGCATGCAATCGCGTGATGCGGCAGAACGCTGGCTGAAGGAAAATCCCTCCGTGCTGGACGGCTGGCTTCAGAACGTCACCACGGTGGATGGCCAGCCGGGCTTACCCACTGTCAGGTCCGCCCTAGGTCTTTGATTTTCGTCTGGCGGCGGAGGGCGGATGCCCAAACCGCCGCCGGAATGCCCGCGACAATGACGAGATGGATGAGAAGCCGGTTCGAACGGCAATGTCAGCCATGGGCAAGTCAGTGTCTGTGACTAGCCGTCTTGCGGACTGGAGGCGCAGCGACAGGTAATAGGCCGCCGGTGAGGACTGAGCCACTTCGCGAAACAACACTTCCAGCGTGCGGACGGAGCAATCCACGCGTGTCGCGATGTCACGGATCTTGACCGGGCTGTCCAGGTTTTCCTCCATGATCTGTATGGTCTGCGCCAGGCGCCGGTCGAGCCCAATGCTGCGCCCAAGTGATACCAGCGGCTGAGCATCCGACGGCAACCGGACTTCGTCGTAGATATACAAGCTGGCGACATTCACCGCTGCGCCGAAGCCCTGACGCGCACGGATCAACGCCAGCATGAAGTCGAGGGCCGGGGCGGCACCGCCCGTTGTAAAGATAGGCCCGTCCACGACCCAGCGGTCGGGGATCACGTGAGTCTGAGGAAATTTTGCAGCGAAGTCCTCCAGATCCTCCCAGTGGGTCGTCGCCTTGCGCTGGTCAAGCAGCCCTGCCATCGCCAGCACCCAGCTGCCGGCTTCGATCCCGCCGACCATGCGCGTACTCTGCGCGGCCCGCCTTACGGCCGCCAGCAAGGCAGCCGAGGCATGGCGTGCCACATTGAACGCGGCCACGACCACCAGAAGGTCGCCTCCCTCATGTGGGGCGAACCGTCCGTCGACCTGCAACGCCAGTCCGCAGCTCGTGGTGACGGATCTGCCGTCGGCGGAGACAACCTGCCAGAGATAGGGCTGCTGGCCCGAGATCCTGTTCGCCGCCCGCATCGGGTCCAGTGTGGCCGCTACGCTCATCAGCGAAGCTTCCGGCAGAACCAGAATTGTCACCTTCAGGGGCTGGTTAGACGGCCGGAAGACCATTCCTGACCCTTTGCGATGCGAAATCAGCGAGCAGGCCTATCCCGACCCGCCGGGGCGCTGGCCCACAGAACGTCCCGCACCTTCGGCAGGCATATCCGCGTGACGGGCCACCCAGTTGGAAAGCGCCTCCGCTATGGGCGTCCGGGGTTCGCTCGCACGGCGGGTGGACAGGTCCGTATGCAGCAGCATCGTTTCGACCGTGGCGGCCAAATTGACCGGGCCGCGCCAAAGGCGGTGGAACAGATGCATCCGTTTTCCCTGTCCTGCAAGCACCTGCGTCGTGACGGTCAGCGTGTCGCCAGCACGAACCTCGTCCAGATAGCGCAGATGATTTTCGACGGTGAAGTAGCTTCGTCCTGACGCCACATATGCGGCATCGGCACCGATCAACTCCATGAACCGGTCGGTCGCCTGCGAGGCGGCCTCCAAGTAATGCGCTTCGTTCATGTGGCCGTTGTAGTCGGTCCAGCTGACAGGAACCTGCCGCGTCGCCGTGATCGGCAACCCCTTCCGTTCTCCTGGATCGGGAAGGCTTGCCTCGTGCGTACGCACGACTCCTCCTGCGCCGCTGTTCGTCCGGCGCAATGCGCGGATCATCCCGACCACATTGTCATCCCGCAGCCGTTCAAGTTCCCGGATCGACATGTGCCCCGACTGCGCGTCCGACTGCGAGGCGATGAGATCGACCAATTCCTCGTTGAACTCTGGAACATCCATCAGCTTCGTCCAGGGCCAGGACAGTGCTGGGCCGAACTGTGCCATGAAATGCGCCATCCCCGCCTCGCCGCCCGCAATGCGATAGGTCTCGAACAAGCCCATCTGCGCCCAGCGTATCCCGAAGCCCATGCGGATGGACTCGTCGATCTCCTCGGTGGTCGCGATACCGTCCTTCACCAACCACAGTGCCTCGCGCCACACGGCCTCCAGCAGGCGGTCGGCGATATGAGCGTCGATTTCTTTCCGGATCGTCAGCGGATACATCCCGATATTCCGGAGGATTGCTGCTGCATCGGCGCAAGTCGCCGCGTCTCCGACCAACTCTACCAGCGGAAGCAGATAGACCGGGTTGAACGGGTGGGCCACGATGGCGCATGTACCGGCCGCGTTCAGCTCGGACGGCTTGAACCCCGAGGTCGAGGATCCGATGATCGCCTGCGGACCGGCCGCCGCCTGGATGGCTGGCAGAATGCGGTGCTTCAGTTCCAGCGTCTCAGGAATGCTCTCCTGCACCCAATCTGCGCCTACGACAGCCTCCGCGATATCGGAAACGAAGCTTAGCCGCCCCTCTGGCGGCAGGCCCCGGTCATAAAGCGCGGGAAGCGCGCGACGAGCATTTGCCAGCACCTCTGTTATTTTTCGCTCCGCCTGCGGATCGGGGTCCGAAACCGCCACATCCCATCCGTTCAGCAGAAAGCGCGCAGCCCAGCCCCCGCCGATGACTCCGCCGCCAATTATTGCTGCCTTACTCATGCCGCCGCCCCTTCCGGCGCGCGCTTGACCAGTCCCAGCCGTTCGCGCACGGCCTGTGGTCCGATAACGCGAGCGCCCATGTTTTCAATAATTGTCGCCGCGCGTTCGACAAGCTGAGCGTTCGTCGCCAGTTGCCCCTTTCCCAGCCACAGGTTGTCTTCCAGGCCCACCCGGACATTGCCGCCTGCAAGCACTGCCGCAGCCACATAGGGCATCTGGTCACGCCCAAGACTGAACGCAGACCAGCACCATTCGGCGGGCACCGCGTTTACCATGGCCATGAACGTATTCAGATCATTCGGCGCTCCCCAGGGAACGCCCATGCAAAGCTGTACCAGGGCCGGACCGGCCAGCGTGCCTTCGCGGACAAGCTCCTTGGCGAACCAAAGATGGCCGGTGTCAAAAGCCTCGATCTCCGGCCTGACGCCCAGTTCCGTCATGGTACCGCCCATGGCCCGCAACATGCCCGGCGTATTGGTCATGACATAATCCGCCTCGGCAAAGTTCATCGTGCCGCAATCCAGCGTGCAGATCTCGGGCAGGCACTCCGCGACATGTGCCATGCGCTCCGCGGCGCCGATCATGTCGGTTCCCGAGGCGTTGACCGGAAAGGGCGCGTCCGTCGGGCCGAAGACAATGTCACCCCCCATACCAGCCGTCAGGTTCAGCACCATGTCCACCTCGGCATCGCGGATCCGGTCCGTCACCTCGCGGTAGAGGTCCAGCCTGCGTGAGGGTTTACCAGTCCCCGGGTCCCTCACATGGCAGTGGACGACAGCCGCTCCGGCCTTTGCCGCGGCTATGGCGCTGTCGGCGATCTGCTGCGGGCTCCGTGGGACATGTGAAGAACGGTCCTGCGTTGCGCCCGAGCCGGTGACGGCGCAGGTGATGAAGACCTCTTTGTTCATGGAAAGCGGCATGATCGGCTCCTAGACTGACTGCCGTCGATGCTAGCGGTTTCAACGTAGCGCCTCTTGTCGTATTCTGCCGTTTCTTTGTCCAAACGTGCCAGTGTTTCGTCATGCGCATTGCCATCCTGCTGTTCGACGGGTTCTCGAACATGGTCCTGTCCTGCCTGCTGGAACCGCTGCGTGCTGTCCGTGACCAGGGGCGCAGTGACATCTCCTGGCACATCATCACGGCGGATGAAGGGCCGGTGCGCTCCTCCAGCGGGCTATTGGTTGCCTCGGACGGGGATACAAGCGGTTCGTACGACCTCCTGATCGTCGTGGCGGGATATGGTTACCGCGACCACGCAGCGGCAGCCGCCCTGCGCCAGGTCTCAGCGCTGTCTCGGCGCAGCGCCTTGGTTATCGGGGCGGATACAGGTCCATGGTTGCTGGCGGCGCTCGGCATGTTGTCGTCAAAAAGAGCGACACTGCACTGGTCCCTGCTGTCAGAGTTCGCCGAAGCATTCCCCGACGTGCAGGTCGAGCCCGCTTCCCATGTGTCAGAGGGGAAAGTTTGGACTTGCGGCGGTGCCTCCGGAGCATTGAACCTGATGCTGGCCTTCATCACGGACAGATACGGGCAGGCGAATGCCTTCATCGCTTCATCGATGTTCCTGCACGATGCCGCGCGTCCGCAGGCCCGGATCGATAGCGGGCCGCGGCAGTTGACGGGGACGGGGACAGCACGGTTACGGCAGGTGATCGGCATGATGGCCGAGACACTCGAAGATCCCCCTTCGTTGCCGCAGTTGGCGGGCCGATGCGGGCTGTCGCTTAGAAAGCTGGACCGCCTGTTCCGCACCGAAGTCGGAATGCCGCCAGGCCGGTATTTCCAGATGCTGCGCCTATCGCGTGCGCAGGAACTGGCAAATACCACCGGTCTCGGCTTGCGTGAGATCGCCCTGCAATGTGGATTTGCCGATGCCCCCGCCCTGAGCAAAGCGTTTCGCCGTGCTTATGGCTGTTCCATCCGGCAGACCCGTGCATATGCCCGTTCAACTAAGGCAGTAAAGGGTCGAGGGCAGCGGGAGATAGCAGAATGAGCGGGCGAGACAGCCACAACCGCGGAACTTCCTAGCGAAAACAGCAAGCTCCTGCGCTTTTAAGTCCTCCTAACGCAGTTTGTGTTTGGTGGACTCTGTCCCGCAAGCTCTCCGTCTTAGCAAAAATCAAGGACGCGTACTGCGGGCGTACACGTGCGCGTTCGGGGCAGAGGATCGCGGCTAAGCACTATCTTCAAGTTGAACATCCTACAAAAGCCGCACGTGAATGTTACGCACCTACTTGATCTCAGATGCGCACCTCCAATTCGGTTCAGAACCTCTACATCATGTAAATCCCAGCGGGAGCCGCTGAACCGGCAGAAAGCTCATGTTGGACCTATTAGCAGGCGGCCATCAGGATGAGCGTCCACGGCCACCGGCGGTTAGAGCATCAAGACTATCATCACGACAGAGACCGCCAACAGTAACATGCCAAGAACGTCAATGATCCGCAGCCTCTCGCGGAAGACAATCACCGAAGCAAGGATCGAGAACAGCAGTTCGACCTGCCCCAAGCTGCGAACATAGGCGGCATTCTGCAATGCAAAGGCAGTAAACCACCCCAGACTGCCGAGCACCCCCGTGACTCCGACGGGCAGCACCGTGCGCCATCTGACCGCGA
>NZ_JAOTBE010000069.1 GCF_026162645.1 Paracoccus rhizosphaerae
CGCCCACGACGAAGCGGTCGTAATGCGTATAGACCAGCCGGATCTGCCCTTCCGCGAACAGCCCCTGCGCCAGGAAGTGCCGGCGCAGCGTCTCGGTGTCCATGCCCTTGGCGTGCTCCGGATGGATCGCGTGGCGGGTCTCGACATGGGTCATGGATAGGGTCCTTTCAGAAGAATCGTGGGTTCAGAGGCCTGCAAGGCGCGGCAGCCACATCACGATGCCCGGTACATAGGTCACCAGCAGAAGCACCGCGAAGAGCAGAAGGTAGAACGGTCCAAGCGCGCGGATCGCGGTCTCGACGCGAACCCTGGCGACGCCCGCGCCGACGAAAAGGCCGGTCCCGACCGGAGGCGTGATCGTCCCGATCGCGAGATTGAAGATCATCACCACCCCGAAGTGAACGGGGTCCATGCCGACCTTCTGCGCGATCGGCAGCAGGATCGGGGTGAAGATCAGGATCGCCGGGCCCATGTCCATGAAGCAGCCGACCACCAGCAGCAGGATGTTGATGATCAGCAGCACGATCAACGGGTTCTCGGAGATCGCCAAAATCAGACCGCTGACGGCGGCAGGGATGCCGGTGAAGGCCATCGCGAAGCTGAGCGCGGCCGAAGCGGCCAGCAGCAGCATGATCGTGCCGGTCATCTGCACCGTCTCGATCAGAAAGCCCGGCAGGGCGCTGACCGGAACGGTGCGGTGGATCACGAAGGCCAGCAGCATGGTGTAGATGACGGCGATGCCGGACGCCTCGACCGCGGTGACGATGCCCAGCATGATGCCGCCGATGATCAGCACGATCAGCATGAGGCTGGGAAGCGCCCGCAGCGTGACCTGGGCTGCATCGCGCAGCGAGGGCCGCGGCGCGCCCCGCCAGCCCCGGCGGCGCGCGATGATCCCGGTCATCACCATCAGCCCCAGTCCCCACAGCACCCCGGCCACCGCACCCGCCAGGAACAGCGCCGCGATGGATGCGCCGCCGGCGACCAGCGAGTAGATGATGAAGGCCGTCGAGGGCGGGATCAGCATGCCCGTCGGCGCGCTGGCGATGTTGACGGCGGCGGCGAAGCCTGGATCGTAGCCCTCGCGCTTTTGCATCGGCACCATGACGCCTCCGATCGATGTCGAGGCCGCGATGGCCGAGCCCGAGATCGCACCGAAGAGCATGTTGCCCGCGATGTTCGTCTGCGCCAGCGAGCCGGGCACCCGCCCCGCCAGCAGCTTGGCGAAATCGACCAGCCGCACCGCGATCCCGCCCGAATTCATGATGACGCCGGACAGGATGAAGAACGGCACCGCCAGCAGCGTGAAGCTGTCGAGGCTGGCCAGCATCTTCTGCGCCGATGTGAACAGCGCCATATCGAAGGGCAGGACCAGCAGCAGCGCCGCGATGGCGGCGGCGGTGATCGCCAGCGCCAGCGGAATGCCCAGGATGGCGAGGCCGCCGAAGACGCCCAGCAGGATCAGGCTTGCAGTTCCGGCCATCTCATTCCCCCGGCAGTTCGGCCATGTCCTCTGCCGGGACATGGTGGCTGCGGCCGCGCATCAGGTCGGCAGCGTTGAGGCCCGCATAGAGCAGCATCACCCCGCCGCTGACCGGCAGCGACAGATAGACCCAGCTCATCGGCAGGCGCAGGACGGCACTTGTCTGGCGGGCCGCAATCTCGACCCCGCGCATCCCGCCCCAGATCAGGACGACCGCCGCGAACAGGGTGAAGGCCAGCACGATCAGCCCCTCCAGCCGAAGCTGCCAGCGTCGGGACAGCCAGCCGCGCAGCATGTCGATCGACAGGTGGCTGCCCTGCCCCACGGCATAGGCGGCCCCCAGCATCGACATCCAGATGACCCCGTATCGCAGCACCTCCTCGGTCACCGAGGAGGGCGCGTTCAGGGCGTAGCGGCTGACAACCTGCCAAGCCAGAACCACGACCAGCACAAGAAGAAGGCCGCAGCACAGACCGCCTACCGTCAGATCGAGGATGCGCCGCAGCCGGTCCATCAGGCGCCCCCGGCGCCCTGGATCTGCTCGACCACGGCGGCGCTTTCTTCGGGCAGCTCGTCATAGATCGGGGCGACGGCTTCGCGGAAGGGGGCGACATCGACCTCGTGGAACGTGACGCCGAACTGTTCCTGCGCCTCGGTGGCAGCGGCGTCCACGGCCTTGTCCCAGACCGACTTGTGGAAGGCGGTCGATTCCACGGCGGCTTCGCGAACGGCGGTTTGATGCTCTTCCGACAGGCGATCCATCGCGGCGGTGCCGATCAGCAGGATGTCAGGGATGCGCGTGTGGCCGTCCAGCGTGTAGTGCTTGGCGACCTCGGCATGGCGGGCGATGGTCAGCGCGAACTCGTTGTTCTCGGCCCCGTCCAGAACGCCCTGCTGCAGCGAAGTATAGACCTCGGCCTGCCCCATTGCGACGGGGGTGGCGCCCAGCAGTTCTGTCATGCGAATGGCGGTCGGGCTTTGCAGCACGCGGATCTTGAGGCCGGCAAGGTCGTCCACCGACTCCACGGGCTTGTTCACGGTATAGAAGTTGCGCGCGCCGGAATTGTAATAGGTCAGGCCCTGAAAGCCCAGATCGGCGGTCGACTGGTAGATCGGGTCCATGATCGCCGCATCGTCCATCGCACGGTAGAAATGGTCCTGATCGTCAAACAGGTAGGGCAGCGGGAAGACGCCGTAGACCGGCGCAAAGCTTTCCAAGAGCCCGCCCGAGACCTTGGTCATATCCAGCGCGCCGCCCTGCAACATCTCGACCATCTCGCGCTCGCCGCCCAACTGGCCGTCGGGGAAGAACTGGACGGTGACTTCACCGGCGGTCTTTTCCTCGACGAGGCGGGCGAACTCCTCCATCGCCTCGACGGTGGGGGTGGCGTTCTGGGCATAGCCGAAGCGCAGCGTCTCGGCCTGGGCGGCACTGGCGGCCAGGATCAGCGCCAGTGCGGTCAGGGTCTTGGTCATTGTCTCTCCTCCCATGAAAGATCGCGCGTCAGATGTAGCCGCGCAGGTATTCGGCCAGGGCCAGCATCGCCATCGCCTGCCCGTAGGGCATCGAGGTGCGGGGGATCTGGCGGTAATAGTCGAGATCGCTGCCCATCGCGGTGCCGAAGGACACGTTCTGCAGCTCTCCGTCGGGGCTGATGTTGTCGATGACGGCCTTGATGGCACGCTCGGCCACAGGGGCGTAGTCGGCAGGCAGGTAGCGGCGGCGGACGCCCTTCAGCAGGCCATAGGCAAAGCCGGCGGTCGCCGAAGCCTCGAGGTAGCTGCCGCTGTCGTCCAGCAGCGTGTGCCAGAGGCCGCTGTCGTCCTGCATGTCCTTCAGCGCACGCGCCTGCCGCTCGAACAGCGACAGAAGGTGGCGGCGGGTCGGATCGCCCTCGGGCAGGTTCAGCAGTTCGATGAACTCGGGGATGACGATGGTGATCCAGCTGTTCCCGCGCGCCCAGAGCGCGCGGGCGAAGTTGTGGTCGCCGTCGAAGGTCCAGCCGTGGAACCACAGCCCGCTCGACGTGTCTGCCAGATACTGCGCGTGCAGCAGGAACTGGTATTTCGCTTCCTCGACATAATGCGGGCGGTCCAGCACAAGGCCGATCTTGGCCAGCGGCATCACCGACATCATCAGCGTATCGTCCCACAACTGCTGGTCATTCACGCTGTTGTAGACGATGTGCTGCAGCCCGCCTTCGCGGGTGCGCGGCATCTCGTGCATCACCCATTCCGCCCAGGTATCCAGGTAGGGCAGCCACATCGGGTTGCGTTCACGCTCGTAGAGATGCGCCAGCGTCAGGAAGGGCGCGACGGTATTGATGTTCTTTGTCGGTGTTCCCTCGGCCAACCTTGCGTCGAACCAGTCGCGGATGATCGCCTGAGCCTTGGTGCTGCCGGTCAGTTGACCGTATTGCAGCAGTCCGTAAAGCCCGATGCCATGGGTCCATTCCCACCCGGCCCATCCCTTGGTGTCGATCACGCGCCCGTCTTCCAGCCGAAGCAGGAACTCGCCCGTCTCGTCGGTGATGTTCACCAGGTTGTCGGCCAGCCGTTCGATCAGGCCGGCAACCTCGCTGCGCGAGATGAAGCGGTTCTTCTGCCGCAGAAGCGGGTGCATCAGTCTTCCTCCTTTTTCGGAACGTCGTTCCGGAAATCAAAGAAGCACAGTCCGTTTCGCAAATCAACTGCCATTTTCTGCTGAGATTTGGCAGCATGTGCTTGACACTCGGCACTTACCACGGTTTTTCAAAACAGTGTTCCGAAAAAAGAAGAACAGTGATGACGACGAGACCGCAGAAGACCGAGAATGCCGCCGCCGTGCTGAAGGTGTTCGCCGTTCTCGAATCATTGGCCGAGGAGCGCCGCGCGAGCCTGGCCGACATCGCGCAGCGGGCGATGACCTCGAAGACGACCGCGCACCGGCTTTTGCAGACAATGCTGGACCTCGGCTATGTCGAGCAGGACCGCGAGACGGAAAAATACGCGCTGACGCTGAAGCTGTTCAGCCTGGGCGCCCGCATCCTGCGCGGGCAGGAGGACCTGCTGCGCGCCTGCGACCGCGAGATGGGCAAGCTGTCGCGCGCCACGGGCGAATCGATCAACCTCGGCGTCATGGACGATTTCGACCAGCGCGTGGCCTATATCCATAAGTATGACAGCGCCTATAACCTGTCGATGCAGTCTACCCTGGGCAAGCGGAACCCGCTGCACTCGACCTCGCTCGGCAAGGCACTGCTGGCCTTTCGCGACGACGATGAGATCGCCGAGCGGCTCGCCGCGATGGATCTGAAGAAGCTCGCCCCCCGCACGATCACCGACGCCGAGGCGCTGCGGGCCGAGCTGGCCACCACCCGCGCGCGCGGCTATGCCGAAGAGATCGAGGAGTCCGAGGCCGGGGTGCGCTGCATGGCCGCGCCGGTGATGGATCACGCCGGCAGATCGGTGGCGGCGATCAGCATCGCTTTTCCGCTGGTGCGCTTCGACGAATCGCGCAAGGCGGAATATGTGCGCCTGCTGACCGAAGCGGGACGCGCAGCCTCGACCGCGCTCGGCTACGCCTGACACGCTGCACGCCAGCGTTCGGCGTAATCCGCCAGCCCCTCGGTCCGGGGCGTCCACTCCCGCGTCTGCGGCGGGCGCGCCTCGGGCAGGCAAAGCATCGCCGCACCGACGCTGGTGCCGGTCGCCGAAGCCGCGACCGAGATGCCGCCCGCCGTGACCGTCGCCAGCATGTCAAGATAGTCAGGATTTCTGGCAAATGGCCCCTCGACGATGACCGGCCCCGCCGCCCCCGCCAGATCCAGACAGGTGCGCGTCATCAGCCCCAGATACCAGGCCAAGGCGGCCATGCGCTGCCCCTCGGTCGCAGGATCGCCACTCCAGCCGCCGCTGCGGTCCGGGTACGGCCCGCAGCCCGGCTGCACCGCCGGCAGCAGCATCACACCATCCCGCAGCACCGCCGCACGGTCGGCCGCATCCGGCACGGCTCCACTGCCCGCGCGAATGATCTCGTATTCTCGCCCGCCCATGAATCGCGCCGAGGGCACCGGTTGGCCGAGCGCGCTGACATTGACCAGCACGTCCCGCACCGGGTCCAAAGTTCCGGGCTGCCCCCCGACCGCCATCGCGACGACCCACGTCCCGGTCGACACCACTGCAAATGGTCCCTGTCGCCCCAGGAGATGGGGATAGAGAGATGCGTTGCTGTCATGGATGCCCACCACGACAGGCGTGCCCTGGGGGATTCCGGTCACTGCGGCGATCTCGGCGGTGACGCAGCCCAGCACCTCGTCAGCGCGGCGGGCGGGGGCGATCCTGTCCTCAAGCCCGAGCGCCGCCACCAGGGGTGAGAAACGCCCCTGCCACGGGTCCCACAGGTCTGTGTGGCAGCCAAGCGAGGTCACGTCACTGGCCAGCTGGCCCGTCAGGCGCCAACCCCAGTATTGCGGATAGGTCACGACATGCGCGACCCGCTCGCGCACCCCGGGCTGCCCCAGCAACCAGCGCAGTTGCGCCCCGAGGTTCAGCCCGCCCGGCAGGCGCGGCGAGCCGCTCGCCGCAAAGCCGGGCCGCAGCGCGTCATAGGCCGGATCGGCCGGGATCTGATGCTCGTAATCCAGCATCGGCGCGGCCAGCCCGCCGTCCGCGTCCAGCAGCACCGCCGCCGCGCCATGCGTCGTCACCGAGATCGCATCGATCCCGTGCGCCTCCTGCATCTGCCGCAGCCCGTCCAGGAAAAAGGCCCAGTGCCCGTCCAGGTCCATATGCGGCCAGGGGGGCCCCGGCAGGACGCGGTTCGGTCGGGTCAGGACGGCGATCTCGGCCAAGCTCTCGCCATCGACCAGCGCGAGCTTGGCGTTGGTCTTGCCAACATCCAGAACGGCAATCCGCCTCATGGCAGGTAAAACATCGGGACCAGCGGCACGACGATGGGCTCATTGTCCGGATGCGTCTGCATCAGGTCGGCCATATGCGCCCACCAGCGCTGCATCACCGGATGCGCGGATAGATCGTCCATGCCGTGATCCTCGAGGCGCGTGAGCATCCCGAAGAGGGCGTTCGTCTCGGGGTCAAGATGGATCGAGTAGTCGCTGACCCCGGCGCCGCGCAAGAGCTCGGCCAGTTCCGGCCAGATCTCGTCATGGCGGCGGCGATATTCCTCGGCCGCACCGGAGTTCAGCATCATGCGAAAGGCGTATTTCGGCATCAGGTCCTCAGTTTGGAAATCAGACGCGGGATGGCGATCACGCCGATCAGCAGCGCGCCCACGACGATGGACATCACGATCCCCGGGACGTTCAGAAGGCCCAGCCCGAAGGTCACCAGCCCCATCACGATGGCGGCCAGCACGACCCCGAGGATGGTGCCCGACCCGCCGAGGATGCTGACCCCGCCGAGAACGACGATGGTCACGACCTCAAGCTCGAACCCCGCCGCGATGGAAGGCCGCGTCGAGCCGAGGCGCGAGGTCAGGCAGACGGCCGCCACCCCGCTCATCAACCCGGTCAGCAGGAACAGGATGAAGCGGATGCGGTCCACGCGGATGCCGGAAAAGCGCGCGGCGACCGGGTTGTTGCCGATGGCATAGACCATGCGGCCAAAGCTGGTGCGGTGCAGCAGCGTGCCGAAGACCACCGCGGCGAAGGTAAAGATCACGAGTTCGACCGTGATGACCCAGAAGACATAGCCCTGCCCGAACCAGGCGAAGCCCGCCGGATAGCCAGTGAAGGCGGTGTCCCCCAGAACGATGTAGCTGATCCCGCGGAACAGGCTCATCGTGCCGATGGTCACCACGATCGAGGGCAGGCCCAGCCCCGCCACCAGCGCGCCGTTGAACGCGCCGCAGAGAAGCCCGGTGCCAAGCCCCGCCAGCACAATCAGCGGTGTGCCGGCCCCAAGGCTCATCGCCATGCCCATCGCGGTCGAGGCGAGCGCGATGATTGCGCCCACCGACAGGTCGATCTCTCCTGCGACGATCAGCATGGCCATCGCGAAGGCAATCATCGCCTTTTCGGTGAAATTGAAGGTGGCGTCGGAAAGATTCCACGGGTCGAGGAAATAGGGCGAAGCCATCGTGTTCAGAAGGAAGATCGCGACGGCGACGACCAGCAGCAGGCTCTCCCAGCTTTTCAGGGCGCGGGCGGCGGGGCTGGTCAGGCGGTCCGGGATCTGGCGGGCGGTTGCGGTCATGCTGCGGCCTCCTCGCGCTTGAGGATGATGCGGCCCGGCGCGCGGCGGGCCAGCGTGTTCACCGCGATGGCGATCAGGATCGCGCTGCCCGAGATCGCCATCTGCCAGAAGGGCGAGATGCCCACCACCGGCAGGGCGTTCTTGATGATGCCCAGGAACAGGGCGCCCATGACCGCGCCCGCGACGGTGCCCGCGCCCCCCGCGATGGCGATGCCGCCGATGACGCAGGCGGCCACGACGTCCAGTTCGAACCCGCCGGCGATGTCGACATAGGCGACGGCGTAGCGTGCGATCCACAGGTATCCGGTCAGCCCGGCCAGCGCGCCGGCCAGCACAAAGGCCGCGAACTGCGTGCGCCCGACCGAGATGCCCGCATAACCCGCCGCGTGCGGGTTGCCGCCCACGGCATAGAGCGCCCGACCAAGTGGCAGCCGCGCCACGGCCAGCCCCACCAGCAGCACGGCGACGATCATGATCCAGGCCATGACCGGCAGGCCCAACATCTCCGCGCGGGGCAGCGCCTTGAAGGTATCGCTCAGCTGGTGCGCGTTGATCCACGCGCCGTTCGTCAGCAGGAAGATCGTGCCGCGATAGATCGTCATCGTGCCGAGCGTCACGACGATCGACGGGATACCCAGCTTCCAGACCAGCAGCCCGTTCACCGCACCCAGGGCCGCGCCCATCGCGATGACGGCCGGCAGGATCACCGCCAGCGGCACGCCCATCCCGTCCAAAAGCGCTGCGACCATGCCGCACAGCGCGAGGTTCGCGGCGACCGACAGATCGATGCATTTCGTCAGGATCACCGTCATCTGGCCGAGCGCCAGCAGGATCAGCGGCGAGGTGTCGGTCAACACGCGCGCAAGGTTTGCGGGCGTGACGAAGGCCGGAAAGCGGCTGGCGATCAGCGCCAGAAGGGCCAGGATCGCAAGCGCCAGCACGGCCTCGCGGGATTTCAGGATGCTCATGCGGCCTCCTTGCGGTCTATGCCGACGGCAGCGCGGACGAGGTTTTCAGGTGTCATCCGGTCGCCCGCGAACTCGCCGGCGATGCGGCCCTCGCGCATGACGATGACGCGGTCGGACATGCCGAGGACCTCAGGGATCTCGCTGCTCACCATGATGACGGCCAGCCCCTGCCCCGCCAGTTCCGACATGAAGTCATGGACGGCGGCCTTCGACCCGATGTCGATGCCCTTGGTCGGCTCGTCCAGGATGATGACGCGGGGCCTCGTGGCCAGCCACTTGGCGATGACGACCTTCTGCTGGTTGCCCCCCGACAGCAGCGCGATGTCCTGATCGAGGCTTGCCGCCCGCAGGTCCAGCCGCTGCGTATAGTCGCGCGCCAGCTTGAACTCCTCGGCCAGCCGCAGGAAGCCCGCGCGGCCGGTGCGCGCCAGCGAAGGCAGGGTGACGTTCTGGAAGATCGGCAGGCCCTTGACCGCGCCCTGCGCGCCGCGATCCTCGGGGACGTAGACGATGCCGGCATCCACCGCCTGCGCGGTGCTGCGCAAGACGCGCACCTGACCGTCGATCCGGCAGGCCCCCTTCGAGGGCCGGGTGATGCCGAACAGCGCCTGCATCACCTCGGACCGGCCCGCGCCCACCAGGCCGTAAAAGCCGAGGATCTCGCCGGCGTGGAGGGTGAAGGTGATATCCTCGAACTCGGTCGGGTGGCTGTAGCCGGCGACCGTCAGCACCGGATCGCCGATCTGCGCCGGACGCTTGGGGTAGATCTGATCGACGCTGCGGCCGACCATGAGGCGGACCAGCTCGGCCTCCTCCGTGCCCGCCATCTCGCCCTCGCCGACGAATGTGCCGTCGCGGAAGACGGTCCAGCGGTCGGCGATGCGGAAGATCTCGTCGAACTTGTGGCTGATGAAGAGGATCGCCTTGCCCTGCCGCTTCAGCGTCTCGACCAGCTCGTAAAGCTCGGCGATCTCCTTGTGCGAAAGGGCGGCGGTCGGCTCGTCCATGATGACGACGCGGGCATCGACCGACAGCGCGCGGGCGATGGCGACAAGATGGCGGCTGGCGATGCCCAGATCACGCAGCTTCGCGCCCGCCGGGATGTCGGCGCCGATGCCGCGCAGGATCTTTTCGGCGCGGGCGCGCATGGCGCGGCGGTCGATCAGGCCCCACCGGGTGCGGGGGGCGTGGCCGATGAAGATGTTCTCGGCCACGGTCAGCTCGTCGAAGAGGACGGTTTCCTGGTGGATTGCTGTGACACCGGCGCAGTGGGCCGACTGCGCGTCGGGGAAGGTGACCGGCTGGCCGTCCAGCAGGATCTGGCCGCCGTCCGGCTGGTAGATGCCGGTCAGGACCTTCACGATGGTGGACTTGCCGGCACCGTTCTCGCCGATCAGCGCGGTGACCTGGCCGGGGAACAGGTCCAGCCGCACGCCGTCGAGCGCCCGGACGCCGGGAAATGTCTTCACGATGCCGCGAAGCGACAGCACGGGATCTGGCTGCATGGGAACGCCTTTCGGAAAGCCCCGGCGCGGATGGCCCGCGCCGGGGATCAGCGATCAGAAGATCGAGCTGAACTCGTCGATGTTGCTGGCGTCATAGGTGAACGGGTCGGCCATCGCGGCCTCGCCGTTCTCGTCCAGCGTCACCTCGCCCATCCGGCCGATCTGGATGGTGGCGCCCGGCTCGGCCGTCGCCTCGTCCGTCGCCAGCGCATGGGCGATCATCGTCGCGGAATAGCCCAGGTCGATCGGGTTCCAGATCGCGAAGCTCTGCGATGCACCGGACTTCACATGCCCCGCCATCTCGGACGGCAGGCCGAGGCCGGTCACGTTCACCTCGCCCACCTTACCGGCATCCGTGACGGCCTGCGCGGCGGCCACGATGCCGACGCTGGTCGGCGCGATGATCGCGTCGAGGTCCGGGTAGCTCTGCATCAGGCCCTGTGCCTCGCGATAGGACTTGTCGGCCAGATCGTCGCCATAGACCGTCGCGACCACCTCGATGTTCGGATAGTCGCCCATGACCTTCTGCATCTCCTCGATCCAGGTGTTCTGGTTGGTCGAGGTCGAGGTCGCCGACAGCACCGCGACCTGCCCGCCTTCCGGCAGGTGATCGGCGGCCAGCTTGATGATCGTGTTGCCGATCAGCGGGGCCGAGGACGGGTTCAGATGCATCTCGCGGCCCTCGGGGGCTACGCCGCTGTCCCAGCTGATCACGGTGATGCCGCGATCCATCGCGCGCTTCAGCGTCGGCACCAGCGCGTCCGTGTCGTTGGCGCTGACCGCGATCGCATCCACGCGCTGCGCGATCAGGCTGTTCAGCACCTCGATCTGACCCTCGGCCGTGGTGTCGGTCGGGCCGGTATAGATGATCTCGACATCGCCCAGCTCGGCCGCCGCTTCCTCGGCGCCCTTGGCGGCGGCCTCAAAGAAGCCGATGCCGAGCGCCTTGGCGACCAGCGCGATACGCACCGGCTCGTCCTGCGCCGAGGCAAGGCCGGGCGCCATCAGCGCCGATGCCATCGCGGCCGTCGTCAGAACCTTTCTCAACATGCTCACTCTCCTCCCCTATGAGCGATCCGCGCGTCATTCCTCCTGCGCGCGGGTCTTTTTGGCCGGCGCGGCGACGGGCGCCACGATCAGCCGGATCTCAGCCGCCTGCAGCATGGCGGCGGCGCGATCGTCGATGCCGTCATCGGTGATGACGGTGTGGATGCGGGCCAGCGGGCACAGCAGCAGGCTGGAACGCTGTCCGAACTTCGAGCTGTCGGCCAGCACGATCAACTCATCCGCCTGCCCGATCAGCTTCTGCTCGGCCTGGACCAGCAGCGGATCCCCCTCCATCAGACCCAGAGGGCCAAGGCCGCGGCATCCCATGAACATGCGCTTGGCGTAGAAATGGCTGCTGCCGTCGGCGTCGAAGGGCGACAGGATGATGTTCTGCTCGCGATAGATCGCGCCGGCGGGCAGCAGGACGGTGTTCTTCGACTGCTTCAGCAGATGCTCGGCAATCGGGAAGCTGTTGGTGAAGACCTGCAGCCGCTTCGTCGTCAGCGGGTGGACCATCTGGAACGTGGTCGTGCCGCCGTTGATGATGATCGCGTCGCCATCCTCGCACAGATCGACCGCTGCCTGCGCAATCGCGCGCTTCTGCGCGATGTTGATCGTTTCGTTGATGGCAAAGGGCCGCGCGTTGATCCCGACGAACTGCGGCGGATGGACCGCCTCGGCCCCGCCCCGCACCCGGCGCAGCTTCTTGGTCAGATGCAGCTGGGCGATGTCACGGCGCACCGTCGCCTCGGAAACACCGGTCAGTGCGCAGAGATCGGCCACGCTGACGACAGGCCGTTCCTGGACCGCCGACAGGATGATGCGATGACGCTCGGTTTCCAGCATGGTGTCTCCTCTTGCTGCTAGTTTCCAGCACGAACCATCATTGTCAATCATTTTCGCGCGCCTGTCGTATTCTGCACCTGCTAAATGATCGAACTTGATCGAAATTGATTGACCGGGTGGTGACGTCAAGGCTATCCGATGAGCGACAGAGGCGGCAGGTGCTGCCCGAATCGGGAGGATTCCATGACCGAGACCCTTGCCCGCCAGCGGCTTGAGAACCTGTGGGACGACGCCAAGGCCGCGTCCATGACCGAACCTGAGAAGCTGCTTTACCGCTCGAACCTGCTCGGCTCGGACAAGCGCGTGACGAATTACGGCGGCGGCAACACGTCGGCCAAGGTGATGCAGGCGGACCCGCTGACCGGCGATCAGGTCGAGGTGCTTTGGGTCAAGGGCTCGGGCGGGGATATCGGTTCCATGAAGATGGACGGGTTCTCAACGCTCTACATGGACAAGCTGCGCGCGCTGAAGGGCAAGTATCGCGGAGTGGCGCATGAGGACGAGATGGTCGGCTACCTGCCCCACTGCACCTTCGCGCTGAACCCGCGCGCGGCCAGCATCGACACGCCGCTGCACGCCTACGTCCCGCGGACCCATGTCGATCACGTCCATTCCGACGCGATCATCGCCATCGCCGCCTCGGCAAATTCGAAAGAGCTGACGGCCGAGATCTTCGGCGGCGAGATCGGCTGGCTCCCGTGGAAGAAACCGGGCTACGAGCTGGGTCTGTGGCTGGAAAAGCTGGCGACCGAGAACCCCGGCATGCGCGGCGCGGTGCTGGAAAGCCACGGCCTGTTCACTTGGGCGGATGATGCCAAGGACTGCTACCTGACCACGCTGGAGATCATCAACAAGGCCGCCGCCTGGCTCGAGGACCGCACCGCCGGCAAGCCGGCCTTCGGCGGCGCCAAGGTGCCGACGCTGGACGCGCCGCAGCGTCGCGACATCGCCGCGCGGCTGATGCCGGCGATCCGCGGCCTCATCTCGAAGGACCGCCACAAGGTCGGCCATTTCGACGACCAGCCCGCCGTGCTGGAGTTTGTCGGCTCGAACGCGATGGAGACGCTGGCGCCGATGGGCACATCCTGCCCCGACCACTTCCTGCGCACAAAGATCCGGCCGCTGGTGATCGACTTCGACCCGGCGAACCCCGATCTGGACGCGGTGCTGGCCAGTCTGCCGCAGGCGATCGCGGATTACCGTGACGACTACGCCGCCTACTATGACCGCTGCAAGAAATCCGACAGCCCGGCGCTGCGCGATCCGAACGCGGTCGTCTACCTGATCCCCGGCGTCGGCATGATCACCTTCGCGCTGGACAAGGCCACCGCCCGCATCTCGGGCGAGTTCTACGTGAACGCGATCAACGTGATGCGCGGCGCCAGCGCCGTCAGCACCTATCAGGGCCTGCCCGAGCAGGAGGCCTTCGATATCGAGTACTGGCTGCTGGAGGAGGCCAAGCTGCAGCGGATGCCCAAGCCGAAATCGCTGGCCGGGCGCGTCGCGCTGGTCACCGGCGGCGCGGGCGGCATCGGTGCGGCGACGGCTGAACGCTTCCTGCGCGAAGGGGCCTGCGTCATGCTGGCCGATATCGACGCGGGCGCGCTGATGACCGCGCATGAGGGGCTGGCCGGCAGCTTCGGCGCCGACGTGGTCCGCAGCGTCCAGATGAACGTCACCGACGAGACCCAGGTCGCCCGCGCCTATGCCGAGATGGCGGTGGAGTTCGGCGGCATCGACATTCTCGTCTCGAACGCCGGCATCGCGTCCTCGGCGCCCATCGAGGAAACCTCGCTGGCGCTCTGGAACAAGAACATGGACATCCTGTCCACCGGCTACTTCCTGGTCAGCCGCGAGGCGTTCAAGACCTTCCGCGCGCAGGACATCGGCGGCTCGGTGATCTTCGTTGCCTCCAAGAACGGCCTCGCCGCCAGCCCGAACGCCAGCGCCTATTGCACCGCCAAGGCCGCCGAGATCCACTTGGCTCGCTGCCTTGCGCTGGAAGGCGCGGCCGCCGGCATCCGGGTCAACGTGGTCAATCCCGACGCGGTCCTGCGCGGCTCGCGCATCTGGGAGGGCGAATGGCTGGACCAGCGCGCCAGCACCTATGGCACCGACAAGGAGGGGTTGGAGGAAATGTACCGCAACCGCTCGATGCTGAAACGCTCGGTCCTGCCCGAGGACATCGCCGAGGGGGCGTATTTCTTCGCCTCCGACCTGTCCGCGAAATCGACCGGCAACATCCTCAACGTGGACGCCGGCAACGTCCAGGCCTTCACGAGGTAAGCCATGATCGATCCTACACTGATCGAGGCGCAGAACGCCCCGCTGATTGCCGATCTTCAGGCCGATTACGACGCGCTCGGCACCCGCCTTGCCCGCCGCGGCGTAGATATCGAGACGCTGACGACCCGCGCCGCCAGCTTCGGCGTCGCCGTCCCCAGCTGGGGGACCGGCACCGGCGGCACGCGCTTCGCGCGCTTTCCCGGCAAGGGCGAGCCGCGCGGGATCATGGACAAGCTCGACGATTGCGGCGTAATCCACGCGCTGACCGCCGCGACGCCGACGGTCAGCCTGCACATCCCCTGGGACAGGGAAGACCCCGCCCTTCTGCGCGAAAAGGCCGAGGAAGTGGGGCTTGGCTTCGACGCCATGAACTCGAACACCTTCCAGGACCAACCGGACCAGGAACACAGCTACAAGTTCGGATCGCTGTCCCATACCGACGCGGCGGTGCGCCGGCAGGCGGTCGAGCACAACCTTGAATGTATAGAAATCGGCCAGCAGATCGGTTCGACCGCGCTGACCGTCTGGATCGGCGACGGGTCCAACTTCCCCGGCCAGACCTCCCTCTCGCGCCAGTTCGACCGCTACATGGAGGCGATGGGGCAGGTTTATGCCGGCCTGCCGGACGACTGGCGGCTGTTCTCCGAGCACAAGATCTATGAGCCCGCGTTCTACTCGACCGTCGTGCAGGACTGGGGCACCAGCCTGATGATCGCGCAGGAGCTTGGGCCCAAGGCGCAATGCCTCGTGGACCTGGGCCACCACGCGCCGAACGTGAACATCGAGATGATCGTCGCGCGCCTCATCCGCGCGGGCAAGCTGGGCGGCTTCCACTTCAACGACAGCAAGTATGGCGACGACGATCTGGACAGCGGCACCATCGACCCGTTCCGCCTGTTCCTGGTCTGGAACGAGCTGGTCGAGTTGGAGGACACGCCGGGCCTGAACCTGTCGCACATGATCGATCAGAGCCACAACGTCACCGATCCGATCGAGAGCCTGATCGTCTCGGCCAGTGAAATCCAGCGCGCCTTCGTGCAGGCTTCGCTGGTGGATCGCGCCGCGCTTGAAGGCTACCGGACCGAGAACGACGCGCTGATGGCGGCGGCGACGCTGCGCGCCGGGTTCCGCACGGATGTTGAGCCAATCCTGCAGATGGCGCGACTGCGCGCCGGCGCTGCGATCAATCCGGTGGCGGCATATCGCGCCTCTGGCTGGCGCACCCAAGTGGCCGAAAGCCGCCCGGCCGTGGCAGCGGACGGCGGCGGCATTGTCTGACCTCCGCGGGGCCGGATCCGGATCCCGATGGCCCGCCAAGATGGTACTCTCGATCCCCGGCGGCGAGAACAACTTGATGCTTCCGGCACCGTCTCTGACCGCTTCGGTATAGCATTGCGCGGGGGAACGCGGGCTGTCATCTGTCGCCGCTGTCCTGGGATTCGTCCTGAGGACAAACAGTGGCCGGAGATGTCACCACGATAGCGGGTGCAGGAACCAGCTCCAGGTCAACCATGTCAAAGGTGCCTGTCAGGCGGATCTAGCCCGGCCTGCGGCTGGACAGGATCCGGTTGAGGTAGCCATAGATGAACAGCTTGCGCATAACAGCAGGATGATATCCTGGCCGACCAGCGCAGGCGCAGCGCACAAATCCGAGCGCAGGCAGGTCCAGTTCATCAACGAAAGATGAACCACGCGAAGCCTATGATCCCCTCCGATCCAGTCGTCGAGCCGATCTGGAAACAGGACTGTCTCCTTCCGCGCAACGCCTTCGATAAAGCGCGACGCGCCGATCTCCTAGCGCCATGCCACATGCGGCGCCTTGAGCACGCTGGCGCTGAACGTTCAGCAGGGCCTCGGGCGCGATCCACATGCCGGAGGGATCTTCTGGTTACGCGGACGCAACGGCGACCTGGTCAAGTTACTCTGGCAGGACGGCGTCGGCACGTCGCTCTATCCCAAGCTGCTGGAGGCCTGGACGTTCATCTGGCCGACCAGCGCCACCGGCGGGTCAGGGCAGATTTCGGCGGCGCAGCTTGGGTATCTAGGGTCAGGATTCATAACCAATAGATGACGACAGCTGCGAGGGCGATCGCGGATAGGAAGACCTTTGGGCATCGGTCGTAGCGGGTCGCCACGCGCCTCCAGTCTTTAAGCCTGCCGA
>NZ_JAOTBE010000006.1 GCF_026162645.1 Paracoccus rhizosphaerae
CGATGGCGGGCCAGCCCTCATTATTGCAGCTCTGACGGCGTGCGTGGTCGTGGCGCTCCCGTGACGAACCTGACCCATAATGCTTCCTTCCATTCCTGAAAAAGGATCGCACCATCAAACCATCGGATCAAACAGCTAGGGTCATGTTCCACTGGTTCAGTGGTGCCGGTGAAGGGACTCGAACCCCCGACCCCATCATTACGAATGACGTGCTCTACCAGCTGAGCTACACCGGCATCATGCTGTGACCGGGCGGATAGCACCTTCCCCCGTCAGAGGAAAGAGCCCTTGGACGACTTTTTTCGCCCAAGCGCCATGGGATCAGCCTTTGCGATCGGCCGTGTCGGACGGCTCGACGTCGGGGCGCACCATCTGCGGTTCCGAGGACGGGTCCGTGGCGGGCGCATCATGGTGCGGCGTGACGATCTCGGGCTCGGGGATTCCGGCGGCAGCCGGCTTCGGCGCCTCTGGCGTGGTCACGGTCGACGAGGGGTTGTCGTCATAGTCAGATTCCCGCGGGACCATGCCCGGCGCGACCTTCGGCGTCGAGGAAACGCGGATCGGCGCCGCGGCCTCCGGTTCGGCCGGCCCCGGCGGATGCGGCTGCACCGGATGGCTGAGGTCGGGGGCCTCGGCCTCGTTCCGCGGGCTGCCGACCAGCAGCGGCAGCATCTCGGCCCCGGTCGAGGTGGTCGAGGCGGCGCCAAGGCCACCCTCCGGCTCTCTCCAGGTCAGGGTGTCGAAGCCGCCGCAGTGGTCGCAGACCGGCGCCCAGTGTCCCATGACGTTATGGCACTTGTCGCAGACCCATTGCGGGCCGCGCGACGCCGTCAGCGCCCTGGTCAGCCAGCCGCGAACCACGCTGTCGTCGGCGCCCTCACCCCGCTCGATGGCAGCCATGATCGACAGCGTGCGGGTCGTCGGGTGCTTCTCGGCCAGATCGCCCAGAGCGCGGCGGGCGCCGGGAAAGTCCTCGGCCGCCAGAAGCAGCTCGGCCTTCAGCAGGCGGCTTTCCTCGTGATCGCGGTTCTTGCCGATCAGCCGGTCGAAGCGCTGCAGCCGGGCCGAGGGCGTCTCATCGGGGACGATCTCGGCGTAGGCGGCGGCGACGTCGGGATGCGGCCGCACCGACCAGGTCTTTCCCAAGATGCGCGAGGCATTGCGGAAGTCCTTCTGCGCGACATAGCTGCGCGCGGCCAGCACCGCCGCCGGGATCAGGTCCGGCGACGCCTTGGCGGCCGAGATCGCCGCCTCGCGCGCGCTGATCGAGTTGCCGTGCGCCAGAACGTCGCTGGCTTCCTGCAGGGCCAGGACGGCATCGCGGCGCAGCGCGACGTCCTTGGGCAGATCGCCTTGGCTGCGCTTGTCCTTCAGGGTCTGCCGGGCGCCCTTCCAGTCATGCTCGCGGGTCTGCAGCTCCAGCAGGGTGTCCTGCAGTTCCTTGTGGCGCGGCTTCAGCGCATAGGCCTTCTGCGCCAGCAGCAGCGCCTTGTGCGTGTCGCCCTCGGCCAGCTTCTGGCGCATCAGGCCGCGGATGCCGACGAAGCGGGTGCGGTCATCCTCCAGAAGCTCTTTATAGACGGCCACGGCGCGCTGCGAATCCCCTGCGGTCTCGGCGGCCTGCGCGGCCAACAGGTTGGTCAGGTGCGGCCGGTTCAGGTATTTCGCGGCCTTGTTAGCCTTGTCCTGCGCCAGCTTCCCTTCGCCCGAGGCGACGGCCAACATCCCGTCGGCGAAGGCGGCATAGCCCTTGCGTTCGCGCGAGCGGGCGAAGTGGCGGTTGATCGCCGTTTCATCGCCCGCCAGGAAACGCAGGAAGGCGATCAGCAGGCCCAGCAGCTTGAAGACGATCCAGGCCGCGACCATCAGGACCAGAAGCGCCAGAAGCGCCTTGACCGGGGTCAGCGCGAATTCGGTCCCACCATATTCGATCCTCAGCATCTGCCCGGTTTCGGAGAGATAGACCGCGCCTAGGGCCAAAAGCAGGACGACCGCAAAGAAGAGCAGGATTTTCAGCAGGGAAAGCAGCATCCGACGCTCCTCAGTTCGTGGACGAGGACAGGTCGGTCAGCGCCGCCTGTGCCTGGCTGTGGGCATTGGCGCGGTCCAGCCACTGGGCCATGGCCGAGGCGGAGCGCGCGGATTCGGGCAGGGCCTGAAGCTCGGCCAGGGCGGCGTCGATGCGGCCGGCCTCGACCTCGGCATCGGCGCGCGACAGGATGGCGTCGACATCGTCGCCTTCGCGCGGCGCGACCGAGCGGGCGCCGGTCTGGGCGCGCAGGAAGTTCGTCAGGACGTTGCCTTCGCCGGCAGCCGCGCTGTCGCGCAGGCTGGCGCGCAGCGCACCACGCGCCGCTTCGGGAAATTCAGCCTGCAGCGACGTCAGGCTGGGCACCTCGGTCGTCAGCGCCTCGGGCGTTTGAAGCCCGGCGCCTTCCAAGGTCTGGCGGGCCTGCTCTGGGGTCACGCCCTCATCCAGCGCCGCCTGCAGGCTGGAAATGGCGGCCACGGCCTCGGCTCGGCGGGTGCTTTCCTCGGCCGCCTGCTGAAGCTCTTGCGCCGCGGAGCGGGCGGATTCCAGCTGCGCCTGCGCATCGGCGGCCGCAGATTCGATCTGCTGCTGCAGCGACTGCGCCGCGTCGGGGTCGAAGGCCGGGCGGGCCGCCAGTTCCTCGATCCGGGCCTGCTGATCTTCGATCCGCTGCTGCAGGGCCTGCAGCTGTTCGGCACTGTCGTCTTCGGGCGCCTGTTCCAGCGCGGCGACACGCTCGGCCAGGTCGGACTGGACGTCACCCGCAGGCATCGCCTCGGCTGCGGCGCGGCGGCCGGCCTCTTCGGCGGCGGCGATCAGGGCGTCCTGGTCAGTCGCCTCGGCTGCTGGCTGCCAATCGGCCGGAAGATGCGGCAGCGCATAGATCGCGGCCGCGGCGCCAAGGCCTGCCGCGACGGCACCGCCCAGGAACATCGGCCAGAAGCCGCCCCGGCGGCGCCCGCCGTCATGCGCTGGCCGGGTCGCGTCGGTCCGCGATGGCTCCTGCGGCCTGGCGTCCGGCTGTGCATCATGGCCGCTGTCGGCAGATGTCGCGGGCTTCGCCCCGGCCGCGGGACGGCCCGAGGCCGCATCGCCGACAAGCGTCGAGCCGATAGGCTCGACCTTGCCCGGCTGACCGGCCTGTGCGGGCTTGCCTTCGCCCACGGGGGTCGACTCGATCACGCCGGGATACGCCGGCACCCGGCGGATGTCGTTGTCCTGACCCGCGCCGGCAGCGGGCTGGGCCGTCTTGTCGCTGGCCTTAGTCTTGTCTGGTTTCTTCACGTGCCTGTCCCCGTCTCGGTGCCACTTCGGCCGCCATGCGCACATCGCGGCCGTCCCGGCGTCCGCTGCAGCCTAATCAGCCAAGCTTGAACGCTCAACCCGCCGTGTTCAGCTTTGTTCCGTCAAAGCAACCCGGTAATGGCCGCCCTCATGCCTTCGGCAGAGGGCGCCAGCGCCACGATGCACCGGTCGGAGGGCTGGTCGAAGGCCCGTGCCGCGGCAGCGCTGATCGCGGCCAGCCACAGGGGCGCGCGGGCGCCTGATGCCTGCGCCGACAGCAATTGCGCGGAACGGGGCGAGAACACGGGCAGGATCACGGGGGTTTCCCTGGCCAGCAACCGCTGCGCGGTCCGGCTCAGCGGCTGCGGCGCCTGGTCATAGACGACCATCCCCGGCACCGGCAGCACCTTCGCCAGGTGCCGCCCATGCGGATGGATCAGCGGCACCCGGGCTGCGGCAATCAGCGGCAGTAGGCTGTCGGCCGTCCCGCCCCCCGCAGTGACGGCAAAGCCTGCCGCCTGCGCGACGCCGGCCGTGTGCCCGCCGACGCAGATCGCGGGCCGGCCCCGCCCCGCCCCCGCCGAGGCCACGGCATGGGCCGAGGTGAAGACCAGCCCCGGCGCGTCCCGCAGCCGCGCCGCGTCGTGCTCCACCGGCAGGATCGCCAGGATCGGAGAGATCACGCACCGCCATCCCGGCATCGAGGCGGCGAAGCGTTCGGCATCGGCCTGCGGTCGGGTCAGAAGAAGCGGGGGGCGGTCGTCCGCCGGCATTGGCTTATCCTCGCTCGGGTGCTAGGCCCACAGGCGTAAGCGCCACCTTCCGCCGGGGCAAGGGTATGACCGACACGATCTTCCTGGGCATCGAGAGCAGCTGCGACGACACCGCGGCGGCGATCGTGACCGGCGACCGGCGCATCCTGTCGAACGTGGTCAGCAGCCAGACCGACCTGCACGCCGACTTCGGCGGAGTTGTCCCTGAGATTGCCGCCCGCGCCCATGCCGAACGGCTGGACCTGGCCGTGGAGCAGGCACTGGAGGAAGCCGGGCTGTCCCTTCGCGCGCTGTCGGGCATTGCCGTCACGGCAGGGCCGGGGCTGATCGGCGGCGTCCTGTCGGGCGTCATGTGCGCCAAGGGGATCGCGGCGGGCACCGGGCTGCCGCTGGTGGGGGTGAACCATCTTGCCGGCCACGCCCTGACGCCGCGGCTGACGGACGGGATCGAATTCCCCTATGTCATGCTGCTGGTCTCGGGCGGGCATTGCCAGTTCCTGCGCGTGGACGGGCCAGACGATTTCACCCGCCTTGGCGGCACCATCGACGACGCGCCCGGAGAGGCCTTCGACAAGATCGCCAAGCTTCTGGCCCTGCCGCAGCCTGGCGGCCCCTCGGTCGAGGCCGAGGCGCAGGCCGGCGACCCCGACCGCCTGCCCCTGCCACGCCCGCTGCTGGACCGGCCGGGCTGCGACATGTCGTTCTCGGGGCTCAAGACCGCGGCCCTGCGCCAGCGCGACCAGCTGATCGCGGCGCAGGGCGGGTTGCGGACGCAGGACCGCCGCGACCTTTGCGCCGCCTTCCAGACCGCCGTGGCCGAGGTGCTTGCCGAAAAAGCCCGCCGCGCGCTGGCCGCCAGCCCCGCCCCGATCCTCGCCGTGGCCGGCGGCGTCGCCGCGAACCGCCAGATCCGCACCGAGCTCGAGGCCGTCGCCACCGCCGCAGGCGCGCGCTTCCTGGCCCCGCCCCTGCGCCTTTGCACCGACAATGGCGCAATGATCGCATGGGCCGGGATCGAGCGGTTCCGCATGGGCCACCGCGACGGGCTGGACCTGGCGGCGCGCCCGCGATGGCCCTTGGACCGGCGGGCGGCGCCAATGCTGGGCAGCGGCAAGAAGGGGGCCAAGGCATGATATCCATTCTGGGCGCAGGCGCCTTCGGCACGGCGCTGGCTGTGGCGCTGGCCGCCAAGGGTCCGGTCACACTGTGGGGGCGCCGCATCGACTGGCAGGGGGAAAACCCGCGCCTGCCGGGCGTGGCGCTGCCCGATGCCATCACGGTCACCGACGACCTGAATGCGGCGTTGAAGGCCGGGACGATCCTTCTGGCGCTGCCCGCGCAGAAGCTGGGGGCGTTTCTGGACGACCATGCGGCCCGGCTGGACGGCAAATGCCAGGTCAGCACCGCGAAGGGAATCGACCTGCAGCGCCTAACCGGCCCCTCGACCCTGATCGCCCGGGCCTGCCCGCGCGCCACCGTGGCGGTGCTGACCGGCCCGTCCTTTGCCGCCGACATCGCCCGCGGCCTGCCGACCGCGCTGACGCTGGCCTGCGCCGAAGCGTCTGCGGCCGAGGCGCTGCAGCAGCGGCTGTCGGCGCCGGTCCTCCGGCTTTACCGCACGACTGACGTGCAGGGCGCCGAACTGGGCGGGGCACTGAAGAACGTCGTCGCCATTGCCGCCGGCACGGTGATCGGCGCGGGCCTCGGCGACAGCGCCCGCGCGGCCATCATCACCCGCGGCTTTGCCGAGATGACGCGGCTGGCCGCCCATCTGGGCGCGCGGCCGGAAACGCTGACCGGGCTCTCTGGCCTTGGCGACCTGACGCTGACCTGCACCTCGGACCAGTCGCGGAACTTTCGCTTCGGCGCGGCACTCGGCGCGGGCCGACCCTTCGACACCGCGACTACGGTCGAGGGCGCGGCGACGGCGCGGGCGCTGGTGCGGCTAGCGGCGCGGGACGGGCTGGACCTGCCCATCGCCGCCATGGTCGCCCGCCTTGCCGAAGGCGAGGTTTCGGTGGAAAAGGCCATGGACCATCTGCTCAGACGCCCCTTGAAGGAGGAATGATGCCCCTGTTCGCCGTGATCTGTCGGGACAAGCCCGGCGCGCTGCAAATCCGCCTGGACACCCGCGACGCGCACCTGGCGCATATCCGGGACAGCGGCATTGTCTTCATGGCCGGCCCCCTCATCGAGGAGGGCGAGATGCGCGGGTCGCTGGTGATCCTCGACGCCGCCGACCTGCCCGCCGCACAGGCCTGGGCCGACGCCGACCCATATAAGGCGGCGGGGCTCTTCGCATCGACCGAGGTGGTCGAATGGAAGAAGGTGATCGGCTGATGGCCTTTTGGCTCTTCAAGTCGGAACCCGACGTCTTCGGCTGGGACGACCTCGTGTCGCGCGGCGACAAGGGCGAGGAATGGGACGGTGTGCGCAACTATCAGGCGCGCAACATGATGCGCGCCATGAAGGTGGGCGATCTGGGCCTGTTCTACCACTCCAACATCGGCAAGGAGGCCGTCGGCATCTGCGAAGTCATCGCCGAGGCGCATCCCGACAGCACGACGGACGACCTGAAATGGGAATGCGTCGACGTCCGCGCCGTCCGCAAGCTGCCCCGCCCAGTCACCCTGGACGAGGTCAAGGCCGAGCCGCGGCTGAAGGACATGGTGCTGGGCAACAATTCGCGACTGTCGGTGCAGCCGGTTACGCCCGAGGAATGGGCGGTCATGATGGAGCTGTCGGGCGCCGAATAGGCGCGCCCCCTTCAAGCCGCCTGCGCCGCGCGCTACCATTTCCGCATCCCAGAACCCCAGGAGGTCACATGAACCAGCGCCTGCACCTTGTCTTCGGCGGAGAACTGGTCGATCCGTCCAGCACCAAGTTCCGCGACACCAAGCAGATCCACATGGTGGGGATCTTCCCCGACTATGCCAGCGCCCACCAGGCCTGGAAGGCCGAGGCGCAGCGGACCGTCGACAGCGCCCATACCCGCTATTTCATCGCCCACCTGCACCGCCTGCGCGATGAGGAACGCGAGGTCAGCCCGACCGAGGAACTCGGCGGCTGATGGTCGCGGCGGGCACGGGTCTTGGGCAACTGGGGCTGTGGCTGCACCTGCGCGGCCGCCGCGACGATGCCATTGACCTGCCTGCCATTCCCGCGGGTCCGGGTCCGGCGCTGGTGATGCACGTCTCGGGCGATGCCGCGCGGGCCTGTCCGCAGATCCTGCGTCGCCTGACACGAACCTGCCCGAACCTGCGCCTCGTCCGGCTTGACGCCTCCGGCGCCGATCCGGCGCAGGACAGCGCCCTTGCCGCGCAGCTTCTGGATCGCGCCAGGCCCGGTGCCCTGCTGCTGCTGGGCGATGTCCTGCCGGCGGCGCTGATCGCGGCTGCCGCCACCCGCCGCATCCCGATGGTCCTGGTCGAGATGCGGCTGTCCGAGGCGGACCTCGGCTGGAACCTGCGCGCCGGCATGCGCCGCCAGCTTCTGTCGCAGATCGGGTCGATCATGCTGCCAGACACGGCCAGCCTGCGCATCGCGCGCCAGATGGGCCTCGATGCCGGCCGCATCGCCATGACCGGCCCCGTGTCAGAGATCCGCCAGCCGCTGTCTTGCTCGGAGACCGAGCGCGTGTCGATGGCCCAGCAGATGAACGGCCGCCACGCCTGGTTCGCCGCCTGCGTGCCCCCGTCGGAGGAGGCGGCGGTGCTGGCCGCGCACCAGGCCGCCCTGCGCCGATCGCACCGGGCGCTGCTGATCATCGCCCCCGCCGACGCCGACCGCACCGACGCGCTGGCCCGCGACATCGAGGCCGAGGGCCTGTCCGTCGCCCGCCGCGCCGAGGATGACGACCTGGGCGACGAGGTGCAGGTGCTGGTCACCGACGGCCCGACCGAGCTGGGGCTGTGGTATCGGCTGGCCCCGGTCAGCTTCATGGGCGGCACGCTGTCGGGCCAGGCGGCCGCGATGCGCCATCCGTTCGAGCCTGCGGCCCTCGGCTCGGCCATCGTGCATGGTCCCGAACCCGGTCCCTACCGCACCGAATGGCACCATCTGGCCGGCGCCCAGGCCCTGCGGCAGGTGCGCACGCCCGAGGATCTGGCGCAGGCCGTCACCGACCTGACCCAGCCCGAACTGATCGCCACGCTGGCCAGCAACGCCTGGACGGTCAGCACCGGCGGCGCGGATGTCGCGCTGCGGATCGCCGACCGGGTCACCGCCGCGCTGGATGCGACCCCCGCATGAAACGCGCCCCCGCCTTCTGGTTCCTGCGCCCACCCACGGTCCGGGCACGGCTGCTGGCGCCCCTGGGCGCGGCCTATGCCCGTGCGACAGCCCGGAGGCTGGCGCGGGGTGCATGCGCACAGGTCGGCGTTCCGGTGATCTGCGTGGGCAATCTGAACGCCGGGGGGACCGGCAAGACGCCCACGGTGATCCACCTGCAGATGATGCTGGCTGCGCGGGGCGTCGCGGCGCATGTCGTGTCGCGCGGCTATGGCGGCAGCGCGACGGGGCCGCTCAGGGTTGACGAACGCCGCCACGACGCGGCCCTGACCGGGGATGAGCCGTTGCTGATGGCCGCCTTCGGCCCGGTCTGGGTGTCGGACGACCGCTTGGCAGGCGCCCGCGCGGCCGTCGCCGATGGAGCACAGGCGATCATCCTGGACGATGGCTTCCAGGACCCTGCGCTGGCCCATGACCTGTCGATGATCGTGGTGGACGCGGCCAAGGGGTTCGGCAACGGGCTCTGCATCCCGGCCGGCCCGTTGCGCGAACCGGTCGCCACGGGGCTGGCCCGTGCCGACCTGCTGCTGTCGATCGGACCTGACGCGGCGCAGGCGGCATTCGTTACACCCGAGGGCGCGCCGCCGCACCTGCGCGGGCAGCTGTCACCGCTGCAGATGGGCTTCGACTGGCGCGGCCACCGGGTGCTGGCCTTTGCCGGCATCGGCCACCCCGAGAAGTTCTTCGCCACGCTGCGCGACCTTGGCGCCGAGGTCGTCAGGGCCGAGGCGCTGGACGATCACCAGCCTTTCACCACCGCCCTTTTGACCCGGCTGGAAACCGAAGGCCGCCTGCAGCGCGCCCAGCTGGTCACCACGGAAAAGGACGCGGCCCGCCTGCCGCGGCACTTCCGGCCCAAGGTGATGGCGCTGCCCGTCAGGCTGGTGCTGGCCGACGACCGGCCGCTGGCATCGGCGCTGGACCGGCTGTTTCCGGCAGCCGTTTGAAATCTGCCGGAAGAACCCGATATAGGGGCGAGATTGTGAAAGGTCCGTCATGTCCTCGAATGCCAAAGCCAGGCTGAGCTTCTATCTGCTGATGCTGCTGACGCTCTATGCCGCGACCGCGGGGGCGGGCTGACGCTGATGGCGCGATCTTTCCTGGACAGCCTGCTGGGCAACAACCTGGCCGATCCCCCCGCGCGTCCCGCCCTGCCGCCGACGCCGCGCCACCCCCATGAGGGGCGGCCGAAGTGGATCACCTTCGCCGCAACGCCGTTCCTGCTGGGCGCGTTTTTCCAAGGCGCGACGGGCATGGTCACCGACCTCGCCGCCTTCGGCCTGGTCGCCAGCGGCATGTGGATGACCCGAGAGGGTCTGGTGGCGCAGGCGGCTTTCGAGGCGCGCCGCGTCGCCAAGCGGCCGGCGATCCCGCGCAAGCTGTTCGGCGGGATCCTGGGCGCGGTCGGCATCGGCATCGGCGCGGCCGAACCCGGCGCCCTGGCCGAGGCGGGGCTGATCGGCGCCGCCGGACTGGCGCTGCACCAGCTGTCCTTCGGCCTCGACCCTTGGCGGGACAAGAGCCGCGACGGGGTGGACAGCTTTCAGCAGGACCGCGCGCAGCGCATGATCGAAGAGGCCGAGGGCCATCTGGACCAGATGCGCGACGCCATCGCCCGCACCGGCGACCGCCGGCTTCAGGCGCGTGTCGGCATGTTCGAGGCGACGGTGCGTCACCTCTTCGACCGGGTCCGCGACAATCCGGCGGGGTTGGGATCGGCCCGACGCTATCTTGGCGTCTATCTGATGGGCGCGCGCGATGCGACGATCCGGTTCGCGGATCTTTATGCGGCCACGGGTGACGTGGCGGCGCGTCAGGCCTACGAAGGTTTTCTCGACGATCTGGAAAAGGATTTCATCGCGCGGTCCGACCGGCTTCTGGACGGCGATCGCGATGCCCTCGACATCGAGATGTCCGTGCTGCGCGAGCGTTTGGCGCGCGAGGGCCTGACAGGCGCCGCCACCCGCGTCACCCCTGACGATCGACCCGCTCTGCAAAGCCACGAGGCGCAGACGCTGGACGATCTGTTAAAGATGCCCTTCCCCGGCCAGAAGACGCCGCGCGACTGATGCCCCGTTTCGCGCTGAAGGTCGAATACCAGGGCGCGCCTTTCGCCGGCTGGCAGGCGCAGGCGGACCAGCCGTCGGTCCAGGGGGCCATCGAGGCTGCGCTGGCGCGGCTGGACGCGGGCTTTGCAGCCGGGGCGCGCATCGCTGCCGCCGGCCGCACTGATGCGGGTGTCCATGCCACCGGACAGGTTGCCCATGCCGACCTGTTGCGTGAGTGGGACCCGTTCCGGCTGGCGGAGGCGCTGAACTGGCACCTGAAGCCCGCCCCTGTCGCCATCCTGCAGGCGGCGCGCGTCGATGACAGTTTCCACGCCCGCTTCTCGGCCATCGAAAGACGCTATCTGTTCAGGCTGGTGGCGCGCCGAGCGCCGGTGACGCATGACAAGGGTCAGGTCTGGCAGGTGCTGAACCCCCTGGACCTCGACGCGATGCGCCAGGGGGCCGCGCATCTCGTGGGGCATCACGACTTCACGACGTTCCGATCCTCGATCTGCCAGGCGAAAAGCCCGGTCAAGTCGCTGGACGAGATCCGGATCGAGGAAATCCCCATCCCGCATGGCCGCGAATACCGCTTCCACCTGCGGGCCCGGTCGTTCCTGCATAATCAGGTGCGGTCGATCGTCGGAACGCTGGAGCGGGTCGGCGCGGGATCATGGGCGCCCGCGCGCGTGGCCGAGGCGCTGGCGGCGCGGGACCGTGCAGCCTGCGGACCGGTCTGCCCGCCGCAGGGCCTCTACCTGGCGGGGGTGGGCTACCCCTGCAATCCCTTCGCCTGACGGGGCGGCGCCCGGTGCAGCAGCGTTTCGTCGGGCAGATCCACCTGACCCCGGCGGCGTCGGCGCGGACGTTCGTCCCGGCGCGAGACGACGATCTTGACCGTGTGCCACAGGATCCACAGGTCCAGCCGCAGGTTGCGGTGACGCTGGTAGATCAGGTCGATCTTCAGCTTGGCGGGCAGGCAGCGGCGGTAATAGGCGGCCTCGGTCGCCTGCGCCGACTTGCAGCGCGCCAGGATGCGGTCCTCGTGACGGTGATAGATCAGCGTGGCCAAGCCGGTGACGCCCGGACGGCTGTGCAGGACCTGGCCATAGACGGCGGGAAAACGCTCGACATATTCGCGCAGGGGCGGGCGGGGGCCCACGAAACTCATGTCGCCCTTGAGGATATTGATCAGCTGCGGCAGTTCGTCGATACGCGACCGGCGCAGGAAGCGACCCATCGGCGTGATCCGCCAAGCCTTGTGCGCGCCGGTGGCGCCGAAATCGCCCTCCTCGCACAGCATGGTGCGGAACTTCCACTGGGTGAACGGCTGGTTCGGGCTGCGCATCCGGTGCGCGGCATAGAAGATCGGGCGTCCCTGCAGGACCAGAAGCACGGCGGCGACGCCCAGCATGACGACGGACAGCGGGATCAGCAGCAGCAGGGCCAGCACCACGTCGAAGGTCCGCTTGGACAGCGGCATCGGGTTCACGCCGGGGGCCGTCGCCTCGCCCATGAACCACGCCATCTTGGGCGCGGTCAGCGTGGCGAGCCGGGCGGCGTCGGTGTTGTCCCAGTCATGGTGGATCGTCACATTGGCATCCGGTCACTGGTTACGAGCTTCTGTCGCGGCTAGCACAAGCCAGGAGGAGAGGGAACTGCCGCCCGAGGTTTTCGTCGCAATCCCTTGCGCAGGCATGGCAGTTCGGCCACTCTGTGCCGATCCGAGGCGGCAAGACGGGGCATGATGCGGAAATTTCTGGTCCTGCTGGACGACAGCAAGGAATGCCTGAACGCGATCCGCTTCGCGTCCATGCGGGCGGCCAAGACCGACGGCGCCGTCGTGATCCTGGCGGTGATTCCCGCGGACGAGATCCAGCACGGCTTCGGCGTGGCGGACGTCATGCGGGCCGAGGCGCGCGAACGGATCGAGGCGCATTACGAGGTCTTCGCCAAGTGGATGCGGTCGCGCCCCGGCGTCGAACCTCAGCTGGTGATCCGCGAGGGCGACCCGGCCGAGGAGCTTCTGGCGCAGATCGCCGAGGACGGAGAGATCGGCATCGTGGTGCTAGGCCTCTCGGCTGACAAGGGCGGCCAGAACCCGGTCCTGACGCGGCTTCTGCGCGACCCGCTGGCCCTGCCCTGCCCGATCACGCTGGTGCCGGGCGACCTGTCGAAGGATCGGCTGGAAGCGATCACCTGAAGCTCCCCTCGGCTTGACCCGGTGCCATGCGATAGCCATATCAGGCATCAAAGGAGCACGCCCATGTTCATCCAGACCGAGACGACCCCGAACCCCGCCACGCTGAAGTTCCTGCCCGGAGAGACCGTGCTGGGCAGCGGCACGGCCGACTTTCCCTCGCCCGAGACGGGTGCGACTTCGCCGCTGGCCCGCCGGATCTTCGCGGTCGAGGGCGTGACGGGCGTATTCCTGGGCCGCGACTTCGTAACCGTGACCAAGGCGGACGAGGCGCCTTGGGACCATCTGAAGCCGTCGATCCTAGGCGCGATCATGGAGCATTTCCAGTCAGGCGCCCCGGCGATCGAGGGCGAGGCGCCCGATAGCGCGGGCCATGCCAGCCATGACGGGCCGGACGCCGAGGTCGTGGGCCAGATCAAGGAACTGCTGGACACGCGCGTCCGCCCGGCGGTGGCGCAGGACGGCGGCGACATCACCTTCCACGGCTTCGACCGCGGCATCGTCTATCTGCACATGCAGGGCGCCTGCGCGGGCTGCCCGTCATCGACCCTGACGCTGAAGATGGGGATCGAGAACCTGCTGCGTCATTACATCCCCGAGGTGATCGAGGTTCGCCCCGTTGCCTGACCGGATCACCCTGGGCATCGACACATCGGCCGCGCATTGCGCGGCCGCTTTGCTGCGGGGTGACCGCCTGCTGGCACAGCGTCACGAGGAGATGGCCAAGGGCCAGGCAGAGCGCCTGATGCCGATGGCCGCCGAGCTTCTGACCGAGGCGGGCATGGCCTGGCACGATCTTTCGGTGATCGGCGTCGGAACCGGGCCGGGAAACTTCACCGGCATCCGCGTCGCCGTGGCGGCGGCGCGGGGGTTGTCACTGGCCCTCGGAGTTCCGGCGGTGGGCGTCGGCATTCATGAGGCGCTGGCCTTCGGCCTTCCCCGGCCCTGCCGGATCGTGATCCCCGGCCGGGCGGGCGAGATCGTCTGGCAGGACTTCGCAGCCTCTGACGACGCCGAGAGCGGGAGCCGGCCGCGGCAAGCCGCGGCCGGCGCGCTGCCGCCCGGCCTCGCGCCGGCTGCGCCGGTCGTGGCCTTGGCCGAGGGCGTGGCGCGGGTCGCGCTGTCACGTGTCGACCAGTTGGGGCCGCGGCCAGCGCCGATCTATCTTCGACCGGCGGATGCGGCCCCTGCGCGGGACGCGCCGCCTGTCATCCTGCCGTGAACCTGACCGACCCGCAGGCGCTGGCCGCGCTGCACGCATGCTGCTTCGACCGGCCCCGCCCCTGGTCGGCAGAGGAGTTCGCAGGCCTTCTCGCCTCGCCCGGTGTCTTCCTGCTGTCGGGCAAGGACGGCTTCCTGCTGGGACGCGCCCTCGCCTGCGAGGCCGAGTTGCTGACGCTGGCGGTCGCGCCGGGCGCGCGGCGTGCGGGGTTGGGGCTGCGGCTGGTCAGCGACTTTGCCGCAGAGGCCGCGGCACGCAGGGCGGACGAGGCTTTCCTGGAAGTGGCTGCCGACAACCTGCCGGCGCGTCGGCTTTACGACCGTGCGGGATGGGTGCAGGCCGGCCTTCGGCAGGGCTATTACGGTGCCGGGTCGGACGCCATCGTGATGCGACTGACGCTGCGTGCCGGCCAAGAAGGCGGTTGACCGTCCCGGACCGATGCGCCCTAATCGCGCTGAAGGCGCGTCGTCTGAATCGACCGCCAGAACAGGATGAGGTTCCCTGATGACGCTGATGAAATCGCTTCTGTCCGGTGCGGCGATGACCGCCCTCTCGGCCGGTGCGGCGCTGGCCGATCCGGCTCTGATCTTCGACCTTGGCGGAAAGTTCGACAAGTCCTTCAACGAGGCGGCCTACATGGGCGCGCAGCGTTGGGTCGAGGAGACGGGCGGCAGCTATCGCGAACTGGAGATGCAGTCGGAAGCGCAGCGTGAGCAGGCCCTGCGGCGGCTGGCGGAATCCGGGTCGAACCCGATTGTCATGACCGGCTTTGCCTTTGGCGACGTGCTGAGCCAGGTGGCCGGCGATTACCCCGACACCAAGTTCGCCATCATCGACATGGTGGTCGAGGCGCCGAACGTGCAGTCGGTCGTCTTCACCGAAGAACAGGGCAGCTATCTGGCGGGCGTGATGGCCGCGATGGCGTCCGAATCCGACACCGTGGGATTCATCGGCGGCATGGACATCCCGCTGATCCACAAGTTCGAATGCGGCTTCGCGCAGGGCTTCAAGTCGGTGAAGCCCGAAGGCCAGGTGCTGATCAATTACACCGGCACCACGCCCGCCGCCTGGAACGACCCCGTGAAAGGGGGCGAACTGGCCCGCGCGCAGATCTCTCAGGGCGCCGACGTGATCTATGCGGCGGCCGGTGGCACCGGCATCGGCGTGCTGCAGGCGGCGGCGGACGAAGGCATCCTGTCGATCGGCGTCGACAGCAACCAGAACATGCTGCATCCGGGCAAGGTGCTGACCTCGATGGTGAAGCAGGTGGACAACGCCGTCTATGACGCCTTCATGGCCGGCACCGACCTTGAGCCCGGCATCAAGGTCATGGACCTTGAGGCCGGCGGTGTCGACGTCGCCATCGACGAGAACAACCAGGAACTTATCACGCCCGAGATGCAGGCCGCCGTGGACGAGGCCAAGGCCGCGATCACCTCGGGTGAGGTCGAGGTGCACGACTACATGACCGACAACACCTGCCCGGCCACCTGATGGCCGCTGGACGGGACAACCTGGGGGGGCGGTCGGACGCGGCCGCCCCCGCTGCCATCGAGTTGCGCGGAATTTCGAAGGCGTTCGGGCCGGTGCAGGCGAACCGCAATATCGACCTCTGCGTGCCCAAGGGCACCATCCACGGCATCATTGGCGAAAACGGCGCGGGCAAGTCCACGCTGATGTCGATCCTCTACGGCTTCTATAAGCCCGACGCCGGAGAGATCCTGGTGGACGGCCGCCCGATCACCATCGCCGACAGCCAGACCGCGATCCGCGCGGGCATCGGCATGGTCTTCCAGCACTTCAAGCTGGTCCAGAACTTCACGGTGCTGGAAAACATCATCCTGGGCGCCGAAGAGGGGGCGATGCTGCGCCCGTCGCTGTCGAAGGCGCGCGGCGTGCTGAAGCAGCTGGCCGCCGAATACCAGCTGAACGTGGACCCCGACGCGACGATTGAATCGCTCTCGGTTGGCCACCAGCAGCGGGTCGAGATCCTGAAGGCGCTCTATCGCCAGGCCGAGATCCTGATCCTGGACGAACCCACGGGCGTGCTGACCCCAGCCGAGGCCGATCACCTGTTCCGCATCCTGGAGGGCCTGCGTGACGAGGGGAAGACGATCATCCTGATCACCCACAAGCTGCGCGAGATCATCGAGATCACCGACAACGTCAGCGTCATGCGCCGGGGCGAGATGGTGGCATCCGTCCGGACGCGCGACACCAGCCCCGAGGAGCTGGCCGAGCTGATGGTCGGTCGCAAGGTCCTGCTGAACGTCGACAAGCAGCCGGCGCGGCCCCGGGCCCCGGTGCTTGAGGTGCGCGACCTGCGGATGGTCGACGACGAGGGCGTGGAGCGTCTGCGCGGCGTCAGCTTCGACATCCGCGCCGGAGAGATCCTGGGCCTTGCCGGCGTCAGCGGCAACGGCCAGACCCAGCTGCTGGAGATCCTGGGCGGTTACCCCAAAAAGGGCGCCAGGGTCGGCGGCGAGGTTCGCATGAACGGCCGGCCCCTGCCCCTGTCGGGCAGCAAATGCAACGCCGGCCAGCGCCGCCGCGACGGCATCGGCCACATCCCCGAGGACCGCCAGGTCGAGGGGCTGATCATGGATTTCGCCGCCTGGGAAAACGTCGCCTTCGGCTGGCAGGACGCGCCCGAATTCAACAAGGGCTGGCTTATGGACAACACCGCCATCCGCGCCGACGCCGCCGAGAAGATGGAGCGGTTCGATGTCCGCCCGCGCGACCCGAACCTGGCGGCGCGCAATTTCTCGGGCGGCAACCAGCAGAAGATCGTCGTCGCCCGAGAGATCGAGCGCAACCCCGACCTGCTGCTGATCGGCCAGCCGACCCGCGGCGTCGACATCGGCGCGATCGAGTTCATCCACAAGCGCATCGTCGAGCTGCGTGACGCCGGCAAGGCGATCCTGCTGGTCTCGGTGGAGCTGGACGAGATCCTGTCGCTGTCGGACCGCGTGGCCGTCATGTTCGACGGCTGCATCATGGGCGAACGCCTGCCTGACCAGACCACGACGGGCGAGCTGGGCCTGCTGATGGCCGGCGTCACCGACGCGGATGCCCCCGCCACCGCCGGCATCCCGCCCGAAGACCAGCACCCCGAGGAGCGCGCCTGATGGACAAGATGCCGAAATGGGCGGACGTGATCCTGACGCCGCTGATCTCCCTTGTGCTGGCGATGGGCATTTCTGCACTGGTGATCCTGGCGATCGGCGAAAGCCCGTGGGTCGCCCTGACCACCATGGTCGAGGGCGCCTTGGGGTCCTCCTATGGCTGGGGCTTCACGCTTTACTATGCGACGAACTTCATCTTCACTGGGCTGGCGGTGGCCGTCGCCTATCATGCCAGCCTGTTCAACATCGGCGGCGAGGGGCAGGCGGCGATGGGGGGCCTGGGCGTCGCGCTGGTGCTGCTGAACATCCCGCTGCCGCACTGGGCGCTGGCGCTGCCGGTCGCCATGGTCGGCGCGGCGCTGTTCGGCGCGGCCTGGGCCTTCATCCCGGCGATCCTGCAGGCCAAGCGCGGCAGCCACATCGTGATCACGACGATCATGTTCAACTTCATCGCCGCAGCGCTTCTGAACTACGTCCTGGTCAACATCCTGCGCCCGGTGGGCAGCATGGACCCGGCCTCGGCCCGTTTTCCGGAACAGACCAACCTGCCGGCGCTGACCGACCTCTTTGCCGCCATCGGCATCGAATGGGGCCGCAACACCCCCGCCAACATCACCTTCTTCATTGCCTTGGCGGCCTGCCTGCTGGTCTGGGTCCTGATCTGGCGCACCCGCCTGGGGTTCGAGATCCGCGCCTTGGGCAAGTCCGAGCCCGGCGCCGTCTATGCCGGCATCAACCCGGTCCGCATCACCGTGATCGCCATGCTGATCTCGGGCGGGCTGGCGGGGCTGATGGCGATCAACAACGTCATGGGCGAATCCGAGCGCCTGGTCCTGAACGCAGTCGAGGGCGCGGGCTTCATCGGCATCGCCGTGGCGCTGATGGGCCGCAACCACCCCTTCGGCATCCTGCTGGCGGCGCTGCTGTTCGGGTTCCTCTATCAGGGCGGGGGCGAGCTGGCCCTCTGGACCTCGATCCCGCGAGAGCTGATCGTGGTGATCCAGGCGCTGGTGATCCTGTTCACGGGCGCGCTGGACAACATGGTCCGCATGCCGCTGGAGCGCCTGTTCCTGTCCCGCCGCCGGACCGGGGGCGCATAAGATGAACCTCAAGGATTCCTTCATCGCCATCATCGTTCTGGCGATCTGCATTCTCTGGGCGCTGGCAGACGGGCCCGCTGCGCAGCAGGGCATCGGCAGCGCCCTGCGCCTGATGACGCCGCTGCTGCTGGCCTGCCTTGCGGGGCTTTACTCCGAACGGGCCGGCGTCTTCGACATCGGGCTGGAAGGCAAGATGCTGATGGCAGCCTTCACCTCGGCCTCGGTCGCATTCCTGACCGGCAGCGCCTGGCTGGGGCTGGCCGCGGGCATCGCGGGGGCGCTGGTCCTGTCGCTGATCCACGGGCTGGCCTCGATCACGTTCAAGGGCAACCAGCTGATCTCCGGCGTGGCGATCAACTTCCTCGCCTCGGGCCTGACGGTGCTGGTCGGCCAGAACGCCTTCGGGCTGGGCGGGCGCACACCGTCGCTGACGGGGGCTGGTCGGTTCAATCCGATCACCCTGCCCTTCGCCGATGCGGTCCGCGACATGCCAGTGCTGGGGCCGATCTACTCGGGGCTGGTCTCGGGGCACACGATTCTAGTCTATGTGGCCTTTGCGCTGGTGCCGCTGACTTGGTGGGTGCTCTTCCGCACGCGCTTCGGCCTGCGGCTGCGGGCGGTGGGGGAAAACCCCGCCTCGGTCGATACCGCGGGCGTGTCCGTGACGCGGCTCCGCTATGCCGCGGTCGCGATCTGCGGCGTGCTGACTGGCATCGCCGGCGCTTATCTGGCCACTGCCCTGTCGGCGGGATTCGTCAAGGAAATGACGGCGGGGCGCGGCTTCATCGCCTTGGCGGCACTGATCTTTGCCAAGTGGCGGCCGTGGCAGGCGCTGTTCGCGACCTTCCTCTTCGGCCTCCTCGAGGCGATCGCGAACCTCTATCCGAACCTGGACCTGGGCTTCGTGACCGTGCCGTCGATGTTCATGAACGCGCTGCCCTATATCCTGACGGTGGTGATCCTGGCGGGCTTCGTCGGCCGCGCCGTTCCGCCCCGCGCCGGAGGAGAGCCCTATGTCAAGGAGCGCTGAGCTTGCCGCCCTGATCCGCGACCGCGCGGGTCAGGACGCGCCCGACATTGGCCTGATCCTGGGGTCGGGGCTGGGCCATCTGGCCGCCAAGGTCGAGGGCGTGGCCATCCCCTACTCCGACCTGCCGGGCTTTCCCCATGCGGGCGTGTCGGGCCATGTGCCGCAGCTGGTGATCGGCCAGCTTGAGGGTGCGCGGGTCGCCGTCTTCGGCGGGCGGTCACATTACTACGAATCGGGGCGGGCGGATGCGATGCGCCTGCCGCTGGAGGTGCTGGCGGCGCTTGGCTGCAGGCGGTTGATCCTGACCAACGCCGCAGGCTCGCTGCGCCCCGACATTCCGCCGGGCGCGCTGATGCTGCTGAGCGATCACATCGCCTTCGCCGGAACGAACCCCCTGATTGGAGAGGTGACGGACGCCCGCTTCGTGCCGATGACCGACGCCCATGACGTTGACATGCGGTCGGCCCTGCACGCCGCCGCCGAGGCCGAGGGCATCGAACTCCCCGAGGGCGTCTATTGCTGGTTCTCGGGCCCCAGCTTCGAGACGCCGGCCGAGATTCGGGCCGCCCGGACGCTTGGCGCCGATGCCGTCGGCATGTCCACCGTTCCCGAAATTATCCTGTCGCGCTTCCTGGGTCTGCGCTGCGCCGCCATTTCGGTCATCACCAACATGGGCGCGGGGCTGTCGGACGAGGCGATCAGCCACGATCACACCAAGGCCATGGCCCCCCTCGGTGCCGCCAAGCTGGAGGCGGTGCTGCGCCGCTTCCTTCGCGGTTGACCGGCACGATAGCCGGCAGAGTTGGCTTGTCTTCGCGTCGATGCCCAACGCCCAATGCTCTCCAATGAAACATTTGGTAGTCCCCGATGCTGAGCAAACCGCCAGCAGGCATCCGAGAGTCGAAGAGTTAATACTGGAAGCCAAACTGGGTCCTGGCGCGAATCAGGCCAGTCTCGATCGTTCCGGGAGGCCGTGGCTGCCAACGTACGGGCCAGCTGACGACGTGGCAAAGCAAGGGGTTCGGCATGATTGCAGAGGCAAAATTTGTTCTGTGGTTTGCCAAAGCCAAGCCTTGCCTTGCCTCACTTCAACGCCGGCAGCGGAGCGTCTCGCCACCGCTGGAGCAGCGGCCAGAAGACGCACTCCGGCCGCAATGAGGCAGCTAATTTCAAAAAGATGTGCTGCCCGCTTTGCCATATGCCAGCGGCTTCGGCGCGATGCAGGAGAATTTGGGCGGCACCTGCCCGAATTCAGATACGGCTGACGGACGCCATTCCGATCGGCGATGTCGAAAAGAACGTTTGACCAGCGTTCTTCAGCGATCGACGGGCGTCTGCATCACCGCCAGAGCGGCCTCGACCTTCGAGGCTGCGGTGTCGAGGTCGTCCAGACCCTCGACCGCGACGGTCCGGCCCTGCCCGTCGTCATGGCGGGCGCGGTGGCGCTGATAACGCGGGTCGTAATGGTCCCGCAGCAGGCTTTCGGAAATGCCGTAGAGGTCACCGACCGCCAGCATCTGCCGCCACATGGCAATGCGCTCGGCCGGGTGCACCGCGGTCAGCTGCGCCAGGATCGCCGTCATGCGGGTGCCGTCGCCCAGAACCTCGGCATAGCGGTCGGCGGTGAAGGCCGCCCGCGCCTCGACCGGAACCTCCAGCCGGATGCGGGGGGCGGCGCAGATCGCCTGCCACATCGCCTTGGGCACGTTGAGGTTGCCGATGCGGCTGCTCTCGGCCTCGACCAGGACCGGGCGGGCCGGGTCCAGCGCCTCGAGAGTCAAAGCAAGCCGGCTTTCGAACATCTTCTGGCTGGGCTGACCGCCGGGCATGCCCCCGAAGATGCTGCCGCGATGGTTCGCCAGCCCTTCGAGGTCGATGACCTGGTGCCCGCGATCGGCCAGCCGCAGCAGGATCTCGGTCTTGGCGCTGCCGGTGTTGCCGTCCAGGACGATCACCGGCGACGGGACAGGCCCGTTCTGGACCAAGTCGACCACCAGCCGGCGCCACGCCTTGTAGCCGCCCTCAAGACGGTCGGCCCGCCAGCCGACCTCTCTCAGCAGCGTGGTGAAGGCGCCAGACCGCTGGCCGCCGCGCCAGCAATAGACCAGCGGCCGCCACGTCCCGTCATGTCCGGACAGGGGCCCCGAGATATGGCGGGCAATGGCCGAGATGACCAGCGCGCCGCCGATCTTGCGGGCATCGAAGGGCGACACCTGCTTGTAGATCGTGCCGACCCGGGCCCTTTCCTCGTCGCTCAGGACGGGCAGGTTGATCGCGCCGGGCAGGTGATCCTCGGCGAATTCCGCCGGGGATCTGGCATCGATGACCTGGTCGAAGCCCGACAGCGCGGGATCGGCAACGCGTGACAGGCGCAGGTTCAAGATCAGAAGACGTAGACGGGCGTGCCGACCGGAACCTGGTCGAACAGGCTGATCACGGCCTCGTTGCGCATCCTGAGGCAGCCGTTCGACACCGCCCGCCCGATCGAGCCGGGATCGGTCGTGCCGTGAATGCGGATCGCGGTGTCCTGCCCCTGAGCGTTATAGAGATAGAGCGCCCGCGCCCCCAGAGGGTTCTTCGGGCCACCCGGCATGCCGTCGGCATATTTCTGATAGGCGTCGGGGTTGCGCTCGATCATGTCCTGGGTCGGGCGCCAGCTGGGCCACTCGACCTTCCGGCCGATGGTGGCCTTGCCCTTCCAGACCAGTTCGTCCTTGCCGACGGCCACGCCATAGCGGATGGCCCGGCCCGGCGCGACGACGTGATAGAGGAAGAAGTCGCGGCTGACGACGACGATGCTGCCGACCTCGAAGTCGTCGCGGATGGCGACCTCGGTCGGGACATAGGGATCGGCCGCGACGGGGGCGGCGGGCGCGGACTGGGCCATCACCAGCGAAGGCGCGGCGGCCAGGGCCACGGCCATCGGCAGGGCCAGCGAGATCATCTGACGGCGGTTCATGCTTTTTCCTCGTCGGGTCATTCGGGCCATGGATACAGGAAAAGACCGGTTGCCCGCAACTCACGTCGGCGTACGGGGGCTTGACCCGCCCCTGCCGGCGCCACATCTGTGGGTCATGTGCTGCAGCCGCCCAGAACCCGCCCGCCGCAAGGCGACCGTCCGTCCGGCCCACCTGTGCCGGGGCCGGGGCGATCGTGCGTGCCGCTGCCACATCTTCGCCAGGCCCCGCTTGTCCCGGCCCGCGCCTCGGCCGCGGCCCCTGGCCGTCGATGCTTTCCCGCGCAGCCACCAGGCCGATCGCGCGCCCACCCGGCCCCAGGCGCCGCCTTCCCTGATCGTCACGGCACCGATCCACGACATCAGGGAATTTGGACATGACATCCGCCACCGAACTTGACCTGCCCATTCCGGGCATCAGCTGCGCATCCTGCGCGGGCCGCGTCACGCGCGCCCTGACCGCTCTGCCGGGGGTCAGCGATCTGAACGTGAACCCCGTCACCAAGCGCGCCCATCTGCGCCTTGACGGCGCCACCCTGCCACAAGTGCAGGAGGCGCTGGCGCAGGCGGGCTATCCCGCAGACCTGACGACCACCCGCCTCTCCATCGAGGGGATGAGCTGCGCCTCGTGTTCCGGGCGCATCAGCCGGGCGCTGTCCGCGCGGCCCGACGTGGCCGAGGCGCAGGTGAACCTGGCGACGCATCAGGCGCAGGTGATGCATGCCCCCGGACTGTCGCCAGACACGCTGGCGCGTCTGGTGACCGAGATGGGCTATCCCGCCCAGGTCGCCGCGCCCGGCAGGCCCGCGGCCCCGCCGCCCGACGAAGCCCCTGTCCTGCGGCGCGACTTCCTCATTGCGCTGGCGCTGACCCTGCCGATCTTCGTGGTCGAGATGGGCGGCCATGTCGTGCCGGGCTTCCACCACTGGCTGCATAGCGTCGTCCCGACCCGCGCATTGTGGATCGTGCAGATGGTCCTGGCGCTGGCCGTCCTTGCCGGGCCGGGGCGGCGCTTCTTCGCGGCGGGCCTGCCTGCGCTGCGGCGCGGGGCGCCCGAGATGAACAGCCTCGTGGCGCTCGGGTCGGGGACCGCGTTCCTGTTCTCCGCCGTGGTGACGCTGGCGCCGGGCGTGGTGCCGGTCGCCTCCCGGCAGGTCTGGTTCGAGGCGGCGGCGGTCATCGTCACGCTGATCCTCATGGGCCGCTGGCTGGAGGCGCGCGCCAAGGGCCAGGCCGGTGCCGCGATCCGCGCGCTGATCGCGCTGGCCCCCGACACGGCAACCGCCCTTCGGGACGGCCGGCCCGTCAAGCTGCCCGTCGCGGACCTGCGGGCGGGCGACCTGCTGCTGCTGGCGCCGGGTGAGCGCGTCGCGCTGGACGGGGTGGTGACGGAAGGCTCGGGCCCCGTGGACGAATCGATGCTGACCGGAGAGCCGGTGCCGGCGTCCAAGGCACCTGGCGACAAGGTGACAGGGGGCACGGTCAACGGCAATTCGGCCCTGACCTATCGCGTCACTGCGACCGGGACCGACACGGTCCTGTCGCGGATAGTGGCGCTGGTCGAACAGGCTCAGGCGGCGCGCCTGCCCGTCCAGGCGCTGGTCGACCGGGTGACGCTGGTCTTCGTGCCGGCCGTGATGGCGCTGGCGGCGCTGACCTTCGTGCTGTGGCTGATCTGGGGGCCGGGGCTGGCGCATGCGGTCGTGGCGGCGGTGTCGGTGCTGATCATCGCCTGCCCCTGCGCGATGGGGCTGGCAGTGCCGGTCTCGATCATGGTGGGCAGCGGACGCGGCGCGCAGCTGGGCGTCCTCTTCCGCCGCGGCGACGCGCTGCAGAAGCTGGCCGAGGCGCGGGTCGTGGCCTTCGACAAGACGGGTACGCTGACCCTGGGCCGCCCTCGGGTCACTGGGACCTGGACCGACGGCATCGAGCCCCGGCAGGCCCTGCGCCTCACCGCCGCAGCCGAGGCCCGGTCCGAACATCCGCTGGCCGCCGCCATCCTGGCCGAGGCCGAGGGGATGGACCTGCCCGCCGCCGAAACGGTCACCGCCACGGCTGGCCGCGGCCTGACCGCAGTGGTTGATGGGCACGCCTTGCTGATCGGCAACGGCGCCGCGCTGAAAGCCGCAGGCGTGACTCCGGCCCCGGAGCTGATGGCGCAGGCCGAGGCCGCCGCCGCTCAGGGCGCGACTCCGGTGCATCTGGCCGTCGACGGGCACCATGTGGCGACCTTTGCCCTGGCCGATCCCGAACGCCCCGAGGCCACATCCACCATCGCCGACCTGCACCAGCTGGGGCTGGAGACGGCGATGCTTTCGGGCGACCTGCCGGCGACGGCCAAAGCCGTGGGCGCACGTATCGGCATCGACCGTATCCATGCCGGGCTGACGCCGGAAGACAAGCTGACGGCGATCAGGGGCATGGGCAAAGGCAGCGTCTTCGTCGGCGACGGCATCAACGACGCGCCCGCGCTGGCCGCGGCTGATACCGGCGTCGCCATCGGCACCGGCACCGACATCGCCATCGAATCCGCCGATGCGGTGCTGATGTCCGGGGATCCTGGGGGCGTGGTCCGCGCCATCAGGCTGTCGCGTGCGGTGATGCGCAATATCCGGCAGAACCTGTTCTGGGCTTTCGCCTACAACGCCGCGCTGATTCCCGTGGCAATGGGTGTGCTGGTGCCCTTCGGCGGCCCGCAGCTGTCGCCGATGCTGGGGGCGGCGGCGATGGCGCTGTCCTCGGTCTTCGTGGTAGGCAATGCCCTGAGATTGAGAGGTGCCGCATGACGATGAACCGCCGCCAGCTGCTGGTCGCCGCCGCCCTGACCATGGCGCTGCCCGCCTGCGCCGTCGCGCAGACACCGCCGCGCGTCCTGTGCTTCGGCGACAGCCTGACGGCGGGCTATGGTCTGCCGCAGGGTCAGGGGCTGGTGCCGCAGCTGTCGGACTGGCTGGAGGCCCACGGCCATCCGGCGCGGCTGATCGATGCCGGGGCTTCGGGCGACACCACCGAAGACGGGCGCAAGCGGATCGGCCCCGCGCTGCGGAAGCATCGCCCCGATGCCGTCATCGTCGAGCTTGGTGGCAACGACATGCTGCAGGGCTGGCCGCCGGAGCAGGCCGAGGGGAACCTCGACGCGATCCTGACTGCCGCAGGTCAGGGCGGACGGCCGCTGCTGCTGGTCGGGGTCGAGGATCCCGGCCGCGATCCAGGCAGCCGCGCCGCCTGGGCCGCGATCTGGCCCCGGCTGGCCCTTCGGCATGACGCGCTGGTGCTGCCGAACCTTTATGCGCCGCTTGTGGCGATGCCGAGGGATCGGCAGGCGGGGCTGCTTCTGGACGGTGTGCACCCCTCGGCCAAGGGGGTGCAGCTGATGGTCGATCATCTGGGACCCGTGGCCGCACAGCTGGTCCGCCGCGCGGCCTGATCCCGGATCAGTGCCCGGCGTGGTCGCCGTGGCCGGTCGGCTCGGCATCCTGGCGCTGGTTGTCGACGGTGGCCGTGGCGGTCTCGGTGCCGCAATCGCCGAAATCGAAGCTCAGCTCGATGCTGTCGCCATCGGCCAGCGGCCGCGTCAGGCCCAGCAGCATGACGTGGTCGCCGCCCCGCGCCAGCTGATGCGCCTGGCCCGCGTCGACGGTGATGCCGCCTTCGATCGGGCCCATGCGCATGACGCCACCCTCTTCGGCATGGCTGTGCAGCTCGGCCCGCTCGGCCGCGTCCGAGGCGACGGATTGCAGCGTGCAGGCAACCTCGCGGTGGTTTTCCAGCGTCAGGAAGACCGCGCCGGTCTTGGGGTTGGTGCTGCGGACATAAGCGTCGTTGATGTGCATGCCGTCATGGGCCAGGGCGGCCACGGGCAGCAGGGCCGCGATGGCGGCAAGGGTCGGGGTCTTCATGGTGGTCCTCGTGTTCCGAAATGTGATTCTCAGGCGACGAGGACGGCCGGAGGATCGCGCACCCGGATCGTGGTGCGCCGGACACCAGCGGCACGGGACCGGCGCGTCAGCGGGGCCGCAAGCGCGACCAGGATGCGCTGCGGCAGAACGACGTCCGGCGCGCCGATCGCGGCCAGCATAGCCAAGGCCATGTCGGGGCAGAGATGGGCGGTGCGGCCCTGATCGCCCGGAAGCACCGTCACCACGACACCGTGCCCGGTGCACAGGACGACCTCGGTCCCCTGGCGCACGGTCCCGCGCGCGGCGCCCAGGCCGACGCTGGTCAGCATCACGACAAGGATCAGGACAAGAGGGACGGGGCGGAACATGGCGGAACCTTAGCGGACCCCGACAGGCGGGTCAGCAGGCGATCGGACGCAGGCATGCGAAAGCCCCGCCTGATCGACGGGGCTGCGCGGGCGGCGGTCTACGACCGTTCAGGCCGAGGCGGCTTCGCCTTCGGCTTTCGACAGCTCGCGCTTGATCTTCAGGGCGCGGTCGGACAGGTCCGTGTCCTTGGCCTTGGACAGGAAGGCGTCCAGACCGCCACGATGATCGACCGAGCGCAGGGCGGCGGCCGAGATCCGCAGCGAATAGCCGCGGCCGAGCTTTTCGGACAACAGCGTGACCTCGTTCAGGTTCGGCAGGAACCGGCGACGGGTCTTGTTGTTGGCATGGCTGACATTGTTACCGGTCATCGGGCCTTTGCCGGTCAGTTCGCAGACGCGCGACATGGTTGTGTTCCTTCGTCTCAGCTATGCGGGCGTTCCCGGCAGTGGGTCCGTCCCAATGTGAAAGGGCGCCGCGAGGCAGCGCCCGGAATTCCGTTCGCGGGTGGTTACAGCGATTGCGGCCCTGCGTCAAGCCTTGCCGGGCGATTCCCTGCCGCGCGATAGCCGGCCTCGAGCGCGATGAGCCGTTCCTTGCGCCACAGCCCCCCGGCATAGCCCGTCATGCTGCCGTCGCTGCCGATCACGCGGTGGCATGGCACGACCAGCGCCAGCCGGTTGGCGCCATTGGCGGCGGCCACCGCCCGCACCGCGCTTGGCTGGCCGATGGCGGCAGCCAGCTGGGAATAGCTGCGCGTCTCGCCCGCCGGGATGTCGCGCAACGCCTGCCAGACACGCGCCTGAAAGGGCGTCCCAAAAAGGCGGAGCGGCATGTCCAGCCGTCCATCCTCGCCCGCGAAGAACCGCCCAAGCGCCCGCTCGGTCAGGTCAGTCAGGCCGGTCCGGCCCAGCCCGATGCGCCCGCCGACCAGCGCCGACAGCCGCCGCAACCCTTGCGGCAGGGCCTTGCGGTCAACGAATTCCAGCAGGTGCAGGACATGGTCATCGGCGATGACGATCATCCCGCCAAGTGGTGTGTCGATCCAATCCGCACGCAGATCGCCCTGCATCTGGTGGGGGGCGTGGCCGAAGAGGGCCCGAAAGGCTTCTCGAAAGCCCGATGCCGATTCGAATCCGGCTTGCAGTTGCGCGTCGATCATCCTGCCCCCCTTGTGCAGCGTTTGCAGTCCCTGCCGCAGCCGCGCGGCACGAGCCATCTGCAGGAAGCTCTGCCCGAAATGCTGCCGGAACAGCCGCCGGACGGTCGAGGGGTCGTGGCCCAGGTCAATCAGGTCGGCCTCGGACCAGCGATGGCCGGGGCGTGCGGCAAGCGCGGCGGTCAGGCCGGCGATCACCGGATGCGCCTCGGCCTGCGGGCCGTCGGGTTTGCAGCGCAGGCAGGGCCGGAAACCTGCCGCCCGCGCCGCGGCCGCATTGTCGAACCAGCGGCAGTTCTCGGGCCGTGGCTTTCGCGCCGGGCAGGTCAGCCGGCAGAAGATCCCGGTCGAGGTGACACCCACCAGCGCCACACCCTCATAGGCGGCATCGCGTGCCACCAGCGCGGCATAGAGCCGGTCATGATCCATCAGGTCCCGCATCGGATGTCCCCCCTTCTGGCCCTTGATACCCGATTCGCGGATGCCATGGGGCGCGAAATCGGGCAGCTATTCCCGCGCGCCCAGCCAGTCCAGCACCTGCTGTGCGGCGATGCCTGGCGCGATGTCGCCCGCAGCGACCGACTGCCCCAGATCGTCGATGCGGGCCCGCGCGTCTGGGGCGTCCAGCTGCGCCAGAAGGCCTGCGCGAAGTTCGGCAAGGAACCAGTGCCGGGCCTGCTGGGCGCGGATGCGGTCGAAATGGCCGTGGTCGCGCCGCCAGTCGAACAGCTGGCGCATCCGGTCCCATGCTTCGTCCAGCCCCGCCCCGGTCGCGGCCGAGACCGGCAGCGCCTGGGGAAACCCCTCGGGGTCCTGCGGGCGCTTGCGCAGCAGGCGCAGGGCGCCCGCGTAATCGGCGACCGTGCGGCGAGCCGCCGACATCAGTTCGCCATCGGCCTTGTTGACCAGGATCAGGTCGGCCATCTCCATGATGCCGCGCTTGACGCCCTGCAATTCGTCCCCGCCCGCCGGGGCCAGCAGCAGCACGAAGAGGTCTGTCATGTCGGCGACCAGCGTCTCGGACTGGCCGACGCCGACAGTCTCGATCAGGATGACGTCGTGGCCCGCGGCCTCGCACAGGCGGATCGCTTCGCGCGTGCGGCGTGCCACGCCGCCCAGTTGCGCGCTGGAAGGGGTGGGCCGGATGAACGCGCTGGGGTTGCGGGACAACAGCTCCATCCGCGTCTTGTCGCCCAGGATCGACCCCCCGGAACGGGCTGAGGAGGGATCGACCGCCAGGACCGCGACCCGCAGGCCCTGTTCCGTCAGGCGGGTGCCGAAAGCCTCGATGAATGTGGATTTGCCGACGCCGGGCGTACCGGACAGCCCGATCCGCAGGGCCTGCCGGTCGGGCAGCGCCCCGATCAGCGCCTGCGCGCGGTCGCGGTGGTCGGGCCGGGTCGATTCAACCAGCGTGATGGCGCGCGACAGCGCCCGGCGATCGCCCTTCGTCAAAGGTTCGAGAAGTTCGTCCATCGATCACTCCGCCCAGACCGGGCCGCAGAGTGGACCAGATGGCGCCCTGCGGCAATCCCCGCCCCGCCGACCCGCACCTTGTGCGCACCGCCCGGCAGGGCTAGGCTGTCGGGGTCAACCAAGGACGGGCCATGGCCAGGTTTTCCCGCAGATCCGTCGCCCTCGCCCTGTGCGTCCTGGCAGTCGCCGGGCCTGCATGGGCGCAACAGGACTGGGCGACGCAGCCCGTGCAACTGATGATGGTGCAGTCGCCCTATTGCCACTTCTGCCGTGCCTGGAAGGCCGAGATCGGACCGAGCTTCTCAGCCTCGGCCGCCGGGCGCACCGCGCCGCTGTTCGAGGTGGATGTGGACGGCCCCTTCCCAGACGGCCTGGCGCTGGACCGCCGCCCCCGCATCACCCCCAGCTTCATCCTGCTGGATCGGGGGGTCGAGGTTGGCCGGGTCGAAGGCTATGTCGGCCAGCGGTATTTCTATCCGGTGCTCGAGGAGATGATGCAGCGCGCGGACATTACTCCGGGCGCGGCGCCCTGACGGCATCTCCGGGGCGCACGGCTGGGCTTTTGTCGGACGCGGCGTTGCGCTAGGCAGGCAGCAATGCAATTTGCGAAGGTGCCGCCATGCATGACATCCGTGCGATCCGTGACAATCCCGAAGCGTTCGAACAGGCGCTGAACCGCCGCGGACTGCACGGCCTGACCTCGCAGATCCTGTCGCTGGACAGCGACCGCCGCGCCCGCATCAGTGCCGCCGAAAACGCGCAGGCCGAACAGAACAAGGCCAGCAAGGAGGTCGGCGCCGCCAAGGCCCGCGGCGACGAGGCCGAGTTCGAGCGTCTTCGCGCGCTGGTCGCCCAGACCAAGTCCGACATCGCCACCATGCAGGCCGAGGCCGCGGATCTGGACGCGCGGCTGCGCGACCTGCTGCTGGGCATCCCGAACCTGCCGCTGGACCGCGTTCCCGACGGCGCTGACGAGGATGACAACGTGGAACTGCGCCGCTGGGGCAACCCGCGCGCCTTCGATTTCCCGCCGAAGGAGCATTTCGAGATCGCGGGCGTCCGCCCCGGCATGGATTTCGAGACCGGCGCCAAGCTGTCAGGCAGCCGGTTCGTCGTGCTGAAGGGCGGCATCGCGCGCATCCATCGGGCGCTGGCGCAGTTCATGATCGACCTGCACATCGACAAGCACGGCCTTGAGGAGACCTGGACCCCCGTCCTGGTCCTCGAGGACATGATGCTGGGCACCGGCCAGCTGCCCAAGTTCGGCGAGGACAGCTATCTGACCCGCGAAGGATACTGGCTGATCCCCACCGCCGAGGTGACGCTGACCAATACGGTCCATGGCGATCTGGTCGATCACGCGACCCTCCCCCGCCGCATGGTCGCGCACAGCCAGTGCTTCCGGTCCGAAGCCGGCAGCGCCGGCCGCGACACCACCGGCATGCTGCGCCAGCACCAGTTCGAGAAGGTCGAGATGGTGTCAATCACCGATGCCGAAAGTGGGCTGGCCGAACACGACCGCATGACCCGCTGCGCCGAAGCCGTGCTGGAGGCGCTGGAGCTGCCCTATCGCACCATCATCCTGTGCACCGGCGACATGGGCGCGGGCGCGCGCATCACCCATGACCTGGAAGTCTGGCTGCCCGGCCAGGACCGCTATCGCGAGATCAGCAGCGTCAGCTATTGCGGCGACTACCAGGCGCGCCGCATGAACGCCCGCTACCGCCCCGAGGGCGGCGGCAAGCCGGAATTCGTCCACACGCTGAACGGGTCCGGCCTGGCTGTGGGGCGCACGCTGATCGCCGTCTTGGAAAACGGCCAGCAGGCTGACGGCTCGGTGGTCCTGCCGCAGGTGCTGCGCCCCTATCTGGGCGGCGCAACGCGGTTGTCGGCCGAAGGCGTCCTGTCCTGAGCGCATTTCCGCAGCGCGGAAACCGGCCCCCGGTGCCGCGCGTTCGCCTGCATGATCAGGCGCGGGACCCTTGTCTATCTGGCAGCATCGGCCATCTTCGTGATCGCCGGGATCAGCCATGCCGTCCCGTTCACCCACGACAGCGTGCCCGACGATGCGCGCTTGTCCGGGCCGCCGCCGCAGATCGCCAGCAGCATCCCGCGGCACATCCCCGAGTTGTACCTAGACCCCGTGAACATCGTCATGTGGGCCCTGCTGGCGGCGATCTGGGCGATGGTGTCGCTGGATGCGGTGGGGCAATTCATCGACCCGTCCGACGACATCGCGGAACGTGACGAACTGCCCCACGTCTGGCCACTGATGAGCATCGCCCTGATCGCGGCGACGGCCATGCCGTGGCTTTTGACAAGGCCGTTCCTGCTGGCGGCGGTGGCCGGCCTGGGGGCGTTCTGCGCCATCGTCGCGGCGGGTCGCGCGGCGGGGCACCGACGGCCCGCGGTCGGCTTTCTGGCAGGGTGGTCCACGGCGGTCTTCTCGGCGACGCTGGCGGGGCTGGCGGCCGACAAGCTGCCGGTGCAGGCGCTGTCGGCACTGGCCATCCTGCCGGGCGCGGCCATCGGCATGGCGGCGCAGTTGTGGATCGGGTCCAGCGTCGGCTATTCGCTGGCGCTGATCTGGGCGTTCTGCGGGCTTGCCGTCACCACGATGGGTAGCGACCCGATGATCGCGCTTGCGGCGATCCTGGGCATCTCGGCCATGGCGACGGTGCTGGTTCGCGCCGCCAGTTAACTGCCCTTGGGCTTCTGCCGGTTCTTGTGCTTGGAGAGCGCGCCCGACTGCACGATCTTCGTGGCCTTCGCCTTGTAGGGGTTGTCGCCCCCCTGGTCGCGGAAGAACAGCCGGATCGGCGTGCCGGGCATGTCGAAGTCCTGCCGCAGGCCGTTGATCAGGTAACGCTGATAGCTGTCGGGGATCTTGTCGGTGTGCGTCGCCTTGACGATGAACGCTGGCGGCCGCGTCTTCACCTGCGTCATGTAGCGCAGGCGGATGCGGCGTCCGCCCGGCGCGGGGGGCGGGTGGCTTTCGGTCATCGCGCCCAGCCACTGGTTCAGCTTGGCGGTGGACACGCGGCGGTTCCAGACCTCGTGCGCCTTCAGGATGGCGTTGTGCAACCGGTCGAGGCCCTTGCCGGTCCGTGCCGATACCGTCACCAGAGGCGCACCCTTCAGCTGCGGTAGCAGCTTTTCGAAGTTCGCGCGCAGTTCGTTCAGCTTCTGCGGCTTGTCCTCTTCCAAGTCCCACTTGTTCGCGGCGACCACGACGGCGCGGCCCTCGGTTTCCGCGAAATCGGCAATGCGCAGGTCCTGCTGCTCGAACGGGATGTTCACGTCTAGAAGGACCACCACCACCTCGGCAAAGCGCACGGCGCGGAGGCCGTCGGCCACCGACAGCTTCTCAAGCTTGTCGGTCACCTTGGCGCGCTTGCGCATGCCGGCGGTGTCGAAGATCCGCATCGGCGTGTCCATGAAGCGCGTAGTCACGCTAATCGAATCGCGGGTGATCCCGGCCTCTGGCCCGGTCAGCAGGCGGTCCTCGCCCAGGATCTTGTTGATCAGGGTGGACTTGCCGGCGTTGGGGCGCCCGATGACGGCCAGCTGCAGGGGGTTGTCCTCGGACGGGCGCCAGGCTTCGGCGCCCTCGCCGGATTCGGCGTCCTCCTCGGACAGGTCCACGTCCACCGCGGCCTCGACGGGTGCGGGCCGACCGGCCTCGACCTCATCGGCCAGGGGGACCAGCAGGCGGTAAAGATCGTCCATCCCCTCGCCATGTTCGGCCGAGATGCGGATCGGCTCTCCCAAGCCCAAGGAATAGGCTTCCATCGCGCCAGCCTCTCCGGCACGGCCCTCGGATTTGTTTGCGGCCAGGATCACATGCCTGGCCCGGCGGCGCAGGATTTCCGCAAAGTATTCGTCGGCGGCGGTGACGCCGGCCCGCGCGTCGACGACGAACAGGCAGATGTCGGCCTCGTCCACGGCCCGTTCAGTCAGGCGGCGCATGCGGCCCTGCAGGCTGTCGTCGTCGGCCATTTCCAGACCGGCGCTGTCGATCACGACGAAGCGCAGGTCGCCAAGCCGCCCTGCGCCTTCTCGAAGGTCGCGGGTCACGCCCGGCTGGTCATCAACCAGGGCCAGCTTCTTCCCGACAAGGCGGTTGAACAGGGTGGACTTGCCCACATTGGGCCGCCCGACGATGGCGAGTGTGAAAGTCATCTGAACGCATGCAACTGGCCGTTGCGCGCAACGACGTAGAGGGTTTGACCAGCGACGATCGGGGCCGATGCAGCCCCTCCGGGGATCTGCGCCTGACCGACCAGCGCGCCGGTGGCGGGATCGAAGCTGCGCAAGATGCCATCGGATGAGGCGACATGCAAGCGGCCGCCGGCCAGGACCGGCCCGTAATGCGCGAAGATCTGGTTCTGCTTGCGCACACGCTCGGTCGTGAAGAAGGGCAGCGGCTGGCGCCAGATCACCCCGCCGGTGGCAGCGTCCAGCCGCACCAGTTGCGCCTGGTCGTTCACCGCGAAGACCGATCCCCCGGCCACGACGACGGGGCTGGTGGCGCCTTCGTCGGCGGTCCACTCCTGCAGGCCGGTCGCCAGATCCACCGCGTCCATGCGCCCGGACGAGGTCGCGGCATAGACGCGCCCGCCCGTGATCACCGGATCGCCGGTGACGTCGCGGATGATCGCCATGCTGCGCCCGGTCCGCGTGCCCGCGATCTGGTTGGCCCAGTTCGTCAGGCCGGTCTGGCGGTCAACGGCCAAGAGTTGCCCCGAGGGGAAGGGGAAGACCACCGTATCGCCCTGCACCGCCGGCACCGCAACGCCCATGACGCCGGACCCCGACGGCGCCCCCGAAGTCTGCCACAGGACGCGGCCGTCGCTCGCGCGCACAGCCCAGCCCACGGCATTGGTGTCCGCGACATAGACGACGCCGTCCTGTACGGCTGGACTGCCGCTGATCGCGGCGTCGACCCGCTGCCGCCACAGGACCGCACCCGAGGCGGCGTCCAGCGCCACCAGTTCGCCAAAGCCGGTGGTGGCGAAGATGCGCCCGCCCTCGTAGGCCAGTCCGCCGCCCGAGGCGCTGTCGGGGTTTTCAAGGACTGGCGTGATGTCGGTGGACCAGGCGCGGCCGCCGCTCAGCGCCGTCGCGGTGACCCGGGCACGGCTGTCCAGCGTGAAGACGCGGCCCGCGGCCACGACGGGATCGGCGGTGATGCGGTGACGGCGCGACTCGGCCTGCCCGATCGAGGCCGACCACAGGCGGTTCAGCGACGGCGCCAGCTGCACATGACCCGGCGCATGGGCGGCGTTGCCGCCGCGATGGGTCCAGTCGGCATTGGTGACGGGCGCGGCCAAGGACAGCGCGGTGCCGGTGATGCCCGCCGGCCCCTGGACTGCGGGACCGTCGGCCGAGAGGACCGCCAGCGGGTCCAGCCGCTCTCCGGGCAGGATCACGTCGCGGTCTCCGCAGGCGGAAAGCCCCAGTCCGGTGGCAATCGCCAAGGTCAGTCGCAGCGTGGCGGTCATCCCGGCCTCTCCCCTCGTGCAGTCGTCTGTCAGTTCGTGGCGTCCGCCATGTCCGCGGGTTCAGGCTCGGCGCCGAGCGCGATCATCATCTCTGACAGGCGGCGGCGCAAGGCCTCGGTCAGGCCGTCCTTCTGCTGGATCTGGCGGATCAGCGAGACCGCGTCCTCGGACCTCCCTGCATCCACCAGCGCCACGGCCTTCTGCTCCAGCGCCAGAAGCTCGAACGGGGCGCCGGTGCGGGACAGGCGGGTCAGGATGGCGTCGCGTTCGGACGGGTCCATGTCCGAGCCGTTCAGCATCACCAGCTTCAGCTGGGCCAGGTCGATCAAAACGGCACGCTCGGCCGCGTCGCTGACGCCGCGCAGGGTCTCGGCCGCGGCCGCGTCGTCGCCGCTGCCGGCATATTCGCCCGCGGCCAGCAGGCCTGCCAGCGCCGCGCGCCCGGTGGACCCCCGCGGATCGACCGCCAGGATTGCGGCGGGATCGTCAGCGGCCTCGGCGGCCAGAATGGCGTCGCCCCAGGCTTCGGCGGCGGCGCGCTTGCGCGCCAGGCTGTATTCGCGCCACGCGGCCCCGCCGACGATCACCACGATCAGAAGGATCCCGATCCAGCCATAGCGCCGCATTGCGCCATAGAGCCGGTCGCGGCGCAGTTCCTCGGTGACCTCGTCGATGAAGCTGTCGTTCTGGTTGGCCATGGCCGCCTTCAGGTCAAGAATTCCGTTGCCACGGTCTTATACCTGCATCATGCGGAAAGCCACTGCCGCGAACGGCTTGCCGCCGCCGCTGTGTCGGGTCAGCCTTCGGGCAGCAGCGCGGGGTTCCAGACCACCTCCCACAGGTGGTCGTCGGGATCGGCGAAATAGCCGGCATATCCGCCATAGAACGTGTCGCGGGCGGTCTTGATGATGCGGGCGCCCGCCTGGGCCGCCTCGGCATCACCTCGTCGACACGGGTCCGGCTGGCGACGTTGTGACCGATCGTGACCCCGATGGGATCGGTCGCGGCGTCATTTAGCCCGGTGTCGTGGGCGATGTCGGCCCGCGCCCACAATGCCAGCTTCAGCCCAGCGGCCAGGTCGAAGAAGACGACGGCGCCGTGGTCATATTCCTCGCCAATGATTCCTTCGGTCGGCAAACCCAAGCCATCGCGGTAGAACGCCAATGAGCGTGCAAGGTCGGCGACGCCCAAGGTGACGACCGTGACATGGGGCTTCATGTCGGCGTCCTTTCCAGAAGTTTCATGGCGGCCATGAAAAAGGCCCGCCGGTGGGGCGGGCCTTAGCGATCGCGGGGATCAGAGGCGCGAGGCCACGTTTTCCCAATTCACCAGCTTGTCGAGGAAGTTCTCAAGGTACTTCGGACGCGCGTTGCGGAAGTCGATGTAGTAGCTGTGCTCCCACACGTCGCAGCCTAGGAGCGCGGTCTGGCCGAAGCAGAGCGGGTTGACGCCGTTCTCGGTCTTGGTGACCTCAAGGCCGCCGTCCGGGTTCTTGACCAGCCACGCCCAGCCCGAACCGAACTGCGCGGCGCCGGCGTCCGAGAACTTCTTCTTGAAGTCCTCGACCGAGCCGAAGCTGTCCTTGATGGCGGATTCCAGTTCCGACGGCATCGCGCCCGAGTTCGGCGACATCATTTCCCAGAACTGCGTGTGGTTCCAGTGCTGGCTGGCATTGTTGAAGATGCCGTTCTGCGCCACGGCGCCCTTCTGGTAGGTGCCCTTGACGATGTCCTCCAGCGACTTGCCGTCCCACTCGGTCCCCGACACCAGCTCGTTCAGCTTGGTGACATAGGCGTTGTGGTGCTTGTCGTGGTGATATTCCAGCGTCTCGCGCGACATGCCCGCGGCTTCCAGAGCGTCGTGCGAATAGGGAAGATCGGGAAGGGTGAAGGCCATTTTCCTGTCCTTTCGAAAGGGTTGGATCTGCGGTCGCGGCGCACGGTCGCGCATTCGGCCGGACAACGCAAGGGGGCGGGCACGGTTCCGGGCCGGTGGGCAGAGAGGTGCTGTCTGCCCCCCTTGGCCAGCGGCCAATTCACCCCCGAGGATATTTGCCGACCAAAGCAGGCTTAGGGTCAGCGCGGCGCCACCTGCGTGCCCGGAAGCGCGGCGTTGGTCAGGATCAGGCCCAGGTAGTCGGCCGTGGACCGGAAGCCGATGACGCGGAAGCCGCCGGGGATGCGCCAGATGGCTGCGGCGGTCTGGGCCACGCGGGTGCGGCGAAGCTGGCCCTGCCGCAGCGCATGGGCGTCGACGGGTGCCAGTTTCGCGATGACGTCGGCGGCGTGGGGGCCCGTGACGTCGAAGACCGCGCGTGCGTCCGAGACATCGATGACGAGGCCGTGTTCGCCCATCAAGGCCTGCGTCAGCGCGTCCTGCGCCTCGGCGCGTTCGGCCTCGGGCAGGATCAGCAGCAGTTCGTCCGGCGACATCCAGCCCAGGCTGCGACTGCCGTCGGTGGTGATGCCGGTGACGTCGGGGATGGCAAGGCCCGCGGCCTCGGCCAAGGCGTCGCCTGCGCGCGACAGGTCGGCGCGGATGGTGATCATGCCAAGCCCCGGAACACGGGCGATGGCGGCCAGTGCGTCAGCCATTCAGACGGCTCCCTTCCTTGTCGTAGAAAACGGGATCGACGATCCGCGCCTGCATCACCTGGCCCGACGGCATCGGGAAATCCAGCACCTGCCCCATGCGTTCCGGCCCGTGGCGCACCAGGCCCATGGCAATCGGCCGCCCAAGCGTGGGCGAATGATAGCTGGACGTGACACGCCCTTGGACGTTGCGCTGGCCGTTGGGGTTCATTCCCTCGGCCACGGCATAGGCGCCGTCGGGCAGCACCTGCCCGTCGATGCTTTCCAGCCCCACCAGACGCCAGCGTTTGCCGTCGACCATGTGCAGGCGCCGCTGCGCGCGTTTGCCGATATAGTCGGCCTTCTTCTTGGATATCGCCCAGCCAAGGCCAAGATCCTGCGGGATCACCGTCCCATCGGTTTCGTCGCCGATCATGATGAAGCCCTTTTCGGCGCGCATCACGTGCATCGCCTCGGTCCCGTAAGGGGTGATGCCCAGGTCCTGGCCGATTTCGTGCAGACGCTCCCACAGCTCCAGCCCGCGATTGGCAGGGACGGCGATCTCGTAGCTGAGTTCGCCCGAGAAGCTGATGCGGAAGACGCGGGCGGGGATGCCGGCAATGTCGCCCTCGACCCATTGCATGAAGGGGAGCGCGGCTTGGGACAGGTCGATGCTGCCGCCCAGGCGTTCAAGCAGCGTCCGCGCCTGCGGGCCGGCGACGGCGATCTGGGCATATTGCTCGGTCAGGTTGGCGGTATAGACCTTCCAGTCCCACCATTCGCACTGCAACCAGTCCTCCATGTGGCCATGGATGCGGTCGGCCCCGCCGGTGGTCGTGTGGCAAAGCCAAGTGTCGTCCGACAGGCGCGCGACGACACCGTCATCCATTAAAAAGCCGTTCTCGTTGCACATGAGGCCATAGCGGCATTTCCCGACCGCAAGGTTGGACATCATGTTGGTATAGAGCATGTCCAGGAACCGCCCGGCATCCGGCCCTTTGACCACGATCTTGCCCAGGGTCGAGGCATCGAGCGTCCCGACGCCCTTGCGGACGGCCAGGATCTCGCGGTTGACGGCGGCGTGGCGATCCTCGGCGCCCTGCGGATAGGCATAGGGACGGCGCCACTGGCCGACAGGTTCGAAGCTGGCGCCATGCGCCTCGTGCCATGCATGCATGGGCGTCTTGCGCAGCGGCTGGAATGCCTCGCCCTTGGCCTCGGCCGCGATGGTGGCCAAGGTCAGTGGCGTATAGGGGGGCCGGAACGTCGTCGTGCCGGTGGCGGGGATCGGCTGGTTCAGCGCCTCCGACAGGACCGCCAGACCGTTGATGTTGCTGAGCTTGCCCTGGTCCGTCGCCATCCCCAGAGTGGTGTAGCGCTTGGTATGTTCGACCGAGGCATAGCCTTCGCGGGCGGCCAGCTCGACGTCGGTAACCTTCACGTCGTTCTGATAGTCCAGCCACATCTTGGACCGCAGCTTGTAGGGCGCACGGGCGGGCATGACCCAGACAGGCTGCGTCGCACCCTCGGCCCGTTCAAGATCGCCGGCGCAGCGCAGGTCGCCTGCGGCGGCGCCCGTGGCGGTGACGTTGCCCTTTCCGTCGGCGCCCAAAGGCGGGCGGTCGGGGTCGGGGCGGAACATCGCCTCGCCCGCGTCCCAGGCCAGCTTGCCGCCGCAATGGCTGTAGAGATGCACGACCGGCGACCAGCCGCCAGACATGGCGACGACGTCGCAGTCGATCTGGTCGGTCACGCGCCCCTCGCCCGACTGATCGCAGAGCGCCACGCCCTCGACATGGCGGTGCCCCTTGACCTTGGCAACGCCGGTGCCGGTCAGGACGGTGATCCCTGCATCGCGGGCCGCCCGCGGCAAATCGCCGTCGGCCACCGGGCGGGCATCGATGATGGCCGGCACGTCTAGGCCCGCTGCGCGGGCCGCCAGGGCAGTGCGATAGGCGTCGTCGTTGTTGGTGACGACGACGATCCGCTGCCCCGGCGCCACGCCGTATTCGGTGATGAAGTCGCGCACGGCGGATGCCAGCATCACGCCCGGCACGTCGTTGCAGGCGAAGGCCAGCGGGCGTTCCAGCGCCCCGGTGGCCGCGACAACATGTCCTGCCCGGATGCGCCACAGGCGTTGGCGGGGGATACCCTGGTTCGGGTCGTGGTCGGCCAGCGCCTCGCGTGCGATCAGATAGCCGTGGTCGTAGAGGCCCGTCGCCATCGTGTTGCGGCGCAGGGTCACGTTCGACCGCGCGCGCAGGTCGTCCAGCAGCGCGTCGATGGCCGCCTGACCCTCCGCATGGTCGACCGGCGTCCGCCCGCCCCATAGGCTGTCCTGTTCCAGGACCAGCACCTGTCCGCCCGCCTGCGCGGCGTCGCGCGCAGCGGTCAGGCCCGCGATGCCGCCGCCGACCACCACCGTGTCGGCAAAACCGTAGGCCTGTTCATACCGGTCCGGATCGGCTTCGGTGGGCGCACGGCCCAATCCCGCGCTGCGGCGGATGATGGGTTCGAAGACATGCTTCCAGAACGGGCGCGGGTGGATGAAGGTCTTGTAATAGAAGCCCGCCGGGAAGAACGGCGACAGAAAGCTGTTCACCGCGCCGATATCGGCGTCCAGCGACGGCCAGCAGTTCTGGCTGCGCGTGACCATGCCGTGCACCAGGCGCGTCGTCGTGGCGCGCTGGTTCGGTTCGAACCGGCCGCCCTGGCCCAGACCCAGAAGCGCGTTCGGTTCCTCGGCGCCCGAGGCGACGGGGCCGCGCGGGCGGTGATACTTGAATGACCGGCCCATCAGCATCTGGCCATTGGCCAGAAGCGCCGAGGCCAGCGTGTCGCCGGTCAGCCCGCGCAGATGGCGGCCGTCGAAGCGGAAGGGCAACTGCCAAGCGCGGTCGACGCGGCGACCGCCAGACGGCAGGCGAAAGGGGGGCGTGTGGGTCATTTACGTGGTCGTCCAGTCGGGGGTCCAGTCGGGGCGGGCGGCGCGGATGCTGTCGACGATGTCCGACGGCGGGTGGGTGTTTTGCGCCTTGTAGGTGCCGAAGACCTGCAGCGTGACGGTGCAGCGTGCGGCCAGGAACCACCTGCCGCAGCCATAGGCGTGCCGCCAGCGTTCGAAATGGACACCCTTGGCGTTCTTGCGGTCGAACAGATAGGCCTCGAGTTCCTCGTCCGTGCCACCGGGGCCGACGCGTTTCAGATGCGCCTCTCCGCCCGGTTGCAGTTCGGTTTCCTCGGCGGTGACGCCGCAATAGGGACAGGTCAGGATCAGCATGAAACGCTCCTTGCGGCGGGGGCAGGACGGACGAAACCACCGCGCGGGGAGACCGCTGCGGTGGCTCGGGTCCGGCGCACCGGACGTGGATCTGGCGCCCTGCCGCCCTGGGCGTGGCAGGGTCCGGCAGGATCAGTTGGCCGGCACCGGAGCCAGAGGCTCGGCCGGCGATTCGACGGCTTCGGGGCTGTCGGTCTCGACCTCGACGGGGGGCAGGTCGACGCTGTTGTCCTCGACGACGACGTTGGTGTCGCCGCCGGCGACGGGATCGGTCGTGGCCGTGCCGGTGCGGGTGCCGGACATGACATAGAACAGAAGCGCGACGGCGACGACGATGCCACCGACGATGAAGTACAAGCCATTGTTATTGCGGTCAGCCATGACGAACCCTTCCGGTCTGAGCTGGTTTGACCAGACAATTCGCAGACCGTGGGGCCGGTTCCGAAGAAGATCATGAACGCTCCGTCAATGCGCAACGCCGGCGGCGACGGATTCGTCGATGAACCGCCCCTCGCGGAAGCGGTTCAGACCGAAATCGGCGGCCAGCGGCCCCGGCGCGCCTTTGGCGACCAGTTCCGCCATCGCCCAGCCCGATCCAGGGATCGCCTTGAATCCTCCGGTGCCCCAGCCGCAGTTCACGAAGATGCCGCCGACCGGCGTCGTCGAGAGAATGGGCGATCGGTCGCCCGTCATGTCCACGATGCCGCCCCATTGGCGCAGCATCTTCAGCCGCGACAGCATCGGGAAGGTCTCGATCAGGGCGCGGACGGTTTCCTCGGCATGGTGCCAGGACCCGCGCTGCGTGAAGTTGTTGAAGCTGTCGGTGCCGCCGCCGATGACCATCTCTCCCTTGTCGGACTGCGACAGGTATCCGTGGACGGTGTTGGCCATGACGACCACGTCCATGCAGGGCTTGATCGGTTCGCTCACCAGCGCCTGCAGGGCCACACTCTCGATGGGCAGGCGGAAGCCCGCCATCTCGGCCAGTTGGCTGGAATGGCCCGCCACGACGATGGCCAGCTTGTCGCAGCTGATGCGGCCCCTGGTGGTCTCGACTGCGCGGACCTGACCGCCCTCGGTGTCGATGCCCTTCACTTCGCAGTTCTGGATGATGTGCATGCCCATGTCAGAACAGGCGCGCGCATAGCCCCAGGCGACCGCATCGTGGCGCGCCGTGCCGCCCCGCGCCTGGTAGAGGCCGCCCAGCACCGGATAGCGGGGGCCGTCCAGGTTGATGATCGGCACCAGCTCTTTCAGGCGGGCGGGTTCGATCCACTCGGTCGACACGCCCTGCAGGTTGTTGGCATAGACGGTGCGCTTGTAGCCGCGGACCTCGTGTTCGGTCTGCGCCAGCATGATCAGGCCCCGCGGGCTGAACATGACGTTGTAGTTCAGGTCCTGCGACAGGTTTTCGTAAAGCGACAGGGACTTGTTGTAGATCGCTGCCGACGGGTCCTGCAGATAGTTCGACCGGATGATCGTGGTGTTGCGCCCGGTATTGCCGCCGCCCAGCCAGCCCTTCTCGATCACCGCGACATCGGTGATGCCGAAGTTCTTGCCCAGATAGTACGCCGTCGCCAGACCGTGGCCGCCCGCGCCCACCACGATCACCTTGTAGCGGTCGCGCGGCGGCGGGTTGCCCCAGGCGCGCGTCCAGCCCTTGTGCTGGCGCATCGCCTCGCGGGCGATGGCGAAGACGGAATATCGGCCGGTGCGGGGCGCGTCTGGCATGGTGGCTCCCAGTGTTGATCGGTGTCATTTTGAAGAACCGCGCGCCGGGGCTCAAGCCGGGTTGCGACAGATCGCGCAGATTTGCGGCCTGCGACACCGTGGACGCGACCGCGGCGCCGCATGGCCGCTTCCGGTCGCGGGCCAAGCAGGCTAGGGAAGGGCCAACGGAGGATGCCCATGTTCTGGATCTTTGCCGGCGGCCTGACGGCGATCGTCGCCTTTGCCATCCTGTCGCCCGTCTGGCGTGCCCGCGGCCGGGCCGAGCCTGCGGCCGCCTATGACCTGCGCGTCTATCGCGATCAGCTGCGCGAGGTCGACCGCGATCTGGATCGCGGCGTCATCCGCGCCGACGACGCCGACCGCCTGCGGGCCGAGATCGGGCGCAAGGTCCTGGACGCCGACCGCCGGCTGTCGCAGGGGGGCCATGGAACGGCCGCCGGAAGGCCGCTGGCCGCCGGCCTGTTGATGGCCCTGCTGATCGCCGCCGCTGCCGCGCTCTATCTGCGCGAGGGGGTGCCGGGCGCACCCGACATGCCGCTGCAGGCACGCGTCGCCGCCGCCGATGCCGCCTATCGCGACCGCCCGACGCAGGCCGAGGCCGAGGCGGCTGCCCCGCTCCGTCCCGAACCTGACCTGTCCGGTGTCGATCCCGAATACCTCGACATGATCAAGCAGCTGCGCGCCGCGGTCGCCCGCACGCCCGAGGATCCGCAGGGTCTGCAGCTTCTGGCCACGCACGAGATGCGCCTTGGCAACCTGCCGGCCGCCCGCGATGCTCAGGAACGCCTGGTCCGCGTTGCCGGCGACGATGCAACCGCCGCGCAGCTGATGCAGCTGGCGACCCTGATGATCGAGGCTGCCGGCGGCCTTGTCACGCCAGAGGCCGAGTCGGTCCTGGCCAAGGCGCTGGCCAAGGACCCCGACCAGCCTCAGGCCCGCTACCTGCAGGGGGTGCTGCTGATTCAGAGCGGCCGCCCCGACCGCGCCTTCCCGATCTGGCGCCGCCTGCTGGAGGAAGGGCCTGAAACCGCGCCCTGGATCCCCTCGATCCGCGCCGCCATCGCCGACCTGGCCTGGCTGGCGGGGGACGCCGACTATACGCCGCCGGCCCTGCCCGGTCCCGATGCGGATGCGATGGCCGCAGCCGATGACATGTCCGCCGAGGACCGTCAGCAGATGATCGAGGGGATGGTCGCCGGCCTGCAGCAGCGTCTGGCGAGCGAAGGCGGCAGCCCAGCCGAATGGGCGCGGCTGGTCGACGCCCTCGGCGTTCTGGGGCGCACCGATCAGGCGCGCGCCATCGTCGAGGAGGCCCGCGCCCGCTTCCCCGAACCCGATGCCTTCGCCCCGATCCAGGAGGCCGCGCGCGCCGCGGGACTGAGGCCATGATCCACGAAGAAATGACCGATTTCGCCGCCGCCCTGCCCCGCATGGGTGCCCTTGCTGGGCTCGACCTGGGCACCAAGACCATCGGCGTCGCCGTCAGCGACGGCCTGCGTCAGGTCGCCTCGCCCATTACCGTGATCCGCCGGCAGAAGTTCACGCTGGACGCCGAGGCGCTGCTGGCGATCATCCGCGACCGCGGCCTTGCAGGGCTGATCCTCGGCCTGCCGCGCAACATGGACGGGACCGAAGGGCCGCGGGCACAATCCACCCGCGCCTTTGCGCGCAATATGGCGCGCCTGACCGACCTTCCCATCGGCTATTGGGACGAGCGCCTGTCGACCGTCGCCGCCGAACGCGCCCTCCTCGAGGCCGACACCTCGCGCAAGCGCCGCGCCGAGGTCATCGACCAGGTCGCGGCAGGCTATATCCTGCAAGGTGCGCTGGACCGGCTGTCGCATCTGTCGCGGAACGCGTGACAGCCGCGCATCGCGCGGCACGGAGCCAAGCGGCAGCGTCCGGGCCGGGCTCTGCCCGGCCCGTCCTCCTTCCTGGACACGCCTTCGCAATCTTGCCGTCCCGCCGCAAACACGCCATGACCAGCCGCATGACCAGGACCATCGACAGCCCCTGCGTGGGCATCTGCACCCTCGACGCCGATCGCCAGATCTGCACCGGCTGCCTGCGCAGCATCGATGAGATCACCAGCTGGGGCCGACTTACCCCCGAGGCACGGCAGAGGGTGATCCGCGACCTACCCGCTCGACGTCGCGCGACATCAAGCGGCGCCTAGCGGCGTCACATGCCCTGGCGCGGATCGTAGGAATGATCCCTGCGCCAGGTCTCGAAGAACTCGGTCAGCGCGGCATCGACCTTCGGCGGCATGGCGATGCGCAGCTCGACATGCTGGTCGCCGCCGTTCACGCCCCGCCCGCGCAGCCGCAGCCTCTGCCCCGAGGTGGCGCCCTTCGGGATCGTCAGGTTCACCTTGCCGTCGATCGTCGGTGCCGCGACCTTGGCGCCCAGGACGGCCTCGTCCAGTGTGATCGGCAGCACCAGGTGGATATCGTCGCCGTCGCGGCGGAAATGCGGATGCTCGGCCACGCCGACGGTCAGATAGGCGTCCCCCGCCTCTCCTCGGCCGATACCGGGTTCACCCTTGCCGCGCAGGCGGATGACCTGTCCGTCGTGGGTGCCCTTGGGGATGGCAACCTCCAGCGTCCCGCCCTGCGGCAGCGTGATGCGGGTCCGGCCGCCCTGCACGGCGGTCATGAAGTCCACCGTCAATGCGAAGCGCAGATCCTGTCCGCGCATGTCCCCGCGCCCGCCGCCGAACCCTCCGAAGCCGCCGAACGGTCCCCCGCCCCTTGCGCCCGCCCGGTGCCCGAAGAGGTCAGCGAAGACGTCAGACAAGTCCGGGTCGCCGCCGCCATGCGAGGGGCCGTCGCCGAAGGGGTTGCCGCCCGCATGCTGGTGCCAGCGGCGGCTCATCCGCTCTTGCCCCTGGGCATCGATCTCTCCGGCGTCGAAGCGGCGGCGCTGGTCGGCGTCCTTCAGCAGGTCATAGGCCGCCGAGGCCGCCTTGAACCGCGCCGAGGCCGCCGGATCGTCCGTCAGGTCCGGATGATCCGTCTTGACGATGCGCCGATAGGCCTTCTTGATGTCGCTCGCGCTGGCGGTTCGGGACACGCCGAGCGCTTCATACGGATCGCCTGCCATGCGATTCACCCCATCTGCCGTTTCTTCTGTCTCGTCAGAAAGATAGACGCGGCGGGCGTTTCATCAATAGGGCGAAGGGTGGTGGCGGTGCAGCCGATCGATCCCTCGCCTCAGTTCGTCGGGCAGATCGCGTCCCAAGCCAGCGATCAGGTGGCGCAGCTGCTCCATCGTTGTGGCCCCGATGATCGGCACCACCTTGAAGGGCCGCGTCAGCTGCCAGGCGATGGCCATGTGGACCACATCCCAGTCATGCTGCGCCGCCAGCGCACCATAGGCGGTTGCGGCCTTCATGCCGCGCTTCGTCCTGCGGCCGCCAAGGTTGCCCATCCCGCCCGAGGCCTTGTCGACCGCCGCGCGGCTGCCCTCGGGCATGGCGTCGTCGGCATACTTGCCGGTCAGCAGCCCCGCCGCTAGCGGTGAATAGGACAGCAGCGTCACGTCCTCGTTCACCGCCACCTCGGCCAGGTCGGTGTCGTAGGGACGATAGAGCGGCGAGTATTCGTTCTGGATTGCCGCCATCCGCGGACCTCCAATGCGGTCGGCCACGTCGCACCACCGCGTCAGTCCCCAGGCCGATTCGTTTGACAGGCCCACCGCGCGGATCTTCCCGGCCTGAACGGCATCGCGCATCGCGCCCAGCACGTCCTCCATATGCGCCAGCGTCGCGGCCTTGTCCTGACCCGAGGGATCGTAGGTCCAGTTCTGCCGGAAGGCATAGGATCCCCGCACCGGCCAGTGCAGCTGGTAGAGGTCGATCCGGTCAGTTTGCAGCCGCCGCAGCGATGCATCGATGGCCTCTCGCACCGCCGCACCGTCGAAGGGCGCCCCGTCGCGGACCACCTGGCTGGGCCCGGTGATCTTGGTCGCGATCTCGACCCGGTCGCGGTTGCCGGTCCGCGCCAGCCAGCAGCCGATGATTTCCTCAGATAGGCCGACCGTCTCCCGCCGCACCGGGTTGACGGGATACATCTCGGCGCAGTCCATAAAGGTCATCCCGACCTCCAGTGCCGCGTCCATCTGCGCATGGGCGCAGGCCTCGTCGGTCTGGTTGCCGAAGGTCATGGTGCCAAGGCAGATCCGGCTGACCTCGACGTCGCTGCTTCCAAGTGTGACGCGTTCCATCCGCTACTCTTTCGTCCAAGGTATCGGGGCAAGCTAGCGATCAGGGCGGTGGACGCAAGCCGTCCCTGCTAGAGGGACGGCCTGCAAGCCCGACCTTAAATGACATGCATAATAACTGCCTAAAAATGTGACGCCTGAATTGCGCCTCGGAAAGCCTTGCCCCACCCATCGGATGCGACCGACCTTCGAAATCCGAACTCGTAAAAAACCTCGGGCTCAATGCCAGCCACTAGCGGGTTGCCGCTGCGTCGCCTATAGCCCCATAGGGCTATGTTGCGCCCTAGCCACCGGACAATCCTGAAATCGTTTGCACGCCAGCGGACGAAGGCCACTGACCATGTGGAGCGATCATCATGCCCATGACATCTCCTCTCCTTGCGGATATCGACCATGAACTGGGCTGCCTCGCCCCGCGCGGCTACATGTTCGGCCTGCACATCCGCTTCTCGCGTCCCGTACGGCGAGTCTGCACCTATCCGTCGCGGTGGATCCAGACCTACACGCGGCGGAACCTGGGGATCGGCGACCCGATGATGATCTGGTGCATGCTGAACGAGGGGGCCATCCGGTGGAGCGACCTGACCCGGACCGCCTGCGACCCGCTGGACGTCATGGGCCAGGCGCGGCAGTTTGGCCTGACCTTCGGCGTCGCCGTCGCGCATGGCCCCGTCGAATCGCGATCCTATATCGGCGCCGCCCATGACAGCCGCGAATTCACCGATGGCGAGATTGCGCGAATGGTCGACCTGCTACGCGCGGGTCACGATCACCTGGACCGGACAACTGCCCTGCGCCCGATCCTGGTCGAGGCACTCGAGGCCATCTCTTGCGGGATGACCTATGACCAGGCCTGCGAGGCCTTGGGGATCTCGCGCACGGCGCTGCGGTACCGGTTGCAGACCGCACGCGCGGCCTTAGGAACCGAGGACAACGCCCAGGCCATCCGCAAGGCAATCGACCTGGGGCTGATGAACAGCAACACCATTGCGGGCATCAGCAAGGGTTTTCCGACCGGCCCCGAAGGCTAGCGCTGCCGGCGCCGGAAGGGTCGCCGCCAGCGCCAGCCCCTGAACAGGCTGCGCCGGCCGAGCGGCTCGAAGATCTTGTCCGGGCCCTCGGGGTCCAGGATCTCGTTGTCGGCCAGCCAGGTCTGCAGGCCGTTCAGGTCGGGGATGCGATAGGGGATCAGCGTGCGCCCGGTGCCGGGTTCGCGCCGGCTGGCCTCGATCGCGGGGATCAGGCCGCCATGCGTCTTGATGCGTGCCGCGACCTCGTCTTGGGACAGCGCCAGGTGCTCTCCGATCAGGTCGTCGCGCAGGCCGGTGATGGTGCGGCGGATGTCACCGGTTCCGGGACGGTCTGCGGCCAGCACCACGTCGCATTCCGTGTCCAGCCGCATCGAGCGGTTGTTGAAGTTCGACGATCCGACCCGCAGGTAGGTGTCGTCGACCATGGTGACCTTGGCATGGACATAGATCTCTTGCCCGGCATCCGTCACCGGGTGATAGATCCGCAGCCTGTCGCGATGGTCCAGCCGCCAAAGCGCCTCGACCAGCCGGGCGCGGGCGGTGTCCATAGCCAGCGGCTCCAGCCAGCCCTGCGCGGTGATCGGGTTCACGATGACGATCTCGGGGGGGTCCTCCCCGATCAGGCGCTGCGCGATGGCCTGCGCGACGCGGCGTGAGGCGAAATACTGGCTTTCGGCATAGATCGACCGCTTCGCACGGGCGATCAGGTCGACATACATCTGCTCGATCTCGGCCACGGGTTCGACATCCGCCAGTTCGGGCCGGGTCCGGGCGATGGCCAGCGGCACGTCACGAACGGTCGGTGCCAGCAGGTCGGGCCAGCAGGGGGATGACGACGTCACCGGCGCCAGATCCTCGCCCGAGGCCAAGTGCCACCGTTCGCGTGCCAGATCGCCAAGCGCCCGCGCTGCCGGCCCGTCAAAGGCGCTGGTCGCGTCGTGCCACGGCACCATCGGCCTGCCGCGGGCATTGGTGCGCCGCGGGTCGTCGTCCAGATGCTGGCGCGTGTCCCACCGCCCCTCGGTCATGTCGATGCCGCCGCAGAAGGCCAGGCAGTCGTCGATCACCACGATCTTCTGGTGGTGCGAACTGGCCAGAGGGTGCTTTCCGTCCAGCCGCAGGGTGATGCGGGGATGCATCTTCCAGCGCAGGATGGTCAGCAGGGTCGTGCCGCGCAGCATTGCCTTGAACGCGCCGGTGTCCCATCGCAGCAGCCGGACCTCCAGCATGGGCGTCCGCCGGGCCAGCCACATGACAAAGTCCCCAAGCGTGGCAGGCCCGCCGTCGCTGGTGTCGCCAAGCTTGATTCGGGCGTCGAAGTCCCATCCGATCATCAGGATGCTGCGCTGCGCCTGCGCCATGGCCTGCCTGACGGCGCGAAAATATTCGTCGGCGTCGGCGATGAAGCAGAAGCGCTGCGCCGTCTCGACCCGCCAGCAGTTCCGCCCCGGTTGCGTCAGGCGGTCGCTCAAGCCGTCCATTCTGATCCCGTTGCCCCTTTGCCCGTAGATATGCCTGCCCGGCCCGTCAGGAAACCCGCGCCCAAACGCGCCGCCCCGGCGCATCGTTCCCGCAGCATCGACCCTGCACGTGGACGGTTCCGCTGCTGGTGCGGCTGCCCGTCTCCTTGGTGTATCTGCCCTAAAGGCCTTGAAAGCCCCCTGCAGGGCCCTGCCAAGCCATACCCTCCGCGCCCACGCCACCTCGTGAAGTCGGAGGACCGGCCCTTGTCGGCAACGCAGCGCCCGGTCTGCCTGCCGGTTCGACCCGGTCTCAAGTTCATCCCCGCCGCATGGAGCCATGGCGTCAACCTCAGCAAGACCGGCATCACCCTCGGCCTTGGAACATTCGCGGCGCGGCGCGATTTCCATCAGAAGTATCGATGGCAGGACGTCCGCCTTGATGGCGGGCCTGCCAGCCGATCATCCGCCGCTGGATGAACCTCTCATCCATTCGGTGGCGCAGTCAGCGCATCACCAAGAGGAGGCGCATCATGCCGCATGATCATGACCACGCCCATCTGGACCCCGCATCCGGCGACCGGCGGGTCTCGATCGCAATCTGGGCCAACGCCCTTCTGACGGTCGCGCAGATTGTCGGCGGCATCCTGTCCGGCAGCCTTGCCCTGATCGCTGATGCGCTGCACAACTTCTCGGACATGGCCTCGCTTGTCATCGCCTTCGTGGCCCGCAAGATTGCGCGACGGCCAGCGGATGAGCGGATGACCTTCGGCTATGGCCGGATCGAGATCGTCGCCGCGCTGATCAACTATACGACCCTGATCCTGGTCGGGGTCTATCTGATCTATGAAGGCGTCATGCGCTTCATCGAACCCTCCGGGGTCCAGGGCTGGACCGTCGTCGTCCTGGGTGCCGTGGCGCTGGCCGTGGACAGCCTGACGGCTTGGCTGACCTGGTCGATGCAGAAGGGCAGCGTGAACATCCGGGCGCTGTTCCTCCACAACCTGTCGGACGCGCTGGCCTCGGTCGCGGTGATCGTCGGCGGCTCGCTGATCATCCTCTACGATGAGACCTGGGTCGATCCGGCGATCACCATCGGTATCGCGCTCTATATCCTCTACCTCGCCCTGACCGAGATCGGCGGCCCGATCCGCACCCTCATGCTTGGCAGCCCGCCGGAGATGGACTGCACGGCCGTCGTCGACACGATGCGCGGCGTGAAGGGGGTCGTCGACGTTCACCATGTGCACATCTGGCAGATGCAGGAACACGAGGCGGCGCTGGATTGTCACGTGGTCCTTGACGACACCGGCTGGCAGAGGATCGAGGCGATCAAGACGACGATCAAGGACAGGTTGAGAAAGCACGGAATCACCCACTCCAGCCTGGAGTTCGAAAACATCCATCACGCCCACCAGGAGGCGCAGCTTTTCGGGCATGGGGACGCCGAAAAGGTGGAAGATGCCGTTGATGAGGAAGAACGCTGAATGCTGGCGCCGGACTGCCGGGGACCATCGTGAGGCAGGCGCGCAGCCCGCTACCAAGGCGTGCTTCGCTGATCTTTTTCGGCGCCCTATGACCGCCTCCGAGGCGTAGCGCATCAGGGACCAAACGGCCTACACCACGCCCTCTCCCTTTGGGCATATTTGCGCCGTGCAGGCCATGACGCAGAGCTTCTACATTGGCGTCGATGAACACTGCCTCCGGCTTCAGATTTCCTGTGTGCCGCATTCAGATTTCGCGCCGGTGGATTTCAGGCGCAGGCAAGACGACAGTGAGTATATCAGTCGCAACAGGAAACGATTAGCCAGCGTCTCCACCCTCCACTGACGGGCCACAAGGGTGCCGTTCTGTTAGCAATTCGGCGATTGGACGATCTGACCAAGGCGCTGCCGCAGGTTGCGATAGATCGTCAGGGTCATTACCGACCGCTGCTCAGATAACTGCCCGGCCTTGCGAATTCACCCCTTCGGGCACTCTAATCTTGCCGTATCGCACCGGAGGCGGCCGGCGCGGTTGCGATGCTTGCGTCTTCGGGCGTGTCATGGGATGGACGGGGTCTATCCCGTCCTGTTGTCCCCGCGCTCGCCAAGGGGCGCTTTTTCTGGTTGGCGACCCCGGCTCATGCGCAGACCCCTCATCCGTTCCCGCGTCTTCCGGCGATCGCGCAGCCTGTTGACCAATCGCGACCGTTGGCGGGGACGCCTCGTGTTCTGGCTGGGGGCGCTGGCGGTCGGGATCGTCAGCACGGCCTTTGCCTGGCTGGCTGACATGGCCGGAGAATTGTTTCACGCATTCTCGGGCGGAGGAACGACGCCATGGCTGCTGGCCGTGATGCCCACGGCCTTCATCGGCTCGGCCTGGGCTGCACAGCGGGTTTTTCCCGGATCGCAGGGCAGCGGCATCCCACAGGCCATGGCCGCCCGCGCGCTGGAAGGGGAAGAGCGGCACCTTTACATGACGCTGAAGATCGCCGTGGGGAAACTTCTTCTGACGCTGTGGGGGGCTGCTCTTCGGAGCCTCGATCGGGCGCGAGGGGCCGACCGTGCAGATCGGCGCCGCCATCATGCTGACCAGCGCCCGTATCGGCAGCCTGTCTCATGCGCGCGGCCTGATTCTGGCGGGCGCGGCGGCGGGCATCGCGGCGGCGTTCAACACGCCGCTGGCCGGCATCGTCTTCGCCATCGAGGAGATGGCCCGCAACTTCCAGACCCGCACCAACGGGCTGGTGCTGTCGACGGTGGTAATCGCGGGCGTGGCGGCGCTGGCGATATCGGGCAGCTATACCTATTTCGGCGAGGCCGGGCTTGAACCGCACTTCCCCCGCGACTGGCTGCTTGTAGGCCTGATCGGCGTGGCGGGCGGGGCCTTTGGGGCGGCGTTCAGCCGGACGGTCCTGTTCCTGACCCGCCGGGTCCGGCAGTGGAAATCGGCGTCAGACAGGCGAAAGCTGCTGATCGTGGCCGGCGGGGCGGGCCTTGCTGTGGCCGCCCTCGGCCTCTTCAGCGGCGGCACCGTCTTCGGCACCAGCTATGAGGAAGCGCGCTTGGCTGTCCAGGGCGAGGCCCTGCCGCCGACCTTCTTCGTGACCAAGCTGCTGGCGACGATGGCCTCGACGGTGTCGGGCATCCCGGGCGGCATCTTCGCGCCGTCGCTGTCGATCGGGGCGGGGCTCGGCAACCAGATGGGCGTGATGTTGGGCGGCTCGCTCGGGCTTGCGGCGGTGCTGGGCATGGCCAGCTATTTTGCGGGCGTCGTCCAGTCGCCGATGACGGCCTTCGTCATCGTGATGGAGATGACCGCGACGCAGGAACATGCCCTTCCCATCATGGCGGCCGCGCTCGTGGGCTTTGGCGTCTCGCGCATCCTCTCGCCCGAGCCGCTCTATCACGGGCTGGCGCGGCTCTGGGTCGCCGATGCGCTGAAGCACCGCCGACGCAGCCAGCGCGGCTGATGCCCGCGCCCGCACGGCTTGCGGGCGCGGGCGCGGGTCGTCACCAGCCCGAACCGACCGCCGCCGGCATTGGCTGCGGCACCACGACCGATCGTCCGTCGCGGGGACTGGTGCGGAACTGCGCGGCCTTCGCGGCCAGCTGCTCGGTCTGCTCTTCCAAGGCGCGGGCGGCGGCGGTGGTCTGCTCGACCATGGCGGCGTTCTGCTGGGTGACCCTGTCCATCTGGTCGGCACCCTCGGACAGGGCGCGCAGGCTCTGGGACTGTTCGCGCGTGCTCGTGGCGATCATCGTGATGATGTCGCGCATGGCCGACACCTCGTCCACGATGGTCACAAGCGACGTGCCGGACGCGCGGACAAGGTCCGCCCCCTCCTGCACCGAGGCGGTCGAGGTGCCGATCAGCTTCTTGATCTCGTGCGCGGCCTCGACGGTCTTGTGGGCCAGGGCGCGGACCTCGTGGGCGACGACGGCAAAGCCGCGGCCGGCCTCGCCCGCGCGGGCGGCCTCGATCCCGGCGTTCAACGCCAGAAGGTTGGTCTGGAAGGCGATCTCGTCGATGACGGTGATGATCGTGCCGATCCTCTGGGTCGAGCCTTCGATCTCGCCCACGGCGGCGACGGCCTTCTGAACGACGCGCCCGCCGCCTTCGGCGCTGCGCTGCGCTGCCTCGGCGCTGCTTTCGGCACTCGAGGCGCCGTCGGCGGTCCTGTCGACGCCGCGCGACACCTCGGTCAGGGCCGCCACCGTCTCCTCAAGGTTGGCGGCCTGCTGTTCGGTGCGCTGCGCCAGATCCTGTGCGGCGGCGCTGATCTCGGCCAGACCGGCGCGCATGATGGTCACGCCTTCGACCACCACGCCGAACGCCTCGTCCAACTGGCCGAGCGATTCGTTGAACTGGTGGCGGATCGGACCGAACTCGGCCGCTAGGTTATCGTCGAGGCGCACCGTCAGGTCGCCGCAGCTGAGGCGATCGAAGCCCTGGCTGATCGCGGCCACGAACTGCTCCAGTTCGGCAGCCTTCAGGCGCGTCGCCTCGACCATCGCCGTCTGCTGCGCCGTCACCTCGGCCGCGGCGGCGGCCAGGCGGTCGCGTTCGATCGTCGCCTCGCGGAAGGTCTCGACCGCGCGGGCCATGGCGCCGATCTCATCGCCTCGCTCGACGCCGGGCGCGGGCATGTCGGTCCGACCCTGCGCCAGCCGCCCCATCATCGCGGTCAGCGACCGGATGGGCCGCCCGATGCTGCGCGACAGCGGAATGGCGCAGGCGACCAGCGCTGCGACCAGCAGGGCCGACCACAGACCGCTGCGGCGCAGTTCGGCCATGAAGTCGGCAGTGATGTCGTCGACATAAAGCCCAGCCCCCACCGTCCAGTCCCACGGCGCGAACTGCGCCGAATAGGACAGCTTGGGCAGAGGCTCTCCGCCCGACAGCCGCGCGGTATAGTAGTCGGTGAAGCCGCCGCCCGCCTGTGCCGTCTGGATCATCTCGCGGATGTGCAGCTTGCCGTGTGCATCGGTGGCGTCCCAGGCCATCGTGCCCTCACGCTCCCGGTCGGGGTGCATCAACCGCAGCCCTGTCGTGTCGTAGATGAAGACGTAGTCGTCATCGCCATAGCGGATGGCGCGCGCGGCCTCTTTAGCGCGGGTCTGCGCCTCCTGCAGGGTCATCACGCCGGCATCGGCCTCGGCCGCGAAATGTGCAAGGATGCTCATCGTGCTGGCGACCTGGGTCTCGATCAGCTCCTTTCGGTCGTTCCACAACACCTTGTTCAGCGACATCAGCTGCAGCGACATCGCCACCACGCTCAGCGCCACTGCCACCCCGATCATCAACGTCAGCTTTTTCGATATCCCAAAGCCCATTGCCCCACCTTTCTTGTCTCGCCGAAGCGACGATAGACGGGAAAGGTCAAGGGAGGGTTTACGCCGGCGATTCGGGGATCAAAAGCTGCCGGAACGCTCTTCCGGGTTGACCATCTCGCGCGTCATGGCGCGGGCGGCGGGTTCGTCCTCGGCCTCGGCACCGGTCTCGACCAGTTCCTTGGCCTCGGTCTCGTCGTCGTCCTCCAGCGCCGGGGGTTTGTCGCCAGCCAGGAAGTTGCCGAACTTCTCCCAGCCGGGGACATGTTCGGCCAAGACCCGCAACACGACCAGGACAGGCACCGCGATCACCATCCCGATGACCGACCACAGCCAGGCCCACAGCGCCACTGCCAGGAACACGACGACGGTGTTCATCTGCAGGCGGCGCGATACGAAGTAAGGCGTGATGATCTGACCTTCCAGCGAGGTCAGGCCCAGATAGGTCAGCGCGACCATCGCCGGCCAGAACAGCCCCGGCATCACGACCAGCGCCACCAGCCCCGAGATCGCGACCCCGGTGATCGCCCCCAGATACGGGATATAGTTCAGGATGAAGCCGCCGATGCCGAACAGCAGCGCGCCCGGCAGACCCCAGGCCCACATCGCCAACCCGATCGCCAGCCCCAGGCAGGCATTGATGATGGTGATCGCGCCAAGGTAGTTGCCAAGCGAATCCTCGATCTCTCGCAGGGCCAGATAGGCGCCGCGCTTGTCGCGCATGCGGTCAAAGCTCTGGACGATCTTCAGATACAGAAGATCGCCCGAGGCGATCATGAAGAACAGCAGGATCAGCGTGAAGACGGTCTGCCCCAGAAGCAGGGGCGCGGTCTTCAGGACCATCCCCAGCGTCGTCTCTCCGTCCTGCTCGATGCGGATGGCGGGGGCGTCGTCGGGCAGCGTGTCCTCGGTCTGAGCCTCCTCGATTCGCGCGGCCGCGTCGCGCAGGTCGGACAGGCTGTCCCGGACGCTGTCGAACTTCTGTTCCAGCTGGTAGCTGATCAGCGGCATGTTCGAGATCGCTCGGCTGATCGGACCGCTGGCGGCATAGGCAATGACGGCGACGGCCAGCAGGATCGACAGGGTGATGCCGGCGGCCGTCATGGCGTCCGGCACGCCCCGCCGCTGGGCGAAGCGGCGCAGGGGGGTAAAGACGAAAAACAGCAGCACCGCCATCGTCACCGGCATCAGGAAGTCCCGGCCGGCCGCGATGGCCCCAAAGCCCATGATCAGGAAGATCCCGATGACGGCCCAATTTGCCAGTCGCGGGACAGAGCTTTCGCCTTCGTTGGCGAAGCGTGGAAACAGATAGCCCTTGCTTGGACCAGGCATCAGACCCCCCGGATGCTTCGAGCGGACCGGTCGGACCCACATGGAAGACCCGGCAAAACGCAGGCGGCGGCCGGGTTGTTCCGGACCGCCGCCCAAAGCATCATAGATCATGCGAGTCAGATCGCGTGGTCACCCTCGGCGTCGATGACGCGGGTGGGCAGGCCCATCTGGCCCAGCAGCTCCAGAAAGGGGCGCGTGGGCAGGTCCTCGACATTGGCCATCTTCCTGACGTCCCAGGGCCCACGGGCGATCAGGATCGCCGCCGCCACGGGCGGCACGCCGGCGGTATAGCTGATGCCCTGGCTGCCGACCTCCTCGAAGGCCTCCTTGTGGTCGGCGACGTTGTAGATGAAGACCTCGCCGGGCTTGCCGTCGCGGGTGCCTTTCACCAGATCGCCGATGCAGGTCTTGCCCTCATAGTCAGGTGCAAGGCTGGCTGGGTCCGGCAGCACGGCCTTGACCACCTTCAGGGGCACGACCTCGGACCCGTCGGCCAGCGTGACCGGCTGTTCCGACAGCAGGCCCAGCTTCTGCAGGACAGTAAAGACGTTGATGTAGTGTTCGCCAAAGCCCATCCAGAACCGCACGTCGGCATCCGGATAGCGAGCGGACAGGCTGTGCACTTCGTCATGGCCCGACAGATAGGCGGTGCGCTTGCCGACGACGGGCAGGTCCCATTCGCGGCCCACCTCGAACATGCGGTTCTGCTGCCATTCGCCGCCCTGCCAGGAATAGACGGTGCCGGTGAATTCGCGGAAGTTGATCTCGGGGTCGAAGTTCGTGGCGAACCAGCGGCCGTGCGACCCGGCATTGATATCGACGATGTCGATGCTGTCGATCTTGTCGAAGTACTCGTCCTCGGCCAGGCGCGCATAGGCATTCACGACGCCCGGATCGAAGCCCGCGCCCAGAACGGCGGTGATGCCGGCCTTGGCCACATCCTCGCGCCGCTTCCATTCGTAATTGCCGTACCAGGGCGGCGTCTCGCAGACTTTGGACGGATCCTCGTGAATGGCCGTGTCGATATAGGCGGCGCCGCCGCGGATGCAGCCCTCGAGCACCGTCATGTTGATGAAGGCCGTGCCCACATTGATCACGATGCCCGCGTCGACCTTGCGGATCAGCGCCTCGACCGCGCCCGCATCCATCGCATCCAGCGCATGGCTGGTGAAGGGCATCTGGTGGCCCTTGTCGCGCAAGCTGTCGATGATGGCATCGGCCTTGGCCTGCGTGCGGTTCGCGATGTGCAATTCGCCGAATTCGGCCGCCCACTGCGCGACCTTGTGCGCCGTGACCTGCGCCACGCCGCCCGCACCGATGATGAGCACGTTCTTCTTCGCCAATTCTGTCTCCTTCAGGTGGCAGAGGATGGGTCGCCTCAGGAAAGGCTGCCTTTGTAGTCGTCAAAGCCGAAGCTGCGGACGGTGCGGACCGATCCGTCCTCCTCCAGCCGGGCGATGGCGGGCATGGCCACGCCGTTGAACCAGTTCTTCTTGACCATGGTATAGCCGGCCGCATCGTCGATGCTGATCCGGTCGCCGACCTGCAGCGGACGCTGGAACCGCGCCTCGCCGAAGATGTCGCCGGCCAGACAGGTCTTGCCGGCCACCTGATAGGCATGGTCGCCCGACTGCGGCAGCTTTGCGGTTTCGCGATAGATCAGCAGGTCCAGCATGTGCGCCTCGGTGCTGCTGTCGACGATGGCGATCTTCTTGCCGTTGTCGATGATGTCCAGGACTGACACCTCCAGCGTGGTGGTGCGGGTGATGCTGGCCTCGCCGGGCTCCAGGAACGCCTGCACGCCGAAGCGGTCCTGGAAGGCCTTCAGCCGGTCGGCCAGGCGCTGCAGCGGATAGCCTTCGCCGGTGAAATGAATGCCGCCGCCCAGGGACACCCAGTCCAGCCGCTTCAGCAGGCCGCCGAACTCATCCTCGATCCGGGTCAACTGGCGGTCGAAAAGCTCGAAGTCGGCATTTTCGCAATTGTAGTGGATCATCACGCCATTGATGCGGTCCAGCGCGCCTTCCAGCCGCGCGGGGTCGGCCTCGCCCAGGCGAGAGAACGGCCGCGCGGGGTCGGCCAGATCGAAGCCGCTGGTCGAAAAGCGCGGGTTCAGGCGCAGGCCGGTGGCGATGCCCTTGGTGCGGTCGGCGAAGCGGTCCAGCTGCGACAGGCTGTTGAAGATGATCTTGTCGGCATAGCTGACGGCTTCGTCGATCTCGTGGTCGGCCCAGGCCACGGAATAGGCGTGGGTCTCGCGGCCAAACTCCTCATGCCCCAGTCGCAGCTCGAACAACGACGAGGAGGTCGTCCCGTCCATGTACTCGCGCATCAGGTCGAAGACCGACCAGGTGGCAAAGCATTTCAGCGCCAGCAGCGCCTTGGCGCCCGATGCCTCTCGCAGCCAGGCGACCTTCTCCATGTTGGCGCGCAGCTTTGCCATGTCGATCAGGTAATATGGCGTCTGCGGCAGGGTCATGGGCGGCTTCCTTCGGTGGCGCGGACGGGACGGCGTGCAAGGCCGCCGATATAGCCATGCCCCTTGTTCTTCGCAAGGAAACATGACGCGCCGGTGACTGGTCCCGCGTGGGGGGGGGGGGGCGATCAGCGGCGGGCGTGGTCCGCGGCAAAGCGGCGCAGCTCTCGCTTGACCAGCTCAAGCTCGGCCCGCAGCGTCGCCACCTCGGCCATCAGATCGGCGTCCAGAGGCCGGCCCGCCATCAGCGCAAGCCGCGCCAGCACTTGGCCGTCGGGCCGCGCATCCTCGCCCGGTGCGCCGTCATCCGACTTGAGGAGAAGCGTCTGCACGCCGCTGGTCAGGACCTCGGCAGGCAGGGACAGTGCCAGATGCCAGGCGTCCTTCCGTTCCGCGACCGGGACCGCCTCGGCCAGGATCTCTCCGTGCTGGACCAGGATCACGCGGGCCGGCGCCGTCTCCCCGCGCAGGCAACCGCGCCAGATGCCGCCGCGAACGCCATGATCTTCGAATGTCAGCATGACGCTCCCCTCACATCTGTGCCCGCGGATGGCGCGACAGGATCGCGTCGCGCAGCGCGATCGCGTTCATGTGCGGCGCCTCGAAGATCACGTCCAGCCATGCCTTGTCCACCGATCGCTGCGACAGCTCGGCATAGCCCAGGTCGAACTCGATGATGCGGGGGCAGTGCCGTCCGGCGATGTCGTCGCCCATCTTGCGCAGCAGCGTTTCGGTGTTGGGCCCCTGCTGGATGTTCAGCCGCGCATAGACGGCGATGGGCCGTTCCGCCTGCAGGATCGCTTCCAGCCGCAGCACATGGTGCCCTGCAAGATCTTCCAGCGCCGCAGGCGGCAGGGACAGGGAGAACGACAGGAAGCTGCCGGTAAACCCCATCACCTCGAGCAGCAGGCCGAAATCGGACAGGTCCGTCGCACGGCGGTTCTGGACCTGGCGCAGGATCAGCGCGCGCTCGCGGCAGTCGTGAAACAGCGCCACCTCGTCCGACAGCCACTTGCCATCGCTAGGCGCGACCAGCGCGGGCGTGACCGCGCGGGTCCGCATCACCTGCGGGCGCCAGCGCCAGTCGGTTCCGGGCGGCAGCTCGATGCGCAGCAGCGAATCGCGCGGTCCAAGCGCGCGTGCATCGGCGGCCTGCAGAAATCGCCCGAGGACATGCTGAAGGTCCCGCGCCTCGTCCTGCAGGGCGACCGAGACGGGTTTGGCCCGGCGCAGGGCGCTGTCGTGCATCCGCTGCCACTGGCGCGCCGCATGGGCGCGGATGCGCCGCCGCAGCCACCCCCTGCCCGGCCTTACCGCCACGCCAGGTCCCGCCCGAACCGGCAGCGCAAGGCGTGCGGATGGCATCTGCCGGAACAAGGATCGATCATTCGCCGCAACCCGCCACCACCTGACTGCGACCGGAATAGACGCTGGCAGGACCGGCGACAACCCTTGCGTGTCAGGCCACCAGCGCGTCCAGCCGGGCTGCACAGACAAAATCGTTCCGCGTCAGACCGCCCGCCTCGTGCGTGGTGAAGGTGACGGCGCAATAGCCCCAGCCGAAGGCGATGTCGGGATGGTGGCCCTGCTTGTTTCCAAGCCAGGCAGCCAAGTTCGCCATCTCGACCGCCTTGGCAAAGCCCTTGAACTCGAATCGGCGGGTGATGGCGGTGCCGTTATCAGAGAGCGTCCAGCCGGTCAGCTGGTCCATCATCTGGCGGGCCGTGGCGTCATCCAGCGCGGGCGTGCCGCCCTTGCAGGGTTCACAGGTGCTGGTGGCAAGATCATCGGTCATGGCATCTCCTCAGGCGGCCGTCTTGGGCGGATATTTCGGTTCGTGCAGCCCCAGTGCACGGGCCTGGCCGATGTCGGCCAGCAGGTCGCGCCTGGCGGCGGCGAACAGGTCGTCCAGATCGTCTATCACGAAATAGACCGGCTGGTGGATGTCGATGCGATAGGGCGTGCGCAGGATGTCGATGACATCGAAGGGCCGGTGTTCCGGCTGGCCCGAGATCGCCCAGGGCAGTTCGGTGACGGAACTCGCCAGCCCCGACCCCAGGGCCTTCAACTGGTCACCTTCCCGCATCAGCCCGAACTCGATCGAGAACCAATAAAGGCGGATCAGCCAGCTGTAGTCGGCTTTGTCGCAGCGGGTCCCCGCCTCGCCGATGGCCTGGCTGAAGGCCGCAAAGGCCGGATCCGTCAGCAGCGGCGTATGACCGAAGATCTCGTGGAAGATGTCCGGCTCCTCGATATAGTCGAAGTGCTGGCGCTTGCGGATGAAGCTGGCGGCAGGGAAGGTGCGGTTGGCCAGCATGCCGAAGAAGCGGCCAAAGCCGATCAGCGCCGGCACGGGTTCCACCCGCCAGCCGGTCAGCGTGCCCAGCTTCGCCGACACGTCGGGACATTGCGGCACGCGGTCGGTTGGCAGGTCCAGAAGCTCCAGCCCGCGCAGATAGGGGGCGGCCATGTGCCGCTGCGCCGCTGGCATCTGCTGGGCGACAAGATCGCGCCAGACAGCGTCTTCGTCGGCGTCATAGGCGATGAAGCCCTGCGCATCGGGATGTTTCGCTTCGTATTCAGTCGATTTGGGCATGATGGGTTCCTCCTCAGGGTTCAGTATACCCCGGATCGGCGGCAAACCTTGCCAGAATCCCTTACCAAATGCGACAACAGGGCACAGCATTCCCAAAGGCGCGCGATGTGGAAACCCGATGCCCGAATTGGACGAAACCGACCGCCGCCTTCTGCGGCTTTTTCAGCGCGACACGACATTATCGACTCAGGCTCTCGCCGAGGCTGCCGGCCTTTCGACCTCGCCGGCCTGGCGGCGCCTTCGCCGCCTGATCGAGACGGGGGTGATCGACCGCCAGGTGGCCCTTGTCACGCCCGCACAGGCCGGGCTGCACGCCATGGCCTATGTCCAGGTGTCGCTGCTGGACCATACCGAGCCGTCGCTGGCGCGCTTCGACCGCTTCGTTCAGACCGAGGATCAGGTTCTGGAATGTGCGACCATCACCGGCACCTCGGATTACCAGCTGAAGATCATTGCACCCGACCCCGAGGGGCTGGAGCATTTCCTGATGCGCCGGATGCTGCCCCTGGGCATCATCCGCAGCACGGTGACGCATTTCATCCTGCGCCAGACGAAATACACAACCGCCCTGCCCTTGTGATCACAACAGCGGTGATGCGAGCGCCAGCAGATTGTTGCGCATCCGGCGCCCCCTGCTCCAGCCCCTCACCTCCTCCAGCGTCAGTTCGTGCGCGCGTTCGACATAGGTCTTCTGGCGGGCGTCCAGCTCGGCCACGACCTCGCGGTCGATGATGGCCATGTTGACCTCGTAGTTCAGCTCGAAGCTGCGCCGGTCCAGGTTGGCGCTGCCGATCATCGCCATCTGCCCGTCCACCGTCATGATCTTGGAATGCAGCAACCCGCCCTCGAACAGCATCAGCCGGACACCCGCCGCCAGCAGGCCATAGTAGAACCCCTGGCTGGTCGCGCCGACGATCAGGCTGTCGTTGCGCGCCGGCAGCAGCATGGTCACGTGAACGCCCCGCCGCGCGGCGGCCCGGATCGCCGCATCCAGCGCCGCGTCGGGCACATAATAGGGCGTCGTTATGACCACCCGGTCACGTGCCGCGTGCAGCATTCCCGACAGGCAGTCCGACATGCTGCCCGCCCGCAGGTCGGGCCCCGTCGCGATGACCTGCGTGATACTGCCGGGATCGGCGACCGGCTGGACCGGCTGCAGCATGTCGCCCAGGTCGCGGCCGGTATAGCTCATCCAGTCACCCAAGAAGACCGCCTGCAGTTGCCGGACCGCCGGTCCCTCGACCGAAACCAGAAGATCGACCCAGGGCGCGAAACGCGGCTTGATGGCGAAGGCCGTGTCCGACCCGTTCCGGCTTCCGGTGAAGGCGATGCGGTTGTCGATCACCACGATCTTGCGGTGGTTGCGCAGGTCCAGCCGCTGGAACAGGATGCTGACGAAGGGCAGGCCCCAAGGGAAGGCGGTCACGCACTCCGCCCCGCCCTGCTGCATGCGGTCCCAGATCTCGGACCGCACGATGCCGCGCGATCCCAGGGCGTCGACGATGACCCGGCACTGGACGCCCCGCGCCTCGGCGCGGATGATCGCCTCGGCCAGCTTGATGCCGCTGACATCGGGCAGCCAGATGTAGAAGACCACATGCACATGATCCTGCGCGGCGTCGATCGCCTCGACCATCCGGTCGATGGCCGCATCGCTTTCAGGCAGCAGGCGGATGCGGTTGCCGCTGACCGGCGGCATCCCTCCGACCGCCGCGTTGGCTGCCGTCACCGCCCGCGTGTCGTCGGGCACCGGCGGCCATGTCGCGGGGCTGGGGCTGCGCAGCCCGGTCAGCCGGTCGCGCACGTCGGCCATGCGCTGGACCTCGGCCCGGTTCATGCGCACCTCGCCGAACAGCAGATATGCCAGCACACCCAAGACCGGCACCGCCTGCACCACCATGACCCAGACCAGCCGCACCGACGGCTCGGTCCGCGGGCGCAGCAGCACGCGCACGATGACCGCCAGCGACAGCGAAGTATGCAGCAGGAAGAACAGCGTGGCCCACATGGGCCGCATCATTCCCGCCCGACCCGGCAATTGCAATTCCCCCCGTTGGGGCCTATCTGGGGCGGGAAACAGCCAAGGCCCTTCGCGATGAACTGGATCACGAACTACGTCCGCCCGCGCATCAACTCGCTGTTCTCGCGCCGCGAGGTGCCCGAGAACCTGTGGACGAAGTGCCCCGAATGCGGGACGATGTTGTTTCACCGCGAACTGTCGGACAACCTGAACGTCTGCACCAACTGCGACCACCACATGGCGATCACGCCACGCGACCGCTTCGCGGCGCTGTTCGACGGCGGCGCCTTCCTCGAGGTGAAGGTGCCCGACCCGGTCGCCGACCCGCTGCAGTTCCGCGACCAGAAGAAATACCCCGACCGCATGAAGGCCGCGCAGAAAGCCACCGGCGAAAAAGAGGCCATGCTGGTCGCCGAGGGCGAGATCGGGCGCACCCCCGTCATCGCCGCCGGCCAGGACTTCAGCTTCATGGCCGGGTCGATGGGCATGTATGTCGGCAACGCCATCGTCGCCGCCGCCGAACGCGCCGTCGAAACCGGCAAGCCGCTGGTGCTCTTCTCCGCTGCCGGTGGTGCGCGCATGCAGGAAGGCATCCTGTCGCTGATGCAGATGCCCCGCACCACCGTTGCGGTCGAGATGCTGAAGGAAGCCGGCATCCCCTATATCGTCGTCCTGACCCACCCCACGACCGGGGGCGTCACCGCCAGCTATGCCATGCTGGGCGACATCCAGATCGCCGAACCGAACGCGCTGATCTGCTTCGCCGGACCCCGCGTCATCGAACAGACCATCCGCGAGAAACTGCCCGAGGGCTTCCAGCGCGCCGAATACCTGCTGGAACATGGCATGCTGGACCGCGTGACGCACCGCAAGCAGCTGCGCGACGACTTGATCTCGATCCTGCGCATGCTGGGCGGCCTGCCCGCGCCCACCCGCGCCGACCTTCCGGCCCCCGCCACGCCCGACATCGCGCCGCCCCCGCAGGCGGCGGCGCCGGCGGAATAACCTTCTTCTTTGTCACAATACCCCGGGGGTCCGGGGGCCGGCCCCCGGCGGTATCCATGAGCCAATCCGACCAGATCCTGGCGCGCCTGATGGCGCTGCACCCCAAGGTCATCGACCTGTCGCTGGACCGGATGCACCGCATCCTGGCCGCGCTCGGCCATCCCGAACGCGCGATCCCGCCGGTGATCCACATCGCCGGCACCAACGGCAAGGGCAGCACGCAAGCGATGATCCGCGCCGGACTGCAGGCCGGCGGCGCGCGCGTCCACGCCTATACCTCGCCGCACCTGGCGCATTTCCATGAACGTATCCGGCTGGCGGGCGATCTGATCGGCGAAGACACCCTCGCCGCCACGCTCGAGGAGTGCGAGGCCGCGAATGACGGCCAGCCGATCACCTTCTTCGAGATCACGACCGCCGCTGCCTTCCTGGCCTTCTCTCGCGTGCCTGCGGACTATACCCTGCTCGAGGTCGGGCTTGGCGGCCGCTTGGACGCGACCAATGTCGTGGACGCTCCGCGGCTGACGGTCATCACGCCGGTATCGATTGACCACACCCAGTATCTGGGCGACACGCTGCCCCTCATCGCCGGCGAAAAGGCGGGGATCATCAAGCCGCGCGTCCCAGTCATCGTGGGCCCGCAAGAGGACGAGGCCCTGCGCGTGATCGAGACGCGCGCCCAAGGCCTCACGGCCCCGATCGTCGCCTATGGGCAGCACTGGATGATCCAGCCCGACCGCGACGGCATGGTGTTCCAGGACGATCACGGCCTGTGGGACCTGCCGCTGCCGAACCTGATCGGGCCGCACCAGATCCAGAATGCCGGCACGGCGCTGGCCGCTCTGCGCGCCCTCGGCGCGACCGAGGCGCAGGCCCGCGCGGCCGTCACCCAGGCCGAATGGCCGGCCCGCATGCAGCGCCTGCGCCGTGGTCCGCTGGTCGACTTGGCCGGCCGGGCCGAGCTGTGGCTGGACGGCGGCCACAACCCTGCAGGCGGAGAGGCTCTGGCAGCCACGCTGTCGGCCCTGCCCCCCCGCCCGACCCACCTGATCTGTGGGATGTTGAACACCAAGGACATCGCCGGATATCTGCGTCCGCTGGCAGCCCATGCGGCCAGCCTGACCGCGATCGACATCCCCGGCGAAGAGAACACGCTGCCCGCCGCGGAAACCGCGCGGATCGCGGGTCTGGTCGGCATCCCCACAGGCACCGCACCCGACGCGAGCCAGGCCATCCGCAAGATCACCGCCAACGATCCCGAGGCCCGCATCCTGATCTGCGGCTCTCTCTATCTGGCGGGCCGCATCCTGCGCGAGAACGGCTGACACGCGGCAGGCCAGCGTTACAGGCGCAATCGCCTGATAGATCGACCCGCAATCACTCCGACCCAGTCAGACCAGCTACGTGACCTCACCACCAGCCGCCGGGCGCCGGGACGTTTCACGCTGGGGCACCACCGGCCCATGACTTGCACGGGTCCGCATGTGACGCCGGTCCCGACTTCAGCCGATCTGCACTGATCTTCCCACCCTCGGCGAAAGATCGGAATACCCATATGGACGTCAGGGTCCGGTCCTGATCGTCCGCCGGCCGCTATGCGTCGCGTGATCGGCCCGCCGCGTCAGTCGGCCGCCCAGTCCCAGGCGCAGGTGAACTGACCCAGCCGCCGCCTGACCTCGGCCTCATCGTCCACGCGCGTGATCTGGGCCACCAGACCGCGCTTCCTGTCCTCCTCGACGGCCACCACCCTGGCGCCGGTGCCGGACAGCGCCTTGTCATAGACGCGGGTGATCGCCAGCTTGCGCAAGGCGGGCTTGAAAATCTTGCCGACGGCGGTCTTGGGCAGCTCCGGCAGGATCTCGATATGCTTGGGGACCGCCGCGCGTTCGTGGATATGGGCCTTGGCATGGGCCATCAGATCCTCGATCGCGACTGAGGCCCCCTCGACCAGCTCGACATAGGCGCAGGGCAGCTCGCCCGCAAAGGCGTCCGGCTGGCCGATGGCCCCCACGAAGGACACCGACGGGTGGGACAGCAGCCCCTCCTCGATCTCGGCCGGATCGATGTTGTGGCCACCGCGGATGATCAGGTCCTTGGCCCGTCCGGTGATCCACAGATACCCGTCGGAATCAATGCGCCCCAGGTCCCCGGTGCGAAGATAGCGGTCCTCGGCGAACAGCTTGTGGTTCTTGTCAGCCTCGGTATAGGTCGAGCCGGGAAAGACGCCGGGATTGGCGACGCAGATCTCTCCGACCTCGTCGACACCGCATTCGTGGATCTGCCCGCTGTCCGAGTGGTTCAGGATCCGCACTTGCGTGTAAGGCAGCGGGATCCCGACCGAGCCGACCTTCTTCAGACCCTCCAGCGGGTTGCAGCTGACCAAGCAGGTCGCCTCGGTCAGGCCATAGCCTTCAGCGATCTCGACCCCGGTTGCGGCCTTGAAGCGGTTGTAAAGCTCGACCGGCAGGGGCGCCGATCCGGAAATGGCGGTCTTGAGGCTGCTGACGTCGGCGTCGACCGGGCGCTGCATCAGCGCGGCGATGGCCGTCGGCACGGTGATCAGGAAGGTCGCCTGCCAGCGCTCGATCAGCTTCCAGAAATTGTCGAAGACACCCTCGCCCCGATAGCCTGCGGGCGTGGGCATGACCACATGCGCGCCGGATGCGATGCAGGACATCAGCACCGGATAGGCCGCGAAGACATGAAACATCGGCAGCGGGCACATCAGCACGTCGGTTTCGTCGAACAGCAAGGTGCCGCCCAGCCAGCCGTTGTAGATCATGCCCGAATACTTGTGCTGCGCGACCTTCGGTGTGCCGGTCGTGCCGCCGGTGTGGAAATAGGCCGCCACGCGATCTTGCGCGGGGTCGTCGAAATCCAGCCGCGTGTGCTTGCAGCCGCTGGCGGCGGCCTCGAAGTTCAGGACCTTCGCGTGGTGGCGCGTCTTCACCCTCGGGCGGATCAGCGGCACGATCCAGCGCTTGAGACCGCGCAGATGGCGGTTCAGGTCGACCTCGATCACGTGGGTCACGTCGGGCGACTGCGCGACGGCTTCGGCCGCCTTCTGCGCCACGTCGGTCTTGGGGAATGACCGCAGCGTCACAAGGACCTTGGCCCTGGTCTCGCGCAGGATGCCGGCGATCTGCTGGGCGTCCAGCAGCGGGTTGATCGGGTTCACGATGCCGGCGGTCGCGCCGGCCAGCAGCACCACCGGGGTTTCCACGGTGTTGGGCAGCAGATAGGCGACGGTGTCCGTGGGACCCACGCCCAGGCTGCGGAACAGGTTGGCGGTCTCGGTCACCCGCTCGAGCAGCTCCTGCCAACTGAGCGTGGTCGAGGGCGCGCGCGGTCCCGACAGCAGCTGGAACGAGATCGCCGGCCGCTGCGGGTGGCGTTCGGCCGTGCGCGCCAGAAAGTCATAGATGGTCACGGGCAGGTCGCGCGCCTGATAGTCGCATTCGCTCTCGATCCTGTCGCGGTCCCCCAAGGTGCTGAACTTGGCCATCTGATCCTCCTTCGCGGCCGCTGGCACGACCCTCCCTGCCGCGGCAGGATGTCCCGAAGGCGGCGCGGTGGGCAAGTCCCTGTGCCCCGGACCCCGGCAAGAACGCCGCGTCATCCGGCGGCGTGGGGGTTGGCGGCGACCCGCCCAGATGCGAAAGACTGGACAACATCGCCTACCGATCCTTAAGGTTGTTTGTGTAGACCACCTCTGCAACCTTAACGGACATGGAAGAAGAAGGCAGATGGCAGACACACCGCACGGACGACCGATGCGCATGCTTGTGCTGTGCGGGCTGGTCTTGGCCGGCTGCGCCACCACGCAAGGCGGGGACCTGGGGATCGATCCCTATGCCGTCCAGATCGCCGAACCGGGCGAGGCGACCTGCACCGCTACCAGCGCCTCCGACAACGCGGCAGGCGCTGCGGCGACGAACCGCGCCCGCAGCAGCGCGGGGCTTCCTGCGGTGACGGCGCGGCCGGTCTTGGCGCAGGTGGCGGCCGCACATGCTTGCGACATGGCCCGGCGCGGGCGCATGACCCATATCGGCAGCACGACGACCGGGCCGGCGGCGCGGGTGCGCGCGGCGGGCTATGCGCCCTCGGTCACGGCCGAAAACATCGCCGCCGGACCTTATGCCCTGCCCCGCGTGCTGCAGGAATGGAACGCGTCCCAAGGGCACCGGACCAACATCCTGCTGCCCCAGGTGCGCGATTTCGGCATCGGCCGGGCCGTCGGCGCCGACGGGCGCACCGTCTATTGGTCGGCCGTCTATGCGGCGCCGCGACAGGGGCCGGTACGCCGCTAGGCCGGTCAATCGGCCAGTTCAACCACCTGCGGACCGTCGGTGAACTGCATCCGCGCCAGGCGGGCATATAGACCGCCTTCCGCCACCAGCGCCTCGTGGCTGCCCTGCGCCACGATCCGCCCCTGATCCAGAACGATGATCCGGTCGGCCTTCTTCACCGTCGCCAGGCGGTGGGCGACGATGATCGTCGTCCGCCCTTCGGCCAGACGGCCAACCGCGGCCTGCACCAAGCCTTCGGATTCGGCGTCCAGGGCGCTGGTCGCCTCGTCCAGCAGCAGGATCGGCGCGTCGCGCAGGATGGCGCGGGCGATGGCCACGCGCTGGCGCTGCCCGCCAGACAGCATCACACCGCGCTCGCCAAGCGCCGTCCCGTAACCGTCCGGCAGCGCGGCGATGAAGTCATGCGCATGGGCCGCGCGTGCGGCGGCCTGAACCTCGGCGTCGCTGGCCTCGGGGCGGCCGAGGCGGATGTTGTCGGCGGCCGAGGCGGCGAAGATCACCGGGTCCTGCGGCACCAGGGCGATCCGGCTGCGCAGGTCGACGCGCGCCAGGTCGCGCAGGTCGATCCCGTCCAGCGTCACCCGGCCCGACTGCGGGTCCCAGAACCGCTGGATCAGCTGGATCACCGTCGTCTTGCCTGCCCCCGACGGGCCGACAAGCGCCACCGTCTCACCAGGCCGGATGGTCAGGTCGACCCCGTGCAGCGCCGGGCTGTCCGGCCGCGAGGGGAAGCGGAAGCTGACGCCCTCGAACCCGATCTGGCCGCGCACCGGCTGCGGCAGGTCGCGCGGATGGGCCGGATCGGTCAGCGCATCTTCGGCCGACAGCAACTCGGCCAAGCGTTCGGTGGCACCCGCGGCGCGCTGCAGCTCGCCCCAGATCTCGGACAGCGCCCCTGCTCCACCGGCAACCAAGATCGCATAGATGACGAACTGCACCAACTGGCCCGCGGTCATCGCGCCCTCGCGCACATCGCGCGCGCCGATCCACAAGACGCCGATTACGCCGGCAAAGATCAGGAAGATCACGATGGCGGTCATCACCGCCCGCGTGCCGATGCGGGTCATCGCGACCAGATAGGACCGTTCCGTCACGTCGTCGAAGCGGTCGATGCTGCGCGCCTCGGCGGTATAGGCCTGGACCGTCTGCGCGGCCAGCAGCGTTTCCGATGCCGTGCCCGACGATTGCGCGATCCAGTCCTGGTTCTGGCGCGACAGCCCGCGCAGGCGGCGGCCCAGCACGATGATCGGCACCAGGATGGCGGGCACGATCAGCAGCACCAGCCCCGTCAGCTTGACCGAGGTCCAGGCCAGCAGCGCCATGCCGCCCACCAGGATCAGCAGGTTGCGCAGCGCGATCGACAGGGACGACCCCACGACCGACTGGATCAGCGTCGTGTCGGTGGTGATGCGCGACAGGATCTCTCCGGTCATCACACGCTCGAAGAAGGCCGGAGACAGGGTGATGACGCGGGCGTAGACCGCCTTGCGGATGTCGGCCACGACACGTTCGCCCAGGCGCGTGACGAAGAAGTATCGCGCCGCCGTTCCCAGGGCCAGAAGCGCCACGATAACCAGCGCGGCGCCGAAATAGCGGTCCAGCAGCCCCGCGCCGTCATCGAAGTTATCGACCACGCGGCGCACCGCCAGCGGCAGGATCAGGCTGATCGCCGAGGTGCCGACCAACGCCAGCAGCGCCAGCACCACCTGCCCCCGATAAGGCCGCACGAACGGCCAGAGCGCCCCGAGGGCCCCCACGCGACGGCTGGTGGGCCTGTCTTCGATGATCCGATTGCCGCGTGCCATTGCCGTCCGTCCGCTGTTCTTGCGGCCTTGGTTTAGGCCGCAGGCGGCGCAAGGACAAGCGCACGGCCTGTCGCGGGGGACCTATGGCTGAACGGACCCGTCGGCCAGCGCGTCCTGCAGAAGGTCCACCGCCTGCGCCAGCTTTTCGTCGATGATGTGCAGGTACTGGGTCCAGTCGGTCAGCTCCCGCAGCTCGGCCACCCCGTCCGAGATGCCGCGCAGCCCGATCAGCGGCACGTCGAACAGCTGCGCGGCGCGCAGGTGGGCGAAGGTTTCCATGTCGACCATGTCCTCCTCGATCCGCTGATAGGCCGCGCCGCTGACGATGTTCGCGCCGGTCGAGAGGTTCGCCACCGGCAGGCCGGGGATGCGGTGCGGCAGGTCGATCATCCGCGGCAGGTCCAGAAGCGGCGTGCACCCCACCGCAAATCCCAGAGGGGAGGCGTCCATGTCGCGATAGCCGACGGCGCCCACCTGATAGATCTCGGTCTGGACCAGCCGCGCCGACCCCGCCGACCCCAGCGACACGATCAGCCGCGGCAGCGGGTCCATGCGCGACAGGGCGGCGGTCAGGCGGACAGCACCCTCGACCGGACCGATGCCGGTGATCAGCGGGTCGATGCGCGCCTGCAGGGCGGGTCCGTATTCCGGCCTTGCGGCCATCACGAACAGGACCGGCACACCGGCGATCAGGTCGGGCTGGGGCATCGTCACCTCGGGGTTTGGGATGGGGTGGCACGGGACCTGCGGGCGGTCAAGCGCAATGCGCCCTTGCGGCCATGCGCGCGCCTGTGGCAGGGGTCGACGGTCGATTACGGGGGCAGCGATGGGCAAGGTCAGCGATCTTTACCGGCAACGCGTGGCGGCGGGCAAGCTGCGCCCCGATCCCGCGCAAGAGGCCGTGCTGCCGCAGATGGACCGGGTGCTGGACGAGATGGCTTCGACGCCCGCGCCCAAGCGGTCGGCGTGGCGGGCATTCCTGGGCGTGGGGAATCCGCAATCCCCGCCGGGTGCACGGGGCCTCTATCTGTGGGGCGGGGTTGGCCGCGGCAAGTCGATGCTGATGGACCTGATGGCCGAGGCGGCCGGCGACATCTCCTGCCGGCGCGTGCATTTCCACGCCTTCATGCAGGACATCCAGGCCGGCCTGGAGGCAGCGCGCAAGCGCGGCGAACAGGACACCGTCCGCCCCGTGGCCGAGGCCGTCGCCCGAGAGACCCGGCTGCTGTGCTTCGATGAGATGCAGATCACCGACATCGCCGACGCGATGATCGTGGGGCGGCTGTTCCAGGTGCTGTTCGACCAGGGCGTCGTGGTGGTCACCACGTCGAACCGGGTGCCCGAGGATCTCTACAAGCATGGCCTGAACCGGCAGCTGTTCCTGCCCTTCATCGACCTGATCCGCCAGCGGATGGAGGTGGTGTGCCTGGACAGCCAGACCGACTATCGCCAGAACCGCGCGGCCGGTGGCCAGGTCTGGTTCACGCCCGCCAATGCGGATGCCAAGGCCGCCATCGACGCGATCTGGGCGGACCTTACCGGCAGTGCCGCCCCCGAGCCCTGCCGGATCGAGGTCAAGGGCCGCCAGGTGGAACTGGCCGCCTGTTCGGGCCGCGTGGCGCGGTCCAGCTTCTGGGACCTGTGCGGTCGTCCCCTGGGTCCGGCGGACTATCTGGCGGTGGCGGATGCGCTGGACGTGCTGATGATCGACGGGGTGCCGCGCCTCTCGGCCTCGAACTACAATGAGGCCAAGCGCTTCGTCACGCTGATCGATGCGCTCTACGAGGCGCATGTCCGCCTGATCGCCAGCGCCGCCGATGAGCCCGAGCAGCTTTACAACGAGGGCGAAGGCAGCTTCGAATTCGAACGCACAGCCAGCCGCCTTCGGGAAATGCAGGATGGGGCCTGGGGGACGCGCGACTAGACCCCCAGGGTGCGGCGGCCGCGGGCGACCAGGTCGCGAATCTCCTGCAGGGTCATCTGGCCGAAGACGGCCTCGTCGCCGCAGATGAAGGTGGGCGTGCCCATCAGCCCCATGTGATCGGCCAGAAGGAAGCTGGTCGAGATGTGCTTGGTTACCGCATCCGACCCCATGCGTTCGCGCAGCTCGGCCTCGTCCAGGCCCACGTCGCGGGCGATGCGCATGACGCTGGCCTCCTCGGCCCGGCCGCGCATGCCCAGCATCCCGGCGTGGAACTGCCAGTATTTTCCGGTTGGCAATGAGGCCAGCGATGCGCGGGCGGCGAATTCCGACCCCGGCCCGAAGACCGGCCATTCGCGATAGACGACGCGCAGATCCGGGTCGCCGGTGACCAGCTGCTGCATCACCGGCAGCATCTTGCGGCAGAACCCGCAGTTATAGTCGAAGAATTCGGTCAGGGTGATGTTGCCGTCGGGGTTGCCCAGGACGGGCGCGGTCGGGTCACGCTCCAGCGCGTCGCGCAGTTCCTCGGGCATGGGGTTCGAGCGCTCCTGCGCCAGCGCGGGAAGGGCGGCGAAGGCGCCGGCGGATGCCAGAAGAAGACGGCGGGTCGGCATGGCTTGTCCTTTTGCGGCGGCTGAGGTCACATGGTCAGCTAACGCGAGGTGGCACGATGGGTAAACCGCGACGGCGGGACAGGGACGTCACGATGCCGTCAGCCGAGGCGGCGGAGCCGGTCTGCCCGCTGTGCCTGCGGCCGATCCCGCCGGACGTCCCGCAGAGCCGCCATCACCTGATCCCCAAGCTGAAGGGCGGCAAGGGGGGCGAAACCGTCCTGCTGCACCACATCTGCCACAAGACGATCCACAAGACCCTGCGCGAGGGCGAACTGGCGCGCAGCTTCAACACGGTCGAGGCGCTGCGTGCGCAACCGGACCTGGCGCGGTTCTGGGCATGGGTGGCCAAGCGTCCGCCCGGTTTCACCGCCAAGGTGCGCTGAAACCTTTGCGATCAGGTGATTCGGGCGCATGCTGGTCCTTCAACCAGAAGGAGCCTGCCATGACCCGCACGATCCTGACCGCCGCCCTGGTCTGCCTGACCGCCCCCGCCGCAATGGCGCAGACGGCGCCCGCCCCTGCCCCCGACGAGGCGCAGACCGCCCCGCTGGAGCAGACGGTGCCTGTGCGCCGCACGTCCTGCGGTCGCGACAAGCACGTGATGTCCTGACGAAAAAGGGCGCCGCGATTGCGACGCCCCTAATGGTCAACGCGTGAACTTCTTGTACTTCACACGCTTGGGTTCGACCGAGTCGGGGCCCAGACGACGGATCTTGTCTTCCTCATAGGCCTCGAAGTTGCCCTCGAACCACTCGACATGGGCATCGCCCTCGAAGGCCAAGATGTGCGTGCACAGCCGGTCGAGGAAGAAGCGGTCGTGGCTGATGATGACCGCGCAGCCCGCGAAGTCTTCCAGCGCGGCTTCCAGCGCCTGCAGGGTTTCCACGTCAAGGTCGTTGGTCGGCTCGTCCAGCAGCAGGACGTTGCCGCCCGACTTGAGCAGCTTGGCCATGTGGACGCGGTTGCGTTCGCCGCCCGATAGCTGTCCGACCTTCTTCTGCTGGTCGCCGCCCTTGAAGTTGAAGGCGCTGCAGTAGGCGCGGCTGTTCATCTGCGCGTCGCCCAGCACGATCTGCTCGGCCCCGCCGCTGATTTCCTCCCACACGGTGTTGGTGTCCGACAGGGCGTCGCGCGACTGGTCGACGAAGGACAGGTGCACCGTGTCGCCATAGCTGATCTCGCCCTCGTCGGGCTGCTCGTTGCCGGTCAGCATGCGGAACAGGGTCGACTTGCCGGCGCCGTTCGGGCCGATCACGCCGACGATGCCGCCGGGCGGCAGGGCAAAGTCCAGCCCCTCGATCAGCAGCTTGTCGCCCATCGCCTTCTTCAGGCCCGTGACCTCGATCACCTTGTTCCCAAGGCGTTCGCCGTTCGGGATGATGATCTGGGCGCGCGACAGCTTCTCGCGCTCGGACTGGTTGGCCAGCTCGTTATAGGCGCTGATCCGGGCCTTGGATTTTGCCTGGCGCGCCTTGGCGCCGGCGCGGATCCATTCCAGTTCGCGCTCCAGCACCTTCTGCTTGGACTTGTCCTCGCGGGCCTCCTGCTCCAGCCGCTTGGCCTTCTGTTCCAGCCAAGCCGAATAGTTGCCCTCATAGGGGATGCCGCGACCGCGATCCAGTTCCAGGATCCAGCTGGTGATGTCGTCCAGGAAATATCGGTCGTGCGTGACACACAGGATCGTGCCCTGGTATTCGATCAGGTGCTTTTGCAGCCAGGCGATGGTTTCCGCGTCCAGGTGGTTCGTCGGTTCGTCCAGCAGCAGCATGTCCGGCGCCTCGAGCAGCAGCTTGCACAGCGCCACGCGGCGGCGTTCGCCGCCCGAAAGCGTGGTCACGTCCGCATCGTCGGGCGGGCAGCGCAGGGCCTCCATCGCGACGTCGATCTGGCTGTCCAGATCCCACAGGTTCTCCGCGTCGATCTGGTCCTGGAGCGCGGCCATCTCCTCGGCGGTCTCGTCCGAGTAGTTCATCGCCAGTTCGTTATAGCGGTCGAGCTTGGCCTGCTTGGCCGCCACACCCAGCATCACGTTGCCGCGCACGTCGAGGGATTCGTCCAGCTGCGGTTCCTGCGGCAGATAGCCCACGGTCGCGCCCTTGGCGGCCCAGGCTTCGCCGGTGAAGTCCTTGTCCCAGCCCGCCATGACGCGCAGCAGGGTGGATTTACCAGCGCCGTTGACGCCGACGACGCCGATCTTGACGCCGGGAAGGAAGTTCAGACGGATGTTCTCGAAGACCTTCTTGCCGCCGGGATAGGTCTTGGACACGCCGTCCATGTGGTAGACGAACTGATAGGACGCCATCGGACTCTCCTGTAATTTGCTGCCTTGTAGGCGATCGGGCGGGCCGATGGAAGGTCAGCGGATCTCGGCCACGAAATCGCCGCCAAGCAGGTCGCGAAGCGCCTCGACCTGCGGGGCCAGCCGCGCCTCAAGCGCGGCGACGGCCTCAAGCGGCGGCATCAGGCCCGGCGCATTGGCAAAGACCTTCTGCGTCAGGTTGCCGTAAAGCCCCGGCCCGATGCCCAGATGCGCCTCGACCGCGTCCATCACCCGGTGCGGAGCCGCCTCGATGCGCCCGAAGGGGATCACCAGCATGTCGGGATAGCGCGCCAGCCAGCGTGGCAGATAGGCGGCATAGTCGCCGCGTTCGTCCAGGACCGGGTTCGCCACCTCGGCCAGCCAGTCGTCCAGCGTCAGCGGCGTGCGCTTTTCGCGGCGCAGGTTCATGCGCAGCTGCGATATTGCGCGATCGACCGGGTGGCGGACCAGGTAGATGACCCGCGCCTTGGGCAGCAGGTCGCGGACCGCCTGCACCCCTTCGTCGGGCAGAGCCGAATACTCCGGCGTGAAGTCCATCGGAATGGCATGGGCGGGCGCCGGCGCGAAGACGCGCTTGTACCACTGGTTGTGGAACATCTTGCCGCTGGTGATGGCGGTCAGATAGGCGTCCAGTGCAGGCTCCAGCGGGACCTGACGCATCTTGTGGCGGTCGCGGATCTCCTGCGGCTTGTTGCGGTAATGCCATGCGATCCAGCGGCGGTGGCCGGGAATATGCTGGTGGTTGAAATATTGGACCTCCTTGAACGGCGGGATCCAGACCTGCGGGTGCTGGCCCAGCATCTGCGCCAGCCAGCTGGTCCCCGCCTTCTGCGCCCCGATGCAGAGCGCGCCGGGCTTTCGCGGCTGGCCCTCGGGGTCGAAGGCCGGGCTGATGGCCAGCGTGGTCACCAGCCGCGCCAGCTGATCAGTCGCGTCGTCCCCAGAGATCATAGTCACCCGCCTCATCCACCGTCACCGTCAGGATATCGCCGGACTTGAGGCCGTCAAACCCCTCGTCGATGAACAGGTTGCCGTCGATTTCGGGGGCATCGGCCTTGGTCCGGCAGGTGGCGCCACCCTGGTCGACCTCGTCCACGATCACCTCGACCCGCGTGCCGACCTTGGCCTCCAGCTTGGCGGCGCTGATCGCCTGCGCCTTTTCCATGAAGCGTTCGAAACGCTCCTGCTTGACCTCGGGTGGCACATGGTCAGGCAGATCGTTGGCGCGGGCGCCCTTGACGTTCTCGTACTGGAAAGCGCCGACGCGATCCAGCTGAGCCTCGTCCAGCCAGTCCAGAAGGGTCTGGAACTCGGCCTCGGTTTCGCCCGGATAGCCGACGATGAAGGTCGAGCGCAGGGTGATCTCGGGGCAGATCGCGCGCCAGGCGGCGATCTCGTCCAGCATCTTCGCGGCGGCGGCGGGACGGGCCATTCGCTTCAGAACGTCCGGGTGGGCGTGCTGGAACGGGATGTCCATGTAGGGCAGCACCAGCCCATCCGCCATCAGCGGGATCAGGTCGCGCACATGCGGATAGGGATAGACGTAATGCAGCCGCACCCAGGCGCCCAGGCTGCCCAAATCACGCGCGAGGTCGGTGATATGGGCGCGGTGGCCGCGCTCGGTCTCGTGCCTGCGGTCCAGGCCATAGGCGCTGGTGTCCTGGCTGATGACAAGCAGTTCGCGCACCCCGGCCTCGACCAGCTTCTCGGCCTCGCGCACGACGGCATGGGCCGGGCGGCTGACCAGGCGGCCGCGCATGTCGGGAATGATGCAGAACTTGCACTTGTGATTGCAGCCTTCTGAGATCTTCAGATAGCTGTAGTGCCGCGGCGTCAGGCTGACGCCGGATGCCGGAAGCAGGTCGATGAAGGGATCGGGCTTCGGCGGCACCGCACCGTGCACCGCGTCCAGAACCTGTTCGTATTGATGCGGGCCCGTCACGGCCAGCACCTTGGGATGCGCGCCGGTGATATAGTCGGGCTCGGCCCCCAGGCAGCCGGTGACGATCACACGGCCGTTCTCGCGCAGCGCCTCTCCGATGGCATCCAGGCTTTCGGCCTTGGCGCTGTCCAGAAAGCCGCAGGTGTTGACGACCACCGCGTCCGCGCCGTGATAGTCGGCGCTGATCGCATAACCCTCGGCCCGCAGCCGGGCCAGGATGCGTTCGCTGTCGACCAGCGCCTTGGGGCAACCCAGGGACACCATGCCGATGGTCGGCTGGCCGTCGCGGCGCTCATCGGGGATGCGCGCACGGGCAAGGTCTGGACGAAGGTCTGGCGGGTTCTGCTGCATCCGCCGCACATAAGCGATTCGCCTGCGCGGGAAAAGATGCAACAGCGCGGGTCCGTCAGCGGCGCCTGAAGAACCGGCGCAGCAACTTGAAGATCGCGAACCACTTGAACAGCCTGTACATCTTCTATCTCCTTCCTAGAGCGAAAGACAACTCTGCCGGCGGCCGCCGGGTTCAGCCAGGCCAGCCGCGGTGTGCTGTCGCCGGATCGTGATTTCACCTCTGTCCTGTTTCCGGAAAGGTTGGCGACATGAACATGAACCGCCTCTCCCTGATCCTGATCGCCGCGCTGGCCGCGGCGACGCCCGCACTCTCGCAGGAAGGCATCCGCCGGGCGGGACCCTTCATCGACGTCTGGAACAACCGGGGCGGTAACGTTCTGCAGATGGTGCAGACGCGGGCCGACCTGGCGCGGTCGGGGCGGCAGGTGCGGATCCGTGGCTATTGCCGGTCGGCCTGCACCATCCTGACGACGATGCCCAATGCCTGCCTTGGCCCGCATGCCCGGATCGGGTTCCATGCACCGCGCATCCCGAACACGCAGATCATCCCGCCCTATGTCGACCAGATCATGGGCAACTTCTATCGCGCGGGCATCCGCGACCGCTGGTTCGGCGGCTGGAACCGCTCGATGGAGATGCAGATCGTCAGCGCCCGCGACTATGTCAGGATGGATCCGCAGGCGCGCATCTGCGACAGCATCAAGCCCTGAGGGGTCATTCGCGCAGCCGCCAGCCGGTGGCGAAGATCCAGCGGATAACCGCCATGCAGACGACGACCATCAGCGCCACGGCAAACAGCGACGTCCCCACCGGCACGTCGGCCAGCCCGAAGAACGCCCACCGGAACCCCGAGATCAGATAAAGGACCGGGTTCAGCTTGGCCACGCCCTCCCAGAAGGGCGGCAGCATGCTGGCCGAATAGAAGGCGCCGCCCAGGAAGACAAGCGGCATGATGACCATCATCGGCACGATCTGCAGTTGCTCGAAGGACTTGGCCCACAGCCCGATGATGAAGCCCAGAAGGCTGAAGCCCAGTGACGACAGGATCAGGAAGGCCAGCATCCAGAACGGGTGCAGGATGTGGACCCCCACGAAGGCGAAGCTGGTCACAAGGATCACCAGCGCGATCATGATCGCCTTGACGGCGGCCGCGCCGACGAAGCCCAGGGTGACCTCGATCCAGCCCACTGGGGACACGAGGTATTCGAAGATCGTGCCGCTGAACTTGGGAAAATAGATCCCGAAGCTGGCGTTGCTGACGGCCTGCTGCAGCACCGTCAGCATCATCAGGCCGGGCACGATGAAGGCACCGTATTCCACGCCCTCGACCGACTGGATGCGCCCGCCGATGGCCGCGCCGAAGACAACGAAGTAAAGCACCGTCGACAGCACGGGCGAGGCCAGCGACTGCCAGATGGTGCGGAAGAAGCGGGTCATCTCGTGGTGGAAGATGGCCCAGATGCCGTGCCAGTTCAGCGCGTTCATGCCGCGTCCTCCGACACGAGGGACAGGAAGACCTCTTCCAGGCTGGACTGCCGGGTGGACACATCGCGCACGGTGATCCCGCGCGACGCCAGGTCGCCCAGCAGCCGGGCGATTCCGGTGCGTTCGGCCCGCGTGTCATAGTCATAGCGCAGGTGGCGGCCGTCGGTCAGCACCACGCCGCGATCGGCCAGGTCATCGGGGATCGCCTCCAGCGGCGCGTCGAGTTCGATGTTCAGGGTCTTCTTGCCAAATTCCCCCATCAGCTCGGCCGTCGGGCGGACCAGCAGCAGCTGGCCCTTGGCGATGACGCCGACGCGGTCGGCCATCTCCTCGGCTTCTTCCAGGTAATGGGTGGTCAGGATGATGGTCACGCCCTCGCGGCGCAGGTCGCCCACGACCTGCCACATCTCGCGGCGCAGAGCGACGTCGACCCCGGCGGTGGGCTCGTCCAGGAACAGCACCTTGGGCTGGTGCGACAGCGCCTTGGCGATCAGGACGCGGCGCTTCATGCCGCCGGACAGCTCTCGCGTCGCGGCGTCACGCTTGTCCCACAGCGCCAGCGCCCGCAGGATGCGTTCGATATAGGCGTCGTCCGGCGGCATGCCGTAAAGGCCGCGCGTGAAGCGGACGCAGTTGATCACCTTCTCGAAGGGTTCGAGCGCGATCTCCTGCGGGACAAGGCCGATCAGCTTGCGCGCCGCGCGCCAGTCGGTGCGGATGTCGTGGCCGCCCACGCGGACCGTGCCGCCGGTCGGGACCACCAGCCCGCAGATGATCGAGATCATCGTCGTCTTGCCGGCCCCGTTCGGTCCCAGAAGGGCGATGATCTCGCCCTCGTCGATGGTCAGGCTGACATCGTCCAGGGCCTTGGTGCCGCTGCCATATTGTTTCGACAGGTGGTCGATTTCGATGATCGCGCCCATGCGCCCTCCGGTTCTTGGTGATGGGGGCCGCCAGCGCCCGGACTGGCAGATAGGCATCCGCCCCCGCGAATGCCAGAGCCGTGATCCCGCCCGGCCGCAGGGTTGCACCGGCCACAGCCAGAGGGCAAGCTTTCGTGGACATGCAGCAAAGGCATCCGATGATTCCCCAGTCCATGCTGGAATGCCGCGTCCGATGACGGGGCAATGAGACGTTGTTTCCGATCCGCGACCACAACCCGTCACACCGCACGCCGCTGGTGACCTGGATGCTGATCGCCGCCAACGTGGCGATGTACCTGGCGACCTTCCCGCTGATGCCGGGCGGAGAATACCTGTGGGCGCGGCTGGCGCTCTATCCGCTGGCGGTCGTGAACGGAGAGCTGGTGACGGGACTTCTGAGCCACATGTTCCTGCATGCGGGGCTGCTGCACCTGGTCGGGAACATGCTGTTCCTGTGGATCTTCGGCGACAACCTTGAAGACCAGATGGGCCGGCGGGCCTTCCTGGGCTTCTATTTGGCGGCCGGGCTGGCGGCGGCGGGCCTGCAGATCCTGGCAGATCCGCTGTCGCCGGTCCCGATGGTGGGCGCGTCAGGCGCCATTGCGGGGGTGATGGGCGGGTATCTTCTGATGTTCCCGCGGGCCAGGGTCGACGTGCTGGCGATCTTCATCATCTTCTTCAAAGTCTTCACGCTGCCGGCCTGGGCGATGCTGGGCATGTGGTTTGCGCTGCAGCTGTTCGGGGGCTTCACCAGCATCGGGGCCGAGGGCGGCGTGGCCTATTGGGCGCATGCCGGGGGCTTCGTCGGGGGCGTCCTGCTGGCCCTGCCGCTGTTCCTGAGACGCGGCGGGCCGGAGTTCTGGGCCCGCACTCAAGGCCACCCGCCGCACCCCGACGCGGTCTATTCCGCCACCCGCATCCCCGGCGTCACCCGCCGCTGAACGGGCGCGGACGCCGCCCCCCATCGAGGGGGCCGCCGCCCGCCGGGGCCTGACGGCCCCGATCACCCGCGCAGGCGGCCCACGCTCATGTGCCGTTTGCGGCCGAAGCCCGGGCGGCGGTCGACGGCGAAACCCGCATCGGTCAGCGCCCGCCGGACATGGCCTGCGGCGGTGTAGGTCGCAAAGCTGCCGGCGGCAGCCGTATGCCGGCCCACCTGCGCCATCACGTCCGGCCCCCACATCTGCGGGTTCTTGGCCGGAGAGAAGCCGTCGAGGAACCAGGCATCTGCCAGCCCATCCCACGCCGGCAGCGTCTGGCGCACGTCGCCCAACACCAGCATCAAGCTGACGTGGCCAACCTGCAGCCGGTTTCCGCCCCACCCTGCGCGCAATTGGGCGGCAAGATCCGCCAGTTCGGGAAAGGCCGCATGGGCCTGCGCCAGTTGCGCCTTTGACATGGGATAGGCCTCGAAGCTGGTCATCCGGACAGGCACCTGCGTGACCTGCGCCAGGGCCAGCGCGTTCAGGCCGGTGCCGAAGCCCAGTTCGGCCACGTGAAAGCCCGGGACCAACCGCGAGGGCAGATCGTTGCCGTCCAGGAAGACGTGGCGCGTTTCTGCCAACCCTCCGGCCAGGCTGAAATAGGGGTCGTCGAAACGGCTGGACACCGGCACGCCGCCGTCGCGCCAGTCCAGGGCAGGCTCGTCTTCGGGCCGTGGATCGGGTAGGTCGCTCATGCATGGCAGCTTTCGGGGACGGGCAGCAGTTTGGCAAGTGACGGAACGATCCACGTGGCGGGCGCGGGCATCTTCGGCCTCAGCTGTGCTTGGGCGCTGCTGCAACAGGGGGCGCGGGTGCGCATCTTCGAGGCGCGGCGAATCGGCGCGGGCTCGTCCGGCGGCCATGTCGGCGCCCTGGCCCCCCACGCGCCCGAGACCTGGAACCCGAAGAAGGCGCTTCAGTTGGAGAGCCTGCTGGCGGCGGAAACGTTCTGGAGCGGGGTCGAGGCAGCCTCGGCCCTGCCCTCGGGCTATGGCCGGACCGGGCGGCTGCAGCCGGTGGCGGACGCCGAGACGGCCGAACGGCTGCAGGACCGGATCGCGGCGGCGGCGCGGAACTGGCCGGGTGGGATGGGCATGTCGCTGACCGACAGCCCCTGCGGACCGCTGATCCCCCACAGCCCCACGGGCCTGTGGCTGCTGGACGGGCTGACGGCGCTGCTGAACCCACGCGCGGCGCTTGCGGCGCTGGCGGGCGCGATCCGCGCCAGAGGCGGAGAGATCATCGAGCGCCAGACCGCCCCCGCCAACCATGCGCCGACGATCTGGGCCACCGGGACGCCGGGCCTTCTGGACCTGAACGCGGCGCTGGACCGCAAGGTCGGGCAGGGCGTCAAGGGTCAGTCGCTGCTGCTGGACTTTGCGGCCCCGGACAGCCCGCAGGTCTTTGCCGACGGGCTGCACATCGTGCCCCATGCCGACGGGACGACCGCGATCGGCTCGACCTCGGAAAACAGCTATGACCACGACCGGCCCGACGAACAGGCGGATGCGCTGCTGGCGCGGGCGGTGGCGATCTGCCCGGCCTTGGCAGGCGCGCCGGTGCTGGATGTCTGGGCAGGACTGCGGCCCCGCGCCCGCAGCCGGGCGCCGGTGCTGGCGCCGTGGCCGGGCCGCGCTGGCCACCTGATCGCCAACGGCGGCTTCAAGATCGGCTTCGGCATGGCGCCGCTGATCGCTGACCTGGCGGCACAGGTGGTGCTGGAGGGGCGGCAGAATCTGCCGGACCTCTTCGCCCTGCCCTGACGTCTTGCGCCCCGCCCCCGGCAGGCGGCAGAGTGGCGCAAAGGAGACGCCCATGACCACCCGCCTCGACCACGCCTTTGCCGCCGTCGACGCCGCCAATTCGCAGGACCCGAACTGGGAGGAGGGGAAGCCCGCGAACCTCCTCTATGGCCAGCGCATGACCGAGGAACAGCAGCGGATGTTCCCGCAGGCCGACGACGTGCTGCGCATCGCCTGCCGGGGCCAGCACATCGAACGCTGGACCCTGCCCCGCAGCGACTTTCCGATGAACCGCCCCGGCTACCTGCAGTGGCGCCAGGAGCAGGGCCGCCGACATGCCGAGCGCATTGCGGGCATTATGGCTGACGCGGGCTATCCGGCCGAGGACATCGACCGCGCCCGCCGGATGCTGACCAAGCAGGGGATCAAGCGCGACCCGCAGGTGCAGGCGCTGGAGGACGTGATCTGCTTCACCTTCATCCGCTGGTATCTGGGCGACTTCATGACGGCGATCCCGGACGAGAAGATGCCGCGGATCATCGAGAAGACTGCCCGCAAGATGTCGGCCGAGGCGCGCGCCCGTGCGCTGGCCGAATTTCCGATGCCCGACACCTTCGCCCGCTATTTTCGCGACGCCGACGACAGCCGGCCCGTGACGCGCGCCGTGATCGTGTCGCACGGCCAGCCGGGCGATCCCGAGCCCCAGCAGGCCACCATCGAGGCGCTGGCGGCCGAGGTCGCCCGCCACGATCCTGGGCTGGAGGTGCTAGGCGCGACGCTGGCCATGCCGGGCGCGCTGGCCCGCACCTGCCGCAGCGACTGCGTGGTGTATCCGATGTTCATGGCCGAGGGCTGGTTCACCGGCACCGAGCTGCCCCGCCGCCTGACCGAGGCCGGGGCGCCAGGCGCGCATATCATGCGGCCCTTCGGCACGGATCCGGGCCTGCCGGACCTGATCGTCGACAAGGTGCGGCAGGCCGCCGATGCGCAGGGCTGGACACTGGACCAGGTCACGCTGCTTCTGTCGGCGCACGGCTCGCAGCGCAGCCAGGCCAGCTTCCAGATCACCACTGCGCTGGCCGAGCGCCTGTCGCCGCATTTCGCCAGCGTCGTTACCGGATTTGTTGAACAGGAACCCTTCATCGCTGATGCAGCGCGTGGGCTGGACCGGGCGATCAGCCTGCCCCTGTTCGCGCTGAAGGCCGAACACGTGCTGGAGGACCTGCCCGAAGCTTTGGATAAGGCCGGGTTCGCGGGCCCTCGACTGGACCCGGTGGGGCTGGCGCCCGAGGTTCCCGCCATGATTGCCCGGTCCATCGCCGCGGAGGTCAAAGGACTGAAGTGAAGGCCACGGTGGCGGGCTGCTGGTCCGGCCCGGCCCAGTCCCCTGCGTCCGGTCCGTGCCACCTGTGGCAGGAAGACCGGCGCAGCCCTTTCCAAGTCGTCAGCGGCAGGTGGGTAACATCCCGTCCCCGTGCAGCCCGCCCTATCGCAAGTAATAGGCGTAGCTGCCGGCGACGGCGAAGCCGAGGCTTGCATAGACAGCTCGCGCGACCTCGTTCTTCCCGCTGACGGCCAGCGCGATCCGGGACGCGCCTTGATCCGCGGCCCAGAAGGCCGCCTGGCGCATCATCCAGCAGGCCAGGCCCTGACGCCGGAAATCCGGCAGGACCTCGATGCCGTGGACCATGGCGACATCCCCGTGGCAGGCCACGAACCCCGCCCCCGCCGCCCGGTCGCGGATGCGGCCCAGAAGCGCGGCCTTGGGGTGGGGCACTTGCTCCATCACGGCCTGGCGTGCGGGACCGATGTTTCCGGCGGCCCAGATCTCGCGCTGGATGGCCAGCGGCGGCCAGATGGCAAAGGCGGTGACGGGCGGAAGGGGGCGGTCGGTCAACGCTGACAGGGGGGCAGAGAGGACCAGGGTCGGCGTGTCGATGCGATAGCCGCGGTTCTTCAGGGCGCGGATCAGGTCAACCTCGTCGTCCCAGGCGCGGAACAGCGGGGGCTGGTCCCAGTTCAGGTGCTGCGCCTCGGCCGCGTCAAGATCGGCGCCGGACCAGCGGCCGACCGCGCGGGCCGAGCTGACGCGCCCGCCGGCGCCCCTGCCCCGGCCGACTGCGATGCCGCCGTGACGGGCGGTTTCGGCGGCAGGCCATGTCGCCTCGAAGGCGGCGGCGATGCCGTCGTTGGGCCGCACGGTCAGAGCCCGATGCGGGCGCGCAACGCGGCCATCGCCTGCCCCACGCGTTCGGCATCCAGGCCCCGCACCACAAGGTTCGTGCCCCAGCCGGTGTCGTCGCGGAACGGATAGGATCCGAGTGACAGATCGGCGTAGTCGGCGGCCACGGCCTGCAGATCCTCGGCCACGTCGCTTTCGCCGCGCCGGACCTCGACCGTCAGCGACTGGACCGGCCGGCCGCCGGGCAGGCGCGGGATCAGCCAGTCGACCATGCCGCGGAACACCTCGGGGACGCCGGCCATGACATGCGTGCCACCGATGGAAAAGCCGGGGGCTGCGGAAACCGCGTTGTCGATCAGCGTCGCGCCCACCGGAATGCGGGCCATCCGCAGGCGGTTCTCGGTCAGCTCCATCCCCATGCGGTCGCAGCGGTCCTGCAGCAGGGCGCGGGCATCGGGGTGGATCTCGACCGTGGTGCCATGCGCGGCGGCGACGGCATCGGCGGTGATGTCGTCATGCGTGGGGCCGATCCCGCCCGAGGTGAACAGCAGGTCGTAATCGCCCCCCAGGGTCCGGTCCAGCGCTCGGATGGCCGCCACGATGCGGTCGTGGTCGTCAGCCACGACGCGGATTTCGCGCAGGTCGAAGCCGGTGGCGGTCAACACTTGGGCCAAGTGATGGGCGTTGCCTTCGCGGGTGCGGCCGGACAGGATTTCGTCACCGATGACCAGGATCGCGGCGGTGGGGTTGTCCGACTGCATGGCATTTTCCCTTGTCTCAACGTTGCTGGGCCTATCTATGCCTGCCCCGAGGGCTGGAACAAGGGGACCATCAGGTCTATCTAGACCCCAGACAGAAAGGATTTGCCATGGACCAGAGCCGTATCACCAAGGAAGGCATCCGTATCCATGCCGCCGAGGATTTCGCCGGCATGCGGAAGGCCGGGGCGCTGGCTGCGCAGATCCTGGACGAGGTCGGCGAGCTGGTCGCACCCGGCACAACGACGGGCGCGCTTGACGACTTCATCACCCGCCGGGTGGGCGAACTGGGCGCGACCTCGGCCACCATCGGCTATCGCGGGTATCAGCATGCCAGCTGCATCAGCGTGAACCACGTCGTCTGCCACGGGATCCCGGGCGACAAGGTGCTGAAGGAAGGCGATATCCTGAACATCGACGTGACGGTGATCCTGGACGGCTGGTTCGGCGACAGCAGCCGCATGTATGTCGCGGGCCGCGCCTCGCTGAAGGCGCAGCGGCTGCTGCAGGTGACGCACGACGCGCTGATGAAGGGGATCGAGGCGGTGCGCCCAGGCGCGACCTTCGGCGACATCGGCGCGGCGATCCAGACCTTTGCCGAGGAAAGGCGGATGTCGGTCGTGCGCGATTTCTGCGGTCATGGGATCGGGCGGGTGTTCCACGCGCCGCCGAACGTGCTACACTTCGGCAGGCCCGGCAAGGGTGCGATGTTGGAGGAGGGGATGTTCTTCACCATCGAGCCGATGATCAACCTGGGGCGACCCGAAACAAAGGTCCTGGCGGACGACTGGACGGCTGTGACGCGTGACAAGTCGCTGTCGGCGCAGTTCGAACATTCGATTGGCGTCACGTCGGATGGGTGCGAGATCTTCACCGCGTCGGACCAGTTCTTCCCGCAGATCGGTTGAGACCAGCAGGCTTCAGGGCAGCGCCCCGGGGGGTTCCACCCCCCGGCCCCCCTGGGGCGGAGGACGCGCGGCGATGGACGCTGACAAGTCATGGCGGCGCCTGTGGCCCGACAGGGGTATCCGCACATTGCCGTCTGCTTTGACCGGCTAGCGGGGCAGCGGCTTGAATGCCGTACTGCGGGCACCAAGATCGCGAGGCATCGGGAAACGTTCGGCGGCTGCGGCGGGCAGAGACAGCGCTGCTGCCCTTGCCCGCTGCGGCATCGATCACGCCTTGCCAGTGCGAGACCGGGCAGGCTGCAGCAGACGCCGATGCAGGCAGCGCGCCAAGCGACATCGCCCGCGGCGACCCTTGGTACGGATCAGGCGCGACCGGCCGCGCCCGACAGGAGCGACGGCTCAATGCCCTGAGCGTGCAGGGCGCGCTGCCACTTGTCGTCATGCATCTCGTCAAAGATCAGGCCGTCCTCGCCCTCTCCGATCAGCCAACCGTTGGCCAGCATCTCGCCCTCGAGCTGACCGGGCCCCCAACCCGCATAGCCGAGCGCTAGGACTGCGGGTTCCGGGCCCCGGCCGTGTGCCAGTTCCTCGAGGATGTCGCGCGTGGTCGTCATGGCCAACGCCTGACCGATGCGCATCCGGCCCTCGGGGTCGCGGCCATGTTCGGCCACCTTGTGCAGAACGAAGCCGCGACCGGGTTCGACCGGGCCGCCGAAGCGCACCTCGATCCGGCGCGAGCTGTCGTCAGCTTCGATGCCCAGCTGCTCCAGCAGGTCGCCGAAGCCGATCTCGGGTAGCGGACGGTTCAGCACGAGGCCCATGGCGCCTTCGTCGGAATGCGCGCAGACAAGGATGACCGACCTGTCGAAGCGCGGATCGCTCATCCCCGGCATGGCGATCAGGATCTTGCCGGTGAGGTTCCGGTGCTGCATCTCGGTCACGGCCGGACGTTCGCCGGAGGGGGTGGAGGGGGTCTTGCTCATCTGCTCTCCTTTTCAGTCATAGATCGGGACTGGCGCAGGACGATGCAAGGCTTGCGCGGATTTGTGACTTCCGCCGTCGGGCTGCCAGCGGGTAATGCATGAGGCATGACCGGATTCGCAAAGCTTGTCCCCGCCCTGATCCTGTGCCTGGCCGGCTGGCCGGCCGCAGGCCAGATGCTGTCCACGGCCCCCGGCGACAACCTGCCGCCGGGGCTGCGGTCGGCGCGCCTGCTGCCGGGATGGGTCGACGATGCGGGAAACCGCCTCACTGCGCTGGAGCTGGAACTGGAGTCCGGCTGGAAGACCTATTGGCGCAGCCCCGGCGACACCGGCCTGCCGCCGCAATTCGACTGGCAAGGATCGGGGAACCTTGCGGACGTGACGCTTCATTGGCCGGCGCCGCAGCCGATCCGGTCTGGCGACGCGCTTGAGATGGGATACCACGGCCGGCTGGTCCTGCCGGTTACCGCCCGCCCGCTGGTGGCCGGAGAGCCGGTCGACCTTCGCGTGCAGGTCGAGCTGGGTCTTTGTCGTGACATCTGCGTTCCGGGCCACCTGGACCTGACCGCCGCGGATGCCGGCACGGCGCCGGATGCGGTCATCGCCGAGGCCATGGCCGCGGAACCGCAGCGGCTGGAGCTGCGCCCCGGCTGCGACGTGACCCGGATCGACGACGGGCTGCGCCTTGCCGTGGACCTGCCGCGGCCAGAGGTGGACCTTGCCGCGGTCGAGCTGGCAGACCGGCCCGACGTCTGGGTTTCGGGCGCCGAGATCCTGCCGAGGAACGACGGCCCCCAGGCCGTGGTCGAGATGGTCGGGCCGACGGGGCAGCCCTTTGACCTGGATCCGGACCACGTCCGCCTGACGCTGGTCACGCCCGGCGGCGCCTTCGAAACTTTGGGCTGCGCCCCCCGGGGCTAGCCCCCGGCCCCGGCGTCTGGGGGTCGCTTTGGTTCAGATGTCCGACAATCTCCTCACGTTTCGTGGCCGTCGCGGTTCAGCGACCTTGATCGCAGGACGTGGATCTTCCGGAAGCCCATTTACCCTCTGGAGCTGGCGCGAGGCTGAGGCGGTCTTGATCCGCAGCCCGGTGGCTTGAACGGAGGCTCCGGTTTAGCCGCCAGATTGTCGGCGCGATATAAGCCGCGCACGCATCGTCATCGCGACACCAACGGCACACAAGATCAAAGCCGATCAAGCATCCCCCGGCCTCACAACCCCGATCACAGTCGCGAATCATCACGGGCATGAGCGCCTCGGCGCAGGGCCGCCGTCATGGTGGCCGCCGTGATCAGCACCAGAAGGCCCAGATAGGCCAGCAGGGCCGCCGGGACGGACCCCGCGACCGGCCACCAGGATGGCAGCGCCAGGCCGAGCGCTGGCAGGATCGTCACTGGCCCCAGCGCCAGCACCAGCCCCAGGACGGCGGCCAAGCTGGCCGTGCGGAGCGGAGCTTGCAGTGGACCTGCCGCAAGACCGCGGCGGAACGCCTGCATTGCGCGGGCCAGGTCCGACCCGACCGCCAGAACGGCCGGCACGACCAGCAGCACCAGCACCATCCCGAAGCCCAGACCATAGGCCAGCGTCACCACCGTCGGCTTGAGAAACAGCGCCTGCGACGAGCGTTCATAGAGCAGCGGCGCAAGACCCAGGACCGTCGTCGCCGTCGTCAGCAGCACCGGGCGCAGCCGGTCGGCCACCGCATCGACGATGGCGGGGCGCAGGCCCCGGTCGCGGGCATAGTCGTCGATGGTCGAGATCAGGACAATGGAGTCGTTGATGATGATGCCCGACATGCCGATCAGCCCGACGATGGAGAACATGCTCAACGGCAGTTGCCAGGCGGCATGGCCCCAGACCGCGCCGATCAGGCCGAAGGGGATCACCGACATCACCACCATGGGCCGTGTCCAGCTGGCGAAGATCCAGGCCAGCACCATGTAGATCCCCAGCATGGCGATGCCGAAGCCGGTCAGCGCCTCGCCCAGGAACTCTCGCTCCTGCTCGGCCAGGCCGGTCACGGTATAGGCGATGCCGAACTCGGCCGCGATGGCGGGCATCATGATGGTCTGCAGCTGTTGGGTGATCCGCGCCGCCCGCGCCGGATCGTCGCCCGAGATGTCGCCGGTGACCAGGATCATCCGCTCGCCGTTCTCGCGGCGGATGACGGAAAAGCCCGCCTCGCTGCGGGCGGTGACGATGTCGCCCAAGGGAACCCACTGTCCCGCCGGGCTGCGCATCAGCATGGTGTCCAGGAAATCGCCCCGGCGGTCCTCCTCGGTCAGCTCGACAGTGATCGCGCCGGTGCGGATGCCGACGGGGAAGGTCGCGGCCTCGATCCCGCCCAGGCGCTGGCGCAGGTCGCGGGCCAGCGCCTCGGTCGTGAAGCCCAGGGCCTCGCCCTGCGGCGTCAGCTGCAGCGCCAGCTCCTCCTTGTCGTAGTCCATGCTGTCTTCCAGCGCCGACACCTCGGGGAAGGTCGCCAGCCGCACCTTCAGCGCCTCGGCTGCGGCCTTCAGCCCGGCCGCCTCGGCGCCGGTCATCCGGACCGAGATCGCATCGCCCCCCGGCCCCGACCTGAAGCCGCGGAAGCTGATCGTCTCCAGCTGCGGGTCCTGCGGCATCGCGTCCTGAAGCGCGCCCACGAACTCGAAGCTGGAATAGGGGCGCAGGTCGGGGTCGATCAGCTCGATCTGGACAGCGCCCAGAAGGTCGCCATCCTTCGTCTCGGCCCCCGGCAGCGGGCGGCCCGAGTTGCCGCCGATCTGGGTCATCGCATGGGTGATGGGGTTCGTGCCGTATTCGTCGGCGTAATCCTGTGCCACCCGATCCACGGCATCCTGCACCAGCCCCATGACCCGCAGCGTGTCGTCGCGCGTGGCGCCCGGCAGCATCGCGAAGTTGCCAGACACGCTTCCCTGTTCCGGCGCGTCGAAGAACCGCCACGGCACCTTGCCGGTCATCAGCGTCGCCACCGACCAGGACAGGCCCACCAGGACCAGCGCCAGCACCGGATAGCGCGCCAGCAGGACCAGCCGCGTCAGCGGGCGGACCACGCGCGCGACGAAGGCGTCCAGCCCCCGGTTCATCAGCATCGACGGGCGGTCGTACCAGCGGTCCCGCGCGCTGTGGGCCAGGGCATGCGCCATGTGGTTCGGCAGCACCAGGAAGCATTCCACAAGCGATGCGACCAGCACCAGGATCACCGTCAGCGGGATGTCGGCGACAAGATGCCCGAACTGCCCGCTGATCAGCACCAGCCCCGCAAAGGCGATGATCGTCGTCAGGGTCGATGACACGACCGGCGCCGCCATGCGCCTTGCCGCACGTTCGGCGGCGACCTGCGGCGGCTCGCCCAGCTTGCGGGCGCGATAATCGGCGTGTTCGCCCACCACGATCGCGTCGTCGACAATGATCCCCAGTGTCAGGATCAGCGCGAACAGAGAGATCATGTTGATCGTCATGCCCGCCGCATACATCAGCGCCACCGCACCCAGCAGGGCCGCCGGGATGCCCGCCGCGACCCAGATCGCCGTGCGGGCGTTCAGGAACAGGAACAGCAGTCCCAGCACCAGCGCCAGCCCCAGAAGCGCGTTGTCCAAGAGCAGCGCCAGACGGGCCGAAATCAACTCGGCCCGCGCGCGGACCAGATCGACCGTCACGCCCTCGGGCAGGGTCGGCGCCAGCTCCGCGACGGCGGCCTCGACCTCGGCCTGCATGCCAATCGCATCGCCCGAGGCGCTGCGCTGGACCGACAGCGTCACCGCCGGCTGGCCGTCGACGAAATAGGCGACGTTGCGGTCGATGCCGACGCCGGTGACGCGCGCCACGTCGCCCACCGTCAGCTGCGTGCCGTCGGGCAGCGCGGTCAGCACCAGGGCCGCCACATCGGCGGGGCTACGGGTCTCGGCGCCCGTGCGCACCCGCGACGTCCCCGATGCGACGTCGCCTGCGGGCGTCGGCGCGGCGGCGGCGGCGATTGTGGCGGCGACCTGCTCCATCGTCAGGTCGTGGCGCACAAGGTCGGCCATGCTCAGCTCGACCAGCGTCTCGGGGGCTGACAGGCCGGTGACGGTCAGCCGCGTCACCCCGCGCGCATAAAGGCGGCTCGTCAGGTCGTCTGCGATGCGGCCCAGCTGGTCCAGCCCGAGCGGCCCCGAGATGACGACGTCCGCCACTTGGTCGCGCCAGGCGCGGCGCGTGACCTCGGGATCCTCGGCGCCTTCCGGCAGGTCGCCTGCCGCGGCGATGGCGGTTTCCACCTCGGTCGTGGCGCGGGACATGTCCCAGCCGGGCTCGAATTCCAGCCGCACACGGGCCGAACCTTGGCTGGCCTGGCTGTCCGTCTCGGAGACGCCCTCAACCGCCATCAGCGCGGGTTCGAGAACGCCGATGACGGATCGGTCCACATCCTCGGCCCCCGCCCCGTCCCAGCGGACAGTGACGTCGATCTGCTGGACGACCGTGTCGGGGAAGAACTGCGCCCGCAGGCGTGGTGCCGCGTAAAGGCCCGCGACGACCATGACCACCAGAAGCAGGTTGGCCAGTGTCGCGTGGCGGACGAAAAGGCTCAGGACGCCCCGACGCTCAGCCACGGCCGGACCCGCTACGCTGGACCTGCCGCTCGGTCGCGGTGCCCGTCCGGCCTCTGTCCGAGGCGTCGCGGACAAGGATGCCGGTACCCAACTGCGGCGCACGTTCGGCCACGATGCGCGCACCGGCAAGATCGGCGGGAACCGCAATGACGACGTCGTCGCCCTGCCGGCGAAGAACCTCGACCGCGACCGCCGTCAGCCGGTCATCGGCACCGGCCACCAGCACCGTGCCGTCGGCACCCAGGGCCGCGGCAGGGATCTGCGCCGCACCGGCCACGGGGGGTTCGGCGATGCTGACGCGGACGAAGTCGCCGGGGCGCAGCGCTGCGCCGCCATCGGTGATGCGCGCGAAGACGATCCGGCCCGCCGATCCGTCAGCGACCGAAACCGCTGCCCGGTCAAGTCGCGCCGTGGCCGTCAGCTGGCCAGCGCTGCCTTCCAGCGCGATGGTGACGTCGTGATCGCCAAGGTTGCCCAGGGGGTCCAGAAGCCGGGTGAACTGGTCCAGCGACAGCGGGATCCGCACCTCGAGCGCGTCGGGGTCGATGATCGTCGCCAGCTGTTCGTTCAGCGTCACCAGCCCGCCCTCGACCACGGCGACGTTCGTCACGCGGCCGTCGAAGCCTGCGCGGATCTCGGTGTCGGCCAGATCGCGGCGCGCCTCGGTCAGGGCGATCTCGGCCCGGCGCAGCGCATTCTCGGCGGCGGTGACCGCGCTTTCCGCATCGGCCAGCGCCGCGCGACGAGAAATCACCCCCTGCTGCGCGGTCGAGGACGCCAGCAAGGCCGCCTCCCGGTCGAGGCTGGTGCCCAAACCGCGTTCCGACAGCTGGTCCTGGCGCGCGACGGCGGCCTCTCTCAACTCGGCCTGGCGCTCGGCGGCGGCCAGATCCTCGGCCGCGATGTCGACCCGCCGCCGCGTGTCGGCCAGCGTTCCCTGCGCGTCGTCGCGTTCCGCCTGGCGGCTGGCCAGCGCCGCCTGAGCGGCCGAGGGGTCGATCCGCGCCAGGATCTGGCCGGCACCTACTGTCCCGCCCTCTTGCAGGTCCGGGTGCAGATAGACCAGCCGCCCTGACGCCCCCGCCCGCAGCTGAAGTTCGCGCCGCGACACGACCTGGCCATAGACCTGCATCCGCGGCGTCAGCGTGACCGGCACCAGCGTCAGAAGCCGCGCGGCATAGGCCTGTTCGACCGGCGGGCGGGCCGGCCCCGCATCGCCGCCGCGCACCTCCATCGCCTGCCACAGCTGGAACCCCGCCAGAAACAGCAAGGCCAGCGTCAGGAATGTCAGGAACAGCCCCAGAAGGCTGCGGGTCAGGAAACGCATGGGTCGATGTCCATCTGCCTTGGCGGTCCGCATCTAGGGCATCATGCGGGAACGAAGCCTAAACGGATAGAGAATCGAGCCGTTCCGCAAGGGACAGAAGGTCGCCCCACGCCTCGCGCTTGGCGGCAGGGTTGCGCAGCAGGTAGGCCGGGTGCGCCATTGGCAGCGCCGGACGCCCGAACGCCTGCACCCACTGGCCGCGAAGCCGCAGGATCCCGCGCTTTTCCAGCGCCGCCTGACACGGAATGTTGCCCATCAGCACGATCAGGTCGGGCGCGGCCAGTTCGATATGGCGGCGCAGGAACGGCAGGCTCACGGCAATTTCATCGGGGCTGGGGTCGCGATTGCCGGGCGGACGCCATGTCAGGACGTTCACGATATAGATTGCGCGTTCCGCATCGACCGCGTCGCGCGCCAGCCCGATCGCCGCGAACATGCGGTCCAGAAGCTGACCTGCACGGCCCACGAACGGGCGGCCCTGGCGGTCCTCCTCGTCGCCCGGCGCCTCGCCCAGGATCAGGACGCGGGCCTTGGGGTTGCCGTCCGCAAAGCAAAAGTTGCGCGCGCCCTTCTTCAGCTCGATCCCGTCGAAAGCTTCCTGGGCAGCGGCCAGCGCATCGAGGCTTCCCGCCGATCGCGCCAGCGCCTCGGCCTCGGCCACGCGGGGGGCCAGATCGTCGCCGCCGGACAGTTTGAGCACGGGCGGGGGCGGGGCGGCCGTGGGGGCGTTGCGCGCCGGCAGGTCGAAACGATCGACGGGGGCGTCCATGACGGGCACATCCACGCCCATCTCCAGCTGCCAGTCCAGCAGCGCCAGCGCCGTCTCGGCGTCCAGATCGAATCCCTGATAGGTCGCGTCGTCCATCACCGGCGCAAGCTAGGCCCCGGCGCGTCCCTAGTCCACCACCAGCATATAGCCGGTGCCCCTGACCGTCTGCAGGAATCGCGGCTCTCGGGGGTCGGGCTCGATCTTGCGGCGCAGGCGGGTGATCTGGACGTCAATGGCGCGTTCGCTGTTGTCCTCGTCGGGGCTGCCGCGCCCCAGGTCGTCGATCAGGTCGGACCGGCTGACCGGCTGGCCCCGGCTGGCCGCCAGCCGCCGCAGCAGCGCCGATTCGGTACCCGTCAGCCGCAGCGGTGTGTCGCCCGACCACAGCTCTCCCTTGTCGGTATCATAACGCAGCGCACCCAGCGTCAGGAACTTGGGCTGCGCGATCTCGACCGCCGGGACGCGGCGCAGGATGGCGGCGATGCGCAGCAGCAGCTCCCGCGGCTCGAAGGGCTTGGGCAGATAGTCGTCGGCGCCGCTTTCCAACCCGCTGATGCGGTCCTCGGTCTCGCCCTTGGCGGTCAAGAGCAGGATCGGCGTGTCGATGCGGGTGCGCAGGTCGCGCGTCAGCGCCAAGCCGTCCTCCCCGGGCATCATCACGTCCAGGACGATCAGGTCGAACTCCAGCCCCGCCAGCAGCCGCCGCGCCTGCGCCGCATCGCGCGCCATGCTGACCATATAGCCGTTCTTGCGCAGGAACCGGCCCAACAGCGCGCGGATGCGTTCGTCGTCGTCGACGATCAGCAGGTGGCAGTCGGGTGCGGTCATGGGGGCCTCAGCGGTCGTCGGGAAGATCCTTCAGCGCCTGATACTGCGCCCGCGTCTCCGGGTCCATCATCGCTTCCAGCACCTGACGGAAGCCCGCCACCGCCTGCGGCCCGGCCCGTCGATAGGCCGCGCGCATCCGCGCCCGCTGCGCCTCTGACAGGCGGCGTTCCAGCGCGGTGCCGGTGGCGGTCAGGTGCAGCTGGCGTTCCCGCCGGTCGCGGCGGCCGATGCGGCTGTCGACCAGCCCGTCCTCGATCAGCGTGCGCAGCACGCGGTTCAGCGACTGCTTGGTCACTCCCAGCACCGCCAGAAGCGAGGTGACCGTCAGCCCCGGGTCGCGGTTGATGAAGTGCAGCGCCCGGTGATGCGCGCGGCCATAGTCCAGGTCGGCCAGGATCGCGTCGGGGTCGGCCGTGAAAGCGCGATAGGCGAAGAACATCGCTTCGATCCCACGACGCAGCTGGTCGTCGGTCAGGAACAGCAGATCCTCGCCCACCATCGCCTGAAGCCGCGCCTTGTCCTGCATGCCGTCCCCGCTTTCCTGTGCCGCCCGATACGGCAGCCTTGTTGACTTTCTAAGCCGTGATTGCTAGCCGTCAAGCATCTTGCGTAACAAACATGCCAAATCCGCCCTGACAGACGCAAGAATCGCAAATACGGGCGGCGGATGGAGACACACATGACGGCGGCTTACGACGATCGCGACGGCAAGATCTGGATGGACGGTGAACTGGTCGACTGGCGCGACGCAAAGGTGCATATCCTGACCCATGCGCTGCACTATGCCAGCTCGGTCTTCGAAGGCGAGCGGTGCTATGACGGCAAGATCTTCAAGGGTCACGAGCATTCGCTGCGCCTGATCGAATCGGGCCGCCTTCTGGACATGCCGATCCCCTATTCCGCCGAAGAGATCGACGCCGCCAAAGAGGCCGTGCTGAAGGCAAACGGCTTCGAAAACGCCTATGTGCGCGTGGTGGCATGGCGCGGGTCGGGCCCCGACATGGGCGTGTCCGCGGCACGCAACCCGGTCCGCATGGCCGTCTGCGCCTGGGAATGGGGCAGCTACTACGGCGACGCGAAGTGGCAGGGCGCGAAACTGGACGTCGCCAAGTGGAAGCGCCCCTCGCCCGAGACGATCCCGACCGCCGCCAAGGCCGCCGGTCTCTACATGATCTGCACCATGTCTAAGCACGCGGCCGAGGCCAAGGGCTGTTCGGACGCGCTGTTCATGGACTGGGAGGGTTATGTCGCCGAAGCCACCGGGGCGAACATCTTCTTCGTGAAGGACGGCGAGATCCACACCCCACTGGCCGACCGCTTCCTGAACGGCATCACGCGGCAGACAATCATCCAGATGCTGAAGGACAAGGGCTACACCGTCCACGAACGCCGCATCACCCCTGACGAGCTTGAGGGCTTCCAGGAATGCTGGCTGACCGGCACCGCCGCCGAGGTGACCCCCGTCGGCCAGATCGGCGACTGGCATTTCCAGGTCGGCCAGATCACCCGCGATGTCGCCGAAAGCTACGAGGCGCTGGTCCGCGCCTGACGCAACCTCAGGGGCGCAGGTCTCCCTCTCGGCCGTCCCGCCCCCCTTCGGGACGGCCCCTTCGGCAGCGGGCAGCTGCTGGAGAGCAAATATTCCATAAAAGACGGGCGGCAGGCAGATCTGTCCCGCCGTTTTGGCGTGACCGAGATCCAGGCCGGACAGGCCGCAGACAGGGTGGTCGTGAACCCACGCCTCGGCCCTTGATCTCGCTACGTCAACAACAGTGTGGATCAGCCGCACGATCACCCTTGTGCCAAGGTGGTTCGATCCTCCGAAACGTCTCCCCATCTCGCCGACAAGGACCGATGGTGCTGTGGCGCCACCTCGTCACATCGCCAAGGCGTTGTTGGGCAACTCATGCCTGAGGCGTGATGGCCCCTTTCCCCGTCGGCGTCATGCCACGCGGACGATCTCAGCGGTGCCGAGCGCATTGAAGCGGTTGATGAGGGCGATGCGGATC
>NZ_JAOTBE010000070.1 GCF_026162645.1 Paracoccus rhizosphaerae
CGACCTGGCGGAGTTTCGCGACGATCTCTTCCGGCTTGTGCTTTTTTTGGGGCATTCCTTTATCCTCCATCTGGCCCGAAAGCCTACTTCAGGGAGGACCACTTTTCAGGGGGCAGGCCAGGAAAGGGCGCCGCGATAGCTGGCAATGAACCGGAACTTCACGGCTTTTGAGCCGCGAAGAACTGAGCCGCCTTTTTTAGCACCTCCCTCTCCTCGCGCAGTATGCGGTTCTCTTTGCGCAACCGTTCGTTCTCGCGGAGAAGATCACCATCACATTCCGGCGCCTTCGCCTCATCGGACATCGACCGGATCCATTTGCCGAGCGTCGAAAGCCCGACCCCAAGATCAGACGTAACCTGACGCCGTGTCAGGCCGCTGGTGAGCGCGATGCGAACCGCATCACGCTTGAACTCCTCGCTGTGTGTCGCTGCCATATCCTGTCTCCTTTGAAGAGAGCATCGCTCTCAGAAGACCGGAACGGAACAGGTGCAGGTCCAGCCTGAGCTTTAACGAGGTAAGGGGAAGTCCTGCTTCAACGCCGAGTTCTGCAGCAATGCCGGTTTGCAGCCCGCAATCAGTTCGCCATAATGTTTAGCGAACGCTTCGACGCTTGAGTGTCCCAAACCGCATGGACCGGGCCAGATACACAAAGTTCAGGACACTCCCCATCTCCGTCTCGCCCGCCGGCTCGTGGTAGAACGATGAGCGCGAGATCGACAAAAGGCGACACTGCGCCCCGATCGACAACATTGAATGGGCCCGTTCGATCATGCCGCGTCTCACTTGCCGGTCCACGGCTTGAGCTTTCGTGACAAAAAATCGTTGGCAACAGCCAGCTCCCCGATCTTGGCATGCAAGGATCGGACTGTCTCCTCGTCCACCGCCGCCGGCTTCCGACTGCCCCGCTCGAAGATATCCGCAGCGCCCTCCAACAGCGCTTTCTTCCACTGATGGATCATCGTCGGATGCACGCCGTATTCGGCCGCCAGCTCCGGCACCGTGCGCTCGCCCTTCAGGGCTTCCAGCGCCACACATGCCTTGAAGCCCGCGTCATGGTTCCTCCGTTTCCCCATTCCTGATGTCCTCGTTCTTGACGCCAGCAAACGTCAGATCGTAGCTTCCGTCACTGTCCGATTTCTGCGGAGTAGCTCACTCTTGTGGGGGTCTCGGTCGTTGGCGGGCTCTCGCTTCTCTTCGGGATAAGCACAGTGGCTCTCCCGCCATGAGATCAGAAGAGCGAGGTGGTCCAATCTGGAGCGCGGCCTGACAGCATGTGCTGTCGGAACTAGACCCATTGCGAACTCGCCTCGCCCGTTGTCCCGCGAAGGACGCCTGTCTGCCGGCGGCGGAACTCTTGCTTCTTTCCTACACGGTCATGCTGCCGTGGCTTCCTCCCGTGACCAGCGGAAATCGCTGCCATCAACCCAAATCCGTGCATGATCACGGCAAGGCGCCGGGCCAAGGCCACAATCGCTTTCTTGAGGCCGCCTCGCTTCGCCAAGCTTATGGCCCAAGCTTTCAGCCATGACCATTTCTTGTCCCGGGTCAGCAGAGGCTGCGCCGCCTAATAGAGCAACCCTCGCATCATGCCATGAACACACAAGGACACCCGTCCGATCCGGAGCCTGTGGGCGGGTCGATATCAATCCATTATTTCCGGTTCCGGCAATCCGTTGATACGGCAGCAAGCAGTGAGGGTGTTGGCCAGCAAGCAGGCGATGGTCATAGGGCCTACGCCGCCCGGCACCGGCGTGATCGCACCCGCGACATGTGACGCGGCGGCGTAGTCCACATCGCCTACAAGACGCTGTTTGCCTTCGCGCTCAACGCGGTTGATGCCCACGTCGATGACCGTGGCACCGGATTTGATCCAGTCGGCGCCGATCATTTCGGGTCGGCCGACTGCGGCAACCAGGATGTCGGCATTGCGGCAGATGGCGGGCAGGTCGCGGCTGCGAGAATGCGCGACGGTGACAGTGCAGCTTTCCTTCAGCAGAAGCTGCGCCATCGGCTTGCCGACGATGTTGCTGCGACCGACCACAACGGTGTTCAGCCCGGCCAGCGATCCAAGTTGATCCTTCAGCAGCAACAAGCAGCCCAGCGGCGTGCAGGGCACCATCGCCTTTTGCCCAGTACCCAGCAACCCCACGTTGAAGATATGGAAGCCGTCCACGTCCTTGGCCGGGTCAATGGCGTTCATCACCAGGTCGCTGTCGAGATGATCTGGCAGCGGCAGTTGGACCAGGATGCCATGGACCGCCTGGTCTTCGTTTAGCTGCCGCACCAGCGACAGCAGCGTTTCCGCATCGGTGTCAGCCGGAAGCCGGTGTTCGAAGGAGGCCATGCCGGCAGCCTCGGTTTGCGTGCCCTTGTTCCGGACGTAGACGGCCGAGGCGGGGTCGTCGCCCACCAAGACGACAGCGAGGCCCGGTGTCACTCCATGTTCTGCCTGAAGCCGGGCGACCTCGGCGGCGATACGCTGGCGCAGGTTGGCGGCAAAGGCGCCGCCATCGATTTTCTGGGCGTTGGCTGGTGTCTCGGCCAAGGGGCTGGCGGTGACGTTCATCGGCAATCTCCTATTCAGGCGCCGCCGCGGCGGCAACAAAAGCGTCATGCAGCGATTTCGCTGACAAGTGCGAAGCAAAGACCGAGGTCCGGCGGCTCTTTTCGCGGCTGACCATCAGGCAACCGACGGAAGATGATGCTTCTGGCTGCCCTGCATGGCCACGTCCGACCATCAGCGGGAAGCACAGCACCTCGTGGCGAGCGGCGCGGGAAGGGGCCAGCCTGATCCCTCGTTTGGAGCCTAGAAAAGTCCCTCGATCTGTCCCAGGTCATTCAAGCCTATTGTTTCCGCGGCGGGATGGCGTGGCAGGCCTGGCATGGTCATGATCTGACCGCAGACCGCGACGATAAATCCGGCGCCGGCGTTCAGTCGTACTTCCCTGACAGGAATGACATGACCTTCCGGCGCGCCGCGCAGGTCCGGATCGGTCGAGAAGGAATATTGCGTCTTGGCGATGCAGATCGGCAGATGGCCATAACCCTCTTCCTCCCACAGATTCAGCTGGGCGCGGACGCCGGGCAGCGCTTCGACATGGGCGGCGCGGTAGATGCGGGTGCAGATGGTCTCGATCTTCTGCCACAAAGGCATCGCGTCGGGATAAAGAGTGTGGAAATCAGCCTCGCCTCCCTCCACCAGCTCGACGACCCGGTGGGCCAGTTCCTCGGCACCGGCGGCGCCCTTGGCCCAGTGCCGGCAAACGATCGCCTCTGTGCCGTGGCGGATGCAATAATCCTGCAGCGCCGCGATTTCAGCGGGGGTGTCACCCGCAAAGTGGTTGACGGCGACGACCAGCGGCAGGCCGAAGCCCCGCAAATTTTCGATATGTCGGCCCAGATTGGCGCAACCGCGCGTGACCGCAGCCACATCTTCCGTGCCCAGATCCTGCTTGGCGGTACCGCCGTTCATCTTCAGCGCACGGATGGTCGCCACCAGGACCACGGCTGCGGGCGTAAAGCCGGCGAGGCGGCACTTGATGTCCAGGAACTTCTCGGCCCCCAGGTCCGCGCCAAAGCCTGCCTCGGTCACGACATAGTCGGACAGGCGCAGCGCAGTGTCAGTGGCGATCACGCTGTTGCAGCCGTGAGCGATATTGGCGAACGGACCACCATGAACCATGGCCGGGTTGTTCTCCAAGGTCTGCACCAGGTTCGGCTGCAAGGCATCCCGCAACAGCACCGTCATGGCACCGTCAGCCTTCAGGTCGCGAGCGGTGATCGGGCGGCGGTCCCGGGCATAGCCGATGACGATCCGTCCCAGGCGCGCGTGCAGATCGTCCAGGTCGCGGGCAAGGCACAGAATGGCCATCACCTCGGAGGCGACGGTGATGTCAAAGCCGGTCTGGCGCGAAAAGCCGTTCGATGCTCCGCCAAGACCCACGACGATGTCGCGCAGGGCGCGATCGTTCATATCCATGACGCGGCGCCACGTGATGCGGCGCGTGTCGATGTCCAGGGTATTGCCCCAATAGATGTGGTTGTCGATCATCGCAGCCAGCAAGTTGTGGGCCGCCGTGATCGCGTGGAAATCACCCGTGAAATGAAGGTTCATTTCCTCCATGGGCACGATCTGGGCATGGCCGCCCCCGGCCGCGCCGCCTTTCATGCCGAAGTTCGGCCCCAAGCTCGCCTCGCGGATGCAGACCGTCGTGCGCTTGCCGATGCGGTTCAGCGCGTCGCCCAGGCCGACGGTGGTGGTCGTCTTGCCTTCGCCGGCAGGCGTCGGGTTGATCGCGGTGACCAGCACCAGACGGCCGTGTTGTCGGCCGGCAAGCCCGGCGACTGCATGATGCGCGATCTTTGCCTTGTCGGGGCCGTATCGCAGGATGTCGTCATCGCCCAGGCCCAGCTTGGCGGCGATATTGCCAATGGGCTGCTTCCGGGCGGCGCGGGCGATCTGGATGTCGGATGGCATCCGCTCGGGATGGAGCGGCGGGTGCGAGCAGTCATCATGAGGCATGTCTAGATTCCGTGATATAGCGGGAACAGCGCGCAGAGTGCCTTGACCTCGTCGGCGACGCGCGCCTCGGTCTCGGTATTGCTTTCAGGACCATTGGCGGCCAGGCCGTCGACGATCTGCACGATCCAGCGGCCGATCTGCCGGAATTCCTCCTCGCCAAAGCCGCGTGTCGTGCCTGCGGGGGAACCCAGTCTGATACCCGAGGTCACCGTGGGCTTTTCCGGATCGAATGGGATGCCGTTCTTGTTGCAGGTGATATGGGCACGGCCAAGTGCGGTTTCGGTGTCATTGCCCTTCACGCCTTTGGGCCGCAGATCGACCAGCATCAGGTGGGTATCGGTGCCTCCGGTCACGATGTCCAGGCCGCCCTTCATCAACTCGTCGGCCAGGGCCTGGGCGTTGGTGACCACCTGTTTCGAGTAGTCCTTGAATTCAGGCCGCAGCGCCTCGCCGAAGGCCACGGCCTTGGCGGCGATGACATGCATCAGCGGTCCGCCTTGCAGGCCGGGGAAGATGGCGGAATTCACCTTCTTGGCGATGTCCGCATCGCTCGTCAGGATCATCCCGCCACGTGGCCCGCGCAGGGTCTTGTGGGTCGTCGTCGTCGCCACATGCGCATGAGGGAAGGGCGAGGGATAAAGTCCGGTCGCCACAAGTCCTGCGAAATGCGCCATGTCCACAATCAGATAGGCGCCCACCTGATCGGCGATCTGCCGCAGCCGGGCAAAGTCGATGATGCGCGGGATGGCCGAGCCACCGGCGATGATCGCCTTCGGCCGGTGTTCCTTTGCCAGCGTCTCGACCTGATCATAGTCCAGCTGGCTGTCCTGCTTGCGAACGCCATATTGAACAGCGTTGAACCATCGGCCCGACTGGTTGGGCCTTGCGCCATGGGTCAGATGCCCGCCTGCATCGAGGCTCATGCCCAGGATGGTGTCACCCGGTTGCAGCAGCGCCAGGAATACGCCCTGATTGGCCTGACTGCCACTGTTCGGTTGGACATTGGCGAAATCGCAGTCGAAGAGCGCCTTGGCCCGTTGGATTGCCAACTCTTCGGCGATGTCCACGAACTGGCAGCCGCCATAGTAGCGCCTGCCGGGATAACCTTCGGCATATTTGTTCGTCAGTACCGAGCCCTGCGCCTCCAGCACCGCGCTCGACACGATATTTTCCGAAGCGATCAGTTCGATCTCATCGCGCTGGCGGCCAAGTTCCTGTCGGATGGCGGCGAAGATCTCGGGATCACGGTGGGCAAGGTCTTCTTCAAAGAAGCCCGTTCTGGATGGGTTCTGGTTCATGTCTCTCTCCGTTTTCGGCTATCCGGTCCAGCCAAGCGCCGTGGAGATGCAGTTCATCGTCTGCATCAACGTTATGGCATCTTTTGCGTTCGGCTGCTGGCGGTTCTCGTTCAACAGCTTGATCTGCAGCTCGTGGACCCTGACAAGATCGGTCCGCACGCGCCCGAAGCGGGCCGCCATGTTGGGGAAGCGGTCGCCCAAGTCTGGCGTCGCGTTCAGGAACAGGACGGCTGCCCGGCTGCGTTCGTATTCCTGTGTGATCTGACCCAGGATGTCCTGCCTCTCTGCGACATTCGAAACCAATGCTGCATACTTGGCCGCGATCTCCATGTCAGCGTGAAACAGCGACTTTTCGACCTCATCCACGATCAGGCGGAAGATGCGCGACGTCTTGAACATTCGCCGCAGCAGCAAATCGCCATCATCCCGACGAAAACGCCGGAACGTGTCGATGGCCGAGCCGAAACCATACCACCCGCTGATCAGGTGCCGATTTTGCGACCAGGCGAAGACCCAGGGTATCGCCCGCAGATCATCCAGGCTGCTCGCGCCGAAGCGCCGGGCGGGGCGCGATCCCATCTTGAGCAGAGCAAGCTCTTCGACCGGGCTTGCCTGCGTGAAATAGGTGACGAAGCCCGGACGGTGCAGGAGCTTGCAATAGGCAGTGAAGGACATATCCGCCAAGGCTTCCAAGGTGTCGCGGAACTCGGGGCAGACGGGTTCGGCCGGGGACTTCAGCGACTGCGCCATGACCGACGAGGCCAGCAGTTCAAGTTGGTACTCCGCCGTACCGCGATTGGCGAACTTCGAAGAGACGACCTCTCCCTGTTCGGTGGTGCGCAGTCGGCTGCCGATCGTGCCGCGCGGCTGTGCGGCGATCGCTCGTTCGGTCGGCGCCCCGCCACGGCTGACGGAACCGCCCCGCCCGTGGAAGAAGGTGGGGGCCAACTTATGCCGCGCCAGTGTCCGGGTGATGCTCCGCTGCGCCTTTTCCAGCTCCCAGGTCGAGCAGACGAACCCGCCGTCCTTGTTGCTGTCCGAGTAGCCCAGCATGATCTCGACCCGACCATCGTCGTTCAGGCTCCGACGGGCGAGCGGAGTTTGCAGCAACTCGTCGAGAATGTGCGGCGCGGCACGCAGGTCGGCGATGGTTTCGAACAAGGGGACCACGCGCAGGTCCAGACGCTCCGACCCGAAGCCGGCATAACGCGCCAGCAGGAACACGCCCAGAAGATCATCGCAGGACCGCGTCATCGACAGGATGAAGGGCCCCATGGCGGACGGATCGGGCCCGAAACGCATCCGGTGCATCAGGCGCAGCAGTTCCAGCAACTCGACCGTTTCGCAGCCCAGCTTGTCGGACTGCAGATCCGGCAGGTTCACCTGAGCCAGTTCGGACCGCAGCCGGCGCGACCACTCGGCGCTGCCATAGACGGGAGCCTCGCCGGCACAAGACCAGACTTCGGCAAGCGCCCGTGTCGTGACCGAGGAGTTCTGGCGCACGTCCAGCGTCACGGTCCGGAAGCCGAAAACCTGGGCCTGCAGGCGCAAGGGCCGGACCAGCGCCTGTCCCAGGCGCTCGGCGCCAATGCTTGCCAGCGCTGCCTCGACCTTGCGAAGCTCGGCGATGAACTCGAGCACATGGGCGTAGGCCACTCCAACCTTGCCTTCGGCGGTGGCGGCGACGCGGTGCTTGATGGCGGTCATGGCCTGACGGAAATGTTCGCCGGGATTTCGGTGGCGTGCCTCAGGCGGTAATTTTGCGGCCTCGATAACCGACCGGAGCAGGTCGCGCGCTTCCTGAGGCAATGCCGCGATTTCGGTGCTGATACTCAACTGCCGGATGGCGCGCGTCAGGCCCTGGTCATAGCGGTCGAGGATTGCCCGCTGGTTTGCGGCCAGCGCCACGCGCGTTGTGTCGGCAGTAACATGGGGGTTGCCATCGCGGTCGCCGCCGATCCAGGAATGAAACTGCAGCAGCGGGATTCCGGCTGCGTCATGGCCAAGATGCGGCCCTACCGCCTTGTCGAAGCGCTGCAGGACGTTTGGCACAGCATCGAACAGGCTGTCGCGAAAGAATTGCAGGCCCCATTCGATTTCCTCAAGGGGCGTCGGTCGCTGGCGGCGCAATTCGCCGGTCAGCCATAGCAGGTCAATTTCGCCCTCGAGGTCCATCAACAGGTCGGCGCGTTCGCGTGGGGTCCAGCGATCGGTTTCGAGATTCACCAAGGCGCGATAGATGCGACGATGGATTTCCAGGACGGTGACGCGCTTGGCTTCGGTCGGATGCGCGGTCAACGTCGGCCCGACGTAAAGCCCACGGGTGACGCGGCGGAGATCGTCGGCGGTGATGTCGGTGAAGGTGCTCAGCACGCGTGCAAAGCTGCCTTCTACCGCAGCGGGTCCAGCGTTCGTCTCTACCACCCGCCGGTCACGGGTGGCGGCATTTTCATCGATGATGCGCAGAAGCTGGAACCAGATATCCAGCCCCTGCAGATAGGCTCCGGTATCGGCGCCCGTAGGCAGATCATCGGTCGCGCCGAGAAGTAGCGGCAGGACCTGCGGCGCTCGGCGGGCAATGACGTTCTGCCACAGCCTTCCCATCTCGTCTCGCAGCCGGCTGGCATAGTCGCTGGGCGCGGCCATAGGGTGGGTCCGCTTCACAAACGCTCCGTGCATCAGTTCACCCGGTCACGCGGTTCGCGCCCTGCAAAGAAGTCCTGAAGGTTGTCGATGACGCGAAAGCCCATGGCCTCGCGGGCCTCGCGGGTCGCACTACCCAGATGCGGCAACATCACCAGCCGGTCCGACTCCAGCAGTTGCGGATTGACGGCGGGTTCCCCATCGAAGACATCCAAGGCCGCCCCGCCGATCGTGTCGAACCACAGCGCATGCAGCAAGGCCGCTTCGTCGATGACCTCACCGCGCGCCGTATTGATCAGGAAGGCATCGGACCGCATCCGGGCCAAACGTGCCGCGTTGATCAGGTGCCGGTTCCCGGCCCCGCCGGGGCAGTGCAGCGAGACGAAGTCGCAGTCTGGCAGCATGTCATCAAGATCAGGAACTTGCGTCGCCTGACACTGAGCCAGCACGTCGGGTGCCACCGGGCTGCGGTTGTAAGCCAGGATCTTCATGCCAAAGCCATGATGCGCCCGACGGGCCATCTGTTGACCGATGCGGCCATAGCCAACGATCCCCAGTGTCTTTCCAGAGACCTTGGTGCCGACCAGATGCGTCGGTCGCCAGCCGGTCCACTGGCCCGCCCGCAACTCGCGTTCGCCCTCGCCAGCGCGGCGCGCCACCATCAGCAGCAGGGTCATCGCTAGATCCGCCGTGCATTCACTGAGCACATCGGGAGTATTGGTGACAACGATGCCATGCTCGGCCACGCGGTTCAGATCGATGTGGCTGTAGCCAACACCGTAATTGGCCAGGATGCGCGTCTGGGGCTTGTCGCATTCCAGGGCAGGTGCACCGATCTTGTCCGTCACCGTGGGCAGGATCGCGTCGTATTCCCTGATTGCCGTCCGAAACTCCTCGGGCAGCAGGGGTTTGTCGCCCAGGTTCAACTGGGCATCGAAGATTTCGGACAGGCGCGCCTCGACCGCTGCGGGCCAGCGCCGGGTGACAAGCACTCGGGGTTTTGCCATCGCCGCGCCTCCTTACTGCATGACGCGGGCGATGGTCGCCCCGATCACGGCCGGGTTCTCGGCCATGGTGACGCCCGCTGCCGCCAGGATTTCCACCTTCTCAGACGCGCTTTCACCGAAGGCCGAGATAATGGCACCCGCATGTCCCATGGTCCGGCCCTTCGGCGCGGTCAGGCCCGCGACATAGGCAACGACGGGCTTGGTGACATTGTCTCGAATATACTCCGCCGCTTCTGCCTCTTGCGGACCGCCGATTTCGCCGATCAGGCAGATGGCATGGGTGTCGTCGTCATTCTGGAAATGCTCCAGAACGTCGCGGAAGGACGAGCCGTTGATCGGATCGCCGCCGATGCCCACGCTGGTCGAGATGCCCAGGCCCAGTTCCTTCAGCTGCGCTGCGGCTTCATATCCCAATGTACCCGAACGGCCGACGATGCCCACGTTGCCAGGCAGGTAGATATGGCCCGGCATGATGCCCAGCATGGCCTTGCCCGGGCTGATCGTGCCCGCGCAGTTCGGGCCGGTCAGGATCATGCGGCGTTCTTTGGGATAGCGGTACATGTAGCGCTTGACGCGGATCATGTCCTGCGCCGGGATACCGTCGGTGATGCAGACACAGTAGCGGATGCCCGAGTCCGCCGCCTCCATGATGCTGTCGGCAGCTGCGGGTGGCGGCACGAAGACAAGGGTCGCGTCGGCACCCGTTTCGGCAACCGCCTCTTTCATCGTGTTGAAGACGGGCACGCCCTCGACCGTTTCGCCGCCTTTGCCAGGAACAACGCCCCCCACCACCTGGGTGCCATAGTCCAGCATCTCCTTGGTGTGAAAACGCGCCATCTTGCCGGTGATGCCCTGGACAAGGACACGGGTTTCGCGATCCAGTAAAATGCTCATCACACGACCTTCAGGTTGGGGTTGCGATTGGTATCAGAGCGCCACGCCATCACGGCGCGCTCGGCAGCTTCCATCAGGGTGGTGGCCCGGATCAATGGCAGGCCGCTCTGCGCCAGGATCTTCTGGCCTTCCTTGACATTGGTGCCCGCCAGGCGGACGACGACAGGAACGTCCACCGGCTCTTCGCGCAACGCGCGCACCACGCCTTCGGCCACCCAGTCACAGCGGTTGATGCCCGCAAAGATGTTGACCAGGATTGCCTGGACGTTCTTGTCCGACATCACCAGGCGGAATGCCTTGGCGACCCGCTCAGGCGTGGCGCCGCCGCCGATGTCGAGAAAGTTCGCAGGCTCGCCGCCGGCCAATTTGATCGTGTCCATCGTCGCCATGGCAAGCCCGGCACCGTTGACGATGCAGCCGATATTGCCGTTCAGCCCGACATAGGACAATCCGCGGTCGGCGGCGCGGGATTCGCGCGGATCCTCTTGCGACTTGTCGCGCAGCTCCGAGACCTGGGGATGGCGGAACAGGGCGTTGTTGTCGAAAGTCATCTTGGCGTCCAGCGCCAGGATACGGTCGTCGCCGGTGATGACCAGCGGGTTCACCTCGACCATGGTGGCGTCGAGATCGCGGAAGGCGCGATAGCAGCCCAGCAGCGTGCGGACCATCTGCTGCACCATGCCGGGCTTGATCCCAAGGGCGAAAGCGATCTCGCGGCACTGGAATTCCTGCAGGCCGACGGCGGGCTCGACCGTGGCGCGTACGATGCTCTCCGGTTGCTGGGCCGAGATGTCCTCGATCTCCATGCCGCCCTCGCTGCTGGCGACGATCATCACGCGCTGGCGGGCGCGGTCGAGCACGAAGCCTACATAGATCTCTCGCGTGATGGGGACCGCAGCCTCCACATAGACGCGATAAATACCCTTGCCCTCGGGACCCGTCTGGTGAGTGACGATTTTCTGGCCCAACATGCCCTCGGTCACCGTCTGGATTTCGCTGTCGCTGCTGCAGAGCTTGACGCCGCCCGCCTTGCCGCGGCCTCCGGCATGCACCTGCGCCTTGACCACCCATCGATCCCCGCCCATCTCGCGGGCACGATAGGCGGCCTGCTCGGGGCTGTAGGCGAGGGCACCCTGGGGGATGCCGACGCCGAAGTTGCTGAGTATTTCCTTGGCTTGGTATTCGTGAATGTCCATCTCCGCCTCCTCCCAGGGCTTCGTTATTCGGCCGCGATCATTGTCTGGTAATGCTTTTCCAGACGGTCGTTGATCCGTTCCATGTCGATCTCGGCGCCCATCCTGTTAAGGGCGGTACCAAAGCGGTTCACGATGTCCCCAATCGCATTCTGGTTCAGCAGGTTCAGAATGCCGATGCGAACCTGGACGGGCTCCGACAGGGTCGGCCAGATGCCGAAGCCCGACGCCCGGCAAGCTTGGACCAGTTCCATCTCGCGACCGGCCAGCCTATCGGGTAGGTTCAGCACTACCAGAGAGGTCATGTTCGATGTGACCTTGCAGCCCATGGCCGTCACCGCATCCCGCAGAGCTGCCTCATGGAACGCATAGGACTTGGCGCGCCCGGCCACCGTCTGTTGCAATGTGATCCGCAGCGCTTCGTGGAAGGCGGCGACGGCATAGGCACTGTGGGTGCGATGATAGATGCCCTTCTCGACATCCTTGCCGTCGACGATGCCCCAGTGCCGCGCCTCGAGGATCGGGTGGTGCACGAAGGTTCGGCATCCAGTGTGACGCAGGTTGGCAATATAGCGATCGGTGAACGAAACCGGAGCATACGTCAGCGGCAGGCAGCAGATGCCCTTCTGCGGGCAGGATGCCCAGCCGTGGACGCCAGGAAAGTCGTCAATGCGGAAATCCTCCACACCCAGCGACGACACTGCATCCACCAGACCGATCACCCCATGGCTGACACAGGCATCCGAGAAGCCTCGCAAGTCGTTGATCCGCCCCGACCCAGTTTCCCAATGTGCCATCGCGGCCCATTTCGGCTTATGCTCGGCCAGTGCGGCTTCGACGATTTCTACAGTGACGGATTGGCCATGCGGCACGGTCATGATGGTGACAGAAGCGGGCTGGGGGTCCATGGGGCTGGCGGCCAGTTCTTCGGCCGTTGCGGCCTTCATCCTCAGGGTCAGACCGTCGATCCCCGAGAAGGTGCCGTTGACGAAAACGACCACCTTGTCTCCCGGCATGACTGCGCTGAACAGACAGTCGAGCCCGCTCCAGCCCGTTCCTGCCACGCCAAAGGTATGAACGTTCTGGGTCCCCATCACCGTGCGCAACATCAGCTTGCATTCGATCATGCCGCGCAAGACGTCGGCTTGCATGTGGTCAGCCATGCCTGCACCGGCGAAGCGCTTGAGGATCCGCGGATCGGTATGTCCCGGCCCAGGGCCTGCGGCCATCGTGTCGGGTATTTCGAGCTGTGGGAAGATTGTCGCTTCGGTCATAATATTTCCTCATGATCGCGCTGATTGAAATTAAGAAACTCCTTCTAGACGGACGACACAACGTAACATTATGCTGCCTTTGGGTAGCTAAACGGGCGGGTGGCTTCCCACCCATAAGGGGGCGGCGCCCTTGATCGGGCCGCTTCCGCCTCAAGTCAAAGGATCATCACATGCGCACTGTGGAAGCAGCTGAACGGGCCATCACGATCATCCTCGCCGACAGCAATCCATTGGTGCTTTCGGCCTTGTCAGAGGTTTTCGAACGAGATGAACGGTTCTCGCTGCTAGCCACGTCTGCCACGGCCGAAGGCTTTCTGGCCAGCGTCGTGCGGGTTCCAGCGCAGTTGGGAATCATCGAGTGGAGCCTCCCGTCGATAGGGGGCGCACGCCTGATGGAGAAGCTGCGCGACGAGGCCGAGAGCCCCCGCATCGTCGTCTATGGCGATCAATCTAGCGGCGCACACTTGGCAGCCATGGGAGCAGGGGCAGCAGGTTTCGCTCCGCGCAGCGGCTCTGTCGAGACGCTGCTCGAGACCTGCGCCGCCGTGGCGGAAGGCAAGATGGTCTTTCCCTATCTCGATGTGCGCGACCTGCAGAACAGTGTCATGCAAAGCCTATCACGGCGCGAAACCGACATGCTCGAAGCATTGTCCAGGGGACTGACGAACCGCGAGCTCTCTCGGGAACTTGGGATTTCGGCCAATACGGTCAAATTTCATCTGTCGAACCTGTATGACAAGCTTTCCGTCAAGAACCGCGGCCAGGCCATCGCTTCCTATTACGCAAGTCGAAACGGATGAATTTGCAACGGCATGTTAGACAGCGGATGGTTGCGCAATCTCTGGTACCTATTGCGCATTGACACGCAATAATATTTCCACCTCTCTACGGCTATCCTCCCTCATCACAACACGGAGCAACAAGCCATGAGCTTTTTTCCCATCGAACAAGCCCCTGCTCGCCTGAACAGAAGCGAACTTGCCGTGCCCGGTAGCCAGCCTCAGATGTTCGAAAAAGCTGCCGCTTCCGAAGCGGACGTGATCTTTCTGGATCTTGAGGACGCTGTTGCGCCCGACGAGAAGGCTCAGGCCCGCAAGAACATCATCAAGGCTCTCAACGAGATCGACTGGGGCCGGAAGACCATGTCGCTGCGAATCAACGGGCTTGATACGCACTACATGTACCGCGATGTCGTGGATGTCGTCGAACAGGCTGGAGAGCGGCTGGACCTCATCATGATCCCGAAAGTGGGAACGGCTGCCGACGTCTATGCCGTGGACATGCTGGTCACCCAGATCGAGGACGCCAAGGGCTACAAGAAACGGATCGGCTTCGAGCACATCATCGAGACCGCCCTTGGAATGCAGAACATCAGTGAGATTGCCGCGGCCTCCAAACGCAACGAAAGCCTGCACTTTGGCGTCGCCGACTATGCTGCCAGCACGCGAGCCCGCACCACCATTATTGGTGGCGTGAACGAAAAGTACTCTGTCCTGACCGACAAGGACGCTGAGGGCGACCGTCAGACACACTGGGGCGACATGTGGCACTATGCCCTTTCGCGCATGGTGGTCGCGGCCCGAGCGAATGGACTGCGTCCGATCGACGGTCCATTCGGCGACTTTTCGGACCCCGAGGGTTACAAGGCCGCCGCCTACCGTGCTGCGGTTCTTGGCTGCGAGGGCAAATGGGCGATCCATCCGAGCCAGATCGCGCTGGCCAACGAGGTGATGAGCCCTTCGGCTGCCGAGGTCGAGCGCGCCCAGAAGATCCTTGACGCCATGGCCAAGGCAGAGGCCGAAGGTAAGGGTGCAGTGTCGCTGGACGGGCGCCTGATCGACTATGCTTCGATCCGCCAGGCCGAGGTCCTGGTCCAGAAAGCCCGGCAAATCGCCGCATGACATCGAACACCGACGAAATGCGCGCCTTGGCGCGGGCTCTCTATGACGAGGCTGTTCGTGCGGCCGATCCCGCGCTGGCCGTGCGTCGGCATTTTGACAAGCAGCCCCCCGCCCCGCTGCCGGCGGGGGGCCGGAACATTCTAATCGCCATCGGCAAGGCGGCCCCCGCCATGCTGGCCGAGGCGATGCGGCATGTGCGCGCGCCGGTCTTGGCGCTTGCGGTCACACACCACGGCAACGATCGGGCAATTCCCGGCGCCACGGTGCTGAGCGCCGGCCATCCGGAACCAGATGAGGCTGGCCTGCAGGCGGGCCGACGCATTATCGAGCTGCTTGACGGGGCCGAAGCGCAGGACCGGGTCTTTGCGTTCATCTCGGGGGGCGGCTCGGCCTTGGTGCCCACGCCCCGCCCGCCCTTGACGCTGTCGGAGAAGCAGCAGGTGAACCGTCTGCTTCTGGCCAGCGGGCTGGCGATCGAGCAGGTCAACCTGATCCGCCAACACCTATCGGAACTCAAGGGCGGCGGCTTCCTACGCCATGCTGCACCGGCCCGGGTCACGGCGCTGATCCTGTCCGATGTGATCGGGAACGATCTTGGAGCCATCGCCAGTGGTCCCACGGTGGCGCCGCTGGGGACCGCCCAGGACGCGCTCGACCTTCTGTCGCAGCGAGCGCTTTTGGATAAGATGCCTCTTGCTGCCGTCAACTTGCTGACCGAAGGGCGCGCGGCACCGGCCACGCCCGCTGCCGACAACTACCTGATCGGCAGCAACGAAAGCTCGCTCGCGGCGATGTGCGATGCCGTACCGCCGGGGTGGACTGCGCAGATCTTCAGCAACCGCTTGATCGGCGATGTGTCCGACGCTGCCTCACGCATTGCCGAAGCTGCCTTGCAGGCATCGTCCCGTGGGCGACAGGCCCTGATATTCGGCGGGGAAACGACCGTGAACCTGCGTGGGAGCGGCAAAGGGGGTCGCAATCAGGAACTGGCGCTACGCGTGGCGATGCTGGGACGCGACTGGCAGCGGCCTTGGGTGTTTCTCAGCGGCGGGACCGATGGCCGTGACGGTCCGACTGACGCAGCAGGCGGTGTGGTTGACGGCACTACTTTGGCTCGGCTCGAGGCCGCAGGCGTTGACAGCACGTCACTGCTCGCCAACAACGACAGCAACGCGGTGCTATCCGCGTCCGGTGACCTGCTCATCACAGGGCCCACAGGCACCAATGTGGCAGACGTGCAGGTCCTGCTGCTTTTCTGACGCTTCGCGCATATGCACAGACGCCAAGTAAAAGGCGACGATCCTTTCGCATATGTCGGGCATCAAGATCTACAATCGAACTGCTCACAGATACGGAAGAAAGGTTGAATTTCATCGAGCGGGAATCTGGCAAGGCAGAATAATCTCCAACTCGTCTTGTGACCGGACCGAAATCGATGCGATGCAGGACAGCCGCGTCAGAGGCCGCTACCCCCGGCTATTCTAGCGATGTCCAGAAAGACGTGGGGTTGGACCTTCAGGGTCTGCGGGTGTGACCGAGAGGCTTTAACACTTCGGCGTCTCCATGCGCGACACTGACGGTAATCCTCAGCCCCTCGCGGTTGAAGTCGTCCAGCACGTTCAGCAGCCGGAACTGCCGCCCGTCGACCAGACGATCGGCCATGAAGTCCATCGACCAGACCAGGTTCGGGGCCTCGGGCACAGCCAGT
>NZ_JAOTBE010000071.1 GCF_026162645.1 Paracoccus rhizosphaerae
CGGGCGTGCGGCCATGCTGCGGGCCACCATCGCCCGAGATGACTTCGAGATAGGATTGCTCCTTCCTCAGGATCAGCTTCTTCGGGGCGTTGTGCGCGTCGTAGATGCCCACCGCCGAGACGAGGCGCTTGTCCTCGCGGATGATGCCGGCCGCCTCGCGAAAGCCGATGCCGGCCTGCTTGCGATCGGCGGCGGCGAAGATGGCCTCGCCACCGGGCCTGCGTTCGGGTCCGATGGTGTGCAGGAGCGCCAGGGCGGCGGCCAGAGAGGTCTTGCGGTTGCCGCGGGGCAGCAGCAGCGCCACGGTGTTGACCATGCGCGTGCCGTCCTCGTGGCGCGGCCCGTAGATGCGCCTGACGATGCGCTCCTGCCACGGGTCGAGCTGGAAGGCGCGCGAGGGAAGGATGCTCTTGGGGTGGCGCAGGCTGCGCAGGAAGCGCACCGCCCGCTCGCCGTGGCCGTAGGGGTCGGGGATCTCGCTGTCGTCGTAGATCCAGGCGGGGAAGGTCGAGGCGTTCACCGTCACACCTCCAATGGGTTGGCGCTGTCGTCCTGGTCACCGTCGTCACGGATGGCGGGACGGGACCGGCTGACGGGCGTCAGGCCCAGCTCCGCGCCAAGCTGGCGCGCGGTGACCATCGCCTTGTCCTGGGCGCGGATCATCGGCAACATCGCAGCTGCGTCACTCTCGGCCTGGATCAGGGTCTCCATCTGGCGCACCCGGCCGATGCAGATGCAGTAGCTTTCGAGGCCGCCAAGGTCGGCATCGGTCAGGATCTTGCGCTCGACCAGCACCGGCATCACCCGGTCCCATTCCTCGCGGGCCTCCTTCGACAGCCAGTCGGGCGCGCGGGTGTCGGTCGTCACGACATCCCCCGGCGCCTCCCTCAGTTGCGGCTTGGTCCCCTTCATGCGAGCTGCCTCGTGCAGCGCAGGTCGAGGCCCTTGCGGCGGCCGATGGGGGTGACCTGCCGGATGTTGAAGGTCTGGCCCTCCCAGATCACGCGATCGTCGTTGCCGATGCCGTCCAGATGCCGGATGCGGAAGATCACGCTTTCCTCGTCGGTGGCGCCGCCGGCCCGCAGGAACTCCTCTGTGGTCTGGTCGATACGCTCGGCCCGCACCACGGCCAGCGTCACGTTGCTGTCGGGGATGGGGGTGCCGTAGTCGTTAAGGGTGGTCCCGCCGCTCTGCAGGACGATGGTCTCGGTCAGCTTGCCGGCCTTCATGGCTGCGCCTCCGTGATCAGGATCTCCAGCGTCACCACCCCGTGCGAATGCTCGCCGTCAGGATCGCGCAGGAAGCGCTGGCTGCTGACCAGCAGATCGGCGCAGTGCAGCCCCTCGGGCAGCGCCAGGCGGCCGAGGCGCACGGCGGCACGGATGGCCCCGGCAATGGCCTTCGACCGCTCCAGGGACGGCTCGCGCACCCAGATGTGCAGCGTGTGGAAGATCCGTGTCCGGGTGCGCTTCAGGTCTGCGCCTTCATCGACCGACTGGCTCTCGCCCAGGATAATGGCAGGACGCGGCGCGGGGCGCTGGTTGGTGTCGAGGATGTTCCCCGCGGGCACCCATTCGTTCACTGTCGCATCACTGTTCAGCCGATCGCGGATGGCCTTCTGGACTTCAAGCTCGGGGGTCATTTCGCCTCCCTGATGGCTTTGCCGATCGCCCGCTTGATGCGGTTCAGGGCGCGCTTGCGGCCAAGGCGGAAGCCCGGCCAGAAGAACGGCTGCGCGGGGTGGTTGACGGTGCCATATTCCTGCAGGTGCGGATAGCGGACCTCGCTGTTGCCCACGGTAATCGCGACCGCGTTCTCGGCCACGACATGCGAGCCGCCCGGCTGCGAGTAAGGCGGGGTCGACTGCCCCGGCAGCGTCACCGCGACGGAGTTCTTCAGGTCGCCCTCGTCCTCGGGGGCCAAGGCCTCGATGATGTCCGCGATCTCGTATCCGCCCTTTGTCAGGGCCGGCACCACGGCTTGGCGGGCGGCGATCGGCACCGCCCTCATGCGCTTCTGGAACCTGGACAGGCCGCCATCGTCCGCCATCAGAAGCTCCAGTCCCGGTGCGCGTCGAGGATGTCCTGGACGCCGAAGGGCAAGGGCGCGCCGCGCTCCATGACGGCCTCGCGGTTCTCGTACCACCAGGCGGTCAGCTGCAGGATCGCCTCGCGCAGGTCCGCAGGCACCGCCTCGGCAGATCCGAACTGCAAGATCAGGCCATAGCCCAGGTGCCGCTCGATCAGGCTTTGCGCCGCGTCGAGCTTCAGCTGGATCAGCATGTCGTCCTGGTCCTGGGCGCCGGTCAGCGCCAGGTGGTCCTTGATCTGGGAAAGCGTGACGATGGTCGGCATGGATCACCTGTGCGGATTGGCGACGGGGTGCAGATCCGCCTGCAGCCGCATCACGTTGTTGGCCGCGTCGAAGACGTCCCCAATCGACATCACCATCGCAAACCAGCGCCGCTCGGTGACGCCATCCGCGAAGAGCAGCCGGAAGGGGAAAGCCTCGCGCGAGCGGTAGGCCTTGCGCAGGATGATCTGGCCCGGATCGAGGGGATCGAGGCCGAGGATCACCTGCATGGTCTCGGGGCGGTGGACGCCCTTGACCGCCATGTATCCCCCGTCAGGCGCATCGCTCATGTAATGGGCCTCCTCCAGCTCGTAGCGTCCGCCCAGCACGCCGAGAGCCTCGGCCTCGCCCACCTCCACCCACGCGGCGTCAGGAACGCTGGCGGGTGGCATGTGCGAGGGGACTTCCTCGTCAGCGATGAACAGCTTCGAGCCTGCGACGGGGAACAGCATCAGACGCCGCCGGTCGCCGCGATCTTGACGATGTTCGAGTTGATCCAGAGCGAGGCGTTGAACTTCATCACGCTGTTGGCGCTGTCGTAGGTCTCCGACGCGCTGCCCACTTGGGCCACGAACATGCGCTCCGAAGGCGTGCCGCCGGCCGGGGCATCGGCCAGCACGACGCGGAAGGCGAAGTCGTTCTTGGTCCGCTCTGCCGCGATCAGGGCGATCTGGCCGGGATCACTCGGGTCGAGGCCGCAGACGACATCCATGTTGCCCGCGTTCTTGGTGCCCTTGAGGCGGCGGGTGCGGCCCGAGTTGATGCCGTCGAAGGTGACTTCGGCCGAGGTGTCACCGGCAGAGCCAAGGCCCTCGGTCTCCCCGACCTCGACCCAGGTCTGGCTGGAGAAGTCGGTGGCGTCGAAGTCGTCGGCCTGGGCAGGCAGCGGGCCGCCAATGTAGAGGCGGGTGCCTGCGGTGGTGTAGATCGTCATAGGCTTTCCTTTCGGAACTGGCGGCGCTCGATGCGTTGCTTGGCGCCGGAATGGCAGGGGGTGCAGAGCGGCTGCCACCGGGACTTGTCCCAGAAGATGGCGGGGTCGCCGCGATGCGGGATCTTGTGATCGACGAGCGTCGCGCGGGCGCCGCAGCGGGCGCAGTATGGGTGCTGGCGCAGGAACGACGCCCTCGCCTTCTCCCATTCGCGGTCATAGCCGCGCTGGCTGCTGTTGGGCCGGGTCTTCTCGAAGCGGGCATTCCGTTCGGCCGCGCGCTGGATCTGGCAAGGGCATTGGGCACCCGGAGGCGCCGTCTTGCCGCAAGAACAGATCCGGGGCGCGCGGGCTGGCATCAGTCAGCCTTCCGGGTTCCGACCTTGAAGCGATGCTCGTCACCGTCGCGGGTGCGGATGACGGTCTCGCCATCCTCCTCCCGGACCTCGACGCCGCCCTTGGTCTTCTCCAGCTCGGCCACGAAAGCCGCGATCTCAGCCTTGGTCTTCACCGCGCTCATGCTGCAGCCCCCCGCAGAACGGCGATGGCTTCCGGCATGACCGGGGCGCCACCGACACGGCGACGGGCGCGGATCTTCACAATGCCATTGTCAGCGCCGGTGAAGTCGTCGCGCAGGGTCTGGATGCCGATGCGATCGACAATCTGATAACCCACGTTGAAGTCACCGAAGGCCACCGGATAGGAGCCGGCCGCCAGCGAAGGCATGTCCACCATCTCGCGGATCGGACGGCCCAGCAGGGTCGCGGGCTGGCCGTTGGCGAGGCTGTCGCCCCAGATCATCCGGTCGGTGTTGTCGGTGGCGCCGCGGATCGCCGCCATCGTAGCGCGGTTCATCACCCACGTTGCGTTGCGGGCGTATTCCGTGGGCAGCGCGTAGAACAGCGAGATCAGATCATCCACCAGCTCCGCGCCGGTCAGGGCCGTTTCGATCGCCTCGTAATCCGCCGCCGATGCCAGGAAGCCGAGGGGCTTGCCATTACCGTCGCCGTTCACAAAGGCCGCTTCCTCCATCTTCCCGAACTCGCGGGCAATGTGGTTGCGCAGGAACCCTTCGAGGTCGATCAGGCTGTCTTCCAGCAGTTGCTGCGACACAGGGACGATGACGGCCTGCTCGTGAACAGCGATCTTCTGCTGGTCGAAGGTCGGTTCCGACACGGGGCGCGGGCCGATCTCCGAGACCCAGCCAGGCTGCACGTTGCCGTTGAGCTTGGGGATGACAATCTCGGTCGTGCCGATCGCCATGATGTTGGCAATGGCGCGCATCGATGAACGCTCGGAAAGCGTCTGCAGAACGCGGGTCGAGAACTCGGGGGCGACGACATAGCCGCCGGCCGGGTTGGCGCCCAGGTTCAGGGTCTTCTTGTCGTCGTCATCCAGAGCGGTCACGCCGTTGCGGATGAAGGTCTCGAAAGCCTTCTTTTCGACTTCGCCGGGCTTGCCCTCGGTCACACCACCCTGATGACGGTTGCCTTTGGCTTCCAGCTTGTCGATCCGGGCCACAAGAGCCGAGTTGTCGGCCTTCTGCTCCAGCGCGGTCATCTTGGCCTCCAGCGCCTCGATGCCCTTGGTTTCGGTCGTCTCAGTCATGTCGTGTTCCTTTGCGGAGGTGATGCGGGCGCCGGCATGTGCAGGCACCGCCACCACGCTGATTTCGAGAAGCTCAAGATCGCTGATCGTGCGACCACCGCCCCGGCGGGGCATGGCCTTGCGCGAGGCAAAGCCGATCGACAGGCCGCGAAGCGCACCCGCCTGGATCAGCGAGCGAACCTCGGCCGCGCGCTGGACATCGTTCACCAGAAGCCGTCCCTTCACGGTCAGGCCCTGGTCGGTCTCGATGATCTCGTCCCAGACACCCACGGTGTCCTTCTGGTCGTGGCTGGCGAGCATCGGCAGGGGCGGCATCGACTTGGCGAAGGCGCCGCGCTCGATCACGTCGCCCACGCGGTCGGGGCTGCCGAAGGGCCAGGCGATGCCCTCGACCATGCCGGCCTCGTCCACGGTGAAGGCGGCCTTGACCTCAATCCGGCTCATTGGGGAAACTCCCCGAAGCTGTCAGCCAAGGCGCGCAGAACCGCCCGCATGGCTTGATGAACCTCGCCGCTGGTCATGTTATCGGAATGAATGGTCAGAACATGCTGTCCGTTCGGTGCGATCACCTTGCCGCCGGGCTGTTCGTGCCAACCGTCAATCATCAGGAAGTCGGTAATGCTCATGGCGGCGCTCATGCTGCCGTCCCCCGGAAGGCCGCACGGTCAGAGGCGAAGGCATCGACTTGCTGTTGCACCCACAGCGCGCCGCCGAGGAGCCGCAGGACATTGGCATGGTTGAAGGGGACTGGCTGCCCGTCCTCTTGGATCTCCCAAGCCATGACACAGCGAGCGAGACAGTTCAGGCGAGCCTTCTCGCGCGCTGCAGCCGAGATGCTGCCGGTCTCGTCAGCCGCAGCCGCCAGATCATCAGTAAGCTGCAGGCGGGCGCGGGCTTGTGTGGCACTGTCGGGACCAGCGATCCGCAAAATGATGCCGGTTAGCTGGCCCGTCACCGGATGGGCCAGCTCGAAGTCGCGGCCGCGGTCCTGGTCCTGAGCATCGGCAAGGATGTCATTCAGCTGCATTGTCGGTGTCCTCAGGTGTGTCGGAATTCGAAATGCCCTCGGCAGAGGTATTTGCCGGGGTGGTGATGTTCGGGTTCAGGAATTCGTCGCCGCCCTCGCGCGGGGGCAGGCCCAGCCAGGCGCGGCCCTCGTTCGGGTTCAGCGTCCGGCTGGCGATCAGGCTGTTGATGACGGTGGCGCGGGTGGCGAGATCTGCGCGCGTGAGGTCGTCGCGGTCGAACCGGACCACATACCGGCCCCGTTCGTCGTCGCTGAACAGGGCGCGGTTGAACGCCCCCTCTAGCCCGCGAAGCCACGGCTCCAGGCAGTAGGACAGGAACTCCCGGCCCTTCTGTTCGCTGTTCGACCAGGTGGCGCGCTCAAGGGCACCGATCATAGGGGCCGGAATGTTGAAGGCCCGGGCGATTTCCTCGATTTGGAACTTCCGGTTTTCGAGGAACTGCGCGTCGGTGCTGTTGAAGGTGATCGCTTCAAACTCGGCACCGTCATAGAGGATGACCGTTCGGCCGCCGCTGTCCTCTGCCTCATGCGTCTGCCGCCATGAAGCGATGATCTTCTGCACCGCTGTCTCGCCCATGCCCTTGGGGAACTTGAGTGTGCCGGAAGGCTTGGCGCCGCGGGTGAACAGGCGGGCCGCGTGACGGTCCAGCGCCACGGCAATACCGATCGCATCCCGTGCCAGAGACAGGGGACTGCGCGGCAGGGGCGGCATCAGGTGAATGACATCACGGGCCGCCACAGGGCGGTTGCCAAGGCGATACTTGCGCTCGCCGGTGTCCAGGTCGGTCTCGAAGAACAGCGTCCCCTGGCGGTAGCTGATGAGCTCCACAGGGCGGCCGTTCACGCGGTTGACCCAGGCCATGCCGCCTTGATCGGCCACCAGCGCATCGACCATGATCTGCCGGATTAGCTCAAAGCCGGTCGTCCAGTCGTTTGCCTCGCCGCGCAGCAGGTTGAGGACCGGGTGATCCGTCACCTCGATCTCGGTCCCGCCTTCGACATACTTCACATGCACGTCGAGCGAGGCCACGGCTTCGGAGATCAGCTGGATGGCGTTGGAGACAGCAGGCACCCGCAGCGCATCCATGATGCTGACCGGAATGCCGTTTCCGCTGGAGAGATTGGCGCCGAGAATGGCCGCAAGGTCCGTGTCAGGCACGGCCAGGGACTTCTCTTGATGGGGTGCCGCGCTACGCGACCAAGGCCAAATTTTCATAGCCCCAAGATACTGGGGCCAGAAGTATCACGTCAGATGGCAGAGCCTATCAAATCCTGCCATTTCCTAATCTATTACAGAGGCTTAGAACGCTGCCACTGTCGCAGTTCGTTCTGGAAAGCGCAATAGCTGGTGGTGCCCGGCGGCTGATAAATCGGGATCTCCCGTTTCCTTGCCCACCGTCGCGCGGTGTTCTCGCTCACGCCCAGGAAGGACGCGATGCTCGGCAGACCCCACAGCTTGCCACGCACCTCAGGCTCTAGGATGGCATCGAGGCGCCAAGCATCGAGGGGCGGGGCGCCAGTTAGGTCTTTCTCACTCATGCAAAATTCTCCAATTCCAAAAACCCCAATTCGGTCCGATCTTGTGCGAAGTTCCCCGCGCCGGTCCCCGCTTTAGGGCCAAAGTTGACGACCACCCCCCGTGTCATGCGCGCCTCCAGGCGGTGGAGGCCCAGATCGTCAGCCGGCCGAACAGGACCAGCTTTCGACGGGTCACGTGGTAGCGGCATCCGAAGCCGCCCACGGTCTCTGTGGTGACGATGACGCGCGCCAGACTACTCATCGCTCAGATCCCGGCCGGTAAACGCCCCGTAGATCACCGCCGCCCGTCGCGTGACTGCCCGTGCCAGTGCAGGGTCGGTGATGTCTGCGCTGGCCTTGTGCCCTGTCGATGTCTTGCCCGCAGGACCATAGGCGACGACGATGCCTGTCTCCTTCTCGATCAGGACACAGCCACGCACTGACATGATCGCTAGGTTCAGGTTGAACGATGCCAGCAGCCGATTGCCGCGGGTGTTCGGCTGGCCGTCGATGACCGTCAGCTTGGTGATGGTGAAGTCGGGGATCGCGGTCATGCGCGCAGGCCTTTCCTGACAGAGGGTAGTGGTAGATAAGGATGTCCCAGTTTTGGGGACTGGAGAGGTGCTGAAACGGGGGGGTTTCGTCCCAGTTTTGGGGACGGCTCGTCCCAGTTTTGGGGACGGGGAATCATCTTTTCGTCCCAGTTATGGGGACGACGCGTCCCGTTTTTGGGGACGGGCTTTTGTTTTTTGATTCGGCAGTCAATAACCCATTACGGCCACTCGGATTGACTGGAGCATGAGCGCGAACAGCGAAATCGTGCCCTTCTTCCCAGTGCAGGTAGAGCTTCCGGCCTGAGTGCTCATCCTTGCCGGGGACGGCCAACTCGGTGATCTCGTATGTGGGTGATGCGCCTTTGCCTTCCGTGCCCATGCGCCCGTGCTGGGTCAGCAGGAGGAAGCCTTTAGCTTGCAGTTCATGGAAGGCACGCGCGGCGGTCTTCATGTTGCAGCCCAGCCGATCGGCAGCGACGCGGACGGGCAAACTGATCTTGCCGTTGTTGTTCGCCTTCGGCCCCTTCCACTCCATCTTGAGCCAGGGGTAGAGCGCCTGCGCAGTAGCTCCGAGGGCGCGCCATGCCGGCGTCTCCATCGTGCTGCGGAGCATCTTAGTCCAGTGCTCTCGATGCTCCTCGTTCTTGCGGTCGCGACCCATTAGATCGACCCCGCAAGCCAGTCGCCGGGCGCTTTACAGTTGCCCCGGTTGTTCTGCCCCTGTTCACGGTTTTTGGGCAGAATGCTGGAAAACAGTTGTTGTTGATTATCAAACAGAAGGGTCGATTTAGGCAGAATCCTGCACTTTTCCCCTCTCAGCCCCCGTTCCTTCGCAGCCCCTTCAGCAGCGGCAGCGCCAGAAGCAGGACGGTCGCGATGACGAAGCCGCAGGCGACAGGGCGTTCCACGAAGGTCATCAGGTCGCCGCGCGACACCAGCAGGGCGCGGCGCAGGTTCGTCTCGATCAGCGGACCAAGGACGAACCCCAGAAGCAGCAGCGCCGGGCTGAAGGCCGCGACTGCCAGCGCATAGCCGATGGCGCCGATGCCCGCGACCATGACGATGTCGAAGGTCGATCCGCGCACCGAATAGACGCCCAGGCAGACAAAGACGATGATCGCCGGATAGAGCCAACGGAACGGGATGCGCAGCATCGACACCCAGATGCCGATCAGCGGCAGGTTCAGCGCCAAGAGGAACAGGTTCCCGATCCCGAAGCTGACGACCAGTCCCCAGAACATGTCGGGATGGGCCTCCAGCATCATGGGCCCCGGCTGGATGCCGTGAATGACCAGCGCCCCCAGCATCAGCGCCATGATCGGATCGCCGGGGATCCCCAGGGTCAGCGTCGGCACGAAGGCGGTGATCGCGGCCGAATTATTGGCGGCCTCGGGGCCCGCGATCCCTTCGATCGCACCTTGGCCGAAGCGTTCCGGCTGGCGGGCGACGCGGCGCTCCAGCGCATAGCCCAGAAAGGACGAGATCGTGGACCCCGTCCCCGGCAGCGCCCCGAAGAACCCGCCCAGGGCCGTGCCGCGTCCGATGGGGGCCACGATCCGGCGCAGGTCGTCGCGCGAAGGCACCAGCTGGCGCAGGGACACATGCGGCGGCGGCCCGTCGCGCTCGGCCTTGCGGATGTTGCCGATGACTTCGGCCAGACCGAACAGACCCATGGCCAGCGCCACCAGGTTGATGCCGTCCAGAAGCTGCACCTGGCCGAAGGTAAACCGCTGCACGCCGGAATTCACGTCGGTGCCAACGCAGCCCAGAAGCACGCCCAGCACCACCATCGACAGGCTTTTCGCGGGTCGGCCCTCGCCAATGGTCGAGGCCGCGACAAGCCCCATCACCATCATTGCTGCGTATTCCGCCGCGCCGAAGCTGGTCGCCAGCCGCCCAAGCACGCCCGCCAGCGCGACAAGGATGACAATGCCCAGCATCGACCCGGCAAAGGACGACACCATCGCGGTGAACAGCGCGACACCCGCCCGTCCCTGCTGGGCCATCGGATATCCGTCCAGCGTCGTCACTGCCGATTGCGGCGTTCCCGGCAGACGCAGCAGGATCGAGGCCACCGCGCCGCCGTACTGCGCGCCGTAATAGACGGCCGCCAGCATGACCAGCGCCGCCTCGGACGAGATGTAGTAGGTGATCGGCAGCAGCAGCGTGATGGCTGCCATCGCGCCGATGCCCGGCAGTACGCCGACCAGCGTGCCCAGCAGCGCCCCGAAGAGGCTGTAGATCAGCACCGACGGCTGCAACGCGACGGTCAGCCCGTGGGCCAGGCCTTCCAGAGTGGTCATGTCAGAAGCTCCGCGGCCAGGCTGGGATCGGCATGTCGAGGCCGCCGATGAACAGAACCCAGGTCAATGCCGTGACGGCGATGGTCAGCACCAGACGCCAGACGATGCCGCGACGCGGCGCCACGGCCGAGGCGATCAGCACCGTCAGCGCCGTCGTCGGCACAAGCCCCGCCCGGTTTAGAAGCAGCCCGAACACCAAAAGCGCGCCGACGACGCCCACGGTTTCGGGCCAGGCGAAATGGCGCGACATGCCGGGGCGGCCAAGGGCTGGCACCGCCACCAGCAACCCGAGCGCCGCCAGGATCAGGCCCAGGACCACCGGGAAGAATCCCGGCCCCATGCGCCGCAAGCCGCCGAAGTCGTAATAGGCGGCCGCCCATGCCGCGACGGCCAGCCCCACCAGCGCCAGGACGCCGCCCCAGGCGGCATCGTGCAGATCGCGCCGCATGCCCGCGGCGATCAGTTCGCCGCCTGCGTGCGGTCGATGACGCCGCCCCACATGGCGGTGTCGCCGGTGATGCGCTGCGCCAGGTCCTCGGGGGTGCCGGGCTGCGCCTGCCAGCCGATGGCCAGAAGCTGGTCACGCACCTCGGGATCGTTCAGGATGGTGTTCAGCTCGGTGTTCAGACGCTCGACGATGGCGGGATCGGTGCCGGCAGGCGCGATCATCGCATTCCACAGCTCGGCACGGAAATCTTCGGGCAGGCCCGCCTGGCCCGCCATGACCGGCACGTCCGGCACCTGCGCGAAGGGCTCGGCCGAGGTGACGCCCAGCATCTTCATCGTTCCGGCCTCGACATGGGGCAGCGCGGCCGAGGGGGCCATGAAGCCGCTGTCGATCTCTCCTCCCAGGATCGAGGTCGTGACCTCGGCATAGCTCTGGAAGGGGATGTGGAACAGCTGGACGCCCGCCGCGTCGGCGAAAAGCTCTGCCGTCAGATGCGCGCCAGACCCCTCGCCGACCGAGCCATAGCTGATCGCCTCGGGCTCGGCGGCGGCGTCGATGAAGCCCTGGATGTCGTCGGCGGGAAAATCGGCGCCGACGGCCAGCACCAGCGGGCTGGTCGCGATCAGGCCCACCGGCGCGATGTCGGCCGCCGGGTCATAGCCCAGGTCCGGGATCAGCCGCGGCGCGGTCGTCAGCGGGCCGTTGATGTTGATGCCGATGCTGTAGTCGTCATTGCCCCGCGCCAGCATCTGCTGGATGGCAATGACGCCGCCGGCGCCGGGCTTGTTTTCCACCACGACGGGCTGGCCGATCGCCTCGGCCAGCGGCTCGGCGACAATGCGCGCGATGGTGTCGGGCGACGATCCGGCCGGGAAGCCCACGAAGACGTGCAGCGGCTCGGACGGCCAGTTCTGGGCCGCGGCGGCGGTGGCGACGGTCCCGGCCAGGATGCTGGCAAGGGCAAGGCTGCGGCGCAGGTCGGTCATGTCAAGGTTCCCCCCGGAGTGTTCATGCTGTCAGCTTGTTCGACCTTTCGACGCCCCGCGTCAATGCGCAGGGTCGCGGCCTGCGAGTCAGTCGACGCGCTGCCAGATCCCGGCCGTGCGGCAGATGGTCAGGATGCAGCCCGCGACCTCCAGCACGTCGCCCTGCAGACGCAGGCGGGCTGCGAAATCGCGGCGGCTTTCCGGGTCGACGATGCGGCCGTCGCCGTAAGCGCCGCCCCCTGTCGCCGCGATACCGTCGAGGATCAGTGCGCCCGACGGCGCCGGCACGCTCTGCCCGGCGGCATCGAAGCTCTGTTCCAGCCGCCCGCAAAGACGGTCGCCGCAGGGTGCGATGCGGACATGGCCATAGCCGCCGTCGCGCCCGGCCTGCGTCCGCCACATCCCCGTCAGGGGGTCGGCCGCCCAGGCCGGGGCAGCCGCCAGCAACAGACCGAAAAGGATCACCGAATGCTTCATGCCACCATGATAGCGGCCTGGCGCGTCCCTCGAAAGCCGGAACCGCCGCCCCCCGGCAGCAAGCCGCCAGCGCCACAATGCGGTTGCAAAGCGCGTCCGCAAACGTTCATCATGTGCAGCGACGCCGCGGGAGGGTGGCGTGCCGCGCGCCAGCCGCGCACAATGCGAACGGGGGAGACGAGAGATCATGAGTTTTGCACGTTGGGCCGGCATGGCCTTGGCCACGGCGCTGAGCCTGGGGACGGCATCTGCGGAAACGCTGCGCCTGTCGCACAATGTCGGCGACGGCACGACCTGGCAGAAGGGCGCCGAGAAGTTCGGAGAGATCGTCGCCGAACGCAGCGGCGGGGACATCGACGTCCGCGTCTTTCCGAACGCGCAGCTGGCCGGCGGCGACCAGATGCGCCAGGCCGACATGGTGGGCCGCGGGGCGCTGGACCTGGTCGTGACCTCGGCCATCAACGTGACGCCGCTGGTGCCCGAGATGGCGGTCTTCTCGCTGCCCTATCTCTATGACAACTATGAGCAGGTCGACGCCACCACCGCCGAGGGCGGCCCGGCCGACATGCTGTCCGAGATCCTGCTGGAGAAGGGCATTGTCGTCCTGGCCTGGGGCGAGAACGGCTTCCGCGAGGTGACCAATAACACCCGCCCGATCAAGTCGCCCGAGGACATGAAGGGCCTGAACATGCGCGTCGCGGGGCCGATGTATATCGACGTGATGAACGCCCTTGGCGCCAACCCCCAGCAGATGCAGTGGAGCGAGACGCTGACCGCGCTGCAGCAGGGCGTGGTGGACGGCCAGGAGAACCCGATCGGCGCGGTGATCATCCCGCAGCAGGTCTACGAGATGCAGAAATACCTGACGACCTGGCACTATTCCTATGACCCGATCTTCCTCGGGATCTCGAAGCAGAAATGGGACAGCTACGACGCCGAGACCCAGACGATGCTGCGCGAGGCCGCCGAGGAGGCGATGACCTGGCAGCGCCAGATCACCCGCGAAGGCACCGCCGAGGGCATCGGTTTCCTGCGCGACAAGGGCATGGAGGTCTATGAGCCCACGCCCGAGGAACTGGCGGCCTTCCGCGAGGCGACGCAGCCGGCCTTCGACCAGTGGGCCGAACGGGTCGGCCCGGAAATCGTGGGCGCCTTCCAGACCGCCATCGACGGCGCCAACTGACGGCGCGGGCCGCAAGGCCCGCCCCCACCCCCTCCCGAGGTCATCATGCTCGCCTTCATCCTGCGGGACGCTGAAAAGCTGCTCTGCGCCCTGCTGTTCATGGCCATGACGGTCGTGGGTTTCGCCAATGTCGTCGTGCGCTATGCCACCAACTATTCGCTGGCCGCCAGCGAAGAGCTGCTGACCAACGGCTTCCTGCTGCTGACGGTGCTGGGCGCGGCCATCGCCGCCCGGCAGGGCCAGCACCTGGCGGTGACCGCGCTGGTCGACGCCCTGCCGCGCGCCCTGCGCGTGCCGGTCTTCCTGCTGTCGGTGGCGCTGTCGGTCCTGCTGCTGGTGCTGTCGGCCTGGTTCGCCTGGCAGGCGCTGCTGACGCTTTACGCCAACGGGCTGAAATCCTATGCACTCGGTATCCCGGCCTGGTGGTACCAGGCCGGGGTGCCCTTCGCCTTCTTGCTGATCGTGCTGCGATTCCTGCAGCACAGTGCCCAGGAACTGCGACAGATGCGGGCTGCGCGATGACCGATCTTCTGTCCTCGGCCGGCACACAGATGATCGTGCTGTTCTTCTTGGCGCTGGCCCTGCGGGTGCCGGTGGCCTTCGCGCTTGGCCTGTCGGCGATCTATGCGATGTGGCGGATCGGCTTCGGCCTCGATTTGGTGGGCGACCTGATCACGGCGGGCATCGCGCGATATTCGCTGCTGGCGATTCCGTTCTTCATCCTGGCCGGCGCACTCATGGGATCGACGGGCATCGCCGAGCGGATGATCCGCTTCTTTCGCGTCCTTGTCGGCGGGCTGCCCGGCGGCATGAGCATCGTGGGCACGGTCGTCTGCCTCTTCTGGGGGGCGGTCAGCGGGTCAGGGCCGGCCTCGGTCGCGGCCATCGGCCCGATGATCATCAAGGGGATGGAGGAGGACGGCTTCGACCGCGCCCATGCCGCAGGCCTCGTCTGCGCGGGCGCGGCGCTGTCCATCGTCATCCCGCCCTCGATCGGGCTGGTGATCTTCGGCGTCATCGCCGAGGTCTCGATCTCTCAGCTGTTCATCGCGGCGATCCTGCCGGGGCTGTTCATGGGGCTGACGATGTTGGCCGTCCTGCCGATGCTGCCGCGCCGCGCGGCCACGGGGCCGGGACTGGCCGCGCTGGCGCCACCGCCCTATGCGGACCTGCCCTATCGGGGCCGGCTGTGGCGCAGCTTCCGCGACAGCTTCTGGGGTCTTCTGACACCCGTGGTGATCCTGGGCGGCATCTATTCCGGCATCTTCACACCGACCGAGGCCGCGCTGGTCGCCACCGTCTATGCGCTGTTCGTAGGCGCCCTGATCTATCGCAGCCTCGGCTGGACGATGCTCTACGAAACCCTGGCCGAGGCCGCGGGATCGTCGGCCACCGTCATGCTGATCGTGGCCTATGCCGCGCTTTTCGGATGGGTCGTCACGGTCGAGGATCTGGTCGGCACCTATTCAACCGGCCTTCTGGGCATCAGCGAGAATCCGTGGGTGATCCTTCTGGTCATCATGCTGATCCTGCTGGTCGCGGGCATGTTCATGGACGCGATCACCGTGATGTTCATCACTCTGCCGATCATCCTGCCGGTGATGCGGGAACTGGGCTGGGACCCGGTCTGGTTCGGGGTCGTGGTGATGATCAACCTGGCCATCGGCCTGATCACCCCGCCGGTGGGCGTGAACCTCTATGTCGCGGCCAACGTGTCGCGCCTGTCGATCGAGCGTGTCGCCCGCGGCGCGATGCCCTTCCTGCTGTCCGGCCTTGTGGGCCTTGCCATCGTCGCGGCCTTCCCGGCCATGTCGCTGTGGCTGGTCGAATGGCTTCGCTGAAAGGAACCCCATGACCGCGAAGACCGCCATCGTGACCGGGGCCGCGCGCGGCATCGGCCTGGCCACCGCCCGCCTGCTGCAGTCGCAGGGCTGGCGCGTGGCCATCGTCGATATCGACGCGGCCGAACTGCAGACGCTCGACATCCCCGACTGCGCCACCTTCGCCTGCGACGTATCGGACCCGGACCAAGTGGCACGAATGGTCCAGGACGTGATGCAGTGGTCGGGCCGCATTGACGCGCTGGTGAACAACGCCGGCGTGGCCGATTTCCGTCCGCTGGCCGAGACAGACCTGGCGACCTGGCGCCGGATCATGTCGGTGAACCTGGACGGGGTCTTCCTGGTGTCGCAGGCGCTTATCCCGCACCTGCGCCAGACGCGCGGGGCGATCGTGAACATCGCCTCGATCTCGGGGCTGCGGGCCAGCACCTTGCGGGTGGCCTACGGGACGTCGAAGGCCGCCGTCATCCACCTGACCCGGCAGCAGGCGGTCGAGCTGGGCGAATGGGGCATCCGCGCGAATTGCGTGGCCCCCGGACCGGTCGACACCAAACTGGCGCTGGCGGTGCACACGCCGGCGATCCGCGCGGCCTATCACGACGCCCTGCCCCTGAACCGCTATGGCTGCGAGACGGAGATTGCCGAGGCCATAGCCTTCCTGTGTTCAGACCGCGCGTCCTATGTCACCGGTCAGGTTCTGGCCGCCGATGGCGGGTTCGAGGCGGCAGGCGTCGGCTTGCCCGCCCTTCGCGACTGACGTAGTTGTTTGATCCCACAGTTTGATGGTGCGATCCTTTCTCAGGAATGGAAGGAAGCATTATGGGCCAGGTTCGTCACGGGAGCGCCACGACCATGCACGCCGTCAGAGCTGCAATAATGAGGGCTGGCCCGCCATCGGTCCGAGGGTCGGCCCGAATGATCGCAAGCTTCGCTCGCGACGCTGAGCCGGGAACTGGGGATTAACCCCAAGACGGTTGCGAAGTGGCGCAAACGCCAGACGGTCGAGGATCTCAAGACGGGGCCGAAGGAGCCACGTTCGACGATCTTGACCGAGGCGGAGGAGGCGGCGATCATTGCGTTCCGACGTCACACGCTGCTACCGCTTGACGACTGCCTCTACGCCTTGCAGCCCTCGATCCCACATCTGACACGCTCAGCGCTGCATCGTTGCCCTCAGCGGTGAGCCATTGCGGC
>NZ_JAOTBE010000072.1 GCF_026162645.1 Paracoccus rhizosphaerae
CGTGCTCCTTCAGAATGCCGATGATCTGATCTTCAGTGAACCTGCTGCGCTTCATCTCTGGTCCTATCGGTTGGGCCAGAGTCTATCTCAAACTGGACTAGGCGGAGGGGGCAACGTCACGGCCAGCACATCGTGTTCGGCTTCGTCCATGATGTTCGCCAACTTCGGCACTGGTCTGCCTGCTGAGAGTCATCCCCGATGCGCACAAGTGTATGAGGGCTGCCGTCACGAAGGGTGCTTATGCCAGCCGGCAGCGCAACCGCGTCCAGTTCGAGCGGAACTCTCTGGTCCGTGCTGGCAAGAGCGGGCGTAGCGGCGTTCAGGTGCTTATCGCCCGCACAGAATGGCGCAAACAGGAAAATCCTCCTGAACGGCGGCAGACAAACCTTCACAGGGCGAACCTATCGGCTGCCAGTGCCGTTGTCCTCAATGATTGAACACCACCGCCGGAAAGCAGAAGATGTCGGTGCCGCCTTCCGCGTCGCGGTCCGGAGGATGGACAAAAGCCGCGCCATTCTGATCCTCGCCCATTTCGACGCGGATGGCCTGTCGGCGCTGGCCATTCTGTCGCGCGCGATGCAGCGCGACGGGCTGGACGTCATGACGCGGATCGTCGGCAAGGGCGAGAACCCCTGGTCGCCGGACCTGCGCAGCGAGCTGGGGCGTCTCCAGCCCGGCGGACTGGTCGTGACCGACCTGGGCGTCCGTGCAGGCAGCATCCTGCCCGGCGTTCGAACACTGCTGATTGACCACCATGTGCCAACAGGAACGCCGGGTGATGCGGCCGTGATATCAGGCAATGGCTGGGTGCCAGAGCCCACGTCGTCGCTGCTGGCCTACTGGTGCGCGAGAGCGCTTGGCCCGGCTGACGACCTGCTTTGGCTGGCAGCGGTTGGTCTGATCGGCGACATGGCCGATCCTGGCTTTCCGGAACTTGCCGAGGCGCAGGCGCGGTTCGGCAAGACGGCGCTGCGGGACGCCGCGGCGCTGATCAACGCGCCGCGGCGCACGCCTGCGGCAGATGCGACCCCGGCGCTGGCATTGCTGATGAAATGCAACGGAGCCAAGGAGCTTGTCAAAGGTGATCATCCTGAAACGGCCGTTCTTCGTGCCGCGAAGGCCGAGGTCTCGGCGGCGCTGGAGGCTGCCCGCCGGGCGCCGCCAAAGGTGCGGGGCGACGTGGCACTGATTCGCTTTTCATCCAGGTGCCAGGTGCATCCGCTGGTGGCGCAAAGCTGGCGCGGGCGGCTGAAGGACAAGATCGTGCTGGCCGTCAACACCGGCTACCGCCCCGGATGGATTCACTTCGCAGCGCGCACGGGCACGGACACCGACCTGATCGCATTTCTCGCGCGGCACCGCCCGCCCGGCGCCGGGCTTGAATATGGCAGCGGGCACGTCAAGGCGACGGGCGGCGCGCTGCGGCCTGCTGACTGGAACGACTTCGTCAACCGGATCGGTTTTCCCGAAGAAAAGGTAGAAGAATGAGCGAGCGACCCCTGCGGCTAGGTTTTCCCGTCAAGGTCATGGGCCGGCCAGGTTTCAAGAGCAACGACACACGGCGCTGGCAGCAAAACCCCCATCTGAAGACGTCGCTGGAGCATGTGGACACGATCCTTGACTACCTGGTCGAAACACGGATCGACATGTACCGGCTGTCTTCGGACCTCGCGCCCTACGCCACCCATCCCGACATGCCGCAGTTTCACGACATGGTGGCCGAAAGCGACGCCGAGCTTGCCGCGCTTGGCCGCAAGGCGAAGGGTCTGGACATCCGGCTGTCGTTCCACCCCTCGCAGTTCGTGCTGCTGAACAGCCCCGACCCTGAGCTGACAAAGAAGAGCATCTGGGACCTCAGCTCGCAGGCCGAGATGCTGGACCGGATGGAGCTGGGACCCGAGGCCGTGATGGTAACCCATGTCGGCGGCGTCTATGACGACCACGACGCCAGCCGTGCCCGCTGGCTGGAAGGCTACGCGCAATGCCCCGAACATGTCCGTCGCCGGCTGGTGCTGGAAAATGACGACCTGCGCTTTTCCGCCGCCGATGTCCTGTGGATCCACGAGCGTTGCGGCGTGCCTCTGATCTTCGATTATCAACATTTCTGGTGCCTCAACCCCGAACGGCTGGAGCTGCGGACGGTGCTGGAGCGGGTCATGGCGTCCTGGCCCGATGGCGTTCGGCCGAAGATCCACTTCTCGTCGCCGCGGACCGAGATGCGCGAGATCAAGCGCAAGGTCAGCGACAAGGAACGCGAGGCCGCGAAATCGGCGGCGCCCGCAAAAAGGGCGCTCACGAAGGACGTGATCAAGCCGACCTCGCGGCTGAAGACCGTGCTGCTGCCGCCGGTCTGGACCGGGCACGCGGACTATGTGAACCCATTCGAGTTCGCGACTTTCATGCGGACCGCTCAAGACTTGGAATTCGACGTGATGCTGGAAGCGAAGACGAAGGACCTTGCGCTGCAAAGGCTACGTTCTGACCTGCGCCGCTACGCCCCGGATGTCGCAGGGCAGTTCGCTGCGGTGGAGGATACTGGCACAGACGAGGACGTGCCGGCCGAGGCCGAAGCAGAGGTTGACTAAGGGTCAGCGGTCGGGATCCCGGGTGGAGACGAAATGCTCTAGGACCACTTCAGTCTTGGCCTTGAAGGCCACATCGTCGGTGGCATGTTCGGCCACCGCTAGTTTGAGCCCTCCTCCGTGCCGATAATGTTGGGCAAGAGCATCGTAAAGCTGCGCCGCAATGGGCACGCCCGAACGCGCTGCGACCCGCTCTGACATCTCCTTGGCTGCGTTCTTACGACAACGAGCAAAAGAAGTTCCTCGAGATTTTGAACCGCGCCGGGTTTGCCGGAGGCTCCAACTCCTGAGTAAGGTGGAGCATCATGAGCAAGACAACGAACAAGTTTTCCCCTGAAGTGCGCGAACGTGCGGTGCGGCTGGTCCTCGACAATGAGGGTCAGCATGGATCGCGGTGGCAGGCGGTCATGTCGATTTCGGCTAAGATTGGCCGCGCGCCGCAGACCCTGAACGATTGGGTCAAGAAGGCCGAAGTTGATAGCGGCAAGCGGGCGGGTATTCCGACCGAGATGGCCGACCGCATGAAGGCACTGGAACGCGAGAACCGCGAGCTGCGCCAGGCGAACGAGATCCTTCGCAAGGCGTCAGCGTATTTTGCGATGGCGGAGCTTGTCTTATGAGATTTGGGGCTCCTGAGGCAAAAGGGAGCCGCTGCCCAGCACTGCAAACTGCGGGCAGCGGCGGGGGTGGCGTCGTGCGGAGCTTGGTCTTGAAGGACCGCGGTCGAGTTTGACGAGCCCCGTCCTTTCTAACGACCTGAACGGATACGTGGGCTGCGGGCCCGAACGACAAGCATAGGTAGGAAGAAAAGATGGCCAAGGATACCATCGGCATTGACGTGTCAAAAGACCGTCTTGACGCATTCTGGCATTCTCGGACGGAGGCGTGCTGCTTGCCCAACACGCCTGAAGGTTTCGGGCAATTGTGCGACTGGCTGGGAAAGGAGGAAGACGTTCTCATCGTCTTCGAGGCGACCGGCGCCTATCACCGTGGGCTTGAGCGGCATCTGAGTCTGGCGGGGCTGCCCTTCATCAAGGTCAATCCAAAGCAGGCGCGGCGCTTTGCGCAGGCAATCGGGCGACTGGCAAAGACCGACAGCGTCGACGCCAGAATGCTGGCGCGCATGGGCGTTGTGCTTGACCTGACGCCTCAAGTCGCCGAGGGCGAAGATGTTCATGATCTCAGAGAGTTGCTGACTGCCCGCCGCGCTCTGGTCAAAGATCAGGTGACCGCGAAGACGCGGCTTGCTACTGCATTGAACCCGCTCGTGCGAGAACAGCTTGGTCGCCGCATTGAGGACATCGGTGCTGATATCCAGGCGCTTAATAAGGCCATCGCGCAGATCGCCAGGCAGCGAGGCACCCTTGAAGAACGCATCCGCCGTTTGATGACCATCCCGGGAATTGGTCGTCTGACCGCGACCACCATGCTGATCGACATGCCGGAGCTTGGCCGCCTCGAGGGCAAGAAGATCACCGCTCTCGCCGGACTTGCGCCCATGACGCAGCAATCTGGGAAATGGCAGGGCAAGGAGCGGATCACCGGGGGTCGGTCATCAATTCGGCGCGCGATTTACATGCCCGCACTTGTCGCCATCCGTTTCAACCGGGACCTCCACGACAAGTATCAGCAGCTGCTAAAGGCCGGCAAAGCGAAGAAAGTCGCCATTACCGCCATCATGCGGCGCATCATCATCCTTGCAAACACCTTGCTGCGCGAGAGGCGAGATTGGCTGCCTGACCGCCCTTGACCAAGACGGATACTCGACCGCCGGTCGAAGTGATGGTGGGTTTCATCGACGCGCACCGGGATGCGCACGGGGTCGAGCCGATCTGCAGCGCGCTGCCGATCGCCCCGTTCACCTGTTATGAACATCTGGCGAAGCGGGCCGATCCGGCGCGGCTCTCGGACCGCGCCCGCCTCGATGAAGCCCTGCACCCCGAGATCCACCGCGTTTTCGAAGAGAACTGGCGCGTCTACGGCGTGCGCAAGATCTGGCACCAGCTGCGCCGCGAAGGCTTCAATATTGCCCGTTGCACGGTGGCACGGCTGATGAAGGGCATGGTATTCTGGGTATTATCAGAGGCAAGCCGCATCGGACGACGATCTCGGACAACAAGGCACCGTGTCCGCTGGACAAGGTGAACCGCCAGTTTCGCGTTCCGGCACCGAACATGCTGTGGGTGTCGGATTTCACCTATGTCGCCACCTGGAAGGGGTTCGTCTATGTCGGCTTCTTCATCGATGCCTATGCCAGAAAGATCGTCGGCTGGCGCGTCAGCAATCAGGCGCATGCGGGGTTCGTTCTCGATGCCCTGGAACAGGCGGTGCATGATCGCCGTCCCGGAAAGGGCACGGGGCTGGCTCACCACAGCGACAGGGGCTCGCAATACCTATCTATTCGCTACACCGAGCGATTGGCGGAAGCCGGTATCGAACCCTCGGTGGGCAGCGTCGGCGACAGTTACGACAACGCCTTGGCCGAGACGATGAATGGCCTGTTCAAGGCTGAGGTCATCCACCGCCGTGGCCCATGGCGCAGCCTAGAAGCCGTGGAATACGCGACGCTCCGATGGGTGGACTGGTTCAACAACCGCCGTATCCTCGAACTCATCGGGAACATCCTGCCCGCTGAAGCCGAGGCCAACTTCTACGCCTCTCCGGAAACTGAACCCATGGCCGCGTAACTAATGTCGATCAGCCTCCGGCAAACCCGGCGCGGTTCACCGTTCGCTGTTCCCGATCCCCTCACTGACCATGCACTTCGTCGTGGCGGGCGCCGAAGTGCCGACGACGCTCAAGGCTCTGGAAGGGAAGAACATCCTTCTGGGCAAAGGCGCTTCGGCGCGACGGAGGGTGAGAAGTATCTCGAGCTCTTCGGTCTCATGGACAAGATGACTGTCGCCGATGCTGAGCTCTCGAATGCCTGGCTAAGCCTGATGTCACGCCGGCTTTCCTACCGCTCCAGTGTATGTACTAAAACGCGCACGACTTCACCCCGAGAGCTGTCTGTCAGACCCACTACATGAGGCCTGCCGTACGAAAAGAGACTTCGGCCTCCATACCGATCACAACGTGGTCGTGAACAGTGACGTCTATGGCCTCGCAGGCCATCATGACGCGGCCAGTCATCTTGATGTCGTCGCTGCTTGGTGTCGGATCACCTGAAGGGTGGTTGTGCACCATGATGATCGCGCTCGCGTTCAGCTCCAGCGCACGCTTGGCGACTTCGCGCGGATAGACCGGAACGTGCCCGACAGTACCGCTGCCAAGCGCTTCGTCCGCAATCATCGTGTTCTTGCGATCCAGGAACAGGACCCGAAACTGCTCCGTCTCACGATGGGCCATGCAGGTCCGGCAATAGGCGATCAATGCATCCCAGCTTGACAGAACCTCCCGCCTCAGCACCTTCGCTTGGGCCATGCGCTGAGCAAAGGCGTCTACCAGCCTCAGCTGCAAGTAGACCCATCGGTCGGCGCCGTCGACCTGCATGATCCGATGCTCGGACGCCGCGATGACACCGTTCAGATCCCCGAACGTCGCCAGGAGGCGTTTCGCCAGCGGCTTGACGTCGATCTTCCCGATCGCGTTGAACAAGAGAAGTTCGAGGAGTTCGTATTCGGGCATGGGAGCATGGCCACCTTCCAGGAACCGTGTGCGCAGCCGTTCGCGATGTCCCCAGTAGTGCGGGCGGGCGATGCCGTCATTGTCTCGCAGCAACCCACCGCCCGCTGCAACGTCCGCCTTCAGCCGATCGGTCATGCGGAAGGGCCGCGAGAAGGCAGGCTCCGTGAATGCGTCTGCAGGGGGGATACGCGCCTCCAGCTCAGCCAGTCCCCTCAGCGCCTCTTCGGAGAAGCTCTCCACCCTCTCCTCGGTCTGCTTCTGCGAGGGCGTACCTATGTTGCCGCCGATATCGACATCCTCTTCCAGATGCTTGTAGTCCATCTTCACTTACTTGCCTGCACGTGACCTTGAAGACGTCCTGAACAAGATGACTTCAATCTTTCTGTGAAGCTTGTGCGAAATTGATGAACAAATCCTTAACCACACAGCTGCGAGAGACATCCGAGACTCCGCGGCCCAATTGGGTTTGGGTGTACTAGACGCCGCGCCTGAAGGAGATACTTCACATACTCTGCTCGGGAAGACGCGACGATTAGAAAACGCACCGGCGCTTGCAGAACCGGAGAGTTGACCCCGCTAGATGCGAGTCTGCGCCTGCAGTGTTCTCACCTGCTCTGCCGTCAGGTAACTGGTCTCATCCAAACCATTGTCGCCCTGCCAGCGACTGATGGCATTGCGCGTCGTAGGTCCAAAAATGCCATCAGCCCGACCAGTCAGGTAACCCAGACTGATGAGTCGTTGCTGGATCTTCACGCGCTCTGTTTGGGTCAGCCCCAGCAGGTCTTCGTTAATTGCTGCGGCCTGGTTTTCTTCTGTCGCCGGATCGCGGGCTTCGGCATCCGCATGGAGCGAGCTTACCTGCGCCGCTGTCACGAAGCCGGTTGCGCGCTGTCCGGTGTTGCGCTGCCACGCCCTGATGGCCTGGCGGGTCCCAGCGCCGAACAGACCGTCTACTCCCTTGGGGTCATAGCCCAGTGTAGTAAGGTCGCGCTGTATCTGCACCCGCTGAGCCCGCGTCAGGCCGAGGTTCAGCTCGGCCTGTGCAGCGGACGTATCCGGGACATTCGCCACAGGGGCTGCGGGAGCAGGCGCGGCCTGGGTCCGGTTGAGCAGCACGCGCTGTTGCTGTGCGTTCAGATATCCGGTGTCCTCAAGGGCGTTGGCGTCCTGCCATGCTTGGATTGCGCGCCGCGTCCCCGCGCCAAAGACCCCGTCGATGCCGGCCTTGTAGTATCCACCAGCGGCAAGCCTTTGCTGGATGGCAACACGGTCGGCCTGCGTCAGACCAAGCTGTGCCTCGGCCTGAGCAGCCCGGTTTTCCGCCGCTCTGTCTGCCTCCAGCCTGGCCAGCCGATCGCGTGCGTCTTTCGCATTCGGTCCTTGCGGGTAGGTGTCCAGGTATTGCCGGTAGGCAGCGGAAGAGCCATTCGCGACAACCCCCTCCCAGAGTGCCCGCTCATGCGCGGCCTGCTGTTGCTCCAGAACGGTCCGTGCAATGGTGCCGACCACCTCTCCCAGGTCCGGGTCAGCGTGAGCCTGATGGCTGCTGACCGAAATCAGGGATGCGAGGACCAGAGAAAGATGAACGCGCTGAACCATACTCTCCTCCTGCTCGGGCGCGGCACGGGGAATTTGTAAGGCCGACCGCCATCCATGGAACAAAATCCGGTAAACAAGCCGTCGGTTCCGGCTGCCATGGAAACATGGTTAAGCCGGTACTCGACAATGCACGATGCTCGATGAGAACCGGGGCCTGCCGGTCTTCAGCTCCTGCACATCACGGGTGCCGCTGAGCAGCGTCTGGCGCGCCGCTGCAGACCATCCCATTTTGAGCGCCACGGTATTGCCGATGCTCTCTGCCTGATACACCCCGCTGCCATGACAAAGCGCCGCAAAACAAAGCGCCGTGCCGGCCCGAAGGTCTGGCTTGCGGCCATCGCCCTCGTTACCGCCCTGTTCCTGATCGGAGATGACAATCCACAGCTGCGCCAGGGGCTGGAAGAAATGCTTCAGGAAGTCGTCACTGGCGAGTCACCGGCCGACCAGCAAACGGGTAATGCCACTGTCATCGATGGCGATACCCTGGACGTGGCGGGAGTTCGTGTGCGGCTTTACGCCATCGACGCGCCTGAAGCGGGGCAGCTCTGCCGGCGCAGCGGTCAGAACTGGGCTTGCGGAGCTGATGCCGGGAAAGCTCTCGTCTCCGCCATCGCAGGGCGGCAGGTCACATGCGAGGAGCGCGACCAGGATCGCTATGGACGGATCGTCGGGATCTGCCGGGCAGGGCCGGAAAACCTGAACGCCTGGATGGTCGAGAACGGCTGGGCTGTCGCCTACCGACGATACGGCGGCCGCATCTATGATCCGGAGGAGGTCGTGGCCCGGGTGGCGGAACGCGGGATCTGGAGCAGCGAGTTCGTCATGCCTTGGGACTGGCGCAAGGGCGAGCGGTAAGGACGCCGAAAACGTGCCGGAGTGGCTCAGCCGTGTCATTCGGGCGACATGCCCAGCGCCCGGAGCGCCTGCAGGTACTTCTGCGATCGCTGCACATCGGCCTCTGTGGGATCCGCGATACGGGTCATGTCGAGGTTGTCACGCAGGTCTGCGATCTTGACAGCACGCGCGATGGGATTGCGCGCCGCGCGGTCTACGAAGTCGGCATAGCTCTCGCCTTCGCGCCGGGTCATGGCGTCGACCGCAGCAACCAGGTCTTCGGCCAGACCTTCCTGACGCAAGTCGTCGAGCGTCCAGTCGCTGTCTTCGACCACGTCGTGAAGCACGGCCACGATCCGCTGGGAACCGGTCGAGCAAGCGTTCATCACCCTGAGCGGGTGCAGTATGAACGGTTCACCAGCCTTGTCCCGCTGACCACGATGTGCACCGGCTGCGATCTCTATCACGCGTTCCAGATCCATCGCTACATCCTCCGATCACCTTGACTGCCGACTGCAAAGGAAAAGCGCCCCGCCAGTCGCGGCGGGGCCAGTTCCAACAGGGAGTCCGGATCAACAGCCGACCCGCCGCCATGTTCCCGGCTGGTTGCAAGGATTGACACCGCCACTCTGAGTGGCCGGTGCGAACTGCGAACCGGGTGCGAACCCCAGTGGTGATTCTGCAACTGGAGAGCGTACGCGACAACGCCCACCGCATGCGAAACTGGGTCGAAAGGACCCGACGCAGATCTAGCCGACTAACGACCTACTATCGTAGCCAGTGCGCGCAGATGAGCGGCGGAGCAACAACTGTTGTATGGCGTGTATTACATGTGTTACCCGTACCCGACGGCAAGCGCGTCTTTAATTGTCGTCGGGGAGAGGCAAGTTACCGAAGCTGGTACTTTCATGTCTGGGAGGACACCAAATGAACAAGTTTGCCATGTCGCTGGCTGGTCTGGCGATGGCCATGCCATTGGGGGCCGGTGCACAGGAAGCGCCCGGCACCGCAACTAAGGACAGCTACCGTTTTCTGATCGTACCGAAGGTGGTTCACCCTTGGTTCGACAAGGTCAACGAGGGCGCAGAGATGGCTGCTGCGGCGCTTGAAGCACAGACCGGCGCGGACATCGAGATCGTGTATTCTGCGCCGCAGGCCGCCGATGTCGTGCAGCAGGTCCAGATTGTCGAAAGCGCGATCTCGACTCGTCCCGACGGCATCGCAATCGACTTGCTGGACCCCTCTGGCAACCGTGCCTCCCTCGAAGCTGCACAGTCGCAGGACATCCCACTGGTGATCTTCGACTCCGTTCCGCCCGAAGGAATGGACATCCCCTACATAGGATCCGACTTCTGCGAGCAGGCCAAGATGGCATCGCGTCGACTGGTCGAGGTTCTTGGTGGAGAGGGCGAAGTCGCCATCATGATGGGAGTGCCAACGGCCCCGAACCACTCGATCCGCGCCGAGTGCCACCGCGAGGTTTTTGCCGAGCACGAGGGGATTACGGTCGTCGCGGAGGGCATCGACAACGACAGCATCGAGGTTGCCCAGCAGCAGGCAGCCGCGATCATGCAGGCAAACCCGAACCTCAAGGGCTGGGTCGCCTCTGATGCCGCAGGTCCGATTGGCATCGGCCAAGCCATCATCGAAGCCGGCAAGGAAGGCGAGGTCACCCTTGTCGGCTTGGACAACCTCCCCGAGATGCTGGACATGATCCGCTCGGGCGTGGCCGACAGCTCTTCCGCGTCGCAGCCGGAACTGCAGGGTTACTGGTCCGTGATGCTGCTCTGGGCGCAGGCGACGGGTGCTCCGGTGCCGGACTATCTGGACACCGGCAATGCCTTCCTGACGCAGGAAAACGTCGACGGCTAAGCGCTAGTGCGGCCGACCTATCGGTTGGCCGCTTTTCCATCTCAGGAGGAACCATGGCCTATCTCGAGGTAAGTGGTCTTGGCCGCGACTTTCCCGGCGTGACGGCATTGGATGGCGTTGACCTGAGCATCGAGCTTGGGCGCACGCATATCCTGGCAGGGGAAAACGGGGCAGGAAAATCGACGCTGGTCAAGATCCTTACCGGTTCGGACCGGGCCAGCCGTGGTTCGATCTTAATTGAGGGACAGGACCCTCTCGAGCACCCCGATATGTTCCGCAAGATCGCCTATGTTCCCCAGGAACTCTCGCTGTTCCCCGATGTGAGCGTTGCCGAGAACCTGTTCATGCCCTTCGACCGAACCGGACATGGCGGGCTGGTCAGCCGCAAACGGATGGAGGCCGAAGCGCAGACGTATCTCGACCGCTTCGGTATAGAAGCGCGTCCCTCGGACTTGGTTCGGCATATCTCTGTCCCCGATCAGCAGTTGCTGCAGATCGCTCGGGCTTCGACCAATCGAGACATGAAGGTACTGATCCTGGACGAGCCGACCTCTGCGCTGACTGCGCGAGAGGTGCAGCGTGTCTTTGACGTCATCCGCGGCTTTCTGGACCGCGATCACGCAATCGTCTTCATCTCGCACAAGATGGAGGAAGTGTTTGCGATCGGTGATGACTACACGGTTCTGCGGAACGGCGAAAAGGTCGATGCGGGCCTAGTGGCGGAGATTGACGAGACAGGTCTGATCCGCGCCATGTCGGGTCGTGAAATATCCATCGACGACCATTTTCGCCCTGATGCCGCGGTTGGCGAAACGCTGATGCAAGTTGACGGCCTTGGCGGCTCGATGTTCGACGATGTGAGCTTTGCACTGCGTCGCGGCGAGATCCTTGGCTTTGCTGGACTTGTAGGTGCCGGTCGATCCGAACTGATGCAAACGATCTTCGGCTTTCGCAAAGCGAGAACTGGCCGTATTCGGGTGGAAGGACGTGACTGGCGGCTTGGCGACACTACAAGCGCGGTGGCGGGCGGCATGCTGTACCTGTCCGAGGAACGCAAGCACCACGGCATCTTCCCGCTGCTGTCTCTGCGCGACAATATCGGCATTTCGGTCCTGACTCTGACGTCTGGCGCCATGGGCATAGACTTCGCAAAGGAACGCGGGCTAGTCCGGCGGGTGATCGACAACTACAGCATCCGCGCTTCCGGACCACAGCAGCGCATGTCTACACTTTCCGGCGGCAACCAGCAAAAGGCGATCATCGGTCGCGCCATGGCCACGACGCCTCGGATCCTGATCTTTGACGAGCCGACCAAAGGGATCGACATCCGCACCAAGGCCGAAATCTATCGGATCATGAAGACGCTTGCCGAAGAAGGCGTCGGCATCATCCTGATCTCATCCGAGATGACGGAGCTTCGCCGCTGCGCCAGCCGGATCATCACCATGCATGGCGGCAGGATCACCGGCGATTTCGACGCAGCCACGACGTCCACCGAAACACTGGTCGGCGCGATCTTTGCGACCGACAGCGCCTCGGACCAGGCGCGCACAGACGCGGAGAAACCCCATGTCCACTGACACTCACGCGGCAGCGAACCGCCCCTCTGCGCTGGCGACCCTGATCCGGAACCCGCTCGCCGGGGTGTTCGTAGCCCTGACGGCAATCTTCGCCGTCTCGGCCATCATCTCGCCCTATTTCATGACCGCATACAACCTGTCAGTGATCGCGCGAGGGGTGGCGTTTGTCGGCCTTGTCACCATCGCACAATCCTCTCTGATGATCCTGGGGGAACTGGACCTGTCCCTCGGCACCATCGGCGGGCTTTGTGGCGTCGTATCGGGAATGCTGATGGTGCAGGCGGGTCTGCCCTGGGGCGTGGCGCTCGTCCTTGCCCTGATGCTGGGCATGGCACTTGGCCTGCTGAACGGATTTCTGGTGACCGCCTTGGGATTGCACTCGTTGGTCCTGACCATCGGCACGGCCGGCATCTATGGCGGGGCGATCCTGGTCTTGACCAAGGGCGTCGCCATTACCGGCATACCCGAAGGCATTCAGTTCCTGGGCCGCGGCGACGTGCTGGGGATGCCGGTGCCGTTTCTGATCATGCTGCTGGTGCTGGCGGTGGCACTGTTCCTGACTACGCGCACGCCGATAGGCAGGTACATGTATGCGATCGGCAACAACGCTGCCGCCGCAAGGATGCTGGGCATCCGCGTCGACCGCATCCGGCTGCTGGTCTTTACCCTCGCAGGGGGTCTGGCTGCGTTGGCCGGGATGTTGATGGTGGCACGTCTTGGTACCGCCCAACCGTCGATCGGTCAGGCATGGGTGCTGGCGCCGATTGCCGCCTCGGTCATCGGCGGTGTGGCCACGACCGGAGGCGTGGGCTCTCCATTGGGAGCCATTTTCGGGGCCGGCATCATCGCCATCATTGAAAACATCATCGTCCTCTTCGGCGTCTCTCCCTACTGGCAAGGCGTCGTATCCGGCGCGATCGTCGTGCTGGCGATTTCCTTCGACGCACTGTCCCGCCGCTATCTGCGCCGCGATGGCGCCTGAGACCACGAAACGAGAACCCCATGACCAAGACCAAGAAACTGATCAACGCGCCTGAAGACATCATCCCGCAACTGATCCGAGGCATGGTCGCGGCGCATCCCGACATGCTGAAGGTCGAGGGGCAGACCGGTCGCGCCGTCGTTGCCGTCGACGGCCCGCGCGACGGAAAGGTCGGCGTGGTCATCGGTGGTGGTTCAGGGCACGAGCCCGCCTTTGCGGGCTATGTTGGTCGCGGCCTGGCCGATGCGGCGGCAGTGGGAAATATTTTCGCCTCGCCCTCGCCAGAACAGATTTTGGATGCCGCTCGTGCGGCCGATGGCGGGGCAGGGATCTGCTTTCTTTACGGCAACTACACCGGCGACGTGATGAATTTCACGATGGCCGCCGAGGAGCTTGAGGCGGCCGGCACCCGCGTCGCGCAGGTGCAGGTGGCGGACGATGTTGCCTCGGCACCCGCAGAGCGGCGGGGAGAACGGCGTGGCATCGCCGGAGATTTCTTTGTCTTCAAAATCGCCGGGGCGGCCGCTGACGTAGGCGAGCCGCTGGCCCGGGTGCAGGCACTGGCCGAAAAGGCCAATACCGCCACCCTGTCGATGGGCGTGGCACTTGGTGCCTGTTCACTGCCGCAGACCGGCAAACCAAACTTCGAGATTGGCGATGACGAGATGGAGATCGGCATGGGGCTGCATGGCGAGCCCGGCATCCGTCGCGAAAAGCTGGCCTCGGCCAATGCCGTCGCCGATGAACTGATGCAGATGATCCTGACGGAGATGGCCCCCGCGCAAGACGACCGGGTTGCCGTACTGGTAAACGGCCTCGGTTCGACTTCGCTGGTGGAACTGTACATCATCTTCGACCGGGTGAAGCAGGTTCTGGACGAACGGGCCATCCGGATCCACCGCTCGTGGGTCGGGGAATATGCGACCTCGCTGGAAATGGCCGGTGTATCCATTACGCTGATGCGCCTGGATGCAGAGCTGACGTCACTGCTGGATCATCCTTGCCGGACGCCAGCGCTGACGGTCGGCGCGGTCGCGGCGGGCAACACGGCAGGCGCCCGGTCGGTGCGGCATGCAGCGCCCGCAGTCGTCCGGGAGAACAAGTTGGCGGCGCAGCAAATGCTGATCACCGAGGGCTCGGTCTCCCCTGTGATCTTCCGCAGCATGATGCGACTTGCCGGCGAGCAGATCATTGCCGAGCGCGACTGGTTGTCGGAGTTGGACGGCGTCATCGGGGACGGCGACCATGGGGTCACGATGGAGATCGGATGGAAGGCGGTCATGGCGGCTCTGGGCGCGGCGCCGGAAACCGAGACCATCGAGGCCAGTTGCAAGCGGATGGCGAAGGCGTTCCTGGATGCGGTGGGGGCCTCATCGGGACCGCTCTACGCGACGGCATTTCTTCGTGCGGGCGCCGCTGTCAGCGATCGGCAGAACCTCGATGCCTACGCACTGGCGGCCTGGCTGGCGGCGGCCATGCAAGGCATTCGCGATCGCGGCCGGGCGGAGCCTGGTGACAAGACGATGGTGGATGCCTGGGCGCCTGCGGTCGAGGCTGCCACTGCCGCGGCCGGCGGCCATGACGAGCTTGCTGTCATGTCCGCTGCCCGAGACGGGGCCGAGACGGGGATGAAGGCGACGGCCGATCTTGAGTCCCGCCGGGGGCGCTCGGCCAAGCTGGGCGCGCGGTCGCGGGGCCACATCGATCCCGGTGCCGCCTCGACCTTCCTCATGCTGCGCGGCATGGCGGAGGCGCTGGCCCGGGCGCGGACCTGACGTTAGCGTGGCCCGGCCAGAAGTGCCCGGGCCACCGCCTCATTGGTGACTAAGCGGTTCACATAGCCGGCGCGCAGGATCGCCCGAATGATCTGCACCTTGTCGATCCCACCAGAGACAAGGATAGACATTGGCTTCAGCTTTAGCTTGTCGGGACTAAGGGCAATGATCGAGTCGTTCAGGAAGTGGTCGATGGGCCGGCCCTGCGCGTCCAGGAAGCATCCTAGCAGCTCCCCGACGGCGCCAAGCTTCTGCACATCCTCCAGGTGGTCCTTGACCACCCGGATCTGAGTCAGGGTCGTATCATGGGCTAGCGAGCCGCAGGAGGTCATCCCAAGGTCGGCGATCTCGGTTCGGGCAAGGACATCTGTCAGCTCGTCGATCAGTAAGAGAGTCTCCCGCCCTTGAGGGGAGGCACAATAGAGCGGGGCGGTCAGATAGTGGCAGTCCACGCCCATCTTGCGCGCAAAGCTGGTCGCCACCTCAAAGGTGTTGGTGCCGGATGACCGTGTGACGCCGCCTGTGAGCCCGACCACCCAGCTGTCGACATGCGGCCGCGTCTGAAGTCCCCGAACTGCGAAGCTGAGCGTCCGGCCCGTCGCGATGCCGACCCCCAGGTCCCGCCCCTCGATCAGCGCTCCGGCCATTGCGCCTGCGGCCTCGCCGATGACGCGCTTCTGCTCCAGGTGATCCGGCACGTCGGGCACCACCAGCGCCTCGGTCAATTCATACTGGCCGGCAAGTGCTTCGCCCAGTTCAACACATTCGACCAGGGGCAGGGCAACCTCGATCTTGACCGCCCCGTCCTCGCGCACCTGCCCGATGATCTTGTTGACCCGGAGCCGGGTCATGTTCATGCGCGAGGCTATTTCCTGCTGGGTCAGGCCGCCGACGAAATAGTACCAGGCAACTCGTGCCCGTTCGTACTCGCCCCCGAGATTGTCCGTCGGGTTGTCCCTCACCGGCAGTGCCCTTTTCCATCACCGATGTTTGATAAGATCAATCAGCCGGCCAAACAATCTCCGTCCTCTACGAAAGTAAGCTTCCCATGGTGCGACATTGCGGCTTGATCCAAAGGCGGACCAAGGCCACAAGCATGCTTGCAAGTCAGGCAGCACCTCAGCCGGAACCAGCAATGATCGGCCCTGACGGTCGGTAAACTGCTATGGTGGCTGGTCGGCCCCCTCTCGTTGACAAGTCGCAAGTCGGGTAAAATCGCTTCGTGCTTGAAGTTCCGCTGCTTGCTTCGGATGCAGCACGTCTGATCCCGCCGGCTCCGAGCCAGACCGAGCCGCCTCTATGTCACCAGTAGGAACATTTATGGAGCTTTGGGCACTCATAACAATCGCAGCGGCAGCTGTTCAGACAGGCCGCTTCATGCTGCAAAAGCACCTGAAGGCCACTGGCCTCTCGACCGGCGGCGCGACATACGCGCGCTTCCTGTTTGCCGCGCCCATCGCTGCGATGGCGCTTGCAGTGCTTGTCATTGT
>NZ_JAOTBE010000073.1 GCF_026162645.1 Paracoccus rhizosphaerae
ACAATGACAAGCACTGCAAGCGCCATCGCAGCGATGGGCGCGGCAAACAGGAAGCGCGCGTATGTCGCGCCGCCGGTCGAGAGGCCAGTGGCCTTCAGGTGCTTTTGCAGCATGAAGCGGCATGTCTGAACAGCTGCCGCTGCAATTGTTACGAGTGCCCAAAGCTCCATCGAGGTTCCTACTGGTGACATAGAGGCGGCTCGGTCTGGTTCGAAGCCGGCAGGATCAGACGTGCTGCATCCGATGCAAGCAGCGGAACTTCAAGCACGAAGCGGTTTTATCCGACTTGCGACTTGTCGACGAGAAGGGGCCGACCAGCCACCATAGCAGTTTACCGACCGTCAGGGCCGTTCAATGCTGGTTCCGGCTGAGGCGCTGCCTGACTAGCAAACATGCCTTGTCACCTTGGTTCAACGCTACATCTCGCCTTTGACTTGAAGGCAGTTTGACGCACCAGCGTAGCCCCAAGGGAACCGCAGCCAAGTTGCGACCCTTTTGTAGCGGGCCGAGGCCTGCCTTGCTGCACAGAAAGGGAAATCTGCCGCCGGACAGGGCAGCTACTACTCACAACCCTTCTTTGATCTGTCCGATACGCTGTTCCTCCCGCAAAGCGAGCTCCCTGTCTCAGGCACGGCATGGCTCGACTAGGAGTGGTCTTCGCAACCTCCGGCCGAGGATCAGCAGGGCTGGGACTGGTTGTCCTTGCCCTTCGACAGCGGCGACAAGCTGATGGGCTTTTTCCTGCGCGGAAGCGGGGACTACACCTCCGCAATCTGGATCACTGCCGATGGACAGGCCACTGCCCTTGATGACGGAGCCTTCACCGCGACACCTCTGGAATGGCATGATGTGGCCGGGCGGCAGGTGCCGACAACATGGCAGGTCAACTTGCCCGCACAGGATGTGGATGTGACGGTGGCGGGCCTAAACCCCGACGCCTGGATGCAGACCTCAGCGCCCTACTGGGAGGGACCGGTCACGACTACAGGCAGCCACAACGGCAAGGGATATCTGGAGATGACGGGCTACGACTGATCTCCCGGATCTTCCGGACATGACCTTAGTCGTAAGTCCGCTCCTCCTGACGCCACCCGGCGCCGGGGCGACCAGCCTGGTTGTGGCATTGTACGAAGACGTAGCGAGGTTCCTTTTTTTAAGACAGGTTCTGCCTGCCGCAGCATATCCGGACCGCGGCAGGCAACCATCAGCGCTCGTTGTCCATCTGGTGCAGCTTTTCGACACGACGACGGAAATCTTCGTCGGTGGAAAATTCGGCAGCCAGATAGGCATCGATCAGATCCAGCGCCAACCATGGCCCGACGATCTGGGCCCCGATGCACATGACGTTTACGTCGTCATGTTCGACGCATTGGTGAGCAGAATGGATGTCATGGCAAACGGCTGCCCTGATGCCCCGGACCTTGTTCGCTGCAATCGAAGCACCGACGCCGGTCCCGCAGACCAGGAGCCCCCTGTCGGCCCTCCCATCGGCGACGGAACCAGTCACCAGCTTGGCGATATCGGGGAAGTCCACCGGCTGGTCATCATGAGAACCGACGTCCTCGACCGCGTGTCCCGACTTCCGGATATGATCAACGACGGTAGCCTTCAGCGGAAAGCCCGCATGATCTGACCCGATGACAATACGCATGTGATTTACCTTTTCTAAGTTATCGTAGAAGACTTGGCAGCCACAGCACCAGGTCCGGGTTGAAGGTGATGACCGCCAGGGTCAGCAGCAAAGGCAGGTAGAAGGGCAGAAGCGCCCGCAGCAACTGCCGCAATGTCACCTGCGCGATGTCGCAGACCAGGAATAGGGACAGGCCCATCGGCGGCGTCAGCAGGCCCAGCATCAGGTTGAAGATCACGACGATGCCAAGATGGACTGGATCAACTCCGGCCAGCACCATCGGCGGGGCGATGACGGGCACCACCAGCAATGTCGCCGTCGTCGAGTCGAGGAACATGCCCGCGATGAAGAAGATCAGGTTGGCAATCATCAGCAGCAGGATCGGGCTGTCCGCGAACTGAAGTATCCATCGCGCGAAGTCCTGCGGGATCTGCTCGACCGCAAGGATCCAGCCAAAGAGGGAGGCGACGGCGACGATGATCAGGATGGCGCTCGTGCTGCGGATCGTCATCAGCATCGCGTTCCACAGATGCGGCCAAGTCAGCTCCCGATAAAAGAGGCCGCTGATCAGAAGAACATAGAAGACGGTGACGGCAGCAGCTTCGGTCGGCGTGAAGATGCCCAGCAGCATCCCGGCGATCATCAGGACCGGCGCGAACAACGCGGGCAGCGCCGGGATCAGGCTGACCACGATCTCTCGCAGGGTCGAGGCGCGGTCGGCGCGCGGCATCTGGTTGACGATGGCGATGATGGCGGCGGTGACCATCAGCAGCAGGATGCAGATGAGCGCAGGCACGATCCCCGCGAGCAGCAGCTGCACGATTGAAACGCTGGTGACGGAGCCGTAGACGATCAGCGGGATGCTGGGTGGAAAGATCGGACCAACCACCGCGGAGGCCGCTGTCACGGCGCCCGCAAAGGGGGCAGAGAAGCCGCGTTTCCTCATGGCTTCGATCTCGATCCGGCCCAACCCCCCGACATCGGCCAGTGCTGCACCGGACATGCCGGAGAAGATCAGACTGGAGAAGATGTTCACCTGCGCCAGCCCCCCCGGCAGCCGCCCCACCAGCGTATCTGCAAAGCGGAAGATGCGGTCGGTGACGCCCGCTAGGTTCATCAGGTTTCCCACGAAGATGAAGATCGGCACCGCGACCAGCGGAAAGCTGTCCAGGGCATAGGTCACCCTCTGGGTCAGCAGCCCGAGCGGCAGACCCTCAATTAGGACATAGCCGATGGCCGGGATCAGGATGGCATAGACGACCGGAAAGCCCAGGACGAAGAGCGCCAGAAAGATCAGGATCAGTGCAATGCCCATGTCAGAGCGCCACCGAACTCTGCGCGTCCGGCGGCCTGCGAAGCTGGGCCAGGTGGACGATGCAGGCGCCGGCGAAACCGAAGGCCGTCGCGCCCATGAAGATCCAGAACGGGATCTTCAGCGTCGGCGTGGCGCCGCGCAGGTTGCCCATGATGTTCTGGATCGCCACCCAGCCTAGAAAGCCGCAGGTGACGATCCCTGCCGTGATGATCAGAAAGCGGATCCCACGGCGCAGGCGCGTTGGAAGCGCCTCCAGCAACTCAGCCATGACGATGTTCTCGTTGCTGGATACAACCAGCGGATAGGCGACGAAGACGGTGCAGATCAGAAGAAAGCGGGTCAGTTCCTCGGCTCCGACGATGGCTGCGCCGAAGACCTCGCGCGCGATGATCTGGATGAAGGGCACGGCGACCAGCGCACCCAGAAGAAACACGCAGACGAACTCAAGGCTCTTGCGCATGATGAAGTCCCCTTGCGAAACGGCCGGCCCGCCATCGGCAGGCCGACCTGCTGTCGATCACTCGACCGCCATGATCTGTTCGATGTAGGGCTGGTATTCCGGGAAATCGGCGTTGATCTGCGCCAGAACGTTTTCACGGAACGCCGCCACATCCAGCCCGTCCTCCTCGGTCACGACCGTCATGCCCTTGTCTTCCAGTTCGGCTACCAAGCTGTCCTCGGACTCCTGCGCCCAGGTCAGCGACTCCTCTGCCTTGGCATCCAGCACATCCGTGATCGCGGCACGGTTTTCTTCGGAAAGGCCCTGCCACACGTCCTCATTCACGAAGATTGCCAGGATCGACTGCATGTGCCCCGTCATAGCCACATGGCTCTGCACCTCGTGCAGGCTGTTCGAGGTGATCATCGTGAGCGGGTTCTCCTGCCCCACCACCAGCCCGGTCATCAGGGCCGTGGGAAGCTCGGCGACTTCGACGGGGGTGGGCGTGGCACCGAAGCCCTTGACCATGGACACCCACAGATCCAGCGGCACCGCACGGAACGGCTTGCCCGCCAGATCCTCGGGCGACTTCACTTCGAAGTTGGACGAGATGTGGCGGGCACCGCGATAGATGCGGCCGATGATCCGGACCCCGCCCTCCTCAACCAGCCGCTCGTTGATCTGCTGGAGCGCAGGCGACGTTGCAGGATCCGTGGCGGCCAGTGCATGAGCTCCATCGCGATAGATGAACGGAGCGTTGAATACAGAGACCTCCGGCACGATCTGCGCCAGTGAGGCGAAGTCATGGTGGCCCATCGGGATCGAGCCCATCTGCACGCCGCTGACCATTTCGGAAACGCCGCCCAGCTGGCTCGCAGGGAATACTTCGACGGTGACCTCGCCATCGGTCGCCTCGGCGATCCCGGCCGCCGCTTCCTCGGCATAGCGGGTCTGGATGTCGCCTTCGGCACCCACATGGGCGTAGCGAAGTTCCTGCGCCATGGCGGGCAAAGCGGTCATTGTCATGGCGGCGAAAGCAATAAGCTTGCCTGTCTTGATAAACATGGTTCCCCTCCCTTGGGATTGTTCAGTTCAATTTCCGTTCGAGACCGCTCCTGTAGGTCTCGATCAGACTCTTGCGACGCAAGTCGTCGCCAATCGCGAAATGCTCACGAAGGCGGCGATCGGCTTGATCTGCATCCTTAGCCACGATCGAGAGAAATACTTCGCGGTGCGCCTCGACCAGGACCCGGACGATGTTCGGGTTCCGGTAGGTGGTGGCGCGGCGCTGGACGTGGCTTCGCTGCAGCAACTCGGACATCGCGCCGTAGAGCGTCGTCAGCGACCGGCTGTGGCTGGCCGCGACGATGGACTGATGGAACATGAAATCGGCCCTGCCTCCGGCTTCCGGATCACCCAGCGTTTCAATAAGCGCGCTCAACCACTGGCCTATGCGGCTCAGGTCAGCCTCGTTGGCGCGCTCGCAGGCAAGGCGGATGGCCTGGCATTCGATCGCCATGCGGGCCTGCATCACGTCCTCCAAGATGTCCTGTTCCTGCGAGAGGCAGAAGGTAAAGAAATCCGACAGGACCCGGATGTCTGCCCGGGCAATATAGGTGCCGCTGCCTTGGCGGACATCCAGAAATCCCAGCATGACCAGCGACTTCATGACCTCGCGCAGCAGCGGCCGGCCCACATTGAGTTCCTGCGCCAGTTCGCGCTCTGGCATGACGCGATCACCGACTTTCAAGTGGCCCCTGAGGATGCGCTCCTTGAAGTAGGATACAACCCGCTGCGAACCTGTCTGCCTTGCCTCGACTGCCGGAACCTCTGTCACGTGCCCCTCCCCCCTTGGTCCGAAAAACATCCTACCAAAGCAGCCAAGGGGTCAAATGGTTTAGTTAGGAGTATCTCGGGGCAAAGAAGCGAGCAGGTAAAACATCCGCATTATCCAGAAAGTAAGTTTTCTATTCAATTACTTGGATAGTTAACGTCCACGCCTGCAGCTGGGAGCATTGGTAAGACCAATGTAGTCCGGCTCCTGAACAGTGGCCTTCCTCAGGGGCCATTCAGGCTCGCACTGTTCGGGAGAACATCAAGACGCCTCCGCGCGCTCGTCCGGCTCTGCCACGGCCTGCCTTGTGTCGACAGGGCGGGCGACATTATCAGAAACGGCTACAATACCGATTGTCGCTGCAGGCTGAGTGGCCAATGCCTCTGCTGCGCACGCTGCAGGCTGCCGCACCACGGCCTGCGGACGCGGCCTTCAAGGCCTATAAGCCGGGCTATGAGTATCTCGGCCTAAAATACCTGCCGCAAAATGGCCGACAGGGAACGACGCGATACCTCCTCGTCGCATACGACCGCGCGACGCGATAGGTCTTCGTGCGCAACGTCACTGGGCGTGTGCTGACGGGGATCTCTCGGGGGAACGGGGCGAATGTTGGCCCTTGATCAAGCTGGGCAGCCGCAACGCCTAGGCTGCCCACCCCGCCCGTTGGGTCCTTCCCGTGCCGTTTCATGTGTGGTGGGCTTTGTGCGCAAGTTCTCCAGTTGCAGAAAAAGAACTTGGGGTTACCACCCGGTCAGAGGCTAGGACCCGCTGCCGGCGCAATCACGCAGCATCTACTCGAGCGCCTATCACGCAGCGATACTCCACACCGCATTAAACCAGCAAGATTTGGAGATGGTCGACCAGCGCAGACTGGAACTCCTGCTGGTCGCGTCGCACCTCACCAATCAGGCTGGAAGCTCCCGGCTGATCAATCACGCACCCAGTTTCTTTCTGGCTCAGAAAGAAGACGGTAGAGTGGGATAAACGTCGCGATCAAGGCTGGCACGTGTCGCCTGCATGAAGGCCAAGGTCGCTGCCGAGGGCGCCCGACTGGAAGGCAGCAGAAAGTTCGTGCTGTAGCCGAGCAGTGGCAGGAACGGACGCATCATAATACTCTCACCCATCTGGTCGACCAGCGGAAAGGGATTGAGCAGCGACACACCAAGTCCCTCACGAACAAACTCTGTCACCGACACATTGGTCGATGCCTCCAGTTGAACATTCAACCGCACGCCTGCTCGATCGAACAGGCGGTCGATTGCCGCGCGACTTGAATGGCGCCGCGACAGGGCAATGAAGGGTTCGCCCTGAAGGTCTTCGGGCCGAATCGCACTCAATGACGCGAGATGATGATGCCGCGGCAAAATGCAGATTGCCTGTGTTTCCAGCAGTGGTTCGCTCTGAATGCCTTCGTGGGCCACGTTGCTATCGGTCATTCCGAGGTCGAACCGCCCTTCGGCAATTCCGGTCAGCAGACTGTCGCTGGCCAATACATCAAAGGTGATCTGCAACTCTGGATTTTGTTTCTTGAACGCGGCGATCCGGCTTGGAAGAAAACGGTGTGCAATCGTTGGTGGAGCCACGATGACGAGGGCGCCGGAATGCGAATGGTTGGTCTGGTCGGAGTGATTGGCAATGCGCGCTAGGGTCTCGAATACAGGGGTCAGCTGCTCGTTGATCGACAAGGCCTCGACGGTGGGAACAAGGCGGCCACCCGAGCGCCCGAACAGCTGAAAGCCAAGCCTTCCCTCAAGCTGTGCAAGGCGACGACTGACCGCTGATTGCGAAATACCCAAGCCGCGAGCCGCACTGATGGCTGTTCCCGCGCCCACAAGAGCCTGCAGAACCTCCAGTTCTCGCAGGGTAATGCCGGAACGACGATCCTTTTCGGCGGTAGCTTCCTCAATCTTCATCGTGCTCTATGACCAAAGCGCATTGCTATTAATAATTGACTTCTGATTAATGCATAATACCGTAACCGCCAAGCAAGATCGCGCCACTGGGGACCAACCCCAGGGTTAAGGATCCATCAAGGCAACCCGACAGGAAGGATATGACTGTGAAACAACTGACCCTGCCGCTCATGGCCGGCCTCTTTGCAGCGGGCCTTGCCCCCGCGATCGCCCAAGATCTTTCTATTGGGCTGAAGTCCGAGGCGACGTCGATGGACCCCCAGTTCCACCAGCTGTCCACCAACATCCAAGTGGCAAAGAACATCTTCGAGGCTTTGACCACCCAAGATGCGCTGCAGAAGGTCACGCCCGGCCTTGCCGAGAGTTGGGAGGCCGTGGACGACACCACTTGGCGCTTCAAACTACGGCAAGGCGTCAAGTTCCATGACGGCAGCGACTTCACCGCCCGCGACGTGATCTATTCGTTCTGCCGGGTACCGCTGGTGGAAAACTCGCCTTCGGCTTTCACCATCTTCACCGGCGGCATTGCCGACATGCAGGCGGAGGACGATCACACACTGACCATCACGACGACCGCGACCAATCCGCTTCTGCCGGTCGAACTATGGAGCTTGGCCGTGGTCTCGGCCACCACGCTGGGCGCCGAGGACGAGGTCACCTATGGCCCTGAAGGAACCTGCGAGGGAATGGGCGACGTGCCCCAGGCTCCGGCTTTCAATTCGCCCGAGGTGGCAGTCGGCACCGGACCATATAAGCTGGACAGCTATACCCGTGGCTCTCAGGTCGTGCTGACCCGGTTCGACGACTACTGGGGCGGCACGCCGGACTGGGAGCGTGTGGTGATGCGGCCTATCACCAGCGACGGCCCCCGCGTGGCGGCGCTGCTGGCTGGCGATGTCGACATGATCGAGTCGCCTCCCATTCAGGACATCCCGCGGATCGAGCAGGCGGGCTTCAAGGTGGTGGACGCCCTGTCGAACCGCGTGATCTATCTGCACATGCTGCAGCAGGAGGACGCGCCCGGCATCGGCGGCACCGACGGCAACCCGCTTCTGGACCCGCGCGTCCGCAAGGCGATCTCGCTGTCGATCAACCGCCAGGCCATCACCGACCGGATCATGGGCGGCTATGCCCAGCCTGCAGGGGAACTGCTGCCACCGCCGATGTTCGGCACTTCAGGCCGTCCGGTCGATGCCTATGATCCGGAACGCGCCAAGGAACTGCTGGCCGAGGCCGGCTATCCCGACGGCTTCTCGATCACGCTGGGCACGCCAAACGACCGCTACATCAACGACGAACAGGTCGCGCAAGCCGTGGCGCAGATGCTGGCACAGATCGGCATCCAGACGACCGTGGATGCCAGTACCGCCAGCCAGTTTTTCTCGCGCCGCAATGCACTGGAGTTCCCGATCTACATGGCGGGTTGGGGTGCGTCCTCGGGCGACATGTCATCGCCGCTGAAGTCTCTAGTGGCGACTTACGATGCCGACACCGGCATGGGGCCCACCAATGCGGGGCGCTATTCCAACCCTGAGATGGACACCCTGCTGGTCGAGGCCATGTCCACCATCGACGACGCCAAGCGCGACCAGATGCTGCAGGAGGCCGAGACGATGGTGCTGGACGATTTCGGCATCATCCCGCTGCACTATGAACAGACGGTCTGGGCGATGAAGCCTGAACTCTCCTACGAGCCGCGCGTCGATCAGTACACGATGGCCACCGAGGTCGAGCGCGTCTCCGAGTGATCCGAACCGATCGGCGCGTCCCGAGGGTCGCGCCGGTCCCCCGCATCTCGCCGGACCCAAGGACATCCCATGATCGTTTATCTTGTCCGCCGGGTGGGACAGAGCCTGCTTGCCGTCATGGCTATGGCAATTCTGGTCTTCCTGGGCGTCTATTTCATCGGCAACCCCGTCGATGTCTTGATCAACCCCGAGGCCACGCAGGCCGACATCATCGCCACAACCGAGCGGCTGGGGCTGGACAAGCCGCTTTATCAGCAGTTCGGGATATTTATCTGGAACGCGTTGCATGGCGACCTGGGCACGTCCTTCGTCTATGGCCGCCCGGCATTGGAGATCATCTTGGACCGCCTGCCCGCAACGATGGAGCTGGCGCTGGTCGCGCTGTTCCTGTCGGTCGGCATCGGCATCCCACTGGGCGTCTGGGCAGGGCTGCGCCCGAACAGCATCGCGGGGCGGACGATCATGGGCGGTTCGATCTTGGGCTTTTCGCTGCCGAACTTCTGGCAGGGAATGCTGCTGATCCTGGTCTTCGCGGTCCTGTTGGGCTGGCTGCCCGCCGGCGGGCGGGGCGAGACGACCGAGTTCCTGGGGCTGCAGGTCAGCTTCCTGACCTGGGACGGGCTGACCCACCTGATCCTGCCGGCGATCAACCTGGCACTGTTCAAGATGTCGCTGATCATCCGCCTGGCCCGCGCGAACACGCGCGAGGTCTGCCTGCAGGACTACATCAAGTTCGCCCGCGCCAAGGGCCTGTCGGGCCGCCGGGTCGTGCTGGTCCACGTCCTCAAGAACATCATGATCCCCGTCGTCACCATCATCGGCCTTGAACTGGGTTCGATGGTTGCCTTCGCCATCGTGACCGAGACGGTCTTTGCCTGGCCCGGCATGGGCAAGCTGCTGATCGACAGCATCAACCTTTTGGATCGCCCGGTGATCGTCGCCTACCTGATGCTGACGGTGCTGATCATCGTGGCCATCAACCTGCTGGTCGACGTGATCTATTCGCTGCTGGATCCGAGGATCCGCCTGTCGGAGATGAAGGCATGACACAGGTCGGCATCTCCACTCCGGTCCGCATCGACAGCCCCTCCAGGCGTATCGCCAAAGAGTTCCTGGAAGATCCCGTCGCCGTCATCGGCCTGTCGCTGTTCGTGCTGGTGGCCCTGATCGCCCTCGCGGCCCCATGGATCGCGCCGCAGAACCCCTATGACCTGGCGCAGCTGAATATCATGGACAGCGCCCTGCCGCCCGGAGAGACGAGCTTCGGCACGAACATGACCTATTGGCTAGGCACCGACCAGCAGGGCCGCGACATGCTGTCGGCCATCATGTACGGGCTGCGCATCAGCCTGATGGTGGCGCTGATCTCTCTGGCGCTGGCGATCACCATCGGGACGGTGGTGGGGGTCACCGCGGCCTATTTCGGTGGCCGGCTGGACAGCTTCATCATGCGCGTCGTCGATCTGCAGCTGTCCTTCCCGGCCATCCTGATCGCGCTGATCCTGCTGGCCCTGCTGGGGCGCGGCGTGGACAAGGTGATCCTGGCACTGGTGATCGTGCAATGGGCCTATTATGCCCGAACGGTCCGCAGCTCAGCCATCGTCGAGACGCGCAAGGATTACATCGACGCCGCCCGCTGCCTTGCGCTGTCGAACCGGCGCATCATGTTCCGCCACCTGCTGCCCAATTGCGTCCCGCCGCTGATCGTCGTGGCGACTGTGCAGATCGCGCAGGCCATCGCGCTGGAGGCGACGCTGTCCTTTCTGGGCGTGGGCGTGCCCATCACCGAGCCATCGTTGGGGCTCCTGATCGCCAACGGCTATGACTACCTGCTGTCAGGCAGCTATTGGATCAGCCTGTTTCCCGGCATAGCGCTGGTAGTAACTATCATCGCAATCAACCTCGTCGGCGACCGCCTGCGCGATGTCCTGAACCCGAGGTTGCAGAAATGACCAAGCTTCTGGACGTCAGGGATTTGCAGACGCATTTCCTCACGCGCGATGGTGTCGCCAAGGCTGTCGACGGAGTCAGTTTCTCGCTAGATAAGGGCCAGATCCTTGGGTTGGTCGGCGAGTCCGGATCGGGCAAGTCAGTCACCGGCTTCTCGATCCTGGGACTGGTTGATCCACCCGGCCGCGTTACCGGCGGACAGATTGTCTTCGACGGCGACGACTTGGTCGCGGGGGGTGAGCCGATGCTGCGCCACCTGCGCGGCAAGCGCATCGCGATGATCTTCCAAGACCCGATGATGACGCTAAACCCGGTTCTGCGGATCGACACGCAGATGGTTGAGACAGTTCGTGCACATGAAAAGGTTTCGCGCGCCGAAGCTCTACGCCGCTCGCGCGAGGCACTGGTCCAGGTCGGCATCTCGTCCCCGGACGAGCGGCTGCAAAGCTACCCGCACCAGTTCTCGGGCGGGATGCGGCAGCGTGTGGCCATTGCCATAGCGCTTCTGCACAAGCCCGACCTGATCATCGCAGACGAGCCCACGACCGCGTTGGATGTCACCATCCAAGCGCAAATCCTTTCCGAGGTGCAGGAGCTTTGTGTGAAATCGGGCACCGCACTGATCTGGATTACCCATGATCTGGCCGTGGTGTCGAGTTTGGCCGACCGCTTGGCCGTCATGTATGCAGGGCGCATCATCGAGGAAGGCCCGACGGCCGAGGTCATCGCCAATCCCCGTCATCCCTATACACGCGGGCTGATCGACAGCGTGCCGCAAGGCAAGCGCCACGGTGCGATGCTGACCCAGATCAAGGGCATGACACCGTCGCTGCTGAACCTGCCTCAGGGATGCAAATTTGCACCCCGCTGCCCACGCGCCGATGACGCCTGTTTGGTCGAGCCCTCGCTCGCCCCGGCGGGCGCTGATCGCAGCGTGCGTTGCGTCCATCCCCATGACGAACCTCCCGGAAAGGTCCTTGCGCCGTGACTCCTGACCTCATCCTCCAGATCGACGGCGTGTCCAAGCGCTTTTCAAAGGATCTCGATATCGCGGAACGGACGGCTCGCACGTTGGGCGCCAAAATTGCGCCGGTGACGGTCCATGCCGTTGATGGCGTCAGCCTGAGCATCCGCCGCGGCGAGGTTCTGGGGCTAGTCGGCGAGTCCGGCTGCGGCAAATCTACCCTTGGCCGTATGGTGGCAGGGCTGACCACGCCGTCAGAAGGAAAGATCCGTTACAATGGGCAGGACGTGGCAGGGCTGAAGGGAGCCGCTGCTCGCGATGCCGCGCTGAAGATCCAGATGATCTTCCAGGATCCCATGTCCTCGCTCAATCCGCGCATGCGGGTCCGCGACATCGTCGGCGAGGCACCGCGCGTCCATGGCATCGTGTCGCGCGATCGGGTTCCGAGCTATGTCGAGGATATCCTGCAGCAGGTGGGTCTCGATCCTAGCACGGGAAAGCGGTATCCGCACCAGTTTTCGGGCGGGCAAAGGGCGCGGGTCGGGATTGCCCGCGCACTGGCCGTCCGCCCGGATTTCCTGGTCTGCGACGAATCCGTTGCGGCGCTGGACGTGTCAATCCAGGCGCAGGTCCTGAACCTTTTCGTAAAGCTGCGCGAAGAGTTCGAGCTGACGTATCTGTTCGTCAGCCATGATCTTGGCGTGGTCGAGCATATCTCGGACCGGATCGCGGTGATGTATCTGGGCCGGCTTGTGGAACTGGGCGAGGCCGAGGACCTGATTGCCCGGCCGAACCACCCTTACACTCAGGCATTGGTCAGCGAGATCCCGACATTCGAAACCGGCAAGAAGACTTATCGCGCCATCACCGGCGGACTCCCCTCCCCCATGAATCCGCCCAAAGGTTGCCATTTCCACCCTCGCTGCCCCCATGCCCACGACCGGTGCCGAGTTGAAATACCCACTTTAAGAGAAGTTGCGCCAGGCCGCCTTTCAGCCTGCCACCTGAACGACCGCGCGGCTTGAGCCCTATAGAATGAAGACCCCGAGGAGATTTTCTGATGCAGAATGCTAACCCCATCTGGTCCTTCGTTGATGCGAAGGGGCGGGAATTCACTGGCCTTGCCGATCGCGTTTTTGACACGCCTGAACTGGCTTATGGTGAAAAGCAATCCTGCGCCGCCCATACGCAGATGCTGCGCGACCAAGGCTTTCGAGTGACCGAGAACCTCGCCGGCATTCCGACCGCTGTGATGGGGGAGGCAGGCCTAGGCGGTCCGATCATTGCCATTCTAGGCGAATATGATGCACTGCCAGGTCTGTCCCAGGAGCCGGGGCTGGCAGAGCCCAAGCAGATTGCGGATCACGGTTTCGGCCACGGTTGCGGGCACAATCTCCTGGGTTCTGCAGCACTGTCGGCCGCCACAGCCGTCAAGGACTGGCTGGAGGCCGAGGGGATTGAGGGCCGGGTTCGCTACTACGGATGCCCCGCAGAGGAGGGCGGCGCGGCCAAGACCTACATGGTGCGCGATGGGCAGTTCGACGATGTTGATATCGCCATCACATGGCATCCGGCCAGCTTCAACGCGGTCGACGATATGCGGTCGCTGGCCAATACGCGGATCGATTTCACCTTTCATGGCAAGGCCGCCCATGCGGCAGGTGCGCCTGAACTAGGTCGTTCGGCGCTGGACTCAGTTGAGCTGATGAACATCGGCATCAACTACATGCGCGAGCACATGCCGGACGCGGCACGGGTTCACTATGCCTATCTCGATGCAGGCGGCATCGCGCCCAATGTGGTGCAGGCTAAGGCGACCGTGCGCCAGTTGATCCGCAGCCCCAGCCTGCAGGGTTTGGCCTCGCTGGTCGAGCGCGTGCGCGCCATTGCGGACGGTGCAGCAATGATGTCGGGCACCCAAGTCACATCGCAGGTCTTTTCGGCAGTCTCGAACCTGACGGAGAACCGACCCCTGTCCGAGGCGATGCAGGCCCAGTTCGAGGCTCTGGGGCCCGTGCCCTTCGACGCAGAGGATGCCGCCTTTGCCACCCGCATCCGCGAAAGCCTGTCCCGAGACGACATTGCAGACACTTTCGAGCGCCTGGCAATGAAGCCCGACTTTGATATACCGCTCTGCGATTTCGTCGCGCCGCTGGACCGACCATTCATGGGTGGAATAGGCTCGACTGACGTGGGAGATGTCAGTTGGAAAGTCCCAACTGTGCAGGCGCGTGTCGCGACTTGCGCGGTAGGGACCGCACTGCACAGTTGGCAGCAGACTGCACAAGGCAAGGCACCGGCCGCACATAAAGGCATGTTGCATGCTGCGAAGGTGATGGCTGCCACCGCCCGCGCTGCTTTACTGGACAGCAGCCTGCTTGCTGCGGCAAAACAGGCACATGCCGATCATTTGGCAAGCTACCCCTACGACTGTCCAATTCCGGCAGGCGTGGCACCACCCGTTGGCGACATGTAACGGCAACTGGCGCTCGAGCAGATCAGGCGGAGCAGACACAGCGCGCAACGTATCTGCCTGTCGCTCCGCCCTTATGCTCCCCAGCTGACGAAGATCATCGCCAGGCCCAGCACCAGCCCTGCTACTGTCTGCACCGGCCTCCGCAACCCGATCAACGCGTAGGAGATGATCACGCACCCTCCTCCGACGAAGGCGGCGGACAGCAATGCAGAACCCGGCGCCTCAGCCAGCCTTATCAGGTCCGGACGCGCGATCATGCCCAAGGGGATGAGGTAGAGCCCGACACCCAGTGCCATGGCTGTCAGGGCCACCCGCAGCCAGTTCTCCTCCGCCATGCCAGCCGCAATGAAGACGGCGCCGCAAACCGGCGGCGTGATGGTGGACAGCAGCGCGAACCAGAAGACGAAGAGATGCGCCTGGAGCGGCTCCAGGCCCAGAGCCGTCAGTGCAGGCCCTGCCACCGAAACGCAGATGACATAGGCCGCCGTCGTGGGCACCTCCATCCCCAGAACAAGGCAGGCCAGCGCGGTCAGCAGCAGCGACGGCCACAGGTTGCCGTTGGAAGCGGACAGGATCAGCGAGGTGATCTTCACGCCCAGCCCGGTCATGGCCAGCACGCCGATGATGATCGATGCACAAAGGATAATCGCCGCGATCAGCGACACCTGCCGCGCCGCACCAATCAGCGCAACCTCGACCCTCGCCACCGTGCGCCGCAGGTCAAGACGCATGTCGGCGCCGGTCAGGAGCAGGAAGGCACCTGCGATGATCGCCAGGGCGGCAGAGTACTGCGGCGTGTAGCCCGCCCAGAACATCGCCCCCAGAAGCACGGCAAAGGGGACCATGAAGAAGGCGGAGGTGACCAGAACTTCTCTGGCCTCGGGCTGCTGCTCCGGCGGCAGTCCCCCCAGATCCAGACGCCGCGCATAGGCATCGATCCCGAACCAGACCACGATGAAGTAGAGGAGCGCCGGCAGAAGGGCAGCGGTGATGATCTGCGTGTAGGGCGTGCCGGTCAGCTCGACCATGACAAAGGCCCCTGCGCCCATCAGCGGCGGCATGATCTGTCCGCCCGAAGAGGCCACAGCCTCGACTGAGAACGGCGGTGAGAAACTAGGCCACGGAAGCGGCGGCATGGAGCTGCTGCGGGCGGCGTAAAAGTCGTCCACCCTTTCCCTTTCTGCGGCAGCAGGGAGGGCGCGAGGATTTTCAG